>CATYSO010000041.1 GCA_958412345.1 uncultured Collinsella sp. | reverse complement strand
CTGCGCAAGACGAAGGCCACATTAAGTGGCCTTCTTTGCGTGCGGAACTCGCGACCAACCTTATGCCTCGCCCGCAGTCCCGGACCTTCCGGGTTCAAAGCGCGACACACCGGACTGGTTGTCTGATATAAAGATGGCGAAGGCCCCTTTCGGGGCCTTCTTTTTTATTAGAGGAATTCGCCTACTCGGTGGACTTCGGGTTCTAGGTCTACGTCGAATTGGTCTTTGACGGTTGTTTGGATGTGGCGGATGAGTTCGTCGACATCGGCGGCGGTGGCGTGGTCGGCGTTGACGATGAAGCCGCAGTGCTTTTCGCTCACCTGCGCGCCGCCGATGGCGTGTCCTCGCAGGCCGGCGTCCATGATGAGCTTGCCGGCAAAGTGGCCCTCGGGGCGCTTGAAGGTGGAGCCGGCACTCGGCATGTCGAGCGGCTGCTTGTCCTCGCGGCGTTGGCGGTAGTCGTCCATGTCGGCCTTGATCATCGCGGCGTTGCCCGGGGCGAGATTGAAAGTGGCCGAAAGCACGATGAAGCCGTCGTCGGCAATGCGGCTCTTGCGATAGCCCAGGTTGAGCTCATCGACATCGAACTCAATGATATTGCCGCTGCCGCGGGTGCCGTCGTCGAGCATGCGGGCGGGCTTGTAGACGCGCACGGACTCCAGTACATCGGCCATGCAGGCACCGTAAGCTCCGGCGTTCATGTAGCAGGCGCCGCCGACCGATCCGGGAATGCCCGAGATGGGCTCCATGCCGGTGAGACCGGCCTCGGCTGCCGCCGCGGCGACATCGGAAAGCAAGGCGCCGGCTGCCGCCGTGACGTGCGTGCCGTTGACCGTAATGTCGGAGAGGCCCTCGCCCAGCGCTACGACGACGCCGCGGATGCCCTTGTCGCCGACGAGCAAGTCGGAGCCGTTGCCCACGATGGTGAGTGGCAGGTCGCAGCGATAGCAGGTATCGAGCGTGGCGACGAGGCCCTGCTCGGTATCGGGCGTGACAAAGACGTCGGCCGGGCCGCCGATCTTAAACGTGGTGTGCTCGCGCATAGGCTCGCTCATCAGCACGTTGTCCTCGCCGGCAACGCCAGCGAGCGCGCACAGCAGGTCCTCGTTAAAAAAGTCGTTCTCGTGCATACGAATATCCGCCTTTTGGTGGTCGTTGTCATCAATCGATTGCAATATACCCCACCCGGACGGATTTGGTGCGCTGGCGGCGATAAAACAGCCGTCCACCGGATTGGTAAAGTGTTTATCACCGAGGTAGAGGGGTAGTCGCTATACTTTCAAGAGATTGCGCGTAAACCCGGAAGGAGCGAGATGGCCAACAAAGTCACCCTCAAGCAGATCGCCCAGGAGGTGGGGCTTTCCCCCTCGTCGGTCTCGCTTGTTCTTAATAATCGGCCCTGTCGCATCTCGGAAGAAAACCGCAAGCTCATCAAAGAGGTCGCGGCGCGCAACCACTATGTTCCCAACCAGATTGCGCGCAGCCTGGTCATGCGCGAGTCGCGCACGCTGGGCCTTATCGTCCCTAACATCGAGAGCCGCTTTTTTGCCTCGCTCGCCGGTAGCCTGGAAAAGCGCTGCCGCGAGGACGGCTATGCGCTCTTCATTACCAGCTCGGGCGGCAGCGCCGATGACGATTTGGAGCTGCTGCGCCAGCTGGTGACGCGCGGCGTTGATGGCGTCTTTCTGGTGGTGGGTGACGAGTTCTCCGACGACCGCGCCCTGCGCGAAGAAGTCAGCCATCTGCCCATCCCGGCGGTAATGGTCGACCGTGCCATTGAGGGGCTCGAGTGCGACAAGGTGATGTTCGACCACGAGATGGGTGGCTACATGGCCACCCGCTATCTGATCGAGCAAGGTCACCGTCGCATCGCCTGCTTGGTTAACGCACGCCGTTCCAATACGGGTCGCAAGCGACTTGCCGGCTATGAGCGCGCTCTGCGTGAGGTTGGCCTGCCGATCGACGCGCGTTTGGAGTTTGAGAGCGAGTACTACATTCCGAGCGCATACGAGGCCTCGGAGGCGGTGCTCGCAACTGACGCCACTGCCGTGTTCGCAAGCTCGGATAACATTGCCCTCGGTTTGCTCAAGCGTTTGCACGAGATGGGGAAGAGCATCCCGGGCGATATCTCGGTGGTGAGCTATGACAACTCGGCGGCCGACGTTCTCTTTGAGCCGGCGCTGACCGCGATTGAGCAGGACCCTGGTGTCCTTGCGGAGCATGCTTTTGGCTGCATGTCCAAGCGTCTTGCCGGTAGGGGCGGCAGGCGTGCCGAAGAGGTCGTTCTGGAGCCGGAGCTTATCGTTAAGGACAGCGTGCTCGAGCTTACTAAACACAACTAAACACGTTTATCAGTTTGCAGAGACCGAATGTGGAGCACCTGTGACGGGCAATGCCGCAGGTGAATGTCGCGTTTTGCTAATCGATGGGATTGATAAGGGTGATAAAACGTTTTTTCACCATGATAAAACGTTTTAGCAAATATACTAGTCCCAACGAAAGGTTGCCGTATCGGAGGGCGACCGCACAGCGAAGGGACATAAACAATGGCTAAAACACTGGGGACGCCGTGGCAAAAGCTGGGCCACGAGGTGCCGGCTTCCGAGCTCGAGGGCGTCGACCTGTATTGGCGCGCATCGAACTATCTGTCCGTCGGTCAGATCTACCTTCGCTCTAACCCGCTAATGCGCCCCGACTTTGTCGACGAGAAGACCGGCGAGACGCGCGACTTCGGTCGTCCGGACGTTAAGCACCGCCTGGTTGGCCACTGGGGCACCACGCCCGGCATCAACTTCCTGTTTGGTCACGTCAATCGTCTCATTGCCGACCACAACCAGAATGCTATCTTCTTGATGGGCCCTGGTCACGGTGGCCCCGCCGGTACTGCTCAGTCGCTGCTCGACGGCACCTACCGCGAGATTCGCCCCGACATCACCAATGACGAGGCCGGCCTGCAGAAGTTCTTCCGCCAGTTCTCCTATCCCGGCGGCATCCCGAGCCACTTTGCGCCCGAGACGCCCGGTTCCATCCACGAGGGCGGCGAGCTCGGCTACACGCTCAGCCACGCCTACGGCGCCGTTATGGACAACCCGAGCCTGCTGGCCGTGGCCGTGGTGGGCGATGGCGAGTCCGAGACCGGTCCGCTCGCGACCTCTTGGCAGTCCAACAAGCTCGTGAACCCGGCGACCGACGGCATCGTCCTGCCGATCCTGCACCTCAACGGCTACAAGATCGCCAACCCCACCATCCTTGCCCGCGTGTCCGACGAAGAGCTCACCAAGTTCTTTGAGGGCATGGGCTATAAGCCGCACTTCTTTGTCGCCGGCTTTGACGACGAGAGCCACGCAAGCATTCATGCGCGTTTCGCTGCCCTGTTTGAGCAGGTCTTTGACGAGATCTGTGACATCAAGGCCACCGCGCAGGCCCAGGCCGCCTCAGGCGAGACCGTGGTCCGCCCGGCCTACCCCATGATTGTGTTCCGTACGCCCAAGGGCTGGACTTGCCCCAAGCACATCGACGGCAAGAAGACCGAGGACTCCTGGCGCGCGCATCAGGTGCCGCTGGCGAGTGCCAAGGACACCCACGAGCACTTCCGCGTGCTGCGCGAGTGGCTGCGTTCCTACAAGCCCGAGGAGCTCTTTACGCCCGAGGGCCAGGTGCGCCCCGAGGTGACGGCCTTTATGCCGACCGGCGAGCTGCGCATCGGCGCCAACCCCAACGCGAACGGCGGTAAGGTGCGTCGCGAGCTCGAGCTGCCCGATATTCATGCCCACGAGGTCCCCGTCGCAACTAAGGGTCATGGCTGGGGCTCCACCGAGGCCGCCCGCGTCTTTGGTGAGTACACTGCCGACGTTCTGGCCAAGAACATGGATGACTTCCGCATCTTTGGTCCCGACGAGACCGCGTCCAACCGTCTGCAGGCTGCCTACAAGGTGACCAAGAAGCAGTGGGACGCCGGCTTCTACGAGGACGAGGCCAACGACGAGCTGCTGGCAGGCTCCGGTAAGGTCGTCGAGCAGCTGTCCGAGCACCAATGCGAGGGCTTCCTCGAGGCCTACGTGCTCACTGGCCGTTCCGGCGTGTGGAGCTCCTACGAGAGCTTTGTCCATGTGGTCGACTCCATGGTCAACCAGCACTGCAAGTGGCTTGAGGCTACCAAGCGCGAGATTCCGTGGCGTGCCCCCATCAGCGGCCTTAACATTTTGCTGTCGAGCCACGTCTGGCGTCAGGACCACAACGGCTTCTCGCATCAGGACCCCGGCTTTATCGACCTGCTGCTCAACAAGGCCAACGACACGCACATCGTAAACGCCTACTATCCGGCCGACGCTAACATGGCTCTCGCCGTGGCCGAGCGCGTCTACCAGTCCACTGACTGCGTCAACGCCATCTTCTGCGGCAAGCAGCCTGCTCCGACCTTCCAGACGGTCGACGAGGCCAAGGCGGAGCTCGCCGAGGGCGTTGCGACTTGGGAGTGGGCATCGACCGCCGATTCGCTCGCCGAGGCCGACGTCGTGGTCGCCACCTGCGGCGACGTGCCGACGCTCGAGGCTCTGGCTGCAACCGACATGCTGCGCGAGCTGGGCATCAAGGTATGGTTCGTCAACGTGGTCGACCTGCTCAAGATCCAGAACGTCTGCGAGAACGACCAGGCTCTCAGCGACGAGCGCTGGGCTGAGCTGTTCGGCTGCGGCGAGAAGCCCGTCCTCTTTGCGTTCCACGCCTATGCCGGCACGATTCGCCGCCTGATCTGGAACCGCCCCGGCCACGACGCCTTCCGCGTTCACGGCTACGAGGAGAAGGGCTCCACGACAACGCCGTTCGACATGCTGCGCCTGAACAACATGGACCGCTGGGCACTGGCCGCCGACGTGCTGTGCATGGTCGACGCCGATAAGTTTGCCGAGCAGATTGATAAGTGGGAGACATTCCGCACCGAGGCCTTCGAGTTCGCGTGCGATGAGGGCTACGATCACCCGGCCTTCACCGACTGGGTCTGGCCCGACGCCGCAGCCGCAACCGCTGCCGACGGCGCGCTCTCCGCAACGCAAATGACCGCAGGCGACAACGAGTAGGTAGGCATCCGGGACGGTCTCGCGCTGGGGCCGCCTCCGGGCGGGGAGACTTTGTCCGGGGAAGTGGGCTTCGCGAACTTCCCCGGACAAAGTCTCCCCGCCCGGAGGCGGCCCTCTCGATCGTTTCGATATGCGGGGGCTGATAATTTTTAAAGTAATGGGGACTTTGCTGACGCTACCTTGGATACTGTGCATTTAACTATGGTCAGCCAGTGATATATCGCCGGGGCCGGGGCGCCCGGGATTTTTTTTTTAATTTGCCAATACCCCAACAAAAAAAAAAAAACGCGCCCCCGCCCACGGGGGGTGTTTTATGGGGGGACGAGGTGG
>CATYSO010000040.1 GCA_958412345.1 uncultured Collinsella sp. | reverse complement strand
AAGGGAAGAGGCGGGGCATGCCCCGCCTCTTACACCACATCTCTGCGCGCTACCTTACGAAGCCGCCCCTGGACTGGAATTGACAGCCCAGGGGCGGCTTTCGCTCGTCGCGGGAGTGTCCCCAGGTGCCGGCATAAAAGGAACGTCCCTAGCTGCCGGATTACTTGTCGGTGCCCAGCTTGTGCGGCTTGAAGGCGAGGGCATTGACAAGCGCGTCGGTGGCGGACTTCACCGCTGCCGGCTGCGGGTCGTTGACGTGATCCTCGGGGTGCACGGGCAGATCCTTCTTGACCGCGTCGTGAATCAAGTTGAGATATTCGGTCACACCGGTAGTCGACAGGTGCGTGCCGTCGCCATCGAACAGGTCATTTCGGTTGGCGCTGTATCCGTACCAGTCGATAACGCGCACATTCTTGTAGCGCGTGGCAGCATTGGCGATGGCCTGGTTGGTCGATCCCACCCACGGCTGCGGGCTGCGCGTGTTCACAAACACGACAATGCGCTTGTCTCCCGCATCGGCCATGATGGCATCGATCTGGTCATCGGTTACCAAGCCGTTGGTGCCCAGGGCAAAGACCGCGATTTTGCCGGCAAGGTTCTGTTGGATATAACCCTCAAATGTCGCGCGGCCCGCATCGAATTGGCGGCCCTTTTCGGCATCGATGTGGCTGTGGGGGAATACGCCGTCAAAGGCGTCCACGGCACGTAGCGACACGGAGTCGCCGATCATGAGCAGGTCGTAGGAGCCATCGGGGAAGCCGTCGTTGTCCTTGTCGGTGTCGTCGGCTGCCTGTTGGTCCGTGGGCGCGGCGTTTTTAGCTTCCTTGTTGAGGACTTCGGCGCCCTCGCCACTGAGCGCGGAGGTTTCTGGCACAAAGACCAGACCGCCCAGCGCGATGACAAGCACGATGCCGCAAGTGGCACACGCAGGAATATGCGCGCGCACCCAGTTGGCAGGCGTGGTGGTGCCATCGCGGAACTCGGAGACAGTGCGCCCAAAGGCGCCCTTCCTAAACGGCGTCTCGATAAAGCGATAGGAGCATTCGGCGACGGCTACCACCAGCAGTACCTGCAAAATGTACTGCCACCAGGGCGTATCGTTGATATTGGCGACCGGGTTCATGAGCAGCAACAGCGGATAGTGCCACAGGTAGATGCTGTAGGAGCGCTTGCCAACCCATACGAGCGGCTCGGCGGATAGTGCGCGGGCCACCATTCCTTGGGGCTGCACACAGGCCGCGATGACCATGAGCGTGAGGATGGAGCACAGCAGCGTGCCGCCGCGATACTGGAACGCCGTGTAGCCGTTGGTGAGCGCGACCATGGCGGCAAGGCCAACCAGGCCCACGATGCCCAGTACATCGATGGATGCGGGCGAGGACCAAAAGCGCACGAGCGTGCTCGGCTGGGCCGGGGCGGTCTCGGCTGCGTTGCCGGCCTTCGCGTCCTGCTTGTCCTCGGCATTCTTGTCGTGCTTGGCGACGAGGCGGTCGAGCCCCAGGCGACGCGCGAGGCGCACGGGCGCCAAGTCGCGATCGGGGATAAACGCCATCCAAGCGCCCAGCAGCAGCGAGAACACGCGGGTGTCGGTGCCGTAGTACACGCGGCTGGGGTCGGCGGCAGGGTTGTAGAGCACCATCATGGCGACGGCGGAAACCGCGGCAAGGCCCAGAACCACGCGGCGCGTGTTGGGTTTGCTCACATGTATGGATACCATGGCAAACAGCAGCGGCGGCCAGATGAGGTAGAACTGCTCCTCAATGGCGAGCGACCAAAAGTGCGTGAGCGGCGAGGGATCGCCCAAGGCGTTGAAGTACGAGACGTCCTGCGCAATCTGCCACCAGTTGTTGAAGAACAGCAGCGACGGCAGGATGTCGGGACGCATCTTGGTGAGCATCACGTGGTTAAAGATCGTGCACAGCGCGCAGGTCACCACCACGACGGTCACTACGGCGGGGAACAGGCGGCGGATGCGGCGAATCCAGAAGCTCTTGAGGTCGATGCGTCCGGTCTTGGCGACTTCGTTGAGCAGCAGGCGCGTGATCAGATAGCCCGAAAGCACAAAAAAGATCGTGACGCCGAGCAAGCCGCCTTGCGCCCATGTGAGGTTGAGGTGATAGAGCACCACCGCGACAACGGCGAGCGTGCGCAGGCCGTCGAGGGCGGGGATGTAGCGGGATTTGGGACGAGCGGGCGTCTGGTCTGCGGTGGCGGCGCTGGCATGGTCCGCTTTGTTGGCGGGCGCACGATGAGGGCTCGGGGCGCGTCGCGAGCCGCCGGTGCGGCGCTCGGCCCGCGGACGTTCGTGCGGCGCCGGTTCGTTGCCCGTGCGGCGTCGGCCGCGTGAGCTCGATTGCGGGAATTGTTCCATAAAACATCATCCAATGACGAGAATAATCAGCACGTATTCATTGTAGCCGCCTGCTCCTGTGAATGCTTGCTGCTGGCGCAACCTCAAGCGCGCGTTCACATCAAAGTGAACTAAAGTTATAGAGGTGCGAAAGCATACGATTGACGGCCGACGGTGGGCAAAAAGCCCGCGGATGAGGAGGTTTCCATGGCAGATCGCGGCATCGTTGCGGTGTTCGGCAGCATGAACATGGACCTTTCGGTGGCGTGCGAGCGCATGCCGCGTGCGGGCGAGACCGTCGGCGGAAGCGGTTTTATCACCAACGCCGGCGGCAAGGGTGCAAACCAGGCTGTCGCCGCCGCGCGCATGGGTGCGCGCACGTGCATGATCGGCGCCGTCGGGCGCGATACATTTGGTGACGCACTGGTGGCGGGGCTCCAAGATGCTGGCGTGGGCGTTGAGTTTGTGGCGCGTCGCGACGACGTGGAGACGGGCACCGCGACTATCATTCGCTGCGAGAACGACAACCGCATCGTGTTATCGCCGGGC
Source organism: uncultured Collinsella sp. (assembly GCA_958412345.1). Lineage (GTDB taxonomy): Bacteria > Actinomycetota > Coriobacteriia > Coriobacteriales > Coriobacteriaceae > Collinsella. The sequence continues at coordinate 2,921 of CATYSO010000040.1, read as the reverse complement.
GCCAACCATGCGCTTTCGGGCGAAGACGTTGCCTGCGCGCTGCGCTATCTGGTGGCCGATGAGCTCGACGCCAATATCTGCGACCTCGCCCCGGCGGCCGGCGGCGTCTTTATCGCCCAGGGCGAATGCGACCTGATGGCCACGGCCGCGGCGCTCTCTTGCGCCCACAGGCTGGGGTTCTATACGATCTTTAACCCGGCTCCTGCCTGCGACTTGCCGGCGGGCGCGTGGCCTGCGGTCGACTTGGTTTGTCCCAACGAGACCGAGTGCCAGGCGCTGACGGGCATCTTGCCCACGGATGACGCGAGCTGCGTGGCCGCGCTTGGGGCTTTGCTCGCCAAGGGTGCCGGTGCCGCGGTCATCACGCTGGGCGGATCCGGGTCGGTTACGCTCGGCGATAACGGAGGGCTGTTGCGCATGCCGGCGCTTTCGGGTGAGGTGGTCGACACCACGGCTGCGGGCGATACGTTTATCGGCGCACTTGCGGCGGCTCGGCTGCAGGGCTTGCCTCTCTTTGAGTGCATGGCCGCGGGCGCTCGCGCCTCGGCAGTGACGGTGTCGCGCCTGGGTGCTCAGCAATCGATTCCCACGCGCGCCGAAGTTGAACATTGGTTTGATTAAACGATTGAGACGGAGAAGCGGAGTAGAACAATGGCAACCAAGAAGCTGATCCTTGATTTGGATATGGGCGTGGACGACGCGATGGCGCTCGCCTACGCCATCGCGAGCCCCGAGGTGGAGCTCGTCGGTATTACCACGTGCTTTGGCAACGTGCGCGTCGAGCAGTCGGCGCATAACTGCCTGGCGGTGCTCGACCTGTTGGGCCGACCCGAGGTGCCGGTGTACCTGGGCGCCGATCGTCCCATTAAGGCGAACGAGCCCTATACGCCGCCGGCGTCCACTACGCTCATCCATGGTAAAAACGGCATTGGCGGCGCGAGCGTGCCCGCATCGCCCTACGAGCCGGTGGGGGCGACATCGGCCGATGGTAACGCGGCGGTCGATTATCTGATCGATGCCGCACGCACCTATGGACCCGATCTGGTCTACGTGGCGACCGGCCCGCTCTCAAACTTGGCGCTTGCCTTGGAGCGCGATGCGGCGGCGATGATGTCCATCGGCCGCGTGGTCGTGATGGGCGGCGCCTTGACCGTGCCCGGCAACGTGAGTGCGGGCGCCGAGGCCAACATGGCAAGCGATCCCGAGGCCGCCGACGCCGTGCTGCGCTCGGGCCGCAAGCTCACCATGGTCGGTCTGGACGTGACGCATCGCGTGGTGCTCACGCGCCGCGATATCGCTGGCTGGACGGGTTCGGGCACCATGGCGGGCTGCGCGTTTGCGGGTATGGTCGAGCACTACATTGGCTCATACGAGATGAACGCGCCCTATTTGGGCGGCTGCGCGCTGCACGACCCGTTGGCCGTTGCCGTGGCGATCGACCCCACGCTCGTGGGTGCACTCGGCTGCAACCTGCGCGTTGACCTGCTGGGCGAGTACCGCGGCCGCACCATCTGCGATGAGCGCCGCGTGGCCGACCCCGATAAGAGCGCGCTTGTGGCGCTCACCGTGGACGCCCCGCGCTTTCTCTCCGAGTTCAAGACGCGCATGGCCCGCGTCCTTGGCTAAACGGCCCTTGCGCCCCGTTCCAAATTAGCCACTTTGTTGATGTACTTGTAGAACTAGCTGCTAAAAACAGATTAAACGCCGTTTATAGAGTGAACGTGACCGTTAGCCTAAAACCCAATATATGCTTGAGGCCCCTGTGGTTGCATGGGCAATAAGAGCCTAGGCTATTGGCGCATTTACATTTACATGGGAGCAGCATGAAAGAGTACTTTGGCATCGATGTGGGCGGTACGGCAGTCAAGTGGGCCGTGCTGGGCGAGGATTTTTCCATTCGCGAGCGCGGTAGCCTGCCGACCGATTTCAACACGGCGGATGAAGCGGTTGAGGCCCTCGCCGGTCTTATTGAGCCGTTCCGCGACCGCGTGTCTGCTGTGGGCGTGAGCGCCCCCGGCGGCATCTATGAGGACGATGCCGACGGCACCATCCATCGCGGCGGCGCGCTCACCTATATGGACGGCTGCCCGCTGGGAAAGATGCTGCACGAGCGATTTGGCATTCCGGTAGCGGTCAACAACGACGGAAAGTGCTGCGCGCTCGGCGAATATGCGGCAGGTGCGCTGCGTGGGCACCGTATTGGTGTGGTGCTTGCCATTGGCACCGGCATTGGCGGCGGCATCGTTATCGATGGCCACGTCCTTCGCGGTTCGCATGGCTTTGCGGGCGAGTTTAGCTTTCTGCGCAACGATGTGACGCGTGCGGCGGCGCCGGACAACGTGTTTGCCGGCACAGGCGGCTGGCGTGCGCTGCGCGACGCCGCGGTGGCAGAGAAAGGGTTGCCGGCAGATACTGCCGTAGACGGACGTCGTGTCTTCGAGTGGATTGAGGCCGGCGATCAAGCGGCGCAGCGTGCGCTCGACCGCTATGCGTGCACATTCGATGCCATGCTCGTGAACCTTCAGGCGGTGCTCGATCCCGAGGTGTTTGTGATTGCGGGCGGCATTTCGTGCCATCCCGAGCTTATCGATGCGCTTCGCAGCCAGATGCCCGCGGCACTCGCGGGCTATGAGGGCTTTCTTGCCGGCATCCCCATGCCTCAGGTCATGGTTGCCGAGCTCGGCAACGACGCCAACCTCTACGGCGCCGTACAAGAAGCCATGCGCCTGAGCAAATAGACCAGTCCTTTGGGACCGGGCTCCTAGGGTAGTCAATTTGGGACGGGGCTTTTTTAGCTGCCCCTATGTGACGGTCGATACATGTCTCAGCCCAGATAGCTCGTCGGCAGTCAAAGGGTAGCTAAAACAGCCCCATTACAGTTTGAGTCGTCCGAAAGGGCGGCTCTTTTCCGTTGCACGGCT
>CATYSO010000039.1 GCA_958412345.1 uncultured Collinsella sp. | reverse complement strand
GGATTTGCAGCGACGGACCTCAGGACGCTCTTACACCACGTCTGCGCGCGCGACCGACAGTCTTCGGATTGCTTGCCGCTGGAGGCTGTTTTGCGCCGCCGTGCAGGGTGTCTATAAAGAGTCGTGACCAAAAATCGTCAAATATGAGTACTGATACCTTTCCAGTAGCAGCAATTTTGGCCATTTTTAAGACTATCTGACGTATCTATCGAGTGGATATGCTGCTGTATCTCCTCAAATGTTCAATAAAAGAAGCCCTTGATGTGAATAAATTCCATCAAGGGCTTCTTTTGTAAACAAAATAAATGTATTCGCAACGGTAACAGTACTCATATTTGCCATTTTTTGGCCACAGCCCTTCAGAGAATCTACGAAAACGGTCCTGTGCCGGCATCCGGGGACGCTCCTTGGTTGTTGCCTGTTCAAGAGTGTCCCCAACGACTAGTCGTTTAAGAACGTCCCCAATGACTACCCAATGACTAGGCCGTTTGCCTGCGATTTTTGACCGTTGGGCGGGCTTGCCGCCCTTGCCGCAAAAACGTTTTTGCATATCGGGTACAACGGGCTTTACGTGAGTAAAGTGCGCGCCGCGTCCACGTGTCGCGCTTTTAAAGGAGGCCCCATGCCTGGTGTTACCCCTGCAGAAGTTTTGTCCAACTTTGGTCTTACGCTGGTCGAAGATCCTGCCGAGAATCAGCCCCGTCTGCTGGTCGATCTACCCGCCGCGGAGCTCGTCGAGCACGCCATCCGCCGCGAAGAAGGCCGCATGGCATCCAATGGCGCACTCGTGATCGAGACGGGGGAGCGCACCGGCCGTTCGCCCAACGACCGCTTTATCGTCGACACGCCCGACGTGCACGACAAGATCGCCTGGGGCGCCGTCAACCGACCGCTTTCGATCGAGAGCTACGAGACCATCAAGGCCGGTATCGTCAACTACCTCAACGAGCGCGATGTGTTCGTCACCCGCGGCATGGCCGGCGCCGACCGCAACCACACGCGTCGACTGCTCGTTGCCTGCGAGCGTGCCAGCCAGGCACTCTTTATTAAGCAGATGCTCGCCCGCCCGCTCGCCCGCGAAATCGCGCGCACCGGTGAGCCGGACTTTTGCGTGCTCGCCGCTCCCGGCTACCAGTGCGACCCTGCCATCAAGGGCCTCAACTCCAGCGCCGCCGTGGTCATCAACTTCCAGGAACGCGTGATTCTGGTCGCCGGCACCGGCTACTCCGGTGAGATCAAAAAGTCGATCTTCAGCGTCATGAACTACCTGCTGCCCGTCGAGGACGACGTGCTGCCCATGCACTGCTCGGCCAGCATGGATCCCGTCACGCACGAGACTGCCGTGTTCTTTGGCCTGTCCGGCACCGGCAAGACCACGCTTTCGGCCAACCCTACGCGCCTGCTGATCGGCGACGACGAGCACGGCTGGTCCGACATGGGCATCTTCAACATCGAGGGCGGCTGCTACGCCAAGTGCGAAGGCCTGGATGCCTTCCACGAGCCCGAGATCTTCAACGCCGTCCGCTTTGGTGCCATATGCGAAAACGTGGTGCTCGACGAGAACCGCAAGCCCAACTACGACGACGTCTCCATCACGCATAACACGCGCGTGGCCTACCCTGTGGAGCACATTCCCAACGCGTGGACCAAGGGCATGGGCACCACCCCAAGCGTCGTGCTCTTCCTGACCTGCGACGCCTTTGGCGTGCTGCCGCCCATCTCGCGCCTGACGGCCGACGCCGCCATGTATCACTTTGTGACGGGCTTTACGGCTAAGATTCCCGGCACCGAGGTCGGCGTCACCGAGCCCACGCCCACGTTCTCTTCGCTGTTTGGCGAGCCGTTTATGCCGCTCGACCCCATGGTCTACGCTAAGATGCTCGGCGAGCGCATCGCCGACGGTCGCACCCGCGTCTATCTGGTCAACACCGGCTGGATCGGCGGCGGCTACGGCGTTGGCCATCGCATTGAGCTGGCCTACACGCGCGCCCTGGTCGCGCGCGCCCTCGACGGCACCATCGAGGACAGCGAGTTCGTCCACGACGATATCTTTAACGTCGACATTCCCACGACGTGCCACGGTGTGCCCGACGGCATCCTGGTGCCGCGCCAGTACTGGCAGAGCACCGCTCGCTACGACGAGGCCGCGCACAACCTGGCCGTCATGTTCGAGGAGAACTTCGAGAAGAAGTACTCGCACCTGCCCGAGTCCGTCAAGGCCGCCGGTCCGCACGCTCAGGTGCACGCCGACGCCCGTCATCGCGGCCGCGGCTTGTTGGGACTCCGACACTAGCGTTGCTTCCGACCCAAAACCACCATAAAGGGGGCAGGCGCCTTTGTGGTGGTTTTACTCGCACGGATGACTCGGGTTACAATACGCCTGACATATCGCTCCCTTCTCCGGATGGGGGCAGCGTAAGCGCTCTTGTGGCGGCACCGTAGGACTTTGAAGGTGGCCGTCGTAAGGGCGCTTTTTGTTTAGGCACCCGGGCTCGGGCGCATGCTATGAAGGGAGAGCACATGAAGAGTTTCGTTGCCGAGGATTCGTTTTGGGAGCTATTTCCGCAGGCGGCTATCGGTGTTGTGGTCGTAAAGGGCATGAAGCCCGCGGCTCAGATTCCTCAAGAGGACGTGGATGCGATTGCGGCGTTGCTCGACCGCGCCAATATCGACGCGGAGCGTCATCTGACCAGCGATACTATCAGCGAGAACGCACCGGTCAAGGCATGGCGCGAGGCTTATCGGCTGTTCAAGACCAAAAAGGGCGCCCGCTGCTCGATCGAGAACTTGCTCAAGCGCGTGCTCAAGGGCAAGCCGGTCGGTCATATTACGCCGGCGGTGGATATCTACAACACGATTTCGTTGACCTATGCGCTGCCCGTGGGAGGCGAGGATTTGCATGCGATTGAGGGAGACCTTCGCTTGAAGGTGACAGACGGCGGCGACGCGTTCTTGCCACTTGGCGAGGAGGCGGATGATCCGACGCTGCCCGGCGAGCTTGCCTATATCGACGATGCAGGCGCCGTGTGCCGCTGCTGGAACTGGCGCGACGGCGTGAGAACGGCCCTGTCCGACGATTCGGCCGATGCGTTCCTGGCGATTGAGTGCGTGGAGCCCGAGCGGATGGGGGATTGCCAGGCCGCGATCGATCGCTTAGCCGAGCTGCTCGAGCGCTATCTGGGAGCGACGGTTGTCGTTAAGACGCTTGTGACCCGCGACAATCCTTGCGCGGAGCTGTAGCGACGCCTAGAACCTATTGATGCCCCAAACCACCACAAAGGTGCCTTTCCCCTTTGTGGTGGTTTTTATGTTGATGGGTTAACAAATGGGATATTTGGGTACGGAGGTTCGGGCATGCGGCTAAGATGTTTACCCGTTAGCATCATGTAAGCGAAAGGCGGTCGTCACCATGCAGCAGAACGACGAGACACGTTTTGAGGACTTTGTCGGACTGATCAGCGGCCTTTACAAGGAGATTCAGCGCATCAAGACGTCCGAAGGCGCAAGGCTCGGCCTTAAGGGCTCCGATGTCATGTGCTTGTACTATCTTGAGCGCAGCAAGGACGGCCTGACTGGCGCCGACCTCGCCCGCATGGCCGGCGTTACCCGTGCCGCCGTTTCGCGCACACTGGCTCATCTGGAGGAGGGCGGCTACGTCGAGGTTGACGACTCGGGTGATGCGGCCGTCAAGTACCGTGCTCCGGTGCGCCTGACTGCCCTGGGCGGCGAGAGCATGAGCGAGGCGGACCGCATCATTCGCGAGGTGCTCGATACCACCGGTAAGGCTATGGGTGTGGAGCAGCGCGAGCAGATGTATGCGTCGCTGCGCACGATTCTCAACACCCTGCGCGAGATCTAGAGCCGCGCTGGCGCTAGCTTTCAGCCAAGAACTGCATCGTCCCGTTTGAGCGCGTACGCCGTGCCGGGACATTGCTGTCAAAATTCCCTGCGCGAGACCTGCGCAAGAAAGGATTCGCTATGTCCGTCCGCATTATTACCGATTCCGCCAGCGATATGTCGCCGGCGGAGCACCCGGCGCTGTCCGTCTTGCCGCTGTCCGTTACCTTTGGCACCGATGTGTATATGGATGGCGTCGACATCGATCACCAGCGCTTTTACGAGATGCTCGTGGAGCGCGACGAGCTGCCCAAGACCGGTCAGGTCAACCCGTACGCCTTTTCGCAGGCGATTGCCGAAGCACGTGAGGCCGGCGACGAGGCGGTGATTATTACCGTGGGTGCCAAACTTTCGGGGACCAATCAGAGCGCCCGTACCGCACTTGCCGAGGCGCCGGGCGGCGACGTGTATGTGGTTGATAGCAATAACGTTACCCTGGGTGAGCGCGTGCTGGTCGAGTATGCCCTGCGCCTAGTGGACGAGGGCCAGGGCGCGGCCCAGATCGCGGCGGCTGTCGAGGCCGTCCGTGACCGCGTGGTGGTTATTGGTCTGCTCGAGACGCTGGAGTACCTGGTGCGCGGCGGTCGCCTGTCTGCTGCTGCCGGCGCCGTGGGCACGCTGCTCAACGTAAAGCCCGTTGTGGCTGCCGAGGACGGTCTGATCGTGCAGCTGGGCAAGGCGCGCGGTTCCAAGAACGGCCGTAACCTGCTCAACCAGAAGGTCGAAAAGGCGGGCGGCATCGACTTTTCCATGCCGCTGGCGCTTGGCTATACGGGCCTTTCGGACGCCGTGCTCAAGAAATATATCGAGGACAGTGCGGCGCTGTGGGCTGGCCACACCGAGGGCGAGCTGCCTGTCCACACCATTGGCGCCACCATCGGCACCCACGTAGGTCCCGGCGCCGTAGCCGTAGCCTTCTTCCAGCCCGCCAACTAACCGACTTGCCATAAACCACCACAAAGGGGACAGGCACCTTTGTGGTGGTTTATGCTTTACCGGGGTGAAAGGAGCGAGCAATGGCGTCTGAGGGCTTTTTTGAGCGGGTGTACGAGGTGGTCGAGCAGATTCCCGAGGGGATGGTCGCCACCTACGGTCAGGTGGCGCTGCTCGCCGGTCGTCCGCGGAGCGCGCGCTTTGTGGGCTATGCGCTGCACAGCAATCCGCGCCCTGGTCAGATTCCCTGCCATCGCGTGGTGTTTGCCGATGGCCGCATTTGCGAGGGCTTTGCGTTTGGCGGCCCCGATGCTCAGCGTGAGCTCTTAATGGGGGAGGGCGTGACGTTTACCGATTCCATGCACGTCGACCTGGGCGCCTGTCGTTGGTCGGCCGGGCTTTAACGGCTTGCTCGCGCCAAAACCACCACAAAGGTGCCTGTGAACTGCACCCCGAAACTTGGACTGAATAAATAGCGACTACGCCACAAGGGCCCGGTTCCGGAACTCCTCCGGCGTCAGGCCCTTCAATCTTACCTGCCTGCGCCGCGTGTTCCAATGGACTATGTACCCCTCCAGGTCGCGCTTGAAGTCCTCGAAGCTGCCCCACTCCCTGCCGCGGTAGAACTCGTCCTTCACGTGGCCGAAGAGCTGCTCGGTGGCGGCGTTGTCGACGCAGTTCCCCTTGCGCGACATGCTCTGGGTGATGCCCGCCCCCTCCAGCCTGGAGGCGTAGGACTCGTGCTGGTACTGCCAGCCCATGTCCGAGTGCATGGTCGGTGCCGCCCCGTCGGGCAGGGCCTCGAGGAGCCGGTCGAGCATCCTGTGCTGCTGGGCGAGGTCCGGCGAGGTCGATATGTCGCTCGCCACGATCTCCTTCGTGCAGAAGTCGAGCACCGGGGCCCAGTAGGCCTTGGCGCCGGCGACCTTGAACTCGGTGACGTCGGTGCCGAGCTTCTGCCACGGCCCCTCGGCGCCGAAGTCCCTCGCGATGACGTTCTCGAACGTGCTCCCCACGAGCCCCCTGTAGGAGCTGTACCGGCGGCGGGAGCCCCGGCGGCGTATCCCGCACCGGATGCCCATCTCGCGCATCATCTTGAGCACGGTCTTGTCGGCCACGACCGCGCCCAGCTCGGCGCGCAGGCACATGGCTATCTGCCGGTGCCCGCAGCCGTTGGCGGTGCGCGAGAATATCTCGGCCGCGGCGTCGCGCAGCTCGGGCCTGGTCGGCCTCCGCGGGTGCGCCAGCGCGTAGTAGTAGGTCGACCTCCTGAGCCCCGAGCACTCCAGCAGGTGGCGCAGGGAGTGCCCCTCCGCCCTCAGCGCCCTCACCGCCTCGGCCGCCGCCCTGGTCAGAGCCCGTCCCGCTCGACCAGGGCGCGCAATTTTTTTAGGTAGGCGACCTCGGCCTCGAGCCTGCGGCAGCGCTCCTCGAGCTCCTGCTCGCGGGTACGGGCCCGGGGTTTCGACCTCGTGTTACCGTCAATGGAAAATCGGTCAATTGCGCTACTGTAAATTGCCCAAC
>CATYSO010000038.1 GCA_958412345.1 uncultured Collinsella sp. | reverse complement strand
CGACACGCATAAAAGCCTCCCATTTCTCGTGTCCAAGAAATGGGAGGCAGTTCAATGCCGCCCGCTGCCTTATTCATCCAGACAGCAAGGGGCCCGCATCCTAACGGATACGGGCCCCTTTCTGCTTAACGCTTAATCAGCGGCAAAGACTACTTGCGGTGAGCGCGATAGAACTCGATGAGTGCCTGAGTCGAGGCGTCCTGCTCGGCCTTTGCAGCATCGTCGTGGAAGGCCGGGGTAATCTGCTTGGCAAGCTGCTTGCCCAGCTCAACGCCCCACTGGTCGTAGGAGTCGATGCCCCAGACCGTGCCCTCGACAAACGTGATGTGCTCGTACAGGGCGATGAGCTCGCCGAGCGCAAACGGGGTCAGCGTGTCACCGAAGATCGAGGTCGTCGGACGGTTGCCCTCAAAGCAGCGGGCCGGGACGATCTGCTCGGGCGTGCCCTCGGCGCGCACCTCATCGGCCGTCTTACCAAAGGCGAGCGCCTTGGTCTGGGCCAGGAAGTTGCCCAGGAACAGCTCATGCACGTCCTGACCGCTGTCGGTTGCGGGGTTGGCGGTGTTGGCGAAAGCGATAAAGTCGGCCGGAACCACCACGGTGCCCTGGTGCAGCAGCTGGTAGAAGGCGTGCTGACCGTTGGTGCCGGGCTCGCCCCAGAAGATCTCACCGGTATCGGAGGTCACAGCGCTGCCGTCCCAGCGGACGTGCTTGCCGTTGGACTCCATGGTGAGCTGCTGCAGGTAGGCCGGGAAACGGTGCAGGTACTGGCAGTACGGCAGCACGGCGTGGCTCTTGGAACCGAAGAAGTTGACGTACCAGACGTTGAGCAGGCCCATCAGCGCGACGGCGTTGTTCTCGAGCGGCGTGTTGCAGAAGTACTCGTCGATGGCGTGGAAGCCCTCGAGGAACTGCTGGAAGCGCTCGGGGCCGAGCACGACGATCAGCGACAGGCCCACGGCGGAGTCGACAGAGTAGCGGCCGCCGACCCAGTTCCAGAAACCAAAAGCGTTAGCGGGGTCGATGCCGAAGGCCTCGACCTTCTCGAGTGCGGTGGAAACGGCGACAAAGTGCTTGGCCACGGCCTCGGCGTTCTGCTCATCGGAGCCATCGATGGCGCCCTGAGCCTTGAGCTGCTCGAGCATCCAGGTCTTGACCTCGCGAGCGTTGGTGAGGGTCTCGAGCGTGGTGAAGGTCTTAGAGACGATGATCACGAGCGTGGTCTCGGGATCGAGGCCCTTGAGCTTCTCTGCCTGATCGTTGGGGTCGATGTTGGAGATGTAGCGGCAGTCAATACCGGCGTCGGCGTAGGGACGCAGGGCCTCGTAGGCCATGACCGGACCCAGATCGGAGCCACCGATGCCGATGGACACCAGGTGCTCGATCTTTTTGCCGGTAACACCCTTCCACTCACCGGAGCGCACGCGCTCGGCGAAGGCATACATGCGGTCGAGGACCTCGTGCACGTCGGCAACGACATCCTGGCCATCGACGATGAGCTGGCCCCTCTCGCTTGCCGGGCGGCGCAGCGCGGTGTGCAGGACGGCGCGGTCCTCGGTGGTGTTGATGTGCTCGCCGGAGAACATGGCGTCGCGGCGCTCCTCGAGCTTCACCTCGCGGGCAAGATCGCACAGCAGCTTGACGGTCTCATCGGTCACCAGGTTCTTGGACAGGTCGAAGTGCAGGTCACCGGCGTCAAAGCTCAGCTTGTTCACGCGCTCTGCATCGGCAGCGAACCAGGCCTTGAGGTCGATGCCCTCGGCCTCGAGCTTCTCCTGATGGGCCTCGAGCGCCTTCCAAGCGGCAGTCGACGTAGCATCGATAGGTGCGGCAACAGTTGCCATAGAGTCCTCCTCAGCATACGGGCGCACGCCTCCATGCGCCCGGACATTCAGATGCCACTATTCTAGCGCAGGTCAAGACTATAATCAGCGAGCGTTGCCAATCGGCCCCCAAACGGCAACCGATCAAAAAGGGGCAGGTTTATTTTGGCAGGTCAAACGCTTTACCAATCAAAAATAACCTATCCCTTTATGCCAAATATTAGGCCGCTGCGCACACGCTGCCGAGCAACTCACGCAGAGGAGACCCAATGCCCTCCAGCAGTTCGGGCGCGATGATGGCGAAAACGGGAACCTCGCCGGCACCCACAACGGCGGGCACTTTTCCCTCGGAGACGATGCATCCGTAGGGAACAAAGCCGTCCTCGACGGCATCGAGCGCCGCCATGCGACGAGCGAGCTCGCGCGCAAAGCCAGCCGTATCGGCATCGCCGATCGCCAGGACAAAGTCCACGCCTTCGTCGGTCGCCAAGGCCACGGCTTCGTCGATCAGCTCGTCTCCCCCGTCGCCCCCGACCAAACCGCAGCGGAAAAGCACGCGCTCGAGCAGGGCGCGATCGAGCGAGCCCAGCGCCGCCGAAACGAGCTCATCACGCGTGTGCTTGTCGCCTCCCAGCACGACCAGTGCCTTGGTGCCGCCATAGTGGGCAACCAATCGCCCGCACCAGCGAGCCACGTCCCCATCCGCAACCAAGCGCGTCGGCATACCAAACCCATAGTTGACCATTATCCCCACAACCCTTCCGTGCGTATAGGCGGTATCAATCGTTAGGCTCATGCTACGAAGCGAGGTTTTCCGAGCTGTTTCGCGCTCTTTAGAGCTGCGTTAAAAACCCGATGCAACCGCACGACCATACCCGCCAAAGAGGGACAGGTTTTGACGATGTCCGCGCAAGCGGGTATTATCGAACATGTATTCGATAAGAACATGTGTTTGATGGGAGAAAGCGTGGCGCACGAGCAGCACACCTACATCTGCATCGACCTCAAGACGTTTTATGCCAGCGTCGAGTGCGTCGATCGTGGGCTCGATCCGCTCACCACCAACCTGGTCGTTGCCGACGAATCGCGTGGGCGCACGACCATCTGCCTCGCCATCACGCAGTCCATGAAGGACCTCGGGATACACAACCGCTGCCGCCTGTTCGAGATTCCCGATGGCATCGACTACATCAAGGCGGTGCCGCGCATGCAGCACTATATGGAGGTGTCGGCGCAAATCTACGGCATCTATCTGGAATACGTGAGCCCGCAAGACATTCACGTCTATTCAATCGACGAGTGTTTTATCGACGTGACGCCCTATCTAGACCTCTACCATACCGATGCCGAAGGGTTCGCCTGCATGTTACGCGACGAAGTCCTCGCGCGCACGGGCATTACGGCAACGGTCGGGATCGGCCCCAACCTATTTCAGGCCAAGGTGGCGCTCGACATTACCGCCAAGCACGTACCCAGCCGCATCGGCATACTCGACGACGAGACCTTCCGCAAGGAGATCTGGCCTCATCGTCCCATTACCGATATCTGGGGCATCGGCCCCGGCGTGGCAGCCCGCCTCGAAAAGTACGGCGTCTACGATCTGATGGGCGTCGCCGCGCTCGACGAAAACCTGCTTTACGATGAGCTCGGCGTCAATGCCGAATATCTTATCGACCACGCCTTCGGGCGTGAGCCGACAACCATCGCCGATATCCAAGCTTATCGCCCGCAAGCGACCTCGACCACCACGGGGCAGGTGCTCTCGAAGGGCTATGCCTACGAGCAGGCCTACACCGTCTTGCGCGAGATGGTCGACAACGCCGTGTTGGACCTAGTCGATAAGCACGTGGTCTGCGACAGCATCTCGCTCTTTGTGGGTTATGCGAGCGAACGAGCCGACATACGCCGCCTCGACGCCAGCGGTACAGCGCAATATGTGGACGGCTGCGGGCACCTGCGCTCGAGCACATCGAGCATCGAACCCACCGCAACCGCCGGCCCCGAGCTCGCGCCCCGTGCTCCCAAGCCCGTCCAGCGCGATGACGAAAGGCGTCGTCTGGTGCGCGAAGCGCAGGCAATCGATGGCATCTTTGTGGGCGAACACGGCGGCAAACCGCGTGGTGGCTATGCCGCGCTCTTTGCGCACTCCAACGCCTCGCGAAAGCTGCCCGAGCGCACTAATTCGTTTAAGAAGATCATGGGGTATTTCGATGACCTTTGGGCACAAACGGTCGATCCCAAACGACCGGTCAAGCGCATCAACCTGGGATTTGGCAACCTCATGCCCGAGGAATTTGCCACCATCGATCTGTTCAGCGATATCGAGGCCGATGAGCACGAGCGCGACCTGGCGCGCGCCGTCCTGGCCGTGAAAGGCAAGTACGGCAAGAACGCGCTCGTCAAGGGATTAAGCTTTACCGCCGGCGCCACCGCGCGCGAACGCAACGAACAAGTTGGAGGACACCGTGCCTAAACCCAAGCAGCAGCCCGTGCGCCCGCCGACCGCCTTCGAGCGCCTGGCGGACCCCGAGGGCAGACGCCGCGCCGCCGACCCCAACCTCACTGCCAACGGTGCCGTGCGCGCTAACCGCGCCGCACAGTTTATGCCCTTTGCCGCCCTCACGGGATACTACGAACTCGTGCGCAAGCAAGAGATCACCGTCGAACCAAAATGTGAGCTCACGGAAGAAAAAGCCCTCGAGCTTTCGCATAAGCTCGAGGGCCTCAAACGCGGCGACCTGGTGCGCGTCACCTATTACGATACGTACGGCTATCGTAGCCGCACGGGCATCCTCGACGAGGTACTCCCCGCCTTCAAGCTCCTCAAGCTCAAAGACATCGTCATCGATTTCGATGACATTCAAGACATCGAACTGCGCGGACGTGCCTAGACAAGAAAATACATCCAAGGCGGCGCTTACAGTGTCATGACGTAGTAGCCCGCATCCCTCACGGCTGCCTCGAGTACCTCGCGGTCGATCGGGTTTTTAGAACGGATGCGCGCCGTGTGGTCCGCATACGTCACCGTGGCCCAAATGCCATCCAGGGCATTGAGGGCATTCGCCACGTTCTGAGCGCAGCCGTCGCAACTCATGCCGCCGATGAGCAGCTCATCGCTATAGGGATAGTGCGACGCATCGGTATCCGTCACAACAACCTTTTTGGCCTTCTTGCCGCTCGCGCCATCGCTGCAACAACTCTTCCCGTGTGTCGAAGCGGCAATGCGACGCAGTCCAAAAAACATGCCGACGGCAATGACGACCAGCGCGATGAGATTCGCAGGGTTGAGCAAGTCACTCATGCGTTCCCCTTTCAAGTAGCCCTATCAAGATACCCCCATGGGGTGTCCCCATCTTAACCCAAAATCATGTCCGTTCGATCAATTAGTTTCCCGCTTCAAACTTTTTTGTTGACCATGGCTTACTTTCGTGTATAAGTTTTCCTAGGCTAACAGTTTAGATCCGTAAGGAGCGTCGTGACTCGAACAATAGACATCCCAACGTTTCAGGCGGCAGTCGTGCGCAACTGCTCTCCCACGCTCGCGGGCATCAAGCCGGCATCGCTCTTTACCTATCCAGGCGCCTACGCCCACGGGGATGGCTCGACCGCGACCGAAACCATCGCAGAACGCCGAGCACACCTGCTCAACGTTATCGCCCAGTGCAATCGCGAGCTTGACCCGCTCGGCATCCACCTGAGTGTTTTGGTCTGGCGGCCCTGCGGAGCACTTGTGTACGTGTACCGAGCCAAAAGCCTCACCACCTATTTCGCAGACCCTCGCGTCCAAACAGCACTCGCCTCGGAAGGCTACGACACGAGAGACCTTTCGACATGCCTTGTTCATTTGGCATCACGCATCACGCTCGCGAGCAATAACGCCGCGGAATGCGCCTGCAGCCAGACTCGATGCGCACTGCCCCAGCAAGCTCGCTGCAGCAAAGAATGCACCTGCGAGTTTCCGCACGAAATAGGCTACTTCCTTGGATATCCCTACGACGACGTGCACGAGTTTATCGTCCAGCGCGGCGAGAACTACAAGGTCTTTGGGGCCTGGAAGGTCTACGCAAATGTGGAGCAGGCGCTTGTGACGTTTGATGCCTACCGTGCCTGCACACAATACTTCACTTTTATCTATCAGCAGGGCTGCAGCCTGGCGCAACTTGCCCAGGCAACCCGATAGAACGTACAAGCCGCGGCCAGCGCCGCACGACCGAAAGGACACAACATGAGCAAGATCGCCGTCGTCTATTGGAGCGGCACGGGCAATACCGAGGCCATGGCAGACCTCGTCGCCGAAGGCGCCACGTCCGCGGGTGCCGAGACTGAGGTCATCCCCTGCGCCGACTTCTCTGCCGACAGGGCCGCCGACTACGACGCCTTCGCCTTCGGCTGCCCCGCCATGGGCTCCGAGGAGCTCGAGTACGATGAGTTCCAGCCGATGTGGGACGAGGTCAAGGAGACTCTCGGCGACAAGAAGGTCGTCCTCTTTGGCTCCTATTCGTGGGCCGAGGGCGAGTGGATGGACAACTGGAAGGCCGACGCCGACGAGGTCGGCGTCAACGTCGTGGACTCCGCCATCTGCTACGACGCGCCCGACGACGAGGGCGAGGCCGCCTGCAAGGCCCTCGGAGCCGAGCTCGCGTAACGAAACCAGGCCTCCAAAAGAGCCTGTATCACAGCGCATCCCCATCCCTACAAAAGAGCGGGGGCTGGATTCAAGTTGAACTGCACCCCAAAACTTGGACGGCTTAAATAAGAACTACGCCGCAAGGGGCT
>CATYSO010000037.1 GCA_958412345.1 uncultured Collinsella sp. | reverse complement strand
CCTCCCTTTTCTCGAACCTTAATTTCAAAGTCCAAGAAATGGGATGCAGTTCAAAACGTACCTGTCCCCGATGTACCAATTACTTGGCGAGCTTGTCGACGACGCGTTCGATTTCGGCGAGTTTTGCTGCCTTGAGCTCCTCGTCACCCGATTCGATAGCCGAGGCAACGCAGCCCTCGATATGGGCTTTGAGCACGTCGGCATTGATACGCGCGATGAGCGCCTGCGTGGCCATGAGCTGCGTGGAAATGTCGACGCAGTAGCGATCCTCCTCGACCATCCGCAGGATGCCGTCGATCTGCCCGCGCGCCGTCTTGAGCATGCGAGTCACCGATTTATGGTCTGCCATCATGGCGGGTCCTCGTTTCTGGTCGGGGGTGGGTATGCGCAGGTCGCTACGCAGCGGTCACGGACAGCGCGTGGAACTTCTCGCCGGCGCCCTCGACGGCGGCGGCGAGCTGCTCGGCGGTTACGGTGTCGGCGCACTCCACCTGGACGGTCTGGGTTTCGTGATCGGCATCGGCGTCGGTTACGCCTGCCACGCTGAGCAGCGCAGTCTCGACAGTAGCGTCGCAGTGACCGCACATAAGGCCCGAAGTCTTGATCGTGTAACGCATGGGTATTCCTCTCTGTTGTGTCGGCTTTCCCAGGCACCCGACCTTGACCTTCAAGCCGTCGCTCGCGTACCAAAGTACGCGTCGCTCCTCTTTCAGGTCAATCTCGGGCACCTGGAAAAGCCGTTCTAAATGGACTTAATGGTGAGCCTATTTTGCCACTTTTGGTTTAAAGGATTTCAGGCGCAAGGCGTTGGTCACGACGCACACGCTCGACAGGCTCATCGCTGCAGCGCCAAACATCGGCGAAAGCTGCCAGCCGGTGAGCGGGAAGAACACGCCCGTGGCCAGCGGGATGCCGATGCCGTTGTAGAACAGCGCCCAGAACAGATCCTGCTTAATGTTGCGGATCGTGGCGCGCGATAGCTCGATGGCTCGGGCGACGTCCATAAGGTCACTGCGCATGAGCACCACATCTGCCCCCTCTTTGGCGATGTCGGCGCCGGTGCCGATGGCAAGACCCACGTCGGCGCGCGCCAGGGCGGGGGAGTCGTTGATGCCGTCGCCCACCATGGCAACCTTGCTGCCGGCATCCTGCAGCTCGCGCACGTGGCGCTCCTTGTCGGCGGGAAGGACGTCGGCGATAACCTGCTCGCTGGTGAGTCCCACACGGCGGGCGATGGCTTCGGCCGTCACGCGGTTGTCACCGGTGAGCATGCGCACGTCGACGCCGAGCGAGCGCAGTGCGGCGATGGCCCCGGCACTCGTCTCCTTAACCTCATCGGCCACGGCAATGGTACCGGCAAGCTCGCCATTCTTGGCAAAGAACAGCGGTGTCTTGCCCTCGGCGGCAAATTGTTCCGCAAGACCCGCGGGCACGGCGATGCCCAGCTCATTCATCAGCCGCACGTTGCCGGCGGCGATGACGTTTTGTCCCTCGCGTGCCGTGACGCCACGGCCGGGCACGGCGACAAAGTCCTCGACCATGCGCGCGACGATCCCGCGTGTCTCGCACTCGGCCATAATCGCCTCGGCCAGCGGGTGCTCGCTCTGGCGCTCCAGCGCGGCGGCCAGCTTGAGCAGCGCCTTCTCGCTCATGGCGGGTGCCCCGTCGGCGCGCTCGGCAACCACAATGTCGGTCACAGCCGGCTTGCCGCGGGTGACGGTGCCGGTCTTGTCGAGCACCACGGTGCCCACGCTGCGCAGATTCTCCAGCGCCTCGGCGCTCTTGAACAGAATGCCCATCTCGGCGCCCTTGCCGGTGCCCACCATAATGGCGACGGGCGTGGCCAGCCCCAGCGCGCACGGGCAACTGATTACCAGCACGGCGACGGCGGAGGTGAGCGCCTCGCTCGCGCTTCCGGTCAGCGCCATCCACGCCACAAAGGTCACGGCCGAGATCACAAACACCACGGGCACAAACACGCCGGCGACCTTGTCGGCCATGCGGGCGATGGGCGCCTTGGTGGCGTTGGCGTCCTCGACGAGCTGGATGATCTTGGCGAGCGACGTGTCGGCGCCCACGCGCGTGGCGCGGAAGGTAAACGAGCCGGTGCGGTTGACGGTGGCGGCGTTGACGGTGTCGCCGACGGTCTTCTCCACGGGGATGGACTCGCCGGTGAGCGCGCTCTCGTCGACGGCCGAGGCACCCTCGAGCACCACGCCGTCGACGGGGATGGACTCGCCGGGGCGCACGCGCAGCACCTGGCCAGGCAGGATGGCGTCGACATCGACGGTCGTCTCGGTGCCGTCCTCGGCCACGATGGTCGCGGTCTTGGGCGCCAAGTCGATCAGCGCCTCGATGGCGCCGCCGGTCTTGGACTTGCTGCGCGTCTCGAGGTATTTGCCTACGGTGACCAGCGACAGAATCGTGCCGGCGCTTTCAAAATACAGGTTGTCCATGCCTGTCATCATGGCCTCGTGGACCTGCCCCGCGGCCAGCTGGTCGGCCATGATAAACATGGCGTAGAGCGACCAGGCGATGGACGCGGTGGCGCCGACGGCGATGAGCGCGTCCATGGTGGGCGCGCCGTGGACCAGTGATTTAAAGCCGTTGATAAAGTAGGCGTCGTTGACATAGACGATGGGGATGAGCAGGACGAGCTCGGTGAGGGCGAGCGTCATGCTGTGGGTGTGGTCGGTAAAGATGCCGGGCAGCGGCCAGCCGAGCATGTGTCCCATGCCTATGTAGAACAGCGGGACGAGGAAAACGATCGAGATGATGAGCCGGGTGCGCATGGCGGAGGCGGCGGCCTCCAGCTTTTTGGTGGGCGACTCCATATGGGCGGCGCCGGACCTGGCTTGCGAACTGCCGCTTGGGGCAGCACCGGTGCCCGCGTCGACGGGCGATGCCGAGTAGCCCGCGCGGTCGACGGCGGCGCAGATGTCGTCGGGCGTGACCTGCGCGGGGTCGTAGTCGACCAGCATGGAGCCAGCGAGCAGGTTGACCGCGACGTTTTGGACGCCGCCGAGCTTGCTGACGGCGCGGTCCACGTGCGCCTGGCAGGCGGCGCACGTCATGCCGCCCACATCGAACGTATCTTGAGCCATGGCTTCTCCTTTCTGCGACGTTGGGTCAGAAATGTTAACCTGTCGATACTATACACCCATACCCCCTGGGGGTGTCCAGTAGAGAAATGGGATACACTCATTTCGATACAGAGTGGGATGGCTGCCCTGCTATTTCTTTCGACGCTATAGCCCAACGCCCCGTCATCTGTGGTTTACGTGGGGGCATGCGATGCGCGGGTATACTAACCGGCGGCGAATCTGCTCCATCGCTTAGAGCTGCTGCGTCTGGACGGCGCGTGATAGGGCTGCCAAAGCGATCGCCAGCGTGCTGAGCAACGTCCTCTCTGTGCGCACCTGTTTTTGTATGTATTAGCGCACTACCAAGCACGCCCGCGCGGCCGCATGCCGTGCCCTTTGCGCGTGCAGATAAGGAACAACAACATATGCGTAATTCTGTATCCGACGTCACGGACGCCGAGATTCTGGACGAGACCCACGAGGCCATGACCCAGGCTGCCTTCGATGCGGCCGATGAGGCCAATGCTGCCCAGGCCGTCGAGTCCGCTACCGAGAGCCTGCCCGCCTTTGACGAGCTGGGACTTTCGGACGAGATACTTCGTGCTATCGAGAACCTGGGCTACACGGCGCCGACGCCCGTGCAGGCCGGCTCGATCCCCGTGGTGCTCGAAGGCCGCGACCTGCTTGCCGCCGCTCAGACCGGCACCGGCAAGACGGCCGCCTTTTTGCTGCCGACCATGAACAATCTGGAGCACATTGCTCCGCCCAAACCCGTGCGTGAGCGCGGCGGCCGCAACCGCCGTCGCGGTGCCAAGAAGCCCGAGGGCAACGGCCGTGGCCCCGTGATGCTCGTCATCACCCCTACGCGCGAGCTTGCCCAGCAGATCGACGAGGTCGCGAGCAAAATCGCCGACGTCACCGGCCATGTTGCCGTGACCGTCGTGGGCGGCGTGAGCTACAAGCCCCAGACCGCTGCCCTCAAGTACGGTTGCGACATCCTGGTCGCCACGCCGGGCCGTCTGGTCGATCTGATTGAGCAGGGTGCCTGCCACCTGGACGAGGTCAAGGTGCTGGTGCTCGACGAAGCCGATCGCATGCTCGACATGGGCTTTTTGCCCGCCGTCCGCCGCATTGTGCGCGAGACGCCGGCCGAGCGCCAGACGCTGCTGTTCTCGGCGACGCTCGACGAGGAGGCCGTGGGCGAGATCACCGACCTGGTGAGCGACCCGGCCCGCGTGGAGATCGCGCCGGCCACGTCGACCGCCGACACCGTCGATCAGTTTGTGTTCCCGGTGTCCATCGAGGCAAAGAACAACCTGCTGCCTGAGTTCCTCAAAAAGGAGGGCCCGGAGCGCACCATCGTCTTTATGCGCACCAAGCACCGCGCCGACAGCTGCTGCCGTCGTCTGGAGCGTAAGGGCATCAAGGCCGCCGCGATTCACGGCAACCGCAGCCAGGCCCAGCGCGAGCGTGCCCTTTCGGCCTTCCGCGACGGCACCGTCGACGTGCTGGTGGCAACCGACGTGCTTGCCCGCGGCATCGACATTAGCGACGTGCGCTACGTCGTGAACTTTGACGTGCCGGCCGAGCCGACCGACTATATCCACCGCATTGGCCGTACGGGCCGCGCCGGCGAGCTGGGGTGGGCCATCACGTTTGTGACCGAGCAGGACGTCGATGAGTTCTACGAGATCGAGAAGCTCATGGACAAGACCGCCGACATCTACGAGGCCGGCGACCTGCACGTGGGCCCCAATCCGCCCGCGGTTGATCCCGAGCGCGACCCTGCAGCCTTTAAGGTGAAGAAGAAGACCAAGCGCGGCAAGTCCAAGAGCAAGAAGAAGCTTGAGCAGGCACGTCGCGACGGCAAGCGCAACGGCGACGATTACGGTGATGTGGCCGGTCGTTCCAACCGCGGTCGCGATGAGCGTCGCGGCGACGGCGAGCGTCCGAGCCGTCCCAAGCGCGGCGGCAAGACCCGCGTGCGCGAGGGCGTTCAGGCTCGCGTAGACGAGGCTGTTGAGAGCGTGGCCCGCGAGGTAGCTGCCGAGGAGCGCGGCGGTGCTGGTGCCGCTGAGCAGCCTGCGCGCGGTAACCGTGCCGAGCGTCGTGCCAAGCAGTTCCAGGGCGAGGCACATCGCCGCCGTCGCGAGGATGAGGATCGCGGTGGCCGTCGTCGTGTCGAGTGCGAGGACGAGGGCCGCGGTTCGCGCGGTGGCAAGCGCGGTGCGGGCGACCGCCGTCGTTCCGGTCGTGATGACGAGCGCGGTGGCCGTGATGAGCGTCGCGGCGGCGAGGGTCGCGGTGAGCGAGGTTCCCGTGGCGGTGAGTCCCGTGGCGGCAAGCGCTTTGAAGAGCGCGGTAGCCGCGGCGGCGCTGGTCGTTCGAATGAGTCGCGCGATCGTCGCGACCCGCGTGCCAGCCGCGATCGTCGCGATGACTGGCGCAACTACGACGACACCCGCGAGGAGCGCCGTGGCGGCTATCGCGGCGGGCGTGGCGGCAACCAGGCCGGTTCCCGTGGCGGCCGCGCCGGCGGTCGCGATAACCGTGGCAGCTATGGCAACAGTCGTGGTGGCAAGCGCGGTAGCAGCTCCCGCCGCCCCGGTGACGGCGGCGGCAAGCGCAAGTAACATACGCATCGCGCGCTAGCGTGAGACAAGCTAAGGGCCCGAGCAAACAACGCTCGGGCTCTTTTGTTTGCCGTGTCCATCGCTAATTCAAACGTGATTTTCTCGGGAATGCATCTGGGGGATGCCGAGGACCTATTTTCCGCCATGCAGCAATGGGTCCTATGGGGTGCGCCGTGCATTTTTTGGAGTATTCTGCAGTTCGAGTTGTCTGCATATGATTCGATGTCGCCAACGGTGGCCTTCGGATATCCCTAGCGAGCGTTCTGAGTCAGATTTCGTCGTTTTCCGGAGCAGGGGCGCGTCATTCTCGCCATGTCGGGACTTAAAAGGATGCGGCGCCCTACAGTTTTGCCCATCCGCGGCGGTGCTGGCGCGGTCACGTTGCAGAATACTCCGTTTTTTGCACGGGCCAGGATGGGGTACCTCAGGAGAACACGGCGGTATCCCGTAAATATATACAATCTGTACCGTAATTTATACAAAACGAAGAGGCAGGCAGCGTAGGGTTGGTGCATTGGGGTGCTTGGTGCGCCAAAATGGGGACCCCACGTGCCGTATACTCTGGCTGGATGTGAAAACGGCTTGACGCGTTGCTGAGCGTAGGGGGAGGGTGTCTAGATGAGCGTATTTGAAATTGTGTTTAGTCCGACGGGTGGAACGGAGAAGGTGTCTTGCCTTGTGGCTGGAGCGCTGGACAAGAATACCGTTACCGTCGATCTGACCGATAGCGGGTTGGATTTCCACGAGGTCTCGATGACGAAGGACGACGTGGCTGTTATCTCCGTGCCAGCGTATGCCGGCAGAGTCCCTGCCGTGGCGGTCGACCGACTGAACATGGTTCACGGCAACGGAGCGCGGGCCGTTCTGGTGTGCGTCTACGGAAACCGCGCGTTTGAGGACACGCTCGTAGAGCTGGAGGACGTTGCGAAGCATGCGGGATTCCGGGTAATCGCGGCAGTTGCAGCCATTGCAGAACATTCCGTTGCTCGTCAGTTTGCTGCCGGTCGTCCGGATGCGCAGGATGCGGCACAGCTCGCAGAGTTTGCGCAGCAAATTCAGCAAAAGCTGTTGGCTGAGGATGCATCCGAGCCCTCTATTCCCGGCAATCGTCCTTATAAACAAGCCAGAGGTCACCGCATGGCACCTGAGGCAACAGAGGATTGCGTCTCCTGCGGTGCATGCGCCGCGGCGTGCCCCGTTTGTGCTATCGACAAGGGTGACCCCAAACGAGCAGCTGGCGAGGCGTGCATCTCCTGCATGCGCTGCATTGCCGTATGCCCGCGAGGCGCTCGTAAGCTTGATCCCAACAAGCTATCCGCTGTTTCCCAGATGCTGAGCAAGGTTTGCGTCGTGCGGAAGGAATGCGAGCTCTTTGTCTAGCGCATACGAAATTGGTGCAATGGGGCCAGGTTAATCTGCACCAACCTGGTGCAAATGAACTGCATCCCATTTCTTGGACTTTGAAATTAAGGTTCGAGAAAAGGGAGGCA
>CATYSO010000036.1 GCA_958412345.1 uncultured Collinsella sp. | reverse complement strand
GGAGAGAACGCTCCCGCAAACTGCCTCTTGACAACTTATAGGAGCGTCGGTTTTAATTTCGCGATTTTTCCCATGGTCAAGCAACACAGGTCCAGCCCCGTAATCCGCCATACTTTTGAAACCAGCCCATTTGGGACGGGCCTCTTTTGACTACTTTAGCCCGAATGTTCGCTCAAATGATTTTTCTTTTGCAAAGAGTGTCCCGAGGTGCCGGCATAAAAGGAACGTCCCTATGTGCCGGGCTTGGGATACCATGGTGGCAGCCTAGCGAAAGGATGTTTCATGGCACATGTCGATGACCAGCGTGTGGCGCGCGTGCTCGATGCGCTCGAGGCTCAGCACCCCGGCGCGCAGCTGCTCGTAAACGACCCGTGGTCGATATACTATCTGACCGGCTTTTATGCCGATATGTTCGAACGTTTTTGCGGTGTGCTGCTCGCGCGCGATTGCGAGCCCGTGATCTTGGTCAACGCGCTGCATCAGCTGCCCGAGTATGACAACGCCCGCGTTGCCTACCACACCGATACCGATGTCGTGGCCGACGCCATCGCGAGTGAGATCGACCCGACCAAACCACTCGGTATCGACACCGTCATGCGCTCTGGCTTTTTGATGCCGCTCATGGAGCGCCATGCTGCGAGCGAGTTTTTCCTGGGTGACTTTGCCGTCACCGCCGCACGCACCCACAAGGATGCCGCCGAGCAGGAGCTCATGCGCGTATCCTCAACCGCTAACGATGCCGTGATGGCCGATGCCATCAAGCTCGTCCACGAGGGCGTAACGGAGCGCGAAATTGCCGACCAGATGCTCGGCCTGTATCGCAAGCACGGCTGCGAGGGCTTTAGCTTTCCGCCCATCGTGAGCTTTGGCGCCAACGCCGGCGACCCGCACCACGAGCCCGACGACACCGTGCTCAAGCGCGGCGACGTGGTGCTGTTCGACATTGGCGGACGCTGCTGCAACTACTGCTCGGACATGACGCGCACGTTCTTTTGGGGCGAGCCGGACGAGGAGACGGCACGCATCTACGATATCGTGCGCCGCGCCAACGAGGCCGCCGAAGCGCTCATCGCACCGGGCGTGCGCATGTGCGACCTGGACCGCGCCGCGCGCGATGTGATTGAAGACGCGGGCTATGGGCAGTACTTTACGCATCGCCTGGGTCACTCGATCGGCCTGCAGGACCACGAGCCGGGCGACGTCTCGCTGGTCAACGAGCAGGTCGTAGAGCCAGGCATGACGTTCTCCATCGAACCGGGCATCTACCTCCCCGGCCGCACCGGTGTCCGCATCGAGGACCTGGCCCTGGTGACCGAGAACGGCGTCGAGATTCTCAACGCCTACCCCCACGATCCGGTCCGCCTAGACTAGGCAATGCGGCAAAGGGACAGCTCCTTTGCCGCATCCCACCAATACCGCGCCACAAAAACGGCCTATCTACTACATTTAACCCGCATGGGTCGACCATACCCGCGTTTTCGCAAAATCCGCAGGCCGTCTACCTGCGGTTTTAATTTCGCGATGTTCCGTGTGGTCGAGGGTAGTCGGTAAAACGTAGTAGATAGGCCCATTTCGTGGCAAGCGAGTCAATTCGGGGCACAGAGCAGCCAAAATAGCCCTGTCCCAAATTGACTGCTTTTGAGTTGCGGTGATATACGGACTGTTTGAGGCTTCTGGCTTGTAAAACAGTCCGCATTTCACCGCAACTGATGAGGGGATGGGCTAGCGCAACAGGCCTGCTACTTCGCCGGCTAAGGTAATGGTGCCGGCGGCTACGAAAGGCTCGCCGGCGGCATCGAGGGCCGCGAGGGCCTCGGACACGCTGGGGTACACGCCCGCCAGCTTGTCAGCGTCCACCAAGGCAGCGAGCTCCTCTGCCGGCAGGGCGCGATCGGAATCGGTCTGGGTCACGACCACGCGCGGGAAGGCCGGGATCAGTACGTCGACGATGCCCGCCACGTCCTTATCGGCCAGCGCGGCACACAGCAGCGTGGGGCGATTCTCCACGCACGGATCGATCTCGATCAGCGCGCTCACAAAGTTCTCGCAGCTCTGAGGGTTATGGCAGGCGTCGATCAGCTTGAGCGGATCAGTTCCCAGCACATCAAAGCGACCCGGCGTAGGGCAGCCCATAAGCGACGCATCGAGCTTGTCATGATCGAGCTCGCGGCCCAGATACCCCTCGCACAGCATAATCGCGCACGCAGCATTCTGCGGCTGATACGCAGGCTTAACCATACTCGACGTATAGATCGCACGCGACGTAGTGCAGCTGAACTCCACCGTGTCGCCCACATGTGCCGGCACCTTGGTCATGGCATGGTTCACCACCAGCGGCACGATGCCGCACTCGCGACAACGTGCATCCATCACGCGCTGAACGCTCGCCTCGTGCGTGCCCTCGCCCAGTACAACCAGGCGTCCGGGCTTAATGACCGCAGCCTTCTCCCCCGCAATGGCCTCGAGCGTGTCGCCCAGAATGCGCGTGTGGTCAAGCCCGATGCCCGTAATGGCCACGGCGACAGGATCGGTGGCGCTCGTGGCGTCCCAACGCCCGCCCATGCCAACCTCGAGCACGGCAACATCCACCGCGGCCTCGGCAAACACGACAAGCGCGGCAGCCGTCAGCAGGTCAAACGGCGTGATTGAATAGGCGCGCTCCCCCGCCGCCACACGGTGCGCATTCACGCGACGCCCCGCCTCAACGGCGGCAGAAACGCCACGGGCAAAGGCCTCATCGCTCACGACGCGTCCATCGACCTCCATGCGCTCGGGATAGCGCACCAGCTGCGGCGACGTATACAGCGAGGTCTTGAGCCCCTCGCCGCGAAGGATAGCAGCCGAAAAACGCGTGGTCGAAGTCTTGCCATTAGTACCGGCAACCTGGATGCAATCGAAATACTCGTCCGGACGCCCCAGCTCATCGAGCATATCGACAACCGTCTCAAGCAGAGGACCAGCATCCCCAGAAATCCGCCCTGTATCAGCAGCAAGCCCCACAGCCTCATCAAACGAAAGAAGCTCAAACGAGAACGGCACAGAATACGACCCAGAACGCTTAGCCATAACCCAAAGTCCCCTCAACATAAAAAGAGGCCCGAATCAACAACGAGCCCCTCCCATACAAAATATCAGCCAAACACCGCTTTGCAGCGACCTCAAGGCCACAACCAAGTGGCCCCACCAGGCAGCGGGCGCCTCCGTAACCGCCATGGGAGCGGTTTGGGGCTTTGCTCGATACAAGTTCCGCACGAGCCGAAGGCCACTTAATGTGGCCTTCGTGCGAGCAGGACTGTCCGCAGTAGCGAGCAATGCCCCAAACCGCGTCCCCCAGTAACGCTTACGAGAAGTCAGCAACCTGAGCAGTCAGCGCCGCCAGGATCTCCTTGAGCTCAGCTGCACGGTCCCTCTTCTTCTGGACCACCGCGGGCGCGGCCTTGGCCACAAAGCCCTCGTTGGCGAGCGTCTTCTCGCAGCCGGCGAGCTCCTTCTGCGCCGCGACAATCTCCTTCTCCAGGCGTGCCTTCTCGGCCGAAAGATCAACCTTGCCCTCGAGCACCACAAAGACCTCGACGCCGCTATCGACCACGGCGATGCTCGCGGCCGGCTTTTCAACGTCGGTACCCATGACCAGCGAAGCGGTGTTGGTCAGCGGCTCAATGGTCGAACGCAGGCTCTCGAGCTTCTCGATGTCCTCGGCACCGGCGCGCACGACCACGTCGAGCTCGGCCTTGGGGCTCAAGCGATAACGCGAACGCGTGGCACGGGCGGCAGACACGACGGCACGGCACAGCTCAAACGCGCGCTCGGCGGGCTCGTCGACGTACTTGGCGTAGTCGGCGGGCTCGGGCCACTTGGCAATCATGAGCGCCTCGGCGCGGTCAACGTTGCCCTCGGCATCCAGGTCGAGCACGCTCGCCGGCATGTTGTCCCAGATCTCCTCGGTAACAAACGGCATGAGCGGGTGCATCAGGCGAATGGAGGTGTCGAGCACAAAGATCAGGTTGCGCTGAGCCTGCAGTCGGCCCTCGCCCTTCAGGCGGGCCTTGGTGACCTCGACGTACCAGTCGCAGACCTCATTCCAGAAGAACTGCTGCACGCCGCGGGCCATGTCGCCAAAGGTGTAGTTCTCAATACCCTCGGTGACCATCTTCACGGCCTTGGCCAGGCGGCTGAACATCCAGGCGTCGGCCGGCGTCTCCACGACGGGCTCGCCGGGCGTGTAGCCATCCATGTTCATGAGCAGGAAGCGGCTGGCGTTCCAGATCTTGGTCACAAAGCTCTTGGCCTGGTCAGTACGCGGGCTGTCGATAAGCTTCTTGGTCTTCTTATCGATGTTCGCGTCGAACTTGACGTCCTGGTTGTTGGTGCACAGCGTCAGCAGGTTGTAGCGCATGGCGTCGGCACCGTACATGCCAATGAGGTCCATGGGGTCAACGCCGTTGCCCTTGGACTTGGACATGCGGCTGCCGTCCTTGGCCAGGATCGTCGGGTAGATGACGACGTCCTTAAACGGCACCTCGTCCAGGAAGTACAGCGAGCTCATGACCATGCGGGCGACCCACAGCGCGATGATGTCGCGCGCGGTGACGAGCGCCGTCGTGGGATGATGGCCCTCGAGCAGCTCCGGCTTTTGCGGCCAGCCCTGCGTGGCGAAGGTCCACAGCTGCGAGCTAAACCAGGTGTCCAGCACGTTCTCGTCCTGATGGATGTGGTGGCCGCCGCACTTGGGGCACACGTCGGTGTCCTCGGTGAGCGCGTCCTCCCAGCCGCAGTCCTCGCAGTAGAACACGGGGATGCGGTGGCCCCACCACAGCTGGCGGCTGATGCACCAGTCCTTGAGGTTCTCCATCCAAGTGGTGTAGGTCTGCGTCCAGCGCGCGGGATGGAAGGTGACCTTGCCGGAGTTGACGGCGTCGAGCGCCGGCCCCTTGAGCTTGTCGACGGCGACAAACCACTGCTCGGACAGCCACGGTTCCAGGGCGGAGTCGCAACGGTAGCAGTGCATGACGGAGTGATCGTGCTCTTCGACGTGGTCGAGCAGGTCGTGCTCCTCGAACCACTTGATGACGGCCTCGCGGCACTCGTCGCGCGTCATGCCGGTGAACTCGCCGTAGCCCTCGACGACCACTGCGTGCTCGTCGAAGATATTGATCTGCGGCAGGTCGTGGGCCTGACCCATGGCGTAGTCGTTGGGATCGTGGGCCGGGGTGACCTTAACGAAGCCGGAACCGAAGTTGGCGTCGACGTGGTAGTCGGAGAAGATGGGGATCTCGCGGTTGACGATCGGCAGCATGACGGTCTTGCCCACGAAGGCGGCCTTTTCGGGGTCCTTCGGGGAGACGGCAACGCCCGTGTCGCCGAGCATGGTCTCGGGGCGCGTGGTGGCGACGACGATGTAGTCCTGACCGTTGACCGGCTCGGTCAGCGGGTAGCGCAGGTGCCACAGGTGGCCCTTCTCGTCCTTGTACTCCGCCTCGTCGTCCGAGATGGCGGTGGTGCAGTTGGGGCACCAGTTAACGATGCGCTTGCCGCGATAGATCAGGCCGTCGTGATACCAGTCGCAGAAAACCTTGCGCACGGCTTGGGCGTAGTCCTCGTCCATGGTGAAGCGCTCGTTATCGAAGTCGACGGAGCAGCCCATGCGCTTGATCTGCTCGACGATGATGCCGCCGTACTCGTGGGTCCAGTCCCAGCAGGCGTCGACAAACTTGTCGCGGCCGATCTCCAGGCGGCTGATGCCCTCGCTCTTGAGCTTCTTGTCGACCTTGGTCTGCGTGGCGATACCGGCGTGGTCGGTACCCAGCACCCAGCGCGTGGACTTGCCGCGCATGCGGGCCATGCGGATGATGGCGTCCTGGATGGAGTCGTCGGTGGCGTGGCCCATATGGAGCTTGCCGGTCACGTTGGGAGGCGGAATGGTGACGGTGCAGTCGCCCACGCCCTCGCGGCGCTTGTAGTAGCCGCCGTCGAGCCACTTCTGCAGGATCGCCGGCTCGTTGGTCGACGGATCGTAGTTCTTGGGCATTTCTTCCATATATCTCTCCCTTGCCCACCGGGGAGGAATGTAGGCCCGATTTTCGCTCGGTCAAGTCCTGGCTCGCACGAAGACCACATTAAGTGGTCTTCGGCTCGTGCGGAATCTACGAAAATCGGGCCTACATTCCTCCTCTTAGGTATCGATTACTTCAGTCTGATAGGACTTCGCTGAGGCTTGAACAAACACACAGAATAACACAGGCAGTTGGGGTTATTGCGTATATATAAAATAGCCTCCGACCGTGGGTGGCCGGAGGCTATTTACAAACACGTTCTAGGCAGGTTTTAGCCGTAGATGCGGGTGGGCTGTGCTTCGCCCTTGACCGCCGCTTCGGTTACGACGACCTTGGCTACGCCCTCCTCGCTGGGGAGGTCGAACATCGTCTGCTGTAGCACGTCCTCGCAGATGGCGCGCAGGCCGCGGGCGCCGGTCTTGCGGGCGAGCGCCATGCGGGCGATCTCGTGCAGGGCGGCGTCCTCAAACTCAAGCTCAACGTCCTCGAGCTGGAACATCTTACGGTACTGGCGCACCACGGCGTTCTTGGGCTCGGTCAGGATCGACACCAGGTCGTCCTCGTCGAGCGCCTGCGTCTGGGTGACGACGGGCGTACGGCCCACGAACTCGGGGATCATGCCAAAGGCATTAAGGTCCTGCGGGAGCACCTGACGCAGCAGGTCGTTCTCGTCGACCGAGGTGGGACCGGCGATCTCGGAGTTAAAGCCCACGCCCTTGTTGCCCACGCGGTCGGCGATGATCTTGTCCAGACCCACAAAGGCACCGCCGCAGATGAACAGGATGTTGGTCGTGTCGATCTGCAGCAGCTCCTGCTGGGGATGCTTGCGGCCGCCGGTGGGCGGAACGCTGGCCACCGTGCCCTCAAGAATCTTAAGCAGTGCCTGCTGAACGCCCTCGCCCGAGACATCGCGGGTAATGGAGAGGTTCTCGGCCTTGCGGGCGATCTTGTCAATCTCGTCCACGTAGATAATGCCCACCTGAGCGCGCTCAATGTCGCCATCAGCAGCATTGATAAGCTTGAGCAGGATGTTCTCCACGTCCTCGCCAACGTAACCGGCCTCGGTGAGCGCGGTGGCGTCGGCGATGGCAAACGGCACCTCGAGGATGCGGGCGAGCGTCTGGGCCAACAGGGTCTTACCGGTACCGGTGGGACCGAGCAGCAGGATGTTGGACTTGGCGAGCTCAACCTCGTCCATATCGTCATCGAACTGCGAGCCCATGTCGTCATCAAAGGCAGACACCGCAGCGCCGCCCTCGATCACGCGGCGATAGTGGTTGTACACAGCCACCGACATGGCGCGCTTGGCGTCCTCCTGACCCATAACATAGGCCGAAAGCTCGTCATAGATCTCGTGCGGCGTCGGCACGTGCGTGATGACCTGGCGGTCGTCCTCGAGCTCAAAGCCCTCGGCCTCGGGGTCCACGGCGGGCTGCCCAGCAGCCTGGCCGTGGTCGTTGAGGAAGCCCGGCAGCTTGCCGTTGCGGGCGGCGTCCATAAAGTCCGAAGCCAGCGACTCCTCCAGAATCTCGGAGCAGGCGGCGACGCACTCGTCGCAGATAAAGATGTTGGTCGGGCCCTTTACGAGACGACGGACCTGTCCCTGCTCTTTTCCGCAGAAGGAGCAGCGGATGGGGTTGCCGTTCTCGTCAAAGTTGTCCTGCATGTTACCTGCCATCCTAGGCGTCCTTCGCGGCGAGATCGCGCGAGGTGACAATACGGTCGATCAGGCCGTAGTCGAGGGCCTCGACAGCGGTCAGATAATTGTCGCGCTCGGTATCGGCCTGGACCTTCTCGATCGGCTGGCCCGAGGCGTCGGACAGGATCTGGTTGAGCTCGCGACGGGTCTTCTTGATCTCCTCGGCCACGATCTCAATCTCGGTCTGCTGGCCCTGGGCACCGCCGCTGGGCTGGTGAATCATGACCTTGGAGTGCGGCAGGCAGAAGCGCTTGCCCTTGGCGCCGGCCGAGAGCAGCACGGCGGCCATGGACGCGGCCATACCGACGCAGATGGTAGAGACCTGCGGCTTGATGAAGTTCATGGTGTCCAGAATCGCCAGGCCGGAGTAGACCTCGCCGCCGGGCGAATTGATGTAGAGCGAGATATCCTTCTCGGCATCCTGGCTCTCAAGATGCAGCAGCTGGGCAACGACCAGGTTGGCGCTGACGGAGTTAATCTCCTCGCCCAAGAAGATGATGCGGTCGTTGAGCAGGCGCGAATAGATATCGTAGCTGCGCTCGCCGCGCGGCGTCTGCTCGATAACGTATGGCACGAGGGCGGAATCGAACTTAGCGATCATACGCATCTCCATTTCTCTTACGGACCAATAGTGGTTCTAGACAAACGTACGGTGCCCGCATGCTATGCATTGGCTGGCACCGTACGAAGCAACCGGATAACCGGCTTATAACTTTACCCCATCACGGGCGCGTACATGCGCTCGCGGGAAAGGTGGCGAGAATTACTCGGCGTCCTTGGCGGTCTCGTCGACCTCGGTCACCTTGGCGTTCTCGACCAGGTGGTCGACGGCCTTGGAGCGACGGATGGACTCGCGGACGGCGGGCATGCGGCCATCGGCGATGAACTCGGCCTTGGAAGCCTCGACGTCCTTGACGCCGGCCTTCTCGAACTCGGCGTTGATGTCGTCCTCGGTGACCTCGATCTTGAGCTCATGGGCGAGGGCGTCCAGAGCCAGGGACTCACGGGCAACGTCGTTGGCCTGCTTGTGCAGGTCGCCGATGAACTGCTCCATGGTCAGGCCGGAAGCGGGCAGCCAGGTGTCCAGGGTCATGCCGCGGGCAGCGAGGTTGGACAGGAAGTTCTGGCCAAGCTCCTCAAAGACGGACTGCTCGTAGTCGGCGTCCATCTCGTCGAGCTGCAGGCGCTCGGCGAGAGCGGAGACGCAACGGTTCTCCTTCTCGGCCGGGAGGCGGGAAGCCTTGTCCTGCTCGATCTCGAGCTTGATGGCGTCGCGCATGGCGTCGATGCTGTCGAAGCCAAAGTCGGACTTGACGAGCTCGTCGGTGAGCTCGGGGGTGTTGCGGACCTTGATGCCCTTGACGGTGACCTCGACGGTGTGGGTCTCGGCCTCCTCGCCCTCCTCGACCTCGTCGGTCCAGGTGACGGTCTTGACGTCGTCAACGTTGGCACCGATCAGGGCCTCGTTGAACTCGGCGGGGTTGCTGTCGCTACCGGCGATGAGCATACGGCCCTCGGCGGCGAAGTTGTCGGCATTCTCGACGGCCTTGAGGTCGACGGTCACATAGTCGTCAGCCTCGACGGCGCGACCCTCGACGTCCTCGAAGGTAGCACGGTAGTTGAGGAGCATCTCGACCTGGTTGTTGATCTCGGACTCGGTGACCTCCGCGGGAGGCATCTCGATCTCGACGGCGTCGAAGGAGGAGAGCTCAGCGGCGGGGCGCAGGGAGAACTCGACGGTGTAGGTGTAGTCCTCGTGATCCTTGGCGAGGTCGAGCTCCTTGTAATCACCGCTCTTGGTGGGGACGATATCCAGCTCGTTGAGGACGGCGGGCTCGTTGGCGGCGATCAGGTCGTTGGTGGCCTGAGCGAGGGTGGCCTCGGCGCCCAGGGCGGAGTCGATGACCGGACGGGGAGCCTTGCCGGCGCGGAAGCCCGGGAAGCGGTACTTCTTGGCGGTGTCCTTGTAGGCCTTCTTGATCGCGGCGTCGACGTCGGCGGCCGGGATGGTGACCGTAGCGGTGAGCTTGGCGTCCTTGACGTCAGAAGCGGTGATGTTCAACACGTTCCTCCTCATACTGCCCAGCTTATCTGAGGTGCTGGTACCTTTATGCAACAAAGAGTCGCGAGGGCATAAGCCGACGCGGGTGCGTTGGTGCGGGCGAAAGGACTCGAACCTTCACGGGAATCCCACCAGAACCTAAATCTGGCGCGTCTACCAATTCCGCCACGCCCGCATGAGCGCACAGACTAGGAATGATAGCAGATACGAACGACAAGCGCACGCACACGTTTTTAGGCTCACGACCTCACCACGAGTGGGGGCTGTAAGCAGGGGTAGTCAATTTGGGACGGGGCTATTTTAGCTGCCCCGGCTGTTAATCAGCCAATCATTCGTGTTATCAGCCGGGGTAGCTAAAATGGCCCCATTACAGTTTGAGTCGTCCGAAAGGGCGGCTCTTTTCCGTTGCACGGCTA
>CATYSO010000035.1 GCA_958412345.1 uncultured Collinsella sp. | reverse complement strand
GCGAACGGCGCGTCTGTTTAGCGAAACTGGTGAAAAATAGATTGACGCTAACATGGGTATACCGGGCGTTCGGAAGCGAGGCGCTGCTGTCCATGGGCGGGAAACAATCCAGGTACACATTCGAGCAGAGGGTCGCCGCGGCGTCGGCCGTGGTCGACGGCGGGATGGCGAAGACCGACGCCATGGCCGAGTTCGGGATCAGGTCGAAGTCCCCGCTGGAGCGCTGGTGCAGGCTCTACCGCGAGGGCGGCGCCGAGGCGCTGCGGCCCGGACCGAAGGGCAGGCCGAGGGGGTCGAGGTCGAAACCCCGCGCCCGCACCCGCGAGCAGGAGCTCGAGGAGCGCTGCCGCAGGCTCGAGGCCGAGGTCGCCTACCTAAAAAAATTGCGCGCCCTGGTCGAGCGGGACGGGCTCTGACCAGGGCGGCGGCCGAGGCGGTGAGGGCGCTGAGGGCGGAGGGGCACTCCCTGCGCCACCTGCTGGAGTGCTCGGGGCTCAGGAGGTCGACCTACTACTACGCGCTGGCGCACCCGCGGAGGCCGACCAGGCCCGAGCTGCGCGACGCCGCGGCCGAGATATTCTCGCGCACCGCCAACGGCTGCGGGCACCGGCAGATAGCCATGTGCCTGCGCGCCGAGCTGGGCGCGGTCGTGGCCGACAAGACCGTGCTCAAGATGATGCGCGAGATGGGCATCCGGTGCGGGATACGCCGCCGGGGCTCCCGCCGCCGGTACAGCTCCTACAGGGGGCTCGTGGGGAGCACGTTCGAGAACGTCATCGCGAGGGACTTCGGCGCCGAGGGGCCGTGGCAGAAGCTCGGCACCGACGTCACCGAGTTCAAGGTCGCCGGCGCCAAGGCCTACTGGGCCCCGGTGCTCGACTTCTGCACGAAGGAGATCGTGGCGAGCGACATATCGACCTCGCCGGACCTCGCCCAGCAGCACAGGATGCTCGACCGGCTCCTCGAGGCCCTGCCCGACGGGGCGGCACCGACCATGCACTCGGACATGGGCTGGCAGTACCAGCACGAGTCCTACGCCTCCAGGCTGGAGGGGGCGGGCATCACCCAGAGCATGTCGCGCAAGGGGAACTGCGTCGACAACGCCGCCACCGAGCAGCTCTTCGGCCACGTGAAGGACGAGTTCTACCGCGGCAGGGAGTGGGGCAGCTTCGAGGACTTCAAGCGCGACCTGGAGGGGTACATAGTCCATTGGAACACGCGGCGCAGGCAGGTAAGATTGAAGGGCCTGACGCCGGAGGAGTTCCGGAACCGGGCCCTTGCGGCGTAGTCGCTATTTATTCAGTCCAAGTTTCGGGGTGCAGTTCACTGTCCCCTTTGTGGTGGTTTAGGCGATGATGGGGGCGATGGCGCGGATGCAGGCGTCGGCTGCCGTGAAGGTGGTGCTGTCGTCACTGACGATAAAGATGATCTTGCCCTTAATGCCAAAGTCGCCGATCTCGCTAAAGAGCACGTACGGCTCCTTGTCAAAGCCAGAGATGGGCGAGACGGCCGTTTTGGTTGCGCTCGTGAGCTCGTCTGCCAGCGCGTCAAGGGAAGCCCACTTAGACGTGTCCTTTACGGCAACGGGCACGGCCACGCGCCCAAAGGGCATCAGATGCACGAGCGTGTTCTTGGAGATGTTGGAGTTGGGCACAATGATGGTCTGCCCGCAGGCGTCCTCGATGGTCGTGTGGCGCCAGGTGATGTCTTGGACCACGCCTGACACGCCGCCGACCTCGATATTGTCGCCAGGCTTGATGATGCCCATAAAGGTCACCTGCATACCGCCGATAAGGTTCGACAGCGTGTCCTGAAAGCCGAGCGAGATAGCGATGCCGCCGACGCCAAGAGCGGCGACGAGGGCGTTTGCATTAATGCCAAAACAGTTGTCGAGGATAAAGCTGCCGCCGATCATCCAGATGACGGCGCGCGCGATGTTGATGAAGATGCTCGATGCTGGGAGCGGGTTATCATCGCGGTTAAGCAGGTGGTGCAGGGTCTTGGACGCGACTTTGGCGGCAACGGCGGTGCCGATGCCCAAGATGCCGGCCCAGATGATGTTGTGGACCCATCGCTGCTCAAAGAAATGAAGAATCGGCTCAAACAATTCCATGTAGGGAAACCTCCTCATGATCATCCAACCATGATACCCACCAAGAAGCCCGTCCGATCAAATTCGGACGGGCTTCTGTGCTCGATATAAGGTTTACGCGGCGGGGCTGCAAGGCCCGGCGGTGTAGCTTAGCGTCGACGCTTCCAGATAATGCCGAGAATGATGATGACGATGCCGCCGATGAGGCATGCGCCGATCACGGCCAGCGTGCGGTCTCCCGTTGCGGCGAGCTTGCCGGTCGTCTTCTTGGTGATGACCTTCGTGGTCGTCGTGTCCGTCTTAGGCGAGGGCTTAGGCGTCGGGGCCGGTGTAGGCGTGGGGTCCACGGCTGCGGAGCCGAAGCTGATGGTGCCGGCGAGTCCGGCCATCTTGCTCTCCCAGCCGTTTTGCCCAATCAGCGCCCTCAGCGCCGCCTCACACGTGCCCCACTCGGTGCGCTTGGTGGCGTGTGCGAAGGTGGGGAAGTCGGTCGTGTTGGTAATGATGTAGTTGTTGGTGGCGACGGTATAGGTCTTGGTGGGATCGAGCGTGCTGCCGTCCTTGGTGAGCGTGGCGCTCACGATGCGCTTGCCTTCGGGCTGCGCCCAATCGATTGTCACGTTGATTCCGCCGAAGGAAAGGACACTGCCGGAGTCATCGCGCCACTTGTACATGTCTTGCGCCTCCTGCTCGGTGTGGCCGGCCGCTACGTAGGCTTGCTGAAGCTCGTAGCTGTGATTGCACTCGTCGCTGATCTGCAGCGAATGCTCGAGCGCTGCCAGGAAGTCCGCACCAGTCATGGTCCAGGTCTCCACGGTGTTGCCGTAGGGCGAGATAGCGATGACGTTGCCGGCGGTCACATCGCCCGCAGCGATGCCGCCGCGGATGCCGCCCGCGTTCTCGATGGCAAGGTCCGCGCCCGTCAGGTCAAGATAGGAACCGCAGATCACATGTCCGATGGTCTGGGCCTTGGTGGTGTCGCCCTCCTTGCTGGGGCGGAGATCGGTGGTGCGCACCATCTCCCAGCCGTGCGTGCCAGATGCGTTCTCGCCGTAGAAATAATTGGTAGAGCTCGTGCCGAGCACCTCGCTCGATGCGGCGCTAAAGGCATCGTCGAGCGGCTTGATCTTGTTGTCGTGGACCTCATCAAGGATGCTCTGATAGGTGGAGCCCTTGTTGGGATCGGTCAAAAGAACGTTTACATCCTTGGCGGTATAGAGCTTCTCGTCGCTTTTGCCTGCGTATACCGCCACTGTGTCATCGTCGGTGCTTTCGGTGCCCTTGGTGTCGTACTCGTAGGGGACGGAAAGCAGTCCCACTTCGGCAAAGGCGCTGCCCGCCTCGACAACGTGGATTGTCTTGCCGTCGGCTCCCGTCACCTTCTCGTTAAGGTTGATGTGCTCGTGGCCTGCGATAAGGGCATCGACGCCACGGAGCCGCGTGGCAAAGGTCTTGGCGTCGAGCGTGTGCGCGATACAAACAACAACATCGCAGCCCTCCTTGCGCAGCTGCTCTGCCTCGGCATTGATGGCGTTCGTGGCACTCGAGAAGTTGGTGCCCGCGACTAGGTCCGCACGCAGCGAGGAGCCAAGCGACTCATCCATGGCTCCTACAACGCCGACCTTGATCTGGTAGGCGAACGTTGAGTGATTTTCACTGTCCTCCCAGGTGCGGTTGAGCGTCTTCGTGATGCTCGAGCTCCATACGCCGTTCGAGGACGTTGCATTCGCGCAAAGCATGGCGAAGGGTGTGCTGGTGGTGCTGGAGCCGGTCATGGTGCGAAGCTTGTCCGCGCCATAGCTCCAGTCGTGGTTGCCTGGCGTGGTCGCGTCGTAGCCATCGGCGTAGAAGGTGTCCATGAGCTCGGCGATGCTCTTGCCCTCGCTCATGGTGGCGAAGGACTGTCCGTGGAAGGTATCACCCGCATCGAGCAAAAGATCGGGGGCGTTGCCCTGGGCGCTATAGAGAACCGCCAGTCCGTCAAAGCCGACGGTGCCGGTGCCCTTGCTTTCGTTGTAGCTGTACTTGTAGCTGCCGTGGATGTCGTTGGTGTGCATGACGGTCACGGTGCCGTCAATAGCGGCGGGCAGGTTCCCCGCGAAAGCGAGGCTGGGTGCGCCAGTGAGCACGCCGGCAAGCAGCGCGGCGGTTAACGCAAGGCGGGGGACGAATCTTTTCACGGCAGTCTCCTTAGTCCTTAACAAAAACCACCACAAAGGTGCCTGTCCCTTTGTGGTGGTTTTCTAAGTCGTTAGCTTAGTAGCATGCGGTCGTTGGCGAGCTCGCCGCCCGAGACCTCCTCGAACTTCTGCAGCAGGTCGGCCACGGTGAGCGACTTCTTCTCGTCGCCTGCCACGTCGTAGATTACGTGGCCTTCGTGCATCATGATCAGGCGATTGCCCAAACGGATGGCGTCGTTCATGTTGTGCGTGACCATGAGGGTGGTCAGGTGGTTCTCGTCGACGATCTCCTCGGTCAGATTGAGCACCTTCGATGCTGTCTTGGGGTCCAGGGCCGCGGTGTGCTCGTCGAGCAGCAGCAGGCGTGGCTTGGTGAGCGTGGCCATCAGCAGGGTGAGTGCCTGGCGCTGGCCGCCCGAGAGCAGGCCGACCTTAGCGTTGAGGCGCGTGTCCAGACCAAGGTCCAGGCGCTTGAGCAGCTCAACGTACTCGTCCTTCTCGACTTTGGTGACGCCCCACGAAAGACCGCGATGCTGACCGCGACGCTTGGCGAGGGCTAGGTTCTCGGCAATCTGCATGTCGGCCGCTGTGCCGCGCATGGGGTCCTGGAACACACGGCCCAGGTACTTGGCGCGCTGCGACTCGCTCAGACGCGAGATATCGTTGCCGTCGAGCTCAATAACGCCCGAATCGAGCGGATACACGCCGGCAATCATGTTGAGCAGCGTGGACTTGCCGGCGCCGTTGCCGCCGATCACGGTCACAAAGTCGCCGTCGTTAAGGGTGAGGTCGACGCCGGTGAGTGCGCGCTTCTCGGTGACGGTGCCCTTATTAAAGGTTTTTTTGACGTGCGAGAGCTTAAGCATCTGCCTCATCTCCCCTCGTGTAGGAGCTGCGGAGTTTGTAGCGCTCCCAAACCACAGGTACGCACAGGGCCACGGCAACGATTACGGCAGAAAGCAGCTTCATGTCGTTGGCGTCCATGCCCAGCTGCAGCACGATGGCGCGGATGAGGAAGTACACCACGGAGCCAAAGACGGCGGAAGCAAGACGGACGCTAAACTGCGTGAGTCCGCCGGGCAGCAGGCGACCGAGTACCTCGCCGATGACGATGGCGGCAAGGCCGATAACGATGGCGCCGGTGCCCATGCCAATGTCGGCATACTTTTGGCTCTGGCAGATAAGCGCACCCGAAAGGCCGATGAGGGCGTTGGAGAGCACGAGGGCGATCATCTTGGTGGTGTTGGTGTTAACGCCCAGGGCGCGGATCATGTACTCGTTGTTGCCGGTGGCACGCAGCGCCGAGCCGATCTCGGTGCCAAAGAACCAATACAGGATGGCGACGATGGCCACGGCCAACACGATGCCCAGGATGATGGCAACGGTGGACTGCGGCAGACCGGTCATATTGCTGACGGCCGAGAACACGGTGCCCTTGGCAAGGATGGGTGTGTTGGACTTGCCCATGATGCGCAGGTTGATGGACCACAGGCTGATCTGCGTAAGGATTCCGGCGAGGATCGCGGGAATCTCAAAGACGGTGGTCAGAATGCCCGTGACGGCGCCGGCGATGGCACCGGCGCACATGCCGGCCAGTACGGCGAGCAGTGGGTCGACGTTATTGTTGACGATGAGCACGGCGCAAACACAGCCGCCGAGGGCAAAGCTGCCGTCGCAGGTCATATCGGGGATGTCGAGCAGACGGAACGTGATAAACACGCCGAGCACCATGATGCCCCAGAGGACGCCCTGCGAGACGGCGCCCTGCAATGCAATGAGCATGCTTCATACCTCCTAGGATAGGGTGGACACGTGATTTTCCATAATAGCGGTAACGCTGCATAAAAGAGTTGCGGACAGACGTTTTGTTTTACCTGAAACAAGCAGGGCGGACGCCGATCTACAGCGTCCGCCCCTGTGGCTCAGATATTGAATAACGCGGCTATGGCACGAGCACGGGCTCTAGATGCATTGCCACGCATGACGCTACGCGTCCAGAGCGGAGAGGTCGATGCCCAGGGCCTCGGCCATCTCGTCGTTCTTGACGACGACCAGGTCCTTGCTCGAGAGGTGTTTGATAGGCATGTCCTCGGGCTTGGCCTCGCCCTTTAAGATCTTGACGGCCATCTCGCCCGCGGCGTAGCCCAGGTCCTTATAGTTGATGGAGAGGGTGAACAGGCCGCCGGCCATGCACATACCCTCCTCGCCAGTTACGAAGGGGAGCTTGTTCTCCTTGCAGATCTGGCCGACCTGCGAGGCACCCGCGGCAATGGTGTTGTCGGTGGGGGAGTACAGCGCGTCGACCTTGCCCACGGCAGACTCGACGACGGACTGAATCTCGTTGGAGCTCGAGACGGTGAAGTCAGTGTACTCGAGGCCCAGCTTGTCGAGCTCCTTCTTGGCGGCCTTGATCTGGACGTCGGAGTTGGACTCGGCGGTGCAGTAGAGCAGGCCGACCTTTTTAACGTCGGGCAGGACCTTCTGCATCATCTCGAGCTGCTCGGCGACCGGGGTGAGGTCGGAAGCGCCCGTGACGTTGGTGCCGGGCTTGTCGTTGTCCTGGACCAGGCCGGAGGCGGCGTAGTCGGTGATGGCACAGCCCACGATGGGGATATCGGCCGTGGCGCCGGCGGCAGCCTGCGCGGCGGGCGTGGCGATGGCATAAATCAGGTTGACGTTGTCGCCCACAAACTTGTCGGCAATGGACTTACACGTGGACTGGTCGTTCTGGGCGTTCTTCTGGTCGATCTTGACCTTAAGGCCGCTCTCCTTGATGGCCTTGACAAAGCCATCGTTGGCGGCGTCGAGTGCGGAGTGCTCGGTGAGCTGCAGAACGCCGATGGTGTAGTCGGAACCGGCGGCAGCAGAGCCGGAACCAGAGTTGCCGCCGCATCCGGCGAGCGGGGCGAGCGCGAGCAGACCGGCGGAGACCAGAAGGCTCCTGCGGCTGATGGTGATGTCCTTCATATCATTACCCCCAGTATAAAAATGGCTGGAAACACTGCACTGGGAAAAAGTGCAAGTGGGTCTATAGTAGCGCGGATGTCCATTTTTACAACATCTGGGCGGGTAATTTAATTCTGAATCGGATGGGCGGCGCTGAGGAACGATGGACGGTAGCCGGGCTTACGCGGCCGGCGCGGGACGTTCGTCCTCGTCCAGGGCGGCAAAGAGCTTCTTGCCATCGAGTAGGCGTGTGCTGACGTTTCTCATTCGGGCTATCTCGACGGTGCGCAGCGTGTCGTCGGTGCCTCGGGCGTCGTAGACCGTTCCCAGCAGATACGAGATACCATCGCGTTGCCTGATGGCAAAGGGGCGCAGCGTCATTCGTACTGCTTCGGTTTCGCCACGAGTCGTGACGTTCGAGATATCAAAGCTCACCGTGGTCCCGTGATCGATGGCCTGCTCGACGAGCTCGCACGTGTCGATGCGCTTGACGGGCGTGTGTTTGGCCTTGGTAGATTTACTGTCTGCGCTTGGTGCCGGTTCGGGCGTATCGAGATAGCCGCGAACGTCGGCGCTCGCCATGGCGACCAAGTGCTGCGCCATGCTCTTTCGAATCGCTATGGGCGTGGAGCGGTTGCGCATGACCATGCCATGGAGCCGTATGATCTCCTCGTCGGTAAGCGGGCGGGTAAGCAGTCGATAGCCCATGCCGCGTTTGTAGTCAATTTCGTATCCGGCGTGACGAAGCGCGGATATCGAGGTGTAGATACTGCGGCGTGCTGCCGAGATGGGCATGCGGGCGGGGTCGTCGGGATGGGCGAGGCGCTCGACCAACTCGTCGGATAGCAAGGCTTTGTCTTCGCCGGTGTTCTCGCTCAAGAGCTGCAGGATGCGCACGGCGCGATAGGCTGCCATCGAGGCGGCGCCCCTAGTCGTGGTCTCGTAGTTTTCAACAACGGCTTCGGTCATAGTGCCCACGTCCTTTCCGTTTTAGGTGATGCCGGCTCAGAGCCTAGGGCGTGGGGGCTGGCTAAGGACGCATGACGCCTTGGGCGGTCGATGGCTGCCGGCAAGCGGCGGGTTGAGTTTTCAACAGCCCTGCTCAACTGACCAAAACCTTGCCAAAAGCTTGACGGATGCTGTTGAAAAAAGCGCCCCTCGGCTTGCCGAGAGGCGCTGGCGTGATGCGCTGGAACGCGTTTGGTGGCGCTGTGGCGATTAGAAGTCGGCGTTGCCCACGGTGCGCGGGTGCGGCAGGACGTCGCGGATGTTGCCCACACCGGTCAGATACATGACCAAGCGCTCGAAGCCCAGACCGTAGCCGGCGTGCTTGCAGGAACCGTAGCGGCGCAGGTCAAGGTAGTACTTGTACTGCTCGGGATTCATGCCTAGGTCCTTGATGCGGGCCTCGAGCAGATCCAGGCGCTCCTCGCGCTGGGAGCCGCCGATAATCTCGCCGATGCCCGGCACCAGGCAGTCGGCGGCGGCAACGGTCTTGCCGTCCTCGTTCATGCGCATGTAGAACGCCTTGATCTCGGCCGGGTAGTCGGTCACAAAAGTCGGTCGCTTAAAGTGCTCCTCGGTCAGGAAACGCTCGTGCTCGGTCTGCAGGTCGATGCCCCAGCTCACGGGATAGTCAAACTTGTGACCGGCGGCGACTGCCTGCTCCAGGATTTCGACGGCCTCGGTATAGGTGACGCGGGCAAAGTCGGAGTTTGCCACGTGGTCCAGGCGCTCGAGCAGACCCTTGTCCACAAACTTGTTGAGCATATTGAGCTCGTCGGGGCAGGTTGCCATGACGTCCTTAAGGACGTACTTGAGCATGGCCTCGGCGTTGTCCATGTAGTCGTTCAGATCGGCAAAGGCCATCTCGGGCTCGATCATCCAAAACTCGGCGGCGTGGCGCGTGGTGTTGGAGTTCTCGGCGCGGAAGGTGGGGCCAAAGGTGTACACATCGCCAAAGGCCATGGCGAAGTTCTCGGCGTTGAGCTGGCCGGATACGGTAAGGCTTGCGTGCTTGCCAAAGAAGTCCTGGCTCCAGTCGACCTCGCCGGACTCGGTGAGGGGCGGGTTTTTGGGGTCGAGCGTGGTTACGCGGAACATCTCGCCGGCGCCCTCGCAGTCACTCGTGGTGATGATGGGGGTGTTGACGTAGACAAAGCCCTGCTCCTGGAAGAAGCGGTGGATGGCGGCAGCCGCGACGGAGCGGATGCGGAATACAGCGCGGAACAGATTGGTGCGCGGGCGCAGGTGCTGCTGGGTGCGCAGGAACTCGACGGTGGCGCGCTTCTTCTGCAGCGGGTAGTCCGGGGCGCTGACGCCCTCGACCACGATTTCGGTCGCGGTGAGTTCGAAGGGCTGGGGAGCATCGGGGGTCAGTTTGACGGTGCCGGTGCAGATGAGGGCAGCCGAGACGTTTTGGTGGGCGATCTCGTCGTAGTTGTCGAGCGCCTCGCGGTTCATGACGACCTGCAGGTCGCGGAAGCAGCTGCCGTCGTTGAGCGTAACGAAGCCAAAGTTTTTCATGTCGCGGACGGACTTGACCCAGCCGGCAACGGTGACGGTCTGGCCACCGAGCGACTCGGCATCGGCATAGAGCTGCGCGATTTTGGTGCGGTTCACGTATCCTCCCATGATGGTTGAATGACAGTTATCCATACGGTTCGATATTCTAGCAGCTCGTCTCATTTGAGCTATACAGATAAGGCATTGGCGGGACGGTTTTCAAACGAAAAGCGCCCACGCCAGATGGGCGTGGGCGCTTGGGTACCTTGTTTGTTGGCTGCGCGGCGCAGGGCTCGGCTACTTGGTCTTAGCCACCAGCAGCGGGTCGCCGAGCTTGACGAGCGGGTTGCCGCCGATAAGCGTGCCAGACTCGCCCACGTGGTCGATGCTCTTGAGGCGATCGAGCTCGGAGATGATGACGGTCACGATGTCCTCGTGGCCAGCGGCCTTGATGGCGTCACGGTCGAAGCTGATGAGCGGCTGACCGGCCTTGACCGTGTCGCCCATCTCGACAAAGCGAGCAAAGCCCTTGCCGTTCATTTGCACAGTGCCCAGGCCAACGTGGATAAATACGCGTAGGCCGTCCTCAGTAATCATGCCGATGGAGTGGTTGGTAACGGTGGTGGCGCCGATGCGGCCGTTGGCGGGGGCATAAATGGTGTCGGTAATGGGCTCGATGCCGTAGCCCTGGCCGAGCATGCCCGAGGCGATGGTCTCGTCGGGAACTTCATCCAAGTTGACGAGTACGCCGTTGACGGGGGCGTAGATGACGCCTTCGCGGGTGGCGAAGCTTGCTGCGGGCGGAACGGACGCCTCGCCCGTCGGGGTGAACGTGGACTTGAGCGAATCGAGCAGACCCATAGATGCCTCCAACGTATCAAGTGCGCATATCGCGCGCGTGTGGTTTGCCGGAAACGTTTCGTACGTGTTTCCCGGCACGGTCAGCGTCCCTATTTTACGCTGCCCAACGATGCTCCTGAGCTGGGATTATGTGATATATCAGTTGAAGGGAAACTTATTGCCGGAGTGTTTCTGCGCCCTGGGTTCAACTGGGGTACGCTTGAGGGCGATAAACAGTGCGCACGTTTTGCGCGAAGGGAGCACCAATGATTGTCGAGAACCATGCGCTGTGGGGCGAGGAACCGACCGAGGGATATCCGGCGACGTTTACCTATTTGGGGGCCGAGCCGCTGCCCGATAAGCCCAATGGCCGTCGCCCGGCAGTGATTATCTGCGGCGGAGGCGCGTTTACGCACATCGCCCCGCATGAGCAAGACCCGGTGGCGTTTGCGTTTTTGGACCACGGATACCAGGCCTTTGTGCTCAATTATGTGACGAGCGCCACGGGCGACGTGAGCTTTCCGCACCCACAGGCCGATCTTGCCAAGATGGTTGCTACGGTGCG
Organism: uncultured Collinsella sp.; assembly: GCA_958412345.1. Lineage (GTDB taxonomy): Bacteria > Actinomycetota > Coriobacteriia > Coriobacteriales > Coriobacteriaceae > Collinsella. The sequence continues at coordinate 692 of CATYSO010000035.1, read as the reverse complement.
CGCGAATGCCGACGAGTGGCATGTTGACCCCAAGCGCGTGTGCGTCGTGGGCTTTTCGGCGGGCGGCATGATCTGTGCCTCGCTGGCAACGCAGTGGAAGAGCGGTCCCTTTGCGGCGCTTGCCGGGGCACGTCCGGACGATATCCGTCCCGATGCCGTGGTGCTGGGCTATCCGTTGCTCGATCTTGCCTATGTGCGCGATTTGCAGACGCGCGATCCGCGCATTGACCTGCGCGTGCCCAAGACCGGCGGCAAGACGGGCCGCGATTTGCTCAACGATTACCTGTCGATGGTGACGGGCGGAGAGGCGACTGACGAACACTTGGCAGATATCTGTCCTACCACGCATGTTTCGCGCCAGATGCCGCCGACCTTTGTGTGGGGCGTTTCCGACGACAAGACCGCACCGATCGCGCAGGTCTATCCGTTTGCGCAGCGCATGGCCGAGGAAGGCGTCGCGTGCGAGATGCACGTCTTTGACCAGGGCGGCCACGGCCTTTCGCTTGGCAACGCCAACACTGCGGTGGATAACGAGGACAAGCAAGTTGCGGTTCGCCCCTGGATCCGCCTGGCCTTTAGGTTCCTAGGCCGTCACGGCTTTTAGGCCGCTCAGCACGAGGGTGGAAAATCTCCCGTTTGGGGGTGCGGACGATTTCCTGGACCGCCCTATGCGTATCCAAGCTTCCTGCGGT
>CATYSO010000034.1 GCA_958412345.1 uncultured Collinsella sp. | reverse complement strand
TGCCGAAATGTCGCGAAGCGCGCGGTTGACAAAACTATAGAGACACGTCCCAAATGAACTGCTTCTAAGTTGCGGTGGAATAGGGATTGATTGGCGGCTAATAAGCCAAAAACAGTCCCTATTTCACCGCAACCGGTGTGGGCGTCCCTAGCGAGTTGGCTGGTAGCGGGGGCAGTAGCTGATGGCGATGGCATCGACGCCTACGTGGGTGGCGATGGTGCAGCCGATGGGGCCGGTGCCGGCGTCCACGTAGTCCTGGCCTGCGAGCGCCTCGTTGACAAGTTCCTGCTCCTCGGCGGCGCCGGTCGTGAGCACGCGCACACTGGAGCCCGGGTGCTCGTCCAAAAACGTGAGGCAGTCTGCCATGGTGTTGGCGACGATACGCTTGGCGCCGCGGCCCTTTTTGATGGCCTTGATCTCGCCCGACTGCCACTCCGGCGAAACGGCCAGGCGAATGTTGAGCATCTGCGTCAGCTGGCCGGCGAGCTTGGGCGCGCGACCGTTCTTGACGAGGTTCTCGAGCGTGCGCGGGATTAGCAGCAGATGGGCGTCGGGCAGGGTCGCGCGGATTCGCGCCTCGGTCTCGTCCAGGCTGCGGCCGTCCTCGCGCATGGCGAGCGCGTACTCCACCAGTAGGCCCTCGGCGCCCGAGCCGGTGCGCGAATCGATGCAGCGTACGTCGAGCTCGTGGGTCTCGGCCACCAGGCTGGCGTTGGCATAGCAGGCGGACCACTCGCTGCACAGCGAGATAAAGATCGCGCTATCGTGGCCGTCGGCGAGCACGCGGTCAAAGAGTGCCTTGAACTCGCCGGCGCTCGGCTGCGAGGTGTGCGGTAGCTGCTCGGAGCCTGCCATGCGGGCGACGTACTCCTCGGCGGTAATCTGCACCTGGTCGAGCAGGTCCTCGCCTTCGATAATCACATGCAGCGGAATCACGTAGATGCCAAGCTCTTGAGCACGGGCGGGGGAGATGTCCGACGTGGAGTCGGTTATGATGGCAAAAGACATAATTGCACCTTTCGTTGGGGCGCGACGGCGCCGCCTTCTGAGAGCAAAGTGCGACAAGTATAGTGGAGTTGCTCTACATTGCTAGGTTCAATTGTTGAATAGTCAACAGTTTGAAGTGTCGGTGTGGAAATCATCAACTGGGGAAGAGGGATACCGATGGAGGCGCTGGAGATAGGCAAGCGGTCGGTCGTGCTGTTTGATTTCGATGGCACGGTGGCAGATACGGGTCGGGCGGTGATGACCTCGACGCGCAAAACGTTGGCCGCGCGCGGGTTTTCGGAGGCGCAGATGGGTGACCTGCGTCGCATGATCGGGCCTCCGCTGTGGAAGAGCTTCCACGACTTTTACGGCTTTACGCGCGAGGAGTCGCTCGTGGTGGCCGACGAGTACCGTGCCTTTTTTGACGAGCTGGGTCCGGAGGAGTATCCCGTGTTCGACGGAATCCCCGAGCTGCTCGATGGCTTGGTGGCGCAGGGTCATCGCATGGCCGTGGCGACGTCTCGCATGGAGGCAAAGTGTATCGACATGGTGCATGAGCTGGGGCTTTCTCAGTTTGAGGCGGTGGTTGGCATGAATCCGCCGCAGGGACGCGAGACCAAGGCCGATTCGGTCCGCGACGCCCTGGCGGCGCTTGGCGCGACTGCCGACGAGGCCGTGATGATCGGCGACCGCTTTAACGACGTGGAGGGCGCGCACGCGATGGGCGTGCCGTGCATCGGCATCTATTCGGGCGCGGCGGCGCCGGGCGAGCACGAGGCGGCGGGTGCCGATGCGGTGGTGCACTCGGTGGCAGAGCTTGCTAAACTTTTCGCTATCTAATGACGTAATGTGAGGGGCGGGCGTGCCCGTCGCTCATTGCTAAGGAGGTCGTCCATGAATCAGGTGGAGCAGAGCGTTACCGAGTATGTCGACGAGGTCTGGGAAGATGTCGTCGCCGATATCGAGCAGCTGGTGAGTTATCCGTCCGTGGCGGTTTCTGCCGATGCGGAGCCCGGCGCGCCGTTTGGCCGCCCGGTCCGTGACGCGCTCGATTGCGCACTCGGCATTGCGCAAAAGCTCGGCTACCAGACGAGCGACGACGAGGGCTATGTGGGCATTGCCGATATCCCGGGCCGCGGCGACAAGCAGCTCGCGACCATCTGCCACGTGGACGTGGTCCCCGCCGGCCCTGGCTGGAACACCGACCCGTTTGCGATGGAGCGTCGCGAGGGCTGGCTGCTCGGTCGCGGCGTTATCGACGACAAGGGTCCTGCCGTGCTGTCGCTTTACGCCGGCGCCTATCTGCTCAAGCACGGTATTACCCCGCGCTACACCTTCCGCGCGCTGCTGGGCTGCGATGAGGAAGTGGGTATGTCCGACGTTCACCATTACCTGGAGAACCACGCAGACCCCGACTTTTTGTTTACGCCCGATGCCGAGTTCCCGGTCTGCAATGCCGAGAAGGGCCAGTTTGGGGCGACGTTTGTGAGCCCCAAGATCGACGGCGGGCGCATTGTGTCCTGGAGCGGCGCCGAGGCGAGCAATGCCATTCCGTCGCAGTCCATCTGCGAGCTCGCGATTGCCGCCGATGAGCTGCCGGCGCCCATCGAGAACGCCGACCGTCTGGAGATCACGGCGCTTGATAATGGCCATGCGCAGATTTTCGCCCACGGTATTGGCGGCCACGCTTCGATGCCTGAGGGCACCATCAATGCCGTCGGCCTGATCGTGACGTATCTGCGCGAGGCCGAGGACGCGTTTGGTGCACGCGACGAGCGCCTGCTAACGCCTGCCGAGCACGAGTTTGTCAAGTTTTTGGCCTTTGTGCATGCGGACGCCTATGGTCGCGGCCTGGGTATCGATGCGACGAGTCCGGCGTTTGGCCCGCTTACCTGCAACGCTGGCGTCATCCGCGTGGCGGATGGCCATATTGGGCAGGTCATCGACGTGCGCTTCCCCGACAGCACGAGCGCCGATACCATTTGCGAGCAGCTCGAGCCGCTCGTGGGCCGCTTTGGCGTGACGTACCGTGTGGGTCGTGCCAAGGTGCCGTTCTCAGTTTCGGCTGACGATCCGGCCGTGAAGGCGCTTATTGATACCTATAACGAGTTTACGGGCAAGCATGCTGAGCCCTTTGCCATGGGCGGCGGCACGTACGCGCGCAACTTTGCCCGCGCCGTGTCGTTTGGCCCCGAGGAGACCGGCCTGGAGCTGCCCGCGTGGGGCGGCCAGATGCACGGTCCCAACGAGTGCGCCAACGAGGAACAGCTCAAGCAGGCGCTCAAGATCTACATCGTGGCAATCTTAAAGCTCAACGAGTTGGAGCTGTAGGGCTTCCCCTATATCCTGCTTGGATACAAACTTGCATTACGAGCCCGGTGCTTTTGCCCGGGCTTTTTCTGTTGCGGTGGGGCAGTCCATGGGGACGTTCCTCTGGTGTAAACGGTGCGCCATGTTCGGCGCTGGATTGTTATCCGTTTGTAAAGGCTGGGCAGAGCTTGCGGTAAGGGTCTATCAATAGCCCGTAAGAAACCGCAGTTGGCGCGGGCGCTGACCGATCGAGACCGTATCTTTCCAAACAGCAAAGCGGGCAGGGTGCCCGCGAGTCGCATGTATGAAAGGAAGATCATGCTCGATCAGGCTTATTCTCGTCGTCAGTTCCTCGGCCTCGCTGGTGGTCTTGCCAGCATCGTCGGTCTCGGTCTCGTTGGTTGCGGTGGCGCCAACGCCGCCAACACCGCTGCTGAGGGCAGCGCCGCTGCTGCTGAGTCCGTCTCGGGCGAGGTAACCTACGACGGCGCCTCCTCGTTCCAGGCTCTCGTCGAGGCTGCTGCCGAGAAGTTTATGGATGCCAACCCCGACGTCTCCGTCTCCGGTTCGGGCAACGGTTCGGGCAAGGGCCTGACCGCTGTTGCCGCCGGCACCGTCACCATCGGTAACTCCGACGTCTTCGCCGAGACCAAGCTCGAGGCCGATCAGGTCAAGAACCTCGTCGATCACGAGGTCGCCGTCGTGGGCATGGGCCCCGTCGTTTCCAAGAACGTCACTGTCGACAACCTGTCCCTCGAGCAGCTCAAGGGTATCTTCTCCGGTCAGATTACCAACTGGAAGGAGGTCGGCGGCGACGACGCCAAGATCGTCGTTCTCAACCGCAAGGCCGGCTCCGGCACCCGCGCCACCTTCGAGGCCGCCGTCTTTGGCGACGAGGCCGTCGACTTTAAGGGCGACGCCGAGCTCGATAAGTCCGGCGATGTCCAGACTCAGATGGGCAGCACCGACAACGCCATCTCTTACCTCGACTTCTCGCACTTCGATGACTCCAAGTTCAACGCCATCAAGGTCGAGGGCGTCGAGCCCAAGAGCAAGAATGTCACCGACGACTCCTTCAAGATCTGGGCGACCGAGCACATGTACTGCGCAAAGGACGCCGACGAGGCCACCAAGGCCTTCCTGGAGTTCATGCTTTCCGACGACGTCCAGGGCAAGCTCGTCGAGGAGCAGGGCTTTATCCCCGTCTCTGCCATGAAGGTCGTCAAGGACGCCAGCGGCAAGGTCTCCGCTAAATAAGTAATCGCCCCGGAAAGGTTTGCAATGGCAAAGCAACTGCCAAAGCGCGACCTTGAGAACGTGGGCCTGGGCGTCACGGGCGCGTGCGTAGCGCTCGTGACGCTTGTCGTTGCCGCGCTCATCTTTATGGTCGCCCAAAAGGGCCTCTCGGCTTTTCTCAAGGACGGCGTTTCGGTCGTCGAGTTTTTCACCGGCACCAAGTGGGACCTGGCCAACACAGCCGAAAGCGGCCTGCCCTACACCGGCGCCCTGCCCCTGATCGTCACCTCGTTTGCGGTCATGGTGCTCTCCACGCTTATCGCACTGCCCATCGCCATCGGCTCTGCCATCTTTGCGGTCGAGATCCAGCCTAAGTTTGGCTCCAAGATCTTTCAGCCGCTTATTGAGCTTTTGACCGGCATTCCCTCGGTCGTCTTTGGCTTGATCGGCTTTCACGTGGTTGTCGGCCTTATGAAGAGCGTTTTCCACGTGAGCACGGGTCTGGGTATCCTTCCCGGCGCCATCGTGCTGGCCGTCATGATTCTGCCGACAATGACCACGCTTTCGGTCGATGGTCTGCGCGCCGTGCCCGACAGCTACCGTCAGGGTTCGCTCGCGCTGGGCTACACCCGCTGGCAGACCATCTGGCACGTGGTGCTCAAGTCCGCCATGCCATCGCTCATGACTGCGGTCATCCTTGGCATGACCCGCGCCTTTGGCGAGACGCTCGCCGTGCGCATGGTTATCGGCGGCATCGAGGCCATGCCGACGTCGCTGCTGTCGCCGGCGTCCACCATCACCACCACGCTCACCACGTCCATGGCGGTCTATGCCGAGGGCTCGGCCCAGGACGATGTCCTGTGGGCGCTCGGCCTGCTGCTGATGGGCATGAGCCTCATCTTCATCCTGATCATCCACCTCATTGGCCGCAAGGGGGCGAAGGCTCGTGGCTAGCACGCACATCCATATCGACGAGGCGAGACTCGGGCGCGTCCAAAAACAGGACCGAATCGCCACGGGCGTGCTGACGGCAATCGCTGCCATCGTCATGCTCATCGTCATCTCCATGGTGGCTTACATCCTGTTCGAGGGCATCTCGACGCTGTTCCAGCCGGGCTTTCTCACGCAACCCGCACGCGCCAACGGAACGCAGGGCGGCGTGCTCTACCAGCTGTTCGATTCGTTCTATCTGCTGCTGATCACCTTAGGTATCTCGGTGCCTATCAGCCTGGGCGGTGCGGTCTTTTTGGTCGAGTACGTACCCGACGGTCCCGTCCGCGACATCGCCTCGACCGCCATCGAGACGCTGTCTTCGCTGCCCTCCATCGTCGTCGGCATGTTCGGCTTTCTAGTGTTCTCGGTGCAGCTGGGCTGGAAGTACTCCATCATCTCCGGCGCCGTCGCGCTCACCATGTTCAACATCCCCATCCTGGTGCGCGTGATTCAGCAGGCGCTCGAGGACGTGCCGCAGGCCCAGCGCGATGCGTGCCTGGCCATGGGCCTCACCCGCTGGGAGGCCACGCTGCGCATCCTGATCCCCGAGGCCATGCCTGCCATCGTGACGGGCATCGTGCTTTCGGCCGGCCGCGTGTTTGGCGAGGCCGCGGCGCTACTCTTTACCTCGGGCATGAGCTCGCCGGTGCGTCTGAACTTCTTGAGCTTTAACCTGTCGAGCCCCACTTGCGCCTGGAACGTGTTCCGTCCCGGTGAGTCGCTCGCCGTGCACATCTACAAGATCTACGGCGAGGGCAGCCCCGAGGCCCAGCAGATCGTTTGGGGCACCGCCGCACTGCTGATGACCTGCGTGCTGCTGTTTAACGTAGTCGCCCGTATCGTGGGCAAGCAACTGGCAAGGAAGATGACGGCCGAATGAGCGATATGAATGCAACGCCCGCAACCGAGGCGGCCACGTCCGACACCCAGGACTTTCTGTCGAGCGTGGGGGAGAGCGAGAGGCGCGTGCGCGTGAGCGGCAAGGTCGTGAGCGACGAGGTCGTGCTCTCCACCAAGGACGTCAACGTGTACTATGGCGACCACCATGCGCTGCACAACACGTCGCTCGACTTCCACAAGGGTGAGATCACGGCGCTCATCGGGCCTTCGGGCTGCGGCAAGTCGACCTTCTTGCGTAGCCTCAACCTGATGAATCGCGAGATTCGCGGCTGCCGCGTGGAGGGCGAGATCAACTACCGCGGGCGCAACGTGAACACCAAGACCGAGAACACCTACGAGCTGCGTCGTTCCATCGGCATGGTGTTCCAGCAGCCCAATCCGTTCCGCAAGTCCATTCGCGACAACATCACGTTTGCGCCCAGGCGCCACGGCATCACCGACCGCGACGAGCTCGACCGCATGGTCGAGGAAAGCTTGCGTGGTGCCGCGCTGTGGGACGAGGTCAAGGACAAGCTTGACAAGAGCGCCTACGCGCTTTCGGGCGGCCAACAGCAGCGCCTGTGCATCGCACGCACGCTCGCGCTCAACCCCGACGTGATCCTGTTTGACGAGCCCTGCTCGGCGCTCGACCCCATCTCGACGCTGGCGATCGAGGACCTGATGTCGTCGATCGTTGCCGACCGTGCCATCGTCATCGTGACGCACAACATGGAGCAGGCGTCGCGCGTGTCCAACCGCACGGCGTTCTTCTACATGGGCGATATGGTCGAGTACGACGAGACCGACGAGATTTTCCAACGGCCCAAGGATAAGCGGCTGAATGATTACCTCACCGGCATGTTCTCCTAGTCCGGGACATGCTTGAGGCCCGCGGCGGCCACGGTCGCCACGGGACTGATTGGAGAGGCGGGTCATCTCTTGCGGGGGATGGCCCGCCTTTTTGCTCTGTGACCGAAACGACCACCACAAAGGGGACAGGCACCTTCGTGGTGGTTTGGAGTGGGGCTCGCTGCTATCATGGACAACGTTGAATTTCTACGAAGGAGCAGGGTATATGGCGATTCTTTTGGGATGCGATTCCGTCAGCCTAGAGTTTCCCACCAAGCATATTTTCGATAACGTGACGCTCGGCGTGGGCGAGGGCGACCGCATTGGTATTGTCGGCAAAAACGGCGACGGCAAGTCAACGCTGCTGAGCGTGCTCGCCGGCACGCTGGAGCCCGACGACGGCCACGTGACGCATCGTCGCGGCACCACGATCGGCCTGCTCGGCCAAAAGGACCAGCTTGTCGACACCGACACCGTGCACCATGCCGTCGTGGGTGACACGCCCGAGTACGAGTGGGCGTCGAGCCCCCGCACGCGCCAGATTCTGGCCGGCCTCATTAGCGATGTGCCCTGGGAGGGCATGGTGGGTGAGCTCTCGGGCGGTCAGCGCCGTCGCGTGGACCTCGCGCGCCTGCTGATCGGCGACTACGATGTGCTCATGCTCGACGAGCCCACCAACCACCTGGACATGCGCACCATCAACTGGCTTGCGCGTCACTTAAAGGCCCGCTGGCAGCGCGGCCAGGGCGCCATGCTCGTGGTCACGCACGACCGTTGGTTCTTGGACGAGGTCTGCACCAGCATGTGGGAGGTCCACGACGGCCAGGTCGATCCCTTCGAGGGCGGCTACTCGGCATATATCCTGCAGCGCGTGGAGCGCGACCGCATGGCCGCCGTTACCGAGGAGCGCCGTCGCAATATGGCGCGCAAGGAGCTCGCGTGGCTGAGCCGCGGCGCCCAGGCGCGTTCCACCAAGCCCAAGTTTCGCGTTGAGGCTGCTCGCGAACTGATCGCCGACGTGCCGCCCGTACGTGACGAGCTGGAGCTCAAGCGCCTGGCCGTGAGCCGCCTGGGCAAGCAGGTTATCGATGTAGTCGACGTGGACGCCGGCTATGCGGATGCCGATGGCACGTCCAAACAGGTGCTCACCGATGTGGCCTGGCTCATTGGTGCGGGCGACCGCTATGGTCTTTTGGGCGAGAACGGCGCCGGCAAGTCCACACTGCTCGACGTGATTCAGGGCAAGATTGCGCCCTTACGCGGCCGTGTGAAGATTGGCCAGACGGTGCGCTTTGGCGTTCTGTCGCAGCAGCTCGAGGAACTCGAGCCCTACATGGGCGACACGATTCGCGAGGTGCTCGGCAACTATAAGAAGTACTACGTCATCGACGGCAAGGAGACTTCGCCCGAGAAACTTTGCGAGCGCCTGGGCTTTACGACACAGCAGCTCTGGAGTCGCATCGGCGATCTTTCGGGCGGCCAGCGCCGTCGCCTGTCGCTGCTGCTGACGATCCTGGACGAGCCCAACGTGCTTATCCTGGACGAGCCCGGCAACGACCTGGATACCGACATGCTCGCGATTGTCGAGGACCTGCTCGACGGCTGGCCCGGCACGCTGATCCTGGTGACGCACGACCGCTTCTTGATGGAGCGCGTGACCGACCAGCAGTGGGCGCTGCTCGACGGCCACCTGACGCATATGCCCGGCGGCGTGGACCAGTACCTGCGCCTGTGCAACGCCACCGCCGAGGGCGAGCCCGTGGGTGCGCCGAGCGCCAAGACCGGCACGTTTGACACCGGTGCCGCGGCGGCTGCGGCCGAAAAACCCAAGTCGAGCGGCCAGCCCAATGGCCTTTCCAACGCCGAACGCCAGAAGCTTCGCCGCGAGGTGAGCTCGCTCGAGCGCAAAATGGAGACGCAGCGCGCCCGCGTGGAGGAGGCCGAGGCCGCGATGGCTCAGGTCGACCCCACCAACTACACGGCGCTGGGCGAGCAGCAGGCAAAGATCGACGAGGCCCACGCCGCCATGGACGAGTTGGAGATGGCGTGGCTCGAGGCGAGCGAGAAGCTCGAGGGCGAGGAGTAGGCGAGGATGATCAAGGCCGCGTTTTTCGATATCGACGGCACGCTGCTGAGCTTTAAGACCCACCGGATTCCGGCGTCGGCACAGCAGGTGCTCGACAGCTTTCACGAGCAGGGGATCGCATGTGTGATTGCTACGGGTCGCCCGACCTACCAGATGCCCGATTGGCTGTTCAACTTGGGTTGGGATGCGTACATTACGCTTTCGGGCCAGCACTGTTTTGATGCCAAGGGCGTTTACCGTAGCTGCCCGATTGACCCGGACGACGTTGCGGTGATTGTGGACCAGGTGGCGCAGGGGCGCTATGACTCGCTGTGTATGCAGGGCGAGAACTCGTTTGTGAACCGCCTGTCCGAGCGCGTGGTGACGGCAGGCAGCAACGCGGGAATCGTCTACCACGAGGAGCCGTTTGAACACGCCTTCGATGCGCCGGTTTACCAGTTCTGCGCCTTTGTGGATCCGGCCGACGAGCATATCGTGACCGATGCCGTGTCGCATTCGCTCACTACGCGCTGGTGTGACCTGTTCTGCGACATTATTCCGGCCAACGGCGGCAAGGACCTGGGTGTCGCGGCGACGCTGGAGCGCCTGGGTGTCGACGCGAGCGAGGCGATCGCCTTTGGCGATGGCGAGAACGACCTGTCGATGTTTTCCGCCGTGGGCACGAGCGTGGCCATGGGCAACGCGCAGGATACCGTGAAGGCCGCGGCGACCTACGTGACGACCGCCGTGGACGACGACGGCATCTACAACGCCGCGAAGCACTTTGGCCTCGTGTAGCTGCGACCCGGCACTTGGGGACGTTCCTTATCTGCCGGCAGCTGGGGACACTCCTTGCGGGGCGTGTCCCCGTTTTGTTTTCGTCTCGTGCGTTTTGTGAAACACGGTTAACTTTTTAAACAACGTAGTAAGACATGGGCAACTTTTGCGGTAAAGTAAATCAAATAAAAGTATCCAAAGGCTAACTAGAAGCCATCGCGAAAGGCGGCCCATGGCCCTACGTGAATCCGGAGAAGACTATCTCGAATCGATCTACGTTCTGTCGCAGCGCCAAGGCACGGTGCGCTCAATCGACGTCGCCGAATACTTGGGCGTAACCAAAGCAAGCGTCTCTAAAGCCATGGCAGCCTTGGAGAGCACCGGCTACGTGGAGATGGGCAAACGCGACGTGCATCTGACGGAACGCGGTCTTGAGGTTGCCCGTCAAATGTGGGAGCGCCACTGCTTTTTCGTGGGGCTGCTGGAGGATGCGGGTGTTTCGGCTGAGGTCGCGTCGCAAGAGGGCTGCCACATGGAGCATTGCCTGAGCGAGGAGAGCTTTGAGAAGCTGAGAACGATGCTGGGGCGGGACGGCGACCGGGATCAGTAACCCCACCAACTAAGTCCAACTCAGACAAGGAACCCCGCCAGCAAGCGATGCCCAAGAACCGCCAGTTGTGTCGCCGCAGGCCGGGGCCGGGCTTGGTTTTGAAAACATTCCGCACTGATATTTTCTGTATTGAAGACGTCGATGATGCACCCGTATACCATTGACGTCGACACCATCAGATGCGGACCGCGCGGTGACCCCACATTCCGCTGGCGCCCACAGGGCTGCCCTCGTTTCCTGACATGTCCCGCGCGGGCCGCGGCGAGCCGAGACCGCCGCATGACCTAATAGGAGCATGGAGCGATACCGCGGACCCGAACAACCGCATTCTATCGCGCCCCGTCAGTGTGCCGTCTGCCCGGTCCAGGCGAGCACGGAAAGAACGGAGCGAGACATGAGAACCGAATCGACACCCGGCGCCCGCGGGCCGGTCTTCTGCGGGGTCGACACCCACGCCGACTCGCACTGGCTGTGCGTCCTCGACTGGAGGGGCCGCAAGGTCCTGTCCCGCCAGTTCCCCGCCGACGCGGCGGGCTACGAGGCGCTCGCCGGGGCGATCGCGGCGGCCGGGGAGCCGGCCTGCGTCGCGATGGAGGGGACGTCGTCCTACGGGGCGGGCCTCACCAGGCACCTCGCGTCGCTGGGGATGCCCGTGCGCGAGGCGCTCTCCCCGGCGAGGATGCAGAGGAGGCGCCCGGGGCAGGGAAAGTGCGACGAGGCGGACGCGGAGAGGGCCGCCCGCACGGCGATGTCCGGCTCAAAGCTCGGGACCCCCAAGAGCCAGGACGGGTGGGTCGACGGGGTGCGCTGCATGCTCGCGGCGCGCTCCGGGGCGGTGAAGGCGCGGACCTCGGCGATAAACACCGCGAGGTCGCTGCTCACCACCGCGCCGGAGGGGCTCAGGTCGAGGTTCCGCGGCATGGGAGGGCCGAGGCTGATGGAGGAGCTCCCCTCCGTGCGCGCCGAGGGCGCGCTGGGCGCCGCGCTCGGCGCGCTGGCGGACCTGTGGGAGGCGGCGCGCGACGCGGCGCTCGACATGGAGCGCGCGATCGAGGCGTCCCTGGAGGAGAACTGCCCCGCGCTGCTGGCGATGTACGGGTGCGGGCCCGTGAGCGCGGCCAAGCTCGCGGTCGCGGCCGGGGACAACCCGGGCAGGCTGCGCTCCGAGGCGTCGTTCGCGGCGATATGCGGGGCCTGCCCCATCCTGTTAGCGTCAATCTATTTTTCACCAGTTTCGCTAAACAGACGCGCCGTTCGCA
>CATYSO010000033.1 GCA_958412345.1 uncultured Collinsella sp. | reverse complement strand
GATTTGCAGCGACGGACCTCAGGACGCTCTTACACCACGTCTGCGCGCGCGACCCTTCGTAACAACATGCCAAGGGGCTGTGGTCAAAAAAGGGCAAATATGAGTACTGTTGCCATTTTAGTAGCAGGCAAATCCGCCCAAAATGGCGCCTGAGCGATCCCCGTAAACCCCTAGAGCGGCCAACCTAGCTGGATTAAAGCCTGTTGAGGCGAATTTTAATGTACACACTCTAGATTGTGTACATTATCTTCTTGCACATAAATGCTATCGCCCTAGCAACAGTACTCATATTTGGCATTATTTGCCCACTGCTATATAACTAACCCCCTATAGCAAGCAAAAAACAGGCCGCAGCCCATCGCTACGGCCCGCTCGAAGCCCCAAAAGAGACGCTAGGCGCTGTAACCCATCGCCTGCAGCACAAACATAACAACTGTCAGCACCGTAATCACGCCGATGGTCGCCCACGTGAGCACGTTCCACACGCGGCCGTTGCGGTTGGCGCCCATAATGTGGCGGTCGGCCGCGATAACCACCTGAAATACCAAGACCACGGGCAGCAGCACGCCGTTGATGACCTGCGAGGTCATCATAATCTGGAACAGATCGACACCGGGCATAAGCACCAGCACGGCCGAGATACCAATAATGGCGGTAATGATGCCGCGGTAGACCGGAGCCTCGTCCCAGCTGCGATCGGCGCCGCGCTCCCAGCCAAATGCCTCGCAGATGGCGCTGGACGTAACACCCGGCAGCACGCACGCAGCCAAAAAGCTCGCCGCAACCAAACCAGAGGCAAACAGCACCGTGGACCACTGGCCCGCGATAGGCTCCAGCGCACGGGCGGCGTCAGCGGCATCGCTAATCTGAATACCCGCCGGGAACAGCACCGTACCGGTCGTGATGATAATGAAGCCGGCGATTATATCGGCAGCAATCGAGCCGCTTACGGTATCGATACGCTGCAGCACGATGTCGTCCTCGCCCGCGTTCTTATCGACCACGTTGTTCTGCGCTAGGAAGATCATCCACGGTGCGATGGTGGTACCGATTGTTGCGACCACGAGCGACACGTAGTTGGGATCATTCTGAATATTGGGCACGACCAAGTCGACTGCGACCTCGCCCCAGTTGGGGCCAGCCATAAACGCGGCGACGATATAGGTCACGAACACGCAGCTCACCAGCAGCAAGATCTTCTCGATGCGCTGGAAGCTGCCCGACATGGTAAGCATCCACACCAGCAGCGCCACAAGCGGCACCGAAATGCTCGCCGGAACGCCAAACAGGGCAAGGCCGCTCGCGATACCCGCGAACTCCGAGATGGTCACGGCCGTGTTGGCGATCAGCAGCGCCGCCATGGCCAGCACGCTCTTGCGCACGCCAAAGCGCTCGCGAATGAGCGACGCCAGGCCCTTACCCGTGACGCATCCGCAGCGCGCCGCGGTCTCCTGCGTCACGATAAGCAGCACGGTCATGACGGGAAGCATCCAGAGCATCTTGTAGCCATAGCTGGCGCCCGCACTGGAATACGTGGCGATGCCACCGGCATCGTTGCCCGAAAGCGCCGCCAGCAGACCGGGACCCATGGCGCCAAAGATGGCCGCAATGGTCAGCTTTTGCTTGGCGCTCGCCTTTTGCTTCGTGTTTTGCACGCGACCACCTATCCCATGACCGACATGGTGAGCAGCACCGCGGCGATGCAGTACGCCACACACGAGATCATGACGGCGATGACGTTCATGGCGGTACCCGACGTGTTAAGGTCGTGCTCATCGCGCCAGAACAGCACCATCAGGTAAATCACGGCGCTCATGTTGCCCACCAGGCAGATGATGGCGGCAATGTTAAAGCAGCCGGTAAAGAGCTGCTCCTCAAACATAGAGGCATCGGGGAACGCGGCGGTGCGTACCAGCTGCGCGCACAGGTAAGTAACAAGCGAAAGGATCAGGCCCATACCCGTGCTCTGGAAGAAGAATCCCAGGTACGGTTTGGGCTCGTCGTCGTGACCGTCGTACTCGAGGAAGTAGTTCTTGACGAACGACACCGTGCGCGAGGCAGCCAGCAGCACGAGCGGCATGGCGCACATGGGGAACACCACCAGATGCGCGGAGCCCAGCGCCGTCCCCAGCACCGTCGCCATAATGCACGAGGCGATGCCCCACACGACGACCCAGTACTGACGATGCACGAACCAGCTGAGCACGTTCGTCGAGTCGTCCGACGCGCTATCGCCCGAGCCGACACCGGCGATCTGCAAGTCCTCCTGATGCTCCTCGGCGATAACGTCCATGGCGTCGTCGAAGGTCACGATACCCAGGATATGACGGTTCTCGTCGCAGACAGGGATGGCAACCAGGTCGTACTTGGTCATCTCGTCCGTCACGTCTTCCTGGTCCTCGTCGGGCGACACGTAGACCAGATCGCGATAGGCGAGCTGGCCCAGCGTGGCGTCGCGGTCGGCCACGATCAGCGTGCGCAGCGAAAGCACGCCCGTCAGCATGCCGCTCGGATCCTCGGTATAGACGTAATAGACACTCTCAAAATCCTCGTCGAGTTTGCGAATCGCCTCGATGGCATCGCCGACCGTCGCCGTGGCGGGCAGCGAGACAAACTCCGAGGTCATGATGCGGCCGGCGGTGTTGTCCTCGTAGCCCAGCAGATTACGAATCGCCTTCTCCTCCTTGACGCCCATCAGGCGCAGGAGCTTCTCGGCCTTCTCATAATCGAGCTCGTCGATTAGGTCGGCAGCGTCGTCCGGGTCCATCATGGCCAGCATCGACGATGCGTCCGTGTCGGACAGGCCCTCGAGCATCTCGGTCATGAGCTCGTCGTCATCGAACTCCGAGATGGCCTCGGCGGCCTGGGCGGTATCGAGCTGCGCGAACACCTGCGCGCGTAGGCGCGGGTCGAGCTGCTCGATGATGTCAGCGATGTCGGCGGGGTGCAGCTCGCCAAGCGTCTTGTGCGAAACCGAGAGCTGGATGTTCTTAGTCGAACGGTCAAGCAGGTCCATGTAGGACCAGGCGATGATGTCCTCGCTGAGCGGCTTGCCCAGATGCTTCATAAAGCCCTCGACGACATGCTCGAGCGCGGGGCTAATCGCGCGCAACAGGCCGCGGGCACCGACCTCGGCACCCAGCAGGCGCAGCTGGTTTTCGCCCGACATGGAGAACTTGATGTCGTTTACGCGCACGACCTTCATGCCCTGCGTGTCGACGATCTGCTTGTTGAGAACATCGCGCGCCAGCAACAGCTCGGTCGGTTGCAGGTACGAAAAGCGGATTTCGGTGGCCGACGTCTTGAGGTACACGCCCGTCTCGTCGATACGGTCGACCCATTTGCGCCAGCTGATCATAAACGGCGTCTTGCCGGGACCACGGAACGCGAGCGACGTCACGTGCGGAAAAACTTCGCCGGTTGCAATGCCAAAATCGTTGACCACGCCGAGCTTTTCGCCGTCGACGTCCAAGACCGGCAATTTGAGCATCTCACTCAGATAATTCAATGGTGCTCCCCATCATTATTCCTGCGGACCGCGTGACCATGCCGGCACGCAATCCGTGGACTTTTAGACATGTATACGCATGCGCGGGCGGCACGCCGCTCGGCGCTCACACCCCGTGCACGCGCAGAAAGCACCTGCATGGGGTCATCGACTGTATGGTCGAGGTTTGGATTTCACCTGTAACCTTTCTCTTGACCCTCATTAACCGCAGTAACTATAGCATCAGCATCGCGCTGCGGCACCGAATTTATGCGCTGCACATTGCAGGCATACCAAACGCTGACGTATCCGTGACATAGTCATTGGGGACGTTCTTACATGGCTACTCTGCGGTGTCGTCGTCCTCGGGGAGTTGGGGGAACACGGCATTTTTGGGCATGGAAACCTTGGTGAGCGAGGTGAGCTTTTTGCTCAATGCCGTGTCCGTCTTGACCAGGTCGCTGAGCGTCACGATCTTGTAGCCGTCGGCGACAAGGCCATCGATAATCTGCGGCAGCGCCTCGAGCGTCTGCTCGGAGCACTCATCGCTATCGGTGAGCAGCACGATATTGCCCGGCGTCACCGAATCCAGCACCGTCGAGACCTGCTCGTCGGCACCGTTGAGCAGCCAGTCACCCGAATCGATATTCCACGAAACCACGGCGGACACCAGGTCCATCGCATCAATCCAGTTTTGCTCGTCAAACGCGGCGTAGGGGGCACGCAGCAACATCGTCTCGACGCCGGTCGCCGACTTAATCGCCTCGGTGCCCTTCGCGATCTGCTTACGCACCGTCTCGCGATCCTCGCCCTTGAGCGAATCATCGCTGTAGCTGTTGGAGCCAATCTCGCACCCGGCATCGACAATCGCCTTGGCGGTAGCGGGCGAGGCTTCGGCGGCATCGCCCGAAAGGAAGAACGTAGCGCTCACGCCCTTCTCCTTGAGCACCTGCAAGATCTGCTTGGTCGCGCCACTCGGTCCCTCATCAAACGTCAGGGCAACGACCTTCTCGTTGCCCTTGGGAGCCACGCTGGCACAGGCAACCACACAATCGGTGGCGGGCACAACCTCGCCACGGTCCTGCGTCTTGCCCGATTGCTCGCCGACCCACACCTCGGAGCGACCCTGGACGCCCCATGTCTGCACATACTCGATGGCGCCCGTGCCCTCGACCTTCAGCTTGGGCTCGATGGTCGTGGCCTGCACCTCGTGCTTCTCGTAGATGTTGCGGCCGTCTTTGACCGTCACCTTCTCGCCGCCGGCAAGTTCGCGGCTATCCCATTTGCCCTGCTTCACACGCTTGCCGTCAACCTTCACCGACAGCTTTTCGCCCCCGTGGCGCTTGAGCACGCTGTCGTCGACGGCCAGCAGGTCGCCCGCGTCATAGGTGTCGGTCAGCTCCTGGTCGTCGATAAGATTCTGCAGCGTTGAGCCCACGCGCACCGCGGTCTTTTGTCCGTTGAGCTCCACGTCCACGCTGCGGTTGACGTAGCCCACGACGGCAGCGATAAACAGCACGAGCGCACAGCCCACGGCGATGAGCGCATAGGGCAGACGGGATGGACGGCGGGGCGAGCGCCCGTTGCCAACGCGCGCACTGCGGTCGCTAAACCCGCGGCTATGGTTGAGGTACATCGCGCCGGGCTTACGACGGCGTTTGCGCTGGCCGCTGGGCAGCTGCCCCAGGTCGCGGCGAGCCGTCGGACGCGCACCGGAGTGCCCGTTTAAGTTGGATCCGTTTTGGCGCATGTGCCCTCCCCCATAAACACAGCGAGCCGGAGCAACATGTCTCCGGCTCGCCTCCCATCATTTGGTACGTCGCTATTTGCTAGCTTTTGACGAGCCCCCGCTCGCCTTTTGGTATTCGTCCTTAAAGGCCTTGAACATGCCGCGCGTCTTGCCGAGCTGCTTGCCCAGCGCGCGACTGCCCTTGTCCACGGCGACCGATCCCTTGTCATCGAGCACCTTGGCGCCCTTTTTGACCTTATCGCCCACCACGACACTGGCCTCGGCAGCCTTTGCGGCGGCGCCGCCCGAATACCCGAGCGCCTTGACCTCGTCCGAAACGATCATCGCGCCGTTCTCGTAGCCGCGCAGCATCGTCGGCGGCACCCGCGTGTCACCGACAAGCACGCTCGAAGCGGCACCGGCAGTCACATAGAACATCTGGACGATGCCCGAGCGCGGCTTGAACTCCACGTCCGAACAATAGCCCACGACATCGCCCGATTCCGTGCGCACGTCCATACCAACCCAGATGATGCAATCGTCCAGGTTAATGTCGAGGCGCTTGGCCGCGGCGGCATCGTAGGTGTCCTTGACGTCATTCACCGCAATGGCGCCCTCATAGACGCCGATGGCATCGAGCGCCACAAAACGGTCGGGGCGCTCGATCATGCCCGCAATGTCGGACTGGCGAACCATAAAGCCCACCACGCGCGTTCCGCCCGGAGTAAAGACCGGAAAGTGTATCTTTCCGAGCTTTTTAGGGCTACGTGGCGTGCCGTCCTTTTTAGTGCACTTGTCCTCGGTGGGCTTGCGATAGATCTTGGCGCCGACAAAATCCCCGGCGCGCATTATGCCTCGGTCGAGGGCTCCGCAGCCTCGGTGTCGGCCTCGGCGGCGTTCTCGACCACGACGTCGGCAGCGGGCGTCACGTTGCCGCCCGAAATGGCGTCGTTGAGCTGCTCGCGCAGCTGATCCATACGCTCGCGGGCCAGGTCGACCTTGGCGCGCAGGTCATCGGTCTTGGCATCGACCATCGGGCCGAAGTCGTTGACCGCGGCGCGGGCCTCCTCGGCACCGTGCTCGTAGGTATCGCGCATGTTATCCCAAGCGTCGTTGGCGATATCGGCAGCCATGGCGCGGGTCTCGGCACCCGAGCGCGGGGCCAGAGCAACGCCGATGATAGCGCCGGCAGCGGCACCAAAGAGTGCACCGGAGACAAAGCTAAAAGTCTTACCCATGATCATTCCTCTCCTGCGGGCACGTCGGCGCCCACCGTTTGAATGCTGTCCATTATACCCGCAGCGCAACACTTGCCGCCCCGCTCATCTGCATACGGTAAAGACGCAGGCAATACGGCCTATCGAATGTGTTACGAATCTGTCTATTCCACAGGCAGGGCCGGCATGGCCGTCGTGGCCGCCGGATCCTCGCCGGCACCGTCTACGAGCGGCAGCGCGCTTTCGTGCACCGAGCCAGCCGGAGCCGTTGCCGCGCCGCCGAAGACGGCCGCGGGGGCCTCGTGGTTCTCGACAACCGCGCCCTCGGTATCAATCGCCACCTGGGGCTCGTCTTCAAAGTTGGGGACGCCCTGGGGCTCAACTGCCGGCTCGGCGGCCGCATCGACAACGGGATCGACAACGGCGTCGGCAGGAGCATCGCCCTCGGCCGCATCCTCGGCAACGTCCTCGCCATTCGCGGCGGCGACGGCCTCGTGCGGATCCTTGCCCTCGGCCTCGGCGCGCATACCCAGCACCAGGTTGCGCAGGCCCGCGACCGTGCCGTCCACGTCGGGGGCGGGCTGGTCGGCATGCAGGTAGGCCCAATCCATCATGAAGGTGGCAGACGACAGCGCGCCGATGGCCAACGCGTCGTCGGGACACGAAAGTTCAATCTCAAAGACGCGCTCGTCATGCTCGCTCACGCGGGTGCGCCCGCACGAGATATTGCCGGCAAGGCCGGTCTCGTTCATCAGCTCGACCGACACGTGCTCCAACAGGTGGCAGAGCTCAGTCTGACCCATGCAATCCTGGAACTCGCGGCCGGAATCGCCCAGGCACAGATGCTTGGCAATCGCCGGCACCAGATAGTACACGCGCGCCGTGGCCTCGATATCCTCCGAGGTCATGAGCGGCATGCCGGGGTTCACCAGCACATGCGCGCAGATCTTGTCCTCGCTGACGGTGACCTTAAGGATGTTGAACAGGCCTGCCATAACTCTCCCCTACTCGTCCTTGTCCTACTCGTCGCCGTCGTGCGGATTCGCGGAACCCGCACCCGACGCCGCCGGCTCGTCCGCCGCGGACTCGGAATCCTTCTTATCGGTTTCGGCCGGAGCGATCACGCGAATGAGCGAGATGCGCTGGCCACGCATCGACTGCACCTTAAACTTGTACCCCGCGACCTCAAACACCTCTCCGATGTCGGGCACCGAGTCGCAAAGCTCCAAAATCCAGCCGGCGATGGTCTCATAATCATCGCTTTCCTCGAGCGGCCATCCAAGCTCAATCGCATCATCGCACGAAAAACGCCCATCGACGAGCCACTCGCGGCGCGAGAGGCGCGTGAGGTACTTGTTATCGGGGTCGAACTCGTCCTCGATCTCGCCGACGATCTCCTCGACGATGTCCTCGATGGTGATGATGCCGGCCGTGCCGCCGTACTCGTCCACGACCACCACGATCTGATCGTGCGAGGTCTGCATCTCGGACAGCAGCGGCAGAATGTCCTTAGTGTCGGGCACAAAGGTGGCGTCGCGCAAAAAGTCGGCGATGGGCTGGTCACCCTTGCCGTCGAGCGCGGGCTGAATCAGGTCCTTGATGTGCGCGATGCCCGCCACGTTGTCGGGATCCTCGTGGTAGACGGGGATACGGCTGAAGCCGGTCTGGCGCATGGTGGACAGCACGTCGGCGACCGTCTCGTCATCCTCGCACATGGTGGTGTCCACGCGCGGCACCATGACCTCGCGGGCAACGGTGTCGCCCAGGTCGAAGATCTCGTGGATCATGCGCTTTTCCTCGTCGAGCAGGTCGTCCTGCTCCGAGACCATGTACTTGATCTCTTCCTCCGAGACGTTCTGGCGGTCGTCGGCGCTCTTGATGCGCAGGATACGGGCCAGGCCGTCGGAGCAGGCGCCGGTCAGCCACACGAGTGGGCGGGCGATCTTCTGGAACACGGAAAGCGGCCCCACGACCTGCTTGGACACGCCCTCGGCGTTGGCCAGGCCAATGCGCTTGGGCACGAGTTCTCCAATCACGATGGACACGAAGGCGACGGCGACGGTAATGATGACCGGTGCCAGCCCGCGCGCGATGGCGGAGAGCGGCGCGATGCCAAAGCTCATGAGCCACGTGGCGAGCGGGTCGGACAAGCTCGTCGAGGCGACGGCAGACGAGGCGAAGCCCACGAGCGTGATGGCGACCTGGATGGTTGCCAGCAGCTGGTCGGAGTCGGCGGCGAGCTTAATGGCGCGCTCGGCACGCTTGTCGCCCTCCTCGGCCTCGTGCTCCAGCACGGCGCGCTTGGCCGTGGTGAGGGCCATCTCGGACATAGAGAAGTAGCCGTTGATGAGGGTCAAAACGAGGGTGGTGATAAGGGAGATGGTTATGTCCATCGGGAGTTTCTCGAACCTCCAAGATTCGGGATGTTAGGTAACAAACGTTGAGGGCGGATAGGGCAATTGCGCCCAGCGGTTGTCCGGATGGATTCGCGGGCGCAGGCGCGATCGCTAGATTACGAAGAGGATCACCGCCATGAACTGGAAGATGCTACCGGCGAGCACCCACAGGTGAAACACACTGTGCAGGTAGCGCACGTTTTTGGCGATGTAGAACGGCACGCCCACGGTGTAGCACACGCCGCCGACGGCGAGCAGCGCCAACGCGACGGGGTTCAGCAGCGCCACGAGCGCGGGAAGCTTAAAGACGACGAGCCAGCCCATCAGCAGGTAGACCAAGCCGCTTACCCAGTGCGGCTGGCGCTCACGCATAAAGCACTCGAGGGCGATGCCGATAATGGCGATGGCCCATACGGCAAAGAACAGCGCGGCACCGCCGTCGTCTGCCAACGTGATAAGGCAAAACGGCGTATAGCTGCCCGCAATGAGCAGGTAGATGCAGCTGTGGTCGATGATACGGAATACGCGCTTGGCCCCCGCGGGCTGAATCGCGTGATAGAGCGTGGAGGCCAGGTATTCGAGGATGATGCTGACGCCGTAGACGATCGCCGCGGCCATATGTGCCGGGCCGCCACCGCGCAGGGCAGCGAATACGATCAGAAGTACGAGGCCTGCGATACCCAGCAGGCAGCCGACACCATGGGTGACGGAGTTCATGATCTCCTCGCCCACCGTGTACTGCGGAACGGCCGCGGCCTTAGGTCGCGGCTTGGAACTGTCGCTCGAATCGGACATGCCGGTTACATCCTCCAACGTAAATAGTTCTCAACACTATATCAAAGCGTCTGGGTACGTGCGAAATTTGCACCTTACGTGACCCTTTGTTTACCCATTCTTTGCTTGTTGACGCATCAACGGCGAACATCCATAATGCGCTTGCATTAAATGTTGATGTATTAACATCTTATAGGAAAGCTTCTTATGTCTCAAAACGCACGTTCCCATCGAAAGCTCAAGATAGCCGGCATCGTTGCGCTGGTGCTCGTTGTCGCGCTGCTGGGGTTTGCCGGCAACTTCTTGTTCGACTTTGCCCTGAATCCCCAAGCGCCCTACACCATGAAGATGATGCAGGACGGCAAGGACGCCGAAAAGGGCGAGCAGATGGACGTCGAGGAGACCGAGGCGCGGGCGTGGTTTAAGGAAAACCGCGAGAGCAGCAGCCTCACCGCGGACGACGGGACCGAGCTTGCCGCCTGGTATTTTGCTGCGTCGGAGAGCACGCACGACTACGCCGTCTGCCTGCATGGATATACCAACGAGCCCATCGGTATGGCCCGATACGTCAAGCGATTCCACGACCGCGGCATGAACGTGCTCGCACCTGCTGCCCGCGCCCACGAGCGTTCCGGCGGTGACTACATCGGCATGGGCTGGCCCGAGCGACTCGATGTCGTCGCGTGGATCGGGCGGATCGTTGCGGCCGATCCCAAGGCGCGCATCCTGGTCTTTGGCGAGTCGATGGGCGCGGCGACTGCCATGAATGTAGCGGGGGAATCTTTGCCGTCCAATGTGAAATGCATTATCGAGGACTGCGGTTATACGAGTGTTTGGGACGAGTTTTCTCTGCAGCTCAAGGACGTGTTCGGCCTGCCCAGCTTTCCCTTGCTCGATGTAGCAAACTTGGTGTGCAACGTGCGCGCGGGCTACGACTTTCATAAGGCGAGCAGTGTGGAGCAACTCAAACACGCGACGATTCCCATGCTGTTTATCCACGGCGACCAGGACACCTTTGTACCGTACGACATGCTCGACCAAAACTACGACGCGTGCGCCAGCAAGGTCAAGCAAAAGCTCACCATCCACGGCGCCACCCACGCCAAGAGCGCGCAAGTCGACCCCGAGCTCTACTGGAATACGGTCGACGACTTCCTCGACGAGTATTTTTAGGCAAATAGTACGGTTTACTGGTCTATCTGACCCCCTAGCACTTCCAAAAAGCCGCCCGTGGGCACTGTGCTCACGGGCGGCTTTTGCTAACGTTGCGCTACAAAAGCGCTTGTTTTGTCTAATAGCTAGGTGCTACTTGACCTCGATGAGCTCGTACTTGCTCGTGCCCAGGCCGATCTTCTCGGCGTGCGCGATGCAGGAGCGCCAGTCGGTGTCGGGATGCGTGATGCAGAAGGGATCCTTGGCCTGCTCGCCCTCCAGATGCTCGTGGTTGTGCTCCATCTTGGCGGCACTATCGGTGAGCTCGGTGTTGGGCAGCGGCTCGGATGCCATGACGGCATCGGCGCAGGCTTGGTCGATGGCAACTGGATCGAAGCTCGCGAACATGCCGATGTCGTTGACGATGGGCGTGTCGTTCTCGGCGTGGCAGTCGCAGTTGGGGCTGATGTCCATGGCCAGCGAGATGTGGAAGCTCGGGCGACCGTCGACGATGGCCTTGGTGTACTCGGCGATCTTGCAGTTGAGCACGTCGGCCGCGGCGTCGTAATCGGGCTTGATGGCGTCCTGGTTGCACACGCCGATGCAGCGGCCGCAGCCCAGGCAGCGGTCGTGGTCGATGGCGGCCACGTGAACCGTGCGGGTGCCGCCGCTGGCAAGCTCGCGCTCGCGGGTGTCATCGAACGAGATGGCATTGTGCGCGCAGATCTTTTCGCAGGCACGGCAGCCCACGCAGTGCTCGGTCGCAACGCCCGGCTTGCCGGCGGCGTGCTGCTCCATCTTGCCGGCGCGGCTGCCGCCACCCATACCCAGGTTCTTCATGGCGCCGCCAAAGCCGGCCTGTTCATGACCCTTAAAGTGGGTGAGGCTGATCACGATATCGGCGTCCATGAGCGCCTGGCCGATCTTGGCCTCGTGCACGTACTCGCCGCCCTCGACCGGGACGAGCGCCTCGTCGGTACCCTTGAGGCCGTCGGCAATGATGACCTGGCAGCCCGTGGCGTACGGGGTAAAGCCGTTCTGGTAGGCGGTGTCGATGTGCTCGAGCGCGTTTTTGCGGCTACCGACGTAGAGCGTGTTGCAGTCGGTGAGGAAGGGCTTGCCGCCCAGCTCCTTCACGACGTCCGCGACGGCGCGGGCGTAGTTGGGGCGCAGAAAGCTCAGGTTGCCCAGCTCACCGAAGTGAATCTTGATAGCGACGAACTTATTCTCAAAGTCGATCTGCTCGATGCCGGCGCGGCGAACGAGGCGCTTGAGCTTATCGAGCTGGCTCTCGCGGCCGTGCGTGCGCAGGTTGGTGAAGTACACCTTGGCGGGTGCAGTTGCGGTCATAGATCTATCCCCTCGATCTATATGGCGTTACAGACATAGAGGATGGTACCCGGTGAAGTGGGGTTGAAGTCAAGCACGGCCACTCATTGGGGACAGACTTAAATTGAACTGCGTCCCGAATCTTGGCCTTCTTTA
>CATYSO010000032.1 GCA_958412345.1 uncultured Collinsella sp. | reverse complement strand
GCGAATGGCCGTTGGGCGTTGGCGCGCTTGGCCTATTTCAGAGTAGCGGTAACAGACCTCGACCCCCTCGGCCTGCCCTTCGGGCCGGGCCGCAGCGCCTCGGCGCCGCCCTCGCGGTAGAGCCTGCACCAGCGCTCCAGCGGGGACTTCGACCTGATCCCGAACTCGGCCATGGCGTCGGTCTTCGCCATCCCGCCGTCGACCACGGCCGACGCCGCGGCGACCCTCTGCTCGAATGTGTACCTGGATTGTTTCCCGCCCATGGACGGCAGCGCCTCGCTTCCGAACGCCCGGTATACCCACTGCCATTCTCTCACGGTCTCGCGGGGGACGGACAGGGCCTCGGCCGCCGGTTTGCAGCCGACGCCGGCGTCGAAGAGCTCGACGGCCCGCCTCCTGGACTCCAGGTCGTGCTTCACCCTGAGGTCTATACTCATGGAAAACCTCCCATTTCCCGATGTCCAAGAAATGGGAGGCAGTTCACTGTCCCCTTTGTGGTGGTTCTAGTTTACCTGAGCTAACTTATGGAGAAGGTATGGTGAGGTAGTTTCACACTAGAAAGTAAACCACGGCGAACTATATTGGTTTCAGCAACGGAGCAGGCAATAGGCGATGAAAAAGCCTGCCCTGTTGAGTTTGATTCGCATTCCTCCCCTCTGTGCGATTCAACGGTGTACTTCGGGAAAGCGCCCGTCGGCTGCCATGGCCGGCGGGCGCTTTCCCGTAATCATGGGACAAAACATCAGGTCCGTTATCCCAAAATGAGGTGCCGACGTTTGGCCTTAGGGCGGCACAAACTTTGATTGTTAGTCCCGCTTGCAGCAACCGATCTTTGTAAGCCCCTGCGGCGTCTCTTCGCCCGCGGGGATTCTTGGGCTGTTGCTTCCCAGATACGCCTCTACATGTCGCGCGAACGCTTGCCACGACCACTCGTCTTTATCGGCCTCAAGCCGATCAGGAGAAATCGCGTTGAACAGGCACGTTGGAATCTCGTGCTCGTGCAGATTCTTGGCGATACAAGGCGTGCAGCCCTTGTCGTGGTTGACAGGGTTAAACGGGCATTTCCGGTCGTTGCATGTGCAAAACGCAACTGAGCTCATGGGGCTCCTTCCAGTCGGTCGGCTCTGCTGTAAAACGCTGCCGCATGTTAAAACAATAGGGCGTCATTGCTTAACAGAATATAGTCTTAGGGTGCTTGCGACTTAGGGGTTCTGCCGAGCGGCTGAATACCTCGGCGACCGACCTCTGAAGAAAACAAAACCGCCGCAATGAGGATTGTACTCATCGCGGCGGTTTTGTTTGACTGCCGTTTATTGTTCTCGGCTAGTACACCATGCCCATGGCGTCCTGAACCTCGGCCAGGGTCTGCTCGGCGATCTCGTTGGCGCGACGATTGCCCTCGTGCAGCACGTCCTTCACGTAGTCCAGGTCGTTCTCGTAGCGCTGGCGACGCTCGCGGATCGGGGCGAAGTACTCGTTGACGGCCTCGGTCACGTACTTCTTGAGCTGGCCGGAGCCGCCCATGCCGATTTCCTCGGCAATCTCGACCTCGGAGCGGCCGGTGCAAATGGCGGCCGTCGAAAGCAGGCCGGACACGCCGGGGCGGTTCTCGGGATCAAACGTGATCATGCGCTCGGAGTCGGTCTGGCTCTTCTTGATGCGCTTGGCCGTCTCCTCGGCGGTCATCGAAATGTTGATGGCATTGCCGTAGCTCTTGCTCATCTTGCGACCGTCCAGGCCGGGCAACAGCGGGGTCTCGGACAGCAGCGCGTCGACCTCGGGGAACACCTTGCCGTAACGGTTGTTAAAGCGGCGGGCGATGGTGCGGGTGAGCTCGATGTGCGGCAGCTGGTCGCGACCGACGGGCACCACGTTGCCCTTGCAGAACAGGATGTCGCAGGCCTGGTGCACCGGGTAGGTGAGCAGAAGGCCGGTGAGCTCGTGGCCCGAGGCCTCCATCTCGGCCTTGACCGTTGGGTTGCGCGCCAGTTCGGCCTCGGAAACCAGCGACAGGAACGGCAGCATGAGCTGGTTGGCGGCGGGCACGGCTGAGTGCGCGTAGATCATGGTCTTGTCGGGGTCGATGCCGCAGGCGAGGTAATCCATGACCATGTTGTACACGTTGTCCTGGATGTGCTCGGTGGTGTCGCGGTCGGTGATGACCTGGTAGTCGGCGATGAGCACGTTGGTCTTGGCGCCCATGTTCTGCAGCTCAACACGGCCCTTGAGGGTGCCGAAGTAGTGGCCCAGGTGCAGACGGCCGGTGGGGCGGTCGCCGGTGAGCATGGTGAACTTCTCGGGCGTTTTGGCCAGGCCCTCGCGAATGGCGTTGCTCTTTTGCAGCGCGACTTCGTAGCTGTTCTCGTTTGGCATGATTGCTCCTAACGTTCGTTCGCAGGTCTTGATGATAGCGTGTTTATTGAGAGGGGTGGGCGTGAGTGGGTGAGGGACTGTCAGGGGCTGGCTTTCATGTCCGCCACGGCGTCCGCGCGAACGGCTGCCAACGCCTTAGCCCATCCTCGGCAGCAAACCCTAGCGCCTGTGGTGCCGCTCCTCCTTGCGTTCTTCTGCCGCCTGCTCCTCCTGCTTAAAGGCGGGATCGTCGGGGGTGACGAGCTCGTCCTCGTGCGTGCGCTTGTTGTAATGGTGGCGCAGCACGGGCTCAAACAGGTGCAGGTGCTTGGCAAAGGCCGCCGAGCCAATGGCGAGCACGGTAAAGATGAGCACGCGCATGGGCACCTCGACCTGGTTGATCGCGGCGGCGCCGGCCGAAAGCATAATGCACCAGGCGTAGATGAGGAGCACTGCCTGCTTTTGGTTGTAGCCCTCTTGGATCAGGCGGTGGTGGATGTGGCCCTTGTCGGCCTGCCCGATGCTAATGTGGGCGCGCTTGCGGCGCACGATGGCGCTAAACGTGTCGATGATGGGCACGCCGGCAACGATGAGCGGGATGATAAGCGAGGTGAGCGCGGCGGTGCGGCTCACGTTGAGCAACGAGATGGAGCCCAGCGCAAAGCCCAGAAGCAGCGATCCCGAGTCGCCCAAGAAGATGCTTGCGGGGTTGAAGTTGTAGCGCAAAAAGGCCAGGCAGGCGCCAAAGAGCGCAATGGAGAGCGCGGCGGCATCGATGCGGCCCGAGAGAACGGCCATCGAAAACATGGTGAACGACGCGATGCCGCAGATGCCCGTGGCCAAGCCGTCGAGGCCGTCGATGAGGTTAATGATGTTGGTGAATGCCACCAGATAGATCACGGTGATGGGGTAGGCGAGCCATCCGAGCATGATCTCGCCGGGGGCAAACGGGTTGACGATGACGCCGATCCGCAGGCCGCCGATACAGGCGATGAGCGCGGCGAGGACCTGACCGGCCAGTTTTTGTTTGGGCTTGAGCTGGAAGACGTCGTCGATAGCGCCGGTCGCAAAGATGACGGTAAAGGAGAGCGCCAGCATGGGATAGCTAATGTGAAGGCGCGGGTGCGGCACCAGGACGGGCGGCCAGCCTAGGTGCCAGGTGCCTAGGATTTGCACAATGCAGGCAACGACCAGGCCCAAAAACACCGCCGTTCCGCCCAAACGCGGGATGGGCTTGGTGTTGATGCGGCGCTTAGAAGGATAGTCGACGGCGTCGAGCTTAATTGCCAAGCGCTTGACCAGGGGCACCGTGAGGAAGGTCGTGATAAAGGCCGCCGCTGCCACGCATAGGTACGGTATGTAGCTCGGGGATGAAGCCATGAATCTAAAAACCGCCAAGCGTCGAAGGGAAAGGTCAGAAGAACGCCATGCGCAAAGGGCATAGCCGAATCATGATACTCGACCAAGGGGGGTGCATGGAATTGCACGCAGCGATAATCACGCGCTTACCAGATATTGGGATGTTGTCGATGGCTTGTCGGGATGCCGGCGGGGATCCATGTGGACTGTAATGGTGATTTTCGGCAAAAGAAAACCACCCCCCACGTTACGAAAATGAACCCACCTAAAACAGGTGGGTGCCCTCATCGACTGTTCCAGCGTCCTTAACAACGAAGGATACCTGTACTAGGTACGACTGTGTGGGCTCCCTAAATAAACGCGACGGTTCACCCAGTTGCTCCGCGGGGGGCGGAATACCTACATCATAAAGCGGCACTTTGTCGATTCCAGTCTTGACATTACAAAAATCGTGTCGGACGATTACGGCGCCTTAGGGACGGAGCCGTCTGTGCGGTCTGGCCCTTTACGTTTGAGCTGCTGAATCGTTGTTTTGGAGCATGTTTTTATGCCGACGTCGTTGACCGAACTTTTTTCGCCCGCCTGCCATTTGTGTCCGCGCCGTTGCGGTGCGGCGCGCGACGAGAGCGCGCGTGGCGTGTGCGGCGCCGACAACACGCTTAAGGTCGCCCGCGCAGCGCTTCATATGTGGGAGGAGCCGCCTATCTCGGGCGAGGCCGGCTCGGGCACGATTTTCTTTAGCGGCTGCTCGCTCAAATGCATCTATTGTCAGAACCACGAGATCTCAACGGGCAATTTTGGCCTTGAGATTTCGCCCGAGCGTTTGGTCGAGATTATGCTGGAGCTGCAGGACCAGGGCGCCAATAACATCAACCTGGTGACGGCGACGCACTATGCGCACCTGTTGCCTGCCGCGATTGCCGCGGCACGGACGCGCGGGTTGGTCATCCCAATTGTCTACAACACGAGTGGTTACGAGCGCGCGAGTGCCGTGGCGGCGCTGGGCGACCTGGTCGACGTGTGGCTTACGGACTTTAAATATGCCGATGCCGGGCTTGCGCAGTCGCTTTCTCATATTAATGACTACCCGCGCGTGGCCGTGTCGGGTCTGGCCCAGATGGCGCGCGAGATTGAGCGCCGCGGGGGAGAGCTGGTGGACGAGGACGGGCTCATGAAGCGCGGTATGATCGTGCGTCACCTGGTGCTGCCGGGGCATGCCGACGATTCGTGCCGCGTGTTAGACCTGGTGTGGCAGACGGTGGGCGACGTGCCGATCTCGGTCATGAACCAGTACACGCCCAATGCGCTCATGCGTGAACAAGGCGGCGACCTGGCGCGCGCCGTGACGCGCGAGGAGTATGAGCAGGTGCTCGACCATGCCGACGACCTGGGCTTTACGACGATGTTTTGGCAAGAAGGCGGCGCGGTAGACGAGAGCTTTACCCCGGCGTTCGACACCACCGGCGTCCTCACCAGCGCAAAGTAGCGCGTTCGCCGATGATTTTTCTGGGACGGGGATTAAAAAATCATCGAGAGGATCGCCTGCTCGAAAAGTTGTCAAAATAGCCCCGTCCCAAAAAGACTGGGTATTGGGCGTTGACAGTTGGCGAGCCGTAGGTAAAATATCGACTTGTCCTGGGGACGTAGCTCAGTTGGGAGAGCGCTGCCGTCGCATGGCAGAGGCCGAGGGTTCGACTCCCTTCGTCTCCACCCTTGGATTTGATAAGCCGCTGACATTGTGTCGGCGGCTTTTTTTAAAAGAAAGGGCTGTACCATGGCCGAGCTTGAGTCCCAACCACTGTCTGCCGAGGAACGCGCCGAGTTGGAAGAGCTCCGCGCCGAGAAAGCTCGTCGCGAGGCCCAGGAAGAGGCACGCCGCGAGCGTGAGGAGCTGGCCGCCCTGCGTGCCGAGCGTGCGAAGGCCGAGGAGGCCGCCGCGAACGTCGCCCCCGCGCCCAAGCCCGCCGCCGCGAAGCCCGCACCTGCCGCGCACAAACCTCAGTCTAAAAAGGCCACTCGTCCCAAGCCCGTCGAGCCCAAACCGAGCCGTGACGAGATGAGCTTTGCCCAGCGCATGGTTACCTCCAAGGAGCCTACGGGCGAGAACGAGATCCCTGGCATGGCGCCGGCTCAAAAAATCATCATTGTCCTTGCCCTCATCGCGTTTGTCATCTTTATGGGCTACACGATCCTGACCAGCATGGGCCTGCTCTAGCCGATTCGCGCCGGGTGTCATGCCCGAACACTCTGCCCTTCTCCAACCCTCAACCTCTGCATAACGCATCCGAAAGGTCGCCCCATGGCTTTGACCGATATCTCTCATCCCACCGACATCGCAATGCTCACCGATCTGTACGAGCTCACTATGGCCCAGGGCCTGTGGGAGAACGGCAAGGCCAATGAGCAGGGTTGTTTTACGGCGTTTTACCGCGACCATCCCTTTGGCAGCGCCTATGCCGTCATGTGCGGCACCGCCGAGCTGCCCGAGCTGGTCGAGAATCTGCGCTTTACGCCCGAGGACATCGACTACCTTGCCTCGCTTCAGGCCCCGGCCGGCGGCGCGATGTTCAAGCCTGCATTCCTCGACTACCTGCGCGATTTTCGTGCGCATGTAAACATCGACGCCGTTCCCGAGGGCGAGCTCGTCTTTCCGCGCGAGCCCATGGTTCGCGTCACCGGCCCCGCGCTGGAGTGCCAGCTGCTCGAAACGGCGCTGCTCAACATCGTCGGCTTCCAGACGCTTGTCGCCACCAAGACGGCGCGCGTGGTGCTGGCGGCGGACGGCCGTCCCGTTGCCGAGTTTGGCCTGCGCCGCGCTCAGGGTCCCGATGGCGGGCTGGCCGTCGCGCGCGCGAGCTACGTTGCCGGCTGCTCCTCTACGTCCAATGTGCTCGCCGGCCGCCGCTACGGTATTCCCGTCTTTGGCACGCATGCGCACAGCTGGGTCATGAGCTTCGACTCCGAGCTCGAGGCATTCCGGGCTTTTGCTAAGTCGAGTCCCAAGAACTGCACGCTGCTCATCGACACCTACGACGTACGCGAGGGTTGCGAGCATGCCATTACGGTTGCCAAGGAGATGGAGGCGGTGGGCGAGCGTCTGTCGGCTATTCGCATTGACTCGGGCGACCTCGCCAAGCTCTCCAAGTATGTCCGCAGCCGTTTTGACGCCGAGGGCCTGCCCTATGTGGGGATCTCGGTTTCTAACGATCTGGATGAGTACACGATTCAGTCGCTGCTCGACCAGGGCGCGCCCATCGACAGCTTTGGCGTGGGTACCAAGCTTGCGACCTGCTATGACCAGCCGGCGCTGGGCGGCGTGTACAAGCTTTCCGCCCGCCGTGCGAGCGAGGCAGATCCATGGACGCCGGTGGTCAAGCTCTCCGAGCAGCCCTACAAGCGCACGATCCCGGGCGTGCAACGTGTGCGCCGTTATTACGACGGCTTTGGCGGCCCGGTCTGCGACATGATCTACGACGAGGACCATCTGGCGGGGGAGGGCGCCGCGCGCGGCAATACCCTCGTGGCCGTGAATGATGCCGCCTTGGTGACCGACGTGTCCGAACTTGAGTATCGCGAGCTGCTGGTGCCGATCGTGCGCGATGGCAGTGCGGTGGCTCCGCGTGAGAGCATCCAGGACGCGCGCGAGCGCTGTGCTTGGGCGCTCGATCATCTGGACGCAGCTTTCAAGCGCTTCCTGTACCCGCAGACCTATGTGGTGGGCATGGAGCAGGGCCTGGCTCAGGTGCGCGACGAGCTCGTGCGCAAGAACATGGCTGCGGCTTCGGCCTTCCCCTGGGCAAAATGATCCGAAGGGGACGGAGGAAAACGGATCATTTTCGTCCGTCCCGCACTAGGCGCCCCGACTGCCCCAGCTCGCCCGAACGCTCGACATTCGATTGGTTTGACGTATGACGACTTCTTATAAAACGATGGTGGTAAAGATCGGTTCGTCCACGGTGGTGGGCGCCGACGGCAAGGTCAACCGCGCCTTTATCGGCGGGCTTGCCGACCAGGCCGCAGCGCTGCGCGAGCTTGGCTGGCGCCTGGTCGTGGTGAGCTCGGGTGCCATTGCCTGCGGCTATCCCGTGCTGGGCTTCGACCGCAAGCCGGTCGGTGACCTGCCGAGCCTGCAGGCCTGCGCCTCGGCCGGTCAGTGCATCATCTCGTCGGCCTACGACGAGGAGTTCCATGCGCGCGACCTGCTCACCTCTCTCGTCCTGCTCACGCGTCACGACACGGCGCGCCGCACGTCCTACCTGCACGCGCGCGACGCCCTGCTGCGCCTGGTGGAGCTGGGCGTGGTGCCGGTCGTCAACGAGAACGACACCGTTACCGTCGATGAGATCAAGTTCGGCGACAACGACACGCTGGCGGCGCTTGTGAGCTGCCTGGTTTCTGCCGATCTGTGCGTGACGCTCTCGGACATCGATGGCCTCTATACCGCCAATCCGCACGAGGACCCCACGGCCGAGTTCGTCCCGGTCGTGCATAAGATCGATGCCAAGATCATCGCCTCGGCGGGCGATTCTTCGACTTCGGTGGGCACGGGCGGCATGATCACAAAGATTCGCGCGAGCCGCATTCTGATGACGGCGGGCATTCAAAGCGTGATTTGCTCGGGCGAGGAGCCCGATGCGCTCGTGCGTCTGGCCCGCGGCGAGAGCGTGGGTACGTTGTTCGATCCGCCGGCTGAGCGCCTGGACATCGCGCCCCGCAAGCTGTGGATCGCGCTGGGCGACAAGGCGCATGGCTCGGTGACGGTCGATGATGGTGCTGCGAAGGCGCTGGTCAGCCGTGGATCTTCCCTGCTTGCAGTGGGTATTCGCGAGGTCGATGGCCAGTTTGCCGAGGGCGATGTGCTCGATGTGTGCGATCCGAGCGGTATGGTCGTCGCCCGCGGTATCGCCGAGGCCGATTCGGACGTGCTGGAACTTGCCGCCGGCCGCCGCCAGGACCAGATCGCCAGCAACCGCCTGCTCGCTAACCTGGCCGAGAAGCCGGCGATACACAGGGATAATTTAATCGTCTTCGCATAACCAATTGACGCTGCAAACGCCCCTAAGCGGCAATCTGACGTTCAATCGTCGGGCATGACCAAAAGGTCAATGCCCTCCTCTTTCACGTCACCTTGCTCGCTTAGGGGCGTTTTCGCTTTCCGTTCTCTACCTGCGGCATTGTCGTTGCCGGCACTTGTTCGGCACTTGGGGACGTTCTTTTTGTGCCGGCAGGTGGGGACACTCCTTTGCTAGAAGATCTGGCGCAGGTCTCCTCGGTTGAGGGCTTCGTCGAAGAGGTGCTTGAACACCACGCTGCCGTGCAAGCCGTCGTGCTCGAACTCGTTGGTCACCCAGGCATGCGAGTTGCCCACGCGGCTGAGCGTGTCGAGCTGCATGCCCGAGTCCACGTACATGTCATCGAAGTACACCGCGGCCTGCAGGGGCACCTCGTTGCACGCCAGGCGCTGCGGGTCGTAGATCTTGTCCCAGCTGGTGTCTTCCATCAGCAGATCCATCGCCGGCTTGAAGGGCTTGAGCTCGGGCATCTGCTCAAACATCCACGGGAACATGGCCTCGCCGGTAAACATGAGCGGGCGCGCAAGCGTGTCGAACTCGGCACGGTGTGCCTTCTCTTCTGCCGCGGCCCAGCGAATGGGCATGGTGTCGCCGTCGGCGTAGATGAACTCCTGAAGCGTCCAGTACAGCGGATTCGTGCGCGTGTTGGTGCGCTCGAAGGCGCGCATCAAAAAGCTGTCAGATACCGAGGCGCCGCAGGTCAGCGTGCCGTCGCCGCCAACAAAAGCGTGATCGATAATCCAATGCATGCGCTCAAAGCTCGGCTTCATGCCGAAGTCGCTGCCCATGAGCTGCAGGCGCTCGACCGTCATCGGCGAGCCGTCGGGCAGCACGGGCTTCTGAGCCTCGAGCGCATCGGCCAGGGCTGCCACGCGCTCGACATCGGCGGGGTAGCGGTCGTAATACTGCTGCGTCTTGGCGGCCATGCGTGGGAAGGTGTGCGCGTAGACCTCGCTGGCGCTCGCCGGCACGTGCGGAATGCCACCACAGGTAAAGCTTGCCGCCACGCCCTCGGGGAAGAGCGACAGATAGCTCAACGTCAAAAAGCCGCCGTAGCTCTGCCCGAGTGTGACCCAGGGCTTGCCCCCAAAGCCCACCAGGCGCAGATACTCAAAATCGCGCACGATTGAGCTGGCGAGGTGACGCTTGAGGAAGTCCGCCTGCGAGCGGGCGGCATTGGCGCCTGCTGCCTCGGCGCGATCACCTAGCGCCGCGATGGTGCGTCCGTCCACGCAGCTACTGCGTCCGGTGCCGCGCTGGTCGGGAAGGACCACGCGGAAGTGCTTGACGGCCTCCTCGATCCAGCCATCGCTTGTGGGCGACAGCGGACGCGGGCTCTCGCCGCCGGGACCGCCCTGCAAAAACAGGAGCAGCGGCAGATCGTCGTTGATGCGGTCGGGCGCGCAAACCACGCGGTAGAAGAGCTTGATGCTCTCGGGCGCGCCGGCGATTGGTGCCGGCATGGCGCCGCGGCGCATGGTGCTGCCGACGGCCAAAAGCATCGGCTCCAGGCCGCGCCAGTCGAGGGGGACATCGATGCTGTGGTCCTCGACATACAGGCCGGGGACGTGGTACGAAGTGATGAGGGCCATGTGAGTCTTCCGTTCGTTGCGGTGTTTCGGGTTGACCAATTCTACCGCCGCGGGCGAGGCAATGCGCAAATCGGCTACCATGGTTGCAAACTTCTAGGAGAAAGGGCCGCCCATGTCGGTCGATATAGCCACGTATGTCCACGATCTTGCCGTTGCCGCCAAGGCAGCGTCGGCCTCGCTTGCCACGGCGAGCGACGAGCAGCGCCAGGAGGCCGTGCGCGCCATGGCCGCAGCACTGCGCAACGGTGTCGACTCCATCGTCGCCGCCAACGAGCTCGATATGTCCGCCGCGCGCGATGCGGGGACCTCGGCGGGGCTCCTCGACCGTCTGCTGCTGACGCCCGAGCGCGTTGAGGGCATGGCCACCGGCCTGGAGAAGCTTGCCGAGCTGCCCGATCCCGTGGGCCGCGTGCTCGATCACCGCGTGCTCGCAAGCGGCGTGGACCTCACCCGTGTGAGCGTGCCGTTGGGCCTTGTCGCCATGGTGTACGAGGCGCGCCCCAACGTGACGGCCGACGCCGCGGGCATCTGCATCCGCACCGGCAACGCCTGCATTCTGCGCGGTGGTTCGCTGGCCTATCACTCGTGTGCCATGATCGCCGAGCTGCTGGCCGATGCGCTCGAGGCCAAGGGCTTCCCGCGCGAGGCCGTCTCGATGATCGAGTCTACCGACCGCGAGGCAACCGGCGAGCTCATGAAGTTCCGCGGCATCGTCGATGTGCTCATTCCGCGCGGCGGTGCAGGCCTGATCCGGCGCTGCGTGCGCGAGTCGCTTGTGCCGGTGATCGAGACGGGCACGGGTAACTGCCACATCTACGTGCATGAATCCGCCGACTTCGATAAAGCGCTCAATATTATCGTCAACGCTAAGACGCAGCGCGTGGGCGTGTGCAATGCCGCCGAGTCGTTGCTGGTCGACCGTGCTGTGGCCGATACGTTCTTGCCCGCTGTCGTTGCCGTGCTGCATGACCACGGCGTACTCATTCACGGCGACGAGGCCACGTGCGCCGCATGCGCCGGCGCCGGCTTTGTGGAGGGCGATGACTACGTCGTCGCGACTGAGGAGGACTGGGGCCGCGAGTACCTGGCGCTCGAGATGAGCGTGAAGGTCGTGGCAAACGAGGACGAGGCCATCGCGCACATCAACCGCTATGGCACCATGCATTCCGAGGCCATCATCGCCGAGGACGTGAATGCCTGCGAGCGCTTCCTGGATGCGGTCGATGCCTCGGCCGTGTATGCCAACGCCAGCACGCGCTTCACCGACGGCGGCGAGTTTGGCCTGGGCGCCGAGATTGGCATCTCGACCCAAAAGCTCCACGCCCGCGGACCCTTTGCCGCCGAGGCCCTCACCACCTACAAATACAAGCTCCGCGGCACCGGCCAGGTCCGTCCCTAAACCTACCAAAAAGGGACAGGTTTATTTTGGCAGGTTTTATCTGCGGTTTTGCCGGGCACACGTTCGCCCGGCTTTTTTCTCCTCAAACCTTTTCTGCCTTTCGGCTTGAGCCGCGGCGATATACGATAGTGACACCGTGTCCTAGCACCGAATCACCAGGAGGTATTGCCATGTCCCAGACGCTTTCCGCCGGAATCACCCGCGACCGCGCGTTCGAACTGCTCAACGAGCACAACAAGGACCCGTTCCACATCACCCACGGTGAGACCGTCGAGGGCACCATGCGCTATTTTGCGCGCGAGTTCGACCCCGAGAACGAGGAGTTCTGGGGCATCGTCGGCCTGCTGCACGACTTGGATTGGGAGGAGCATGAGGACGACCCCATGAACCACACCATCTATGCGGCCGAGATCCTTGAAGGCGAGGGCGCATCGCCCGAGCTCATCCGCGCTATCCAGACGCACACGTCCGATTTCAATGCTTCACTGCCTAAGCCCGAACTGCAGATGGAGAAGATTCTGTTTGCCTGCGACGAGCTCACCGGCTTGATCGGTGCCGCCGTCATCATGCGCCCAAGCAAGAGTGTCATGGACTTTACGACCAAGTCGCTCAAGAAGAAGTTCAAGGACAAACGCTTTGCCGCCGGCTGCTCGCGCGACGTGATTTCGCAGGGCGCCGAGATGCTGGGCTGGGAGCTCCCCGAGCTCTTTGACCGCACCATCGCGGCCATGCAGTCCTTCGCGCCCGACCGCGACACCTTCCAGGCCTAACCTGCCAAAAAGGGACAGGTTTATTTTGGCATGTTTTATCTGCGGAAACGCCTCCGTTGTAGTTCTTAGCTGCGGAGGCGTTTCCGTTTTCTTGTGACGCCTCGGGACTATTCTGTCGTTGCCGGCAGGTGACTATGCGGCATTCTTTATAATCCACGTTCCCAACCCGGTTAATAACTGAACCTGTTTGATCGTCAGCCCTTCTTTTCGAAGGGCCAGTATCGCTTCGTTGCGAAGTGCCTTGGAGATGGATTTGAGTTCTGTGGGCGCACATCCCGCGACGTTTTGCACGACTGCCGCACCAAATTCACTTAGATCTTCCTCTCGCACTTTTGCCGTTGCGCTCGGACGATAGGGCAGCGTGGGTACACTTTTCATGAACTTGAGATATGAGCGCGGCGTCGGAAAAAGTGCGTCGACAACGTCCCCGGTGACATGCGGCCGAGACCTTGCTCCCATTAGGTACTCACGATGGCTGCTCCATGGATAGTCGTCATATGTCGCCAGTCCTGCTTTTTGAGGATTCAAATGAATATATCGAATTGCTTCGAGCAGATACTCCTCCGATTTAATCGGCGAATCCCAGAAGCGCTCCTGAAATACGTGGCCGATATGACCCGCGCGTGCATTGTACCTGCCCGCATACGATACGGCTATCGCGTGCATCGCGTCGCTCTTGCGGTCGTCCGGATCGTCGACGAGCAGATGAATGTGATTTCCCATAAGGCACCAAGCGATAAGCTCAATATTGTGTTTGGGGAGGATCGCATCGAGGATTTGAAGCAAGGCGATTCGGTCCTCGTCACCGTCAAACAGCAATTGCCCTCCGTTCCCGCGCAATGTGACGTGGAAAAAACCAGTCGGTGACTTTGAACGAGGTTTTCTCGGCATGGCCCCTCCTTTTAGCTCGGATGGGCTGAAGATACCTTATTGGGAGGTATTGGTTGTCGAGATTCAGTTCACCGACTATAGCTGCTACCTGCCGAAATGTTATTGCGTTTTCAAATTGATGCTTTTTAATGGTAATTGAGCGGGGTGAGAGCCCTCGATGCGGATGCGGACGTTGCCAGCGTCGAGCTGGATTGTTCTTGTGTGAAGACGTCGCAAATGGGCTTCACGCATTTCTACGTAGATAGAAAAATGGCCGGGCGCTCAAAATAAAACGGAGCGCCCGGCCATTTACTAATTGTTCATCGACGTTTGGCCAGATAAAACCTGCCAAAATAAACCTGTCCCTTTTTGGCAGGTTAGTTGAGGGCGGCTTGGGCTAGGCGGGCTTCGGCGTCCTCTTCGGTGACGCCCAGGGCCACGGCGAACTCCTCGATGGAGCGGCGCTTGGCCTCCTTGAGCACTCGCATGTAGTAAGAGCTGGGCTTTTTATCGGCTTCCTC
Source organism: uncultured Collinsella sp. (assembly GCA_958412345.1). GTDB lineage: Bacteria > Actinomycetota > Coriobacteriia > Coriobacteriales > Coriobacteriaceae > Collinsella. The sequence continues at coordinate 2,775 of CATYSO010000032.1, read as the reverse complement.
GGCCTGGCGAATGCGGTGCATCATGGTCTTTACCACGCGGACCGTCTCGGGCGCGCCCAGCTTGAGCTGCTGCTTAAAGTGCGTCTCCTCAAGCGAGCTGTTGCGCTCGGTAAAGGTGTCGCACTCCAGCTCGTCATAGTGGCTCAGCAGGTGCTCGGCATCTTGCTGGGAGATGGCGGCATGCAAACGATCGGCCTGCGCCACGGGGTACATAAGAATTGTCTGCGCATGTCCCTGCTTGGTCTCGAGCAACAGCATGGGCTGCGGCGTGTCGTCCCTAAAACCGACGACGGTGCAGACTCCCTGACCCGGATGAATGACGTGTTGACCGATTGAGAACATGCTACCTCCAACTTATACGAATTTGCGTATGTTAAGAATACCACGCTGACGTGCGGAAACCCTTACTTTATGCAGGAAAAGCACACAACTCCGATAGGTAAGAGTATTCGATAAAAGACACAGCTCATTCACACCTTTATGCATTTTCAACGCGTGCATAATTTGCAGGCAGACCGGCATCTTTGAGTGACTCCATACAAGCTGTAGTCAATTTTGTGCATATGCAATTTCGATTGGCTTTACCCTGCGATGGTGCCCGTCGCTTGTGATAGAGTGCTACAAACTCTGGCTTTTGCCCTACGAGTGACCAAGAGCTCGGGGGCTTTAACACAAGGAGGATCTATGCCCGAGAAGATTGAAGAGCTGGTACGCGCTGCGCTTGCTGCGGCCCAGGAGGCCGGCGACCTTTCCGCATTTGAACTTGACGATTGCGCTATCGAGCGACCGGCTGACACTTCTCATGGCGAGTGGACCTCTACCATGGCCCTGAAGTCCGCCAAGCTGGCCCACTGCGCCCCGCGCAAGATCGCCGAGGCCATCGTTGCCCATATGCCCGAGGATCCCGCGATCGAGAAGGTTGAGATCGCGGGCCCCGGTTTCATCAACTTCTACCTCTCCGTTGCCGTCAAGAATGCCATCTTTGGCGAGGCTCGCGAGAAGGGCATGGACTTCGCTAAGTCCAACGTCGGTGGTGGCCTGAAGACCCAGGTCGAGTTCGTTTCCGCCAATCCCGTCGGCCCCATGCACATCGGTCATGGCCGCTGGGCCGCGCTGGGCGACTCGCTCTGCCGCGTCATGGACCACGCCGGTTACGAAATCCAGCGTGAGTTCTACATCAATGACCATGGCTCTCAGATGAACACCTTCGGCAACTCCATCAGCACACGCTATATGCAGCTTGCCGACATCATCGCCAAGCAGGGCGTTGATATCGACGAGGCTCACAAGCTGCTGATCGCCGACCGTGACGCCTTCGTTGCCGACGAGAACGACGAGCATCCCGAGACCCATCCGTATCAGGACAACTTTGCCGAGACTCTGGGCAAGGACTCCTACGGCGGCGACTACATTATCGACGAGGCCGCCGAGTTCTGGCGCACCGACGGCGATAAGTGGGTCAACGCCGATCCTCAGGAGCGCATGGAGAGCTTCCGCGAGCGCGGCTATGTAAAGATGGTCGATAACATGCGCGACCTCTGCCACGCTGTCAACTGCGACTTCGATCGTTGGTACTCCGAGCGCTCGCTGTACGTGAAGGACACCGAGGGCGAGACCGCCGGCACCTCCGCCGTCGACCGCGCTTTTGAGAAGCTCGACAAGATGGGCTACCTCTACACCAAGGACGGCGCCCTGTGGTTCCGCTCCACCGACCTGGGCGATGATAAGGACCGCGTCCTGATCAAGTCCGACGGTGAGTACACCTACTTCGCCTCCGACGTTGCCTATCACTGGGATAAGTTCCAGCGCGTCGACCACGTCATCGACATTTGGGGTGCCGACCACCACGGCTACATCGAGCGCGTCCGCTGCGTCTGCGACGCTCTTGGCTATCCCGGCAAGTTCGAGGTTCTGCTGGGCCAGCTCGTCAACCTGCTGCGTAATGGCAAGCCCGTTCGTATGTCCAAGCGCAAGGGCACCATGGTGACCCTGCAGGAGCTCGTCGACGAGGTCGGCTCCGATGCCGCTCGCTACACGCTCATCTCCAAGAGCTCCAACCAGATGGTCGACTTCGACATCGAGGCCGTTAAGAAGCGCGACAACTCCAACCCGGTCTATTACGTGCAGTATGCTCACGCCCGCGTGTGCTCCATCCTGCGCCGTGCCGCCGACGTAACGCCTGAGCAGGCCGACGAGATGGGCATGAAGGCCGTTGCCGCCAAGGCCATCGGTGAGAACGTCGATTACTCGCTGCTGACCGACCCGACCGAGCTCGCCCTTTCGCGCAAGCTCAACGAGCTCACCGACCTGATCGCCAGCTGTGCTCGCGATCGCGCTCCGTTCCGTCTGACCCACTTTGCCGAGGAACTCGCTGGTGACTTCCACAGCTTCTACGCTGCCTGCCAAGTGCTGCCGAGCGAGGGCCGTCCCGTCGACCCCGAGCTTTCGCGTGCCCGTCTGGCCGCTTGCGATGCCGTCCGCGTGACGCTCGCCCTGGTGCTCACCCTCGTTGGCGTTTCCGCGCCCGAGCAGATGTAATCTGCGGGTCATTTGACCGTGTAGGTTTGCTTTAACTGAGCCCTATAAGCCCGATCTCCCACGGAGGTCGGGCTTTTTTCGCAAATGCCGACGTATTGACGAATTTGGAACTGCTGGAAATACGAAACTATGCCGGTTTACTACGATGAATTGAGAATTTCCAACCACGCCGGCTTTTCGCAAAAAACCGCAGGTGTTCTACCTGCACTGATAATTGTTCTCGGGGGAAGCGGGCAC
>CATYSO010000031.1 GCA_958412345.1 uncultured Collinsella sp. | reverse complement strand
AAGGGAAGAGGCGGGGCATGCCCCGCCTCTTACACCACATCTCTGCGCGCTACCCTCAAGTGTTCATTAAAGGAAAACCTTGATGCGAATAAGTCTCATTAAGATCTTCTTTTATTAACGAAAATAATGTAGCTACAACGGTAACAGTACTCATATTTGCCGTTTTTTGGCCACAGTCCTTCGGAGAGTCCTCGAAAATAGTCCCGAGCCGGCACTTGGGGACGTTCCTATAATGTCGGCACTTAGGAACGTCCCCAAGTGCCGACACCGCGTCTGCCTGCGGCGGCCGCTCGCCGCTGCGTCGCTCCGCACCCTTGCGGGTTCGAATTCCTCCGCTTGGCGGCATTGGCTCGATTTGCTTGACGTGAGGGGCTCTTGGCTGGTGTGGGACGGAGGGATTCCGCGTCCGCCTGGTCGGCGGCCGCGGCTCGCTGCGTCGCTTCGCTCCTTGCGTGCTGCGCTGGAAAACGCTTCGCGTTTCCTCAGCTCCGCACCCTTGCGGGTTCGAATCCCTCCGCTCTCTCACGAAAAAGCGCTCCGGGTCCATATGGGCCTGGAGCGCTATGTTCTTAAGGGCTGGGACGGAGGGATTCGAACCCCCAACAGCCGGCACCAAAAACCGGAGTTCTACCGTTGAACTACGTCCCAATGTGTGGTGTTGCCCAAAAGCAACTCGTCTAGTTTACCTAATCTGCGAGGGCATCGCAAACGCCGTCGAGTAGGCGTACGGCGAGCGTCTGCGCGTCGCTGGCCGTGAAGGTGCCGTTGTAGCGCGTCATGCCCGTGAGCTCAATGCGAATGCGAGCGGGCTTTTGCTGCGCGGCGACATTGGCGGTGCGGATGCGCTGGGCCAGGTTGTGGCACTCGGCGAGGGCAATCGTGGCGCGTGGCGCGGCGTCGGCGGGCAGCTCGTCGCTTGCGATCTCGAGCACCAGGTCAACGTCGGTTGGGACCTCGGAGTCGCAGAGCATCATGCCGCTGTTGTCGGTCGTTGCCGTGGCGATATTCCACATGCGCGACGCAACACTGCGTGCGATGGGGTCCTCGCCGATAACGGCAATCTGGAAGCGCTCGAGCACGTTGGCGGCGCGAGCAAAACCGATGCGGGACTCGGCTTCGGTGACCGAGGGCTTGCCCTCCCACACATGGTGCAGGCGGTTGATGTAGGCGTAGGTGTCCTGGAAGGCCATGCCGTCGGCAAACAGGCCGACATTTTCCTGGAACTGCTGCAGGGCGGCCTCGGTATGCGGACCAAAGTAGCCGTCGTCCTCGCCGCAGGCAAAGCCCAAAACGTTGAGAGCGCGCTGCAGGGCCTGCACATCGGCGCCATGGAAATTGGGCATGCGCAGATACAGAGTGCGGTCGCCCAGCTTATACGAGGCGTCGACCAGGGCGCTCCAACAGGGGATATCGACGGCATGACCGGCAGCAAGGCCGCTGTCGAGCCTGAAGGTGCTGACGGCCTGCTCGGTGGTGGTGCCAAAGCGCTTGTCGGCAACCTCGGTGTCATCGATTGTATAGCCGAGCTGCAGAAGGCGGGACTGGACGTCCTCGACGGCTGCTCCCTGCATGCCCGTTGTAATAGGTTCCATGAACGAACCCCTTTCGGCGTACCATTCGTACTATTTGAGCGTGTGTCGGATAGACAACGCAAAGGGATGCATAAACATGCACTCAACAGTGTAGCAAGTTGTACCCAAATACGCTGCTGACAGGTTTTATAACCCCCGCTAGTTAAGGCGCTCCACAAAGAAATCTGCCATGGAGAGGAACAGTTCACGTGCATGCGGGTCGAGCGAAACGTCCTCGATGGCTGCTTTGGCCTTGGCGGTCAGGTCGAGCGCATAAGTGTGGGCGTAATCGATAGAGCCGGTCTCCTGGAAGATCTCCACGGCGCGTGCGAGTTGCGCGGGGTCCTCGGTGCCCGAGGAAAGGATCGCTTCAATCTCGTCGTGATAGCGCTCATCAGACAGGGCGTGCACGGCAACGAGCGTGCGCTTACCCTCGGTGATGTCGGTGCGGAAGTCCTTGTTGGCGGCCTCCTTGGTGCCGATCAAGTTGAGCAGGTCGTCTTGAATTTGGAAGGCAAGGCCCGTGTGCAGGCCAAAGGCGCGCAGTGCCTCAATTTGCTCCTCGCTGCCTCCGCCAATGATGGCTCCGGCGGCAAGCGGCGTCGCTCCGCTGTAGTACGCGGTCTTGTGCGTCGCCATGTCCAGATAATCGTCGACCGAAATGTCAAAGCGCCCGTCGCGGACCCAGCCCAGGTCGAGCGCCTGGCCCTCGATGGTACGGACTATCATCTCGGTAAGCTCGTGGAGCACGCGAAGCTTCACGTCTGCGTTGAGTGTGGGGTCGTCGAGAACCGTCTTGGTGACCATGGTGAGCGCCAGGTCACCGCAGTTGATGGCAAGACCGGTGCCCTCGGTAAGGTGCATGCAGGGCTTGCCGCGACGAATCTGCCCGTTGTCGGCGATGTCGTCGTGGATGAGTGCGCCCGACTGAAAGTGCTCGATGGCCGCCGCTGCGCTGCGGGCGCTCTCAAAGCTGCCGCCCACCGCGGTGGCGGCGAGCATGCAGATGAGCGGGCGGTGGCGTTTACCGGCGTTGGCCGTAAATGCCGAGAGCGGGGTATACAGGTAGCGCTCGATATCGGCGGAAGTCGCCTGTCCGTCAAAGAACGTGGCCAGATAGTCGTTAATCTGGTCAAAGTGCTGGGCTAAAAAGCTGGTAAACGGACTGGACACGGGTTCTCGCATTCTTTGATAGGTTGCATCGTTGCATTATGCAGACAACATATTGCCACATTAGGGCGTCGAGCGCGGCGGTTGAAGACGATTGGTCCATGCGGCCGCAAGTGCGGTAGGGGCTTGGCTAGATAAGCCCAAAGTGTTCGAGCGCGGTGACGACGCCGTCGTGGTCGATGCTGTCGGTGACATAGTCGGCCTTTTCCTTAAGGAAGTCCGGTGCGTTGCCCATAGCGATGCCAACGTCGACGGCGTTCATCAGCGAGACGTCATTGCTGGCGTCGCCGATGCCGTATACGGTTCCGTGGTGGGGATCGAGGGCGTCGAGTACAGACTGGATGCCCCCGCGCTTCGTGCATTCGCGGGGCGAGATTTCGGTTACCTCGAGTTCGAGCTCGTTAAAGCAGAGCAGCGGCTCAAACGCTTGATCCTGAGCGATGCGGTTGGCAAGCGACGTGGACATTAAGATCTTGTAGGCGCTGTAATGTTGCAGCTGCGTAATTGCATCGCCCACGGTGCGGGCGTATCCGGGGGCGTCGGGCGCATCGGCACTCATGCGAACGACGCCATTGAGTCCCTCAAAACGAATCACTTCGTCCGATTGCTCAAGAATGGGAGCAAGGCGCTGCAGCATGCCGGGCGTCATCGCCAAATCGCGAATCACGCGTCCCTCAAGTTCGACATAGCCACCCGCGAGGCAGACGATGCCGGTCCAGGGCAGCTCGAGCAGCTTTGGATGGATGCAGCTCAGCGTGCGCCCTGTGCAGATAAACGCCATATTGCCCTTGGCAACAAAATCACGGATGGCTTGCGAGACCGCTTCATTGGGATAGGGGGAGAGGTCTCGCTCATCCTCGGGAAGCTCTTGTGCCACTCGAGGGTCTTGCCAGGCGAGCGTGCCGTCGATGTCGAAGAAGCAGATATCGCCGCGCTTATGGGCTGCGCTGGCGGCAGGGGAGGCCGAGGTGGTGGGTACAAATCCCGGCTCGAGGCCCATGATCTGGTCAAAATGCTCTTTAACGCGGGGAACGGAGATGCCGATAATCACCTGGGCGGTCTTGCCCGTAATGATGAGGCCCTTGGCGCCCACCGCGACAAACGACGCATTATCTGCAACGATGGAAGGGTCTGCGACCTCGACGCGCAGGCGCGTGGCGCAGTTGGTTGCGCCCACGATATTGCCAACGCCACCTAAAAGCTGAATTACCCGCTCAGCGAGGACGTGATCTTGATCGGATTGAATACTGACCTCGCCATTGGGAGATTGCTCTTTGGCAAAGCCGCTTCCCGTTAAACGGTCGATTGCCGCGCGATTGGAGACATGATCCTCGCGGCCCGGCGTCTTAAGGTCGTAGACCAAGATGAGCGCTCGAAAACTAACAAAAAAGATGAGGCTAAAGGCAAGACCGATACCGAGCGCCAAAAGGTAGGAGCCGGCATGCATTCGCATGAGGGGGATGAAGTTGAAGGCCGTCATTTCCATGAGACCGCCCGAGAAGATGCCGACGATGCCAAAGAAGTTCATGGTCATGGCAAGGCAGGAGGATAGGACGGCGTAGAGCAAAAAGAGTCCAGGATAGGTGAACATAAAGAGAAACTCGAGCGGCTCGGTGACACCGCAGACCACCGAGGCGACGATGGCGGGCAAAAGGATGACCTTAAGGCCGGCGCGGCGTTCGGGTTTGGCGGTGAAATAGAATGCTGCCGCGATGGCGGGAAGGCCAAAGAGCTTGCCCCAGCCGGTGGCGGTAAAACCTGCCCAGGGCGCAAGTTCATTTAAAGGGCGCGTGCTATGGGAGAGAATGGGGAGCAGGTTAGTCCACGTGGCGTAAATACCGTCGTGAATGACCAGATTGTCGTAATAGATGGGCATATAGAGCAGGTGGTGCAGCCCCATGGGCTCGAGTGCTCGCTCCAAAAACACAAAGATGCCCACGCCGAAGGGGCCGACGCCCGCAAGTGCGTGGCGCAGCGTTTCGGTTACAGCGTATGCGAAGGGCACGATGGCGGCCGAGATAACGGCAAGGGCGAGCACAGCGAAAAAGCTGATGAGATAGACCAGTGAGGAGCCGGAGAACGTGCCGAGCCAATCGGGAACCTTGGCATCGTAGAAGCGGTCATGGATGGCGACGACGGTTGCCGATACCGCCAGCGGGCCGATAATGCCGGTGTCGAGCGTCTTGATGCCGTCGATGACGGTGATACCGCTGGCGGGGGTCAAAGATGATGGGTACTTAAGCCCAAGGTTGTCTCCGCTCAGCTTAATGATCTCGCTCAAAAAGAAGCAATAGGCAAAATAGGCCACGAGCGCCTCGAGGCAGCAGCGTGCCGGTTGCTTTTGGGCAAGACCGATAGGCAGCGCTACGGCAAAAAGGAGCGGGAGACGTTTAAAGACCGTCCACGAGCCGCGCTGGATGATGGTCCAGAAAACGTACCAAGGGGTTCCGTATACGGCGAGGTCACCGACGATGTCTACGGTCGTGGCGAGGGCGGAGATGCCGACCATGAGGCCTGATATAGAAAACAGCATGGCGGGCGCGAACATCGCCCCGCCAAAGCGTTGGATTTTTTGCAGCATAATATGCCTTCCGGATGCAACATGCTGTGCGAGCAAGAACGTTTAAACAATGAACTCATTGTAGAGGACTGGCTGCTTGCCGCATTGACGGTTTTGATTCGGTCCGATTTGGGTTTCGGGGGAACCGTCGACGGTAAATAATCCGTGCTTTACCGATAATCGGTTTAAACAACCCAAAGAAATGCTATCGTGCCTAGCCATACATATTCATTAGAGGTGAAGTCATGCCAAAAGCGATATACGAAGGAATCTACCGAGAAATACGCTCGCGCATCATTAATGGGACCTATGCGTTTCAGGAGATGCTGCCAACCGAAGCTGAGTTGACCGCGGAGTTTGGCTGCACGCGCAATACCGTCCGTCGCGCCTTGGGTATGCTGGCCGACGGGATGTTTGTGCAGCCCATACACGGCAAGGGCGTGCGCGTTATTTGGCTTAAGGGCGAAACCGACATGTTGGGCGCACTCGAAGAGGTTGAGTCGTTTGGCGAGTTCGCAAAACGCAACAATGCCGTCGCATCGACCGAGGTCAAGTCTTTTGAACATTTGATTTGCACGGAGCAACTTTCTCGTCGCCTAGGCTTTAAGGTGGGCGAGGAGCTGATTCGTGTAGTGCGTGTCCGAAGCCTCAACGGCAGCGCGCGCCAGGTGGACCATGGCTACTTTTTGGAGTCGATCGCCAAAGGCCTGACCCCCGAGATTGCGGCAAGCTCTATCTACGACTATCTGGAGCACAAGCGTGGCGTCAAAGTGATGGCGAGCCGCCGTACGGTGAGCGTCGAGCTTGCCAACGATGAGGACTGCAGCTACTTGGACCTTGGCAAGTACAACTGCGTCGCCGTTATGGAGAGCCAGTCGTACACCTCGGACGGCATCTTGTTCGAGGTCACGCATGCTCGCACGCATCCTGAGATCTTCCACTACCGCGTCAACTCCAAGCGATAGCCGGCTAGCTCGCAGCCTGACGAGACTCATGCCCTCAAAGAGAAAACGCCCGGTCAAACCGACGATGCATCGGCTTGACCGGGCGTTTTCTCTGCATTCGATAACAAATAATTGTTTATACAAAACTTGTCAAGTATCAAGTCGAAATTACCGTTCACCGAAGTTTTTCTACCGCTCTAGTAATACTTGTTCAAACAACTAGCCAAATAGCGTATTGTACAAATCAGCAAAAGGGGCAAAGTCCCCGAGCCAATCTCCGAAGGCGGCGGCAAAGGGTGCCGCCACGGTGTGAAAGGGTGGATTGTAATGAAGAACGAAATGAGCAGAAGGCAGTTCCTGGGCTTTGCTGGTTCCGCGGCTGCGGTTCTTGGTCTGGGCCTCGTGGGCTGCGGTGGTTCTGCCGGCTCTGGCTCCTCTGCTTCTGGTGACGCTGCCGAGGTCTACTTCCTCCAGTTCAAGCCCGAGGTCGACAAGGAGTGGAAGGAGATCGCCAAGGCGTACAAGAAGGAGAAGGGCGTCGAGGTCAAGATCGTGACCGCCGCCTCCAACACCTACGAGGAGAAGCTCAAGTCCGAGATGTCCAAGAGCTCCGCTCCGACGCTGTTCCAGGTCAACGGCCCCACCGGTCTTAAGAACTGGAAGGATTACTGCGCCGATCTGTCCGACACCAAGCTCCGCGGCGAGCTCATCGACGACTCCCTGGCTCTGCAGTCCGACGGCAAGGATCTGGGTATCGACTGGGTTCAGGAGAGCTACGGCATCATCTACAACAAGGAGCTCCTCGAGAAGGCTGGCTACAAGGCCGAGGACATCAACTCCTTCGACAAGCTAAAGGCTTGCGCCGATGACATCCAGGCCCGCAAGGACGAGCTCGGCGTTGACGGTGCCTTCACTTCCGCCGGCATGGATGACTCCTCCAGCTGGCGCTACACCACCCACCTCGCCAACCTCCCGCTCTACTACGAGTTCGAGAAGGAGCACAACCAGGAGGACGACGAGATCAAGGGCGAGTATCTCGACAACTTTAAGCAGATCTTCGACCTGTACATCACCGACTCCACCTGCGATCCTTCGCAGCTCGCCTCCAAGACCGGTGACGACGCCACCAACGAGTTCGCAACCGGCAAGGCCGTCTTCTACCAGAACGGCTCTTGGGCCTACGCCGACCTCACCAAGGCCGGTATGACCGACGATCAGCTCGGCATGCTGCCGATCTACATCGGCGTTGACGGCGAGGAGAACCAGGGCCTGTGCTCCGGCGGCGAGAACTACTGGTGCGTCAGCTCCCAGGCTTCCGAGGATGCCCAGAAGGCCACCGAGGACTTCATGTATTGGTGCGTCACTTCTGACACCGCCACCAGCATCATCGCTGACAAGATGGGTCTGACCGCCCCGTTCAAGAGCGCTAAGGAGACCACCAACGTCTTCTCTCAGCAGGCCGTTGCTATGGCCAAGGACGGCAAGAAGACCGTCGCTTGGGACTTCGTTTACATCCCCTCCGAGGAGTGGAAGAAGAACCTCAAGCAGGCTCTCATCGCTTATGCTGCCGACAACACCAAGTGGGACGGCGTCAAGAACGCCTTCGTCGATGGCTGGAAGACCGAGAAGGCTGCTTCCGAGTAAGCAGTTGCTGCCCAAGCTATCTGATTAGCGACAGGGGGCGGGCAGACGTAGGTTTGCCCGCCCCCTGCATATTGAAAGGACCCTTCTATGGGCAAAGCACTCAAGCGCTGGTGGCCGCTCTTTATGCTGCCCACGTGCCTGGCGTTTATGATCGGGTTCGTGATTCCCTTTATCCAGGGTTTCTATCTCTCGTTCTGCCAGTTTATTACCATCAATAACGCGCACTTTGTCGGTATCGAGAACTACGTGCGCGCACTGACCGACCCGCAGTTCTCCACGTCGTTCTTCTTTACCGTGGCGTTTGCCTTCCTGTCGACGGTGCTCATCAACGTGATCGCGCTGGCCATTGCGCAGGCGCTCACTCGCAAGGCGCTCAAGGGCACCAACATCTTCCGTACGATTTTCTTTATGCCTAACCTGATTGGCGGCATTGTACTGGGTTACATTTGGCAGATTCTGATCAACTGCCTGCTCTCCAACGTGGGTGCCCAGCTTATCGCCCTCAACTCCGCCGCTGGCTTCTGGGGCCTTATCATCCTGACCCTGTGGCAACAGGTCGGCTACATGATGATCATCTACATCGCCGGTCTGCAGTCCATTCCGTCTGATTACATCGAGGCCGCCAAGGTCGACGGTGCCACGGCATGGCAGACGTTTTGGAAGGTTAAGATCCCCAACCTGATGCCGACCATCACCATCTGCCTGTTCCTGTCCATCACCAACGGCTTTAAGCTGTTCGACCAGAACCTCGCCCTTACCGGTGGTGCCCCGGCGCACTCCACCGAGATGCTCGCCCTGAACATCTACAACACGTTCTATTCGCGTGCTGGCATCGCATGGCAGGGCATCGGTCAGGCCAAGGCAGTTATCTTCTGCATCCTGGTTGTCGCTATTTCTATGATCCAGCTTAAGGCCACGAGGTCCAAGGAGGTGCAGCAGTAATGAAACGCGATAAGGTTATCAACCGCGCGCTCTCGATTTTCTTTACGATTCTGTCGCTCGCGTGGATCTATCCCGTGTTCATGATTGCGCTCAATTCCTTTAAAAAGGCAACTGCAATCAGCACCACCACGGCATTCGATCTGCTCACGCCCGAGACGTTCAACGGCCTCGCAAACTACATGCACGCCCTTAACGAGCAGGGCTTTGCCTCGGCGTTTATGTACTCGCTCATCATCACAGTCACGTCGGTCGTGCTGATTCTGGTGTGCTGCTCCATGTGCGCTTGGTACGTGGTGCGCGTCAACAGCAAGATCTCGAACTTCTTCTATTACCTGTTCGTCTTCTCGATGGTTGTACCGTTCCAGATGCTCATGTTCACGCTGTCCAATTTGGCGGACCGCATCGGCTTCAACACGCCGTTCAACATCTGCTTTATCTACCTCGGCTTTGGCGCGGGCCTGGCGGTCTTTATGTTCGCCGGCTTTGTCAAGAACATCCCGCTCGAGATCGAAGAGGCGGCCATGATCGACGGCTGCAACCCGGTCCAGGTGTTCTTTAAGATCGTCCTTCCCATCATGAAGCCCACCTATCTTTCGGTTGGCATCCTCGAGACCATGTGGGTCTGGAACGACTATCTGCTGCCCTACCTTACGCTCGACTCCACCAAGTACAAGACCATTCCTATCTTGATCCAGTACTTCCGCGGCGGCTACGGCCACGTCGAGCTCGGCCCCATGATGGCATGCATCATGATGGTCGTCATCCCCATCGTCATCATGTACATCTTCTGCCAGAAGTACATCATTGACGGCGTTGTGGCAGGTGCCGTCAAGGGCTGATGCCGTAACTGTTTTGCAAGTTTTGGCGGCGCCCCTCAGCGCGGCGCCGCGTATCGAAAGGTAAAGACATGGCCGAGATCGTTCTCAAACATGTTCAGAAGGTGTATCCCAACAACGAGTCAAAAAAGAAGGGCTTCTTTGGCAAAAAGAAGAAGACCGAGGAGAAGAAGCACAACCTTAAGGTTACCGAGGACGGTGTGCTTGCTGTAGAGGACTTCAACCTCACCGTTCACGACCAGGAGTTCATCGTCCTCGTTGGCCCCTCTGGCTGCGGTAAGTCCACGACGATGCGCATGATCGCCGGCCTGGAGGACATCACCTCGGGCGATGTGCTCATCGATGGCAAGCGCGTCAACGACGTCGCTCCCAAGGACCGCGACATCGCCATGGTGTTCCAGAGCTATGCTCTGTATCCCAATATGACGGTGTACGAGAACATGGCGTTTACGCTCGAGCTCAAGAAGGTCCCCAAGGACGAGATCGACCGTAAGGTTCGCTCCGCTGCTGAGATCCTGGGTATTACCGAGTACCTCGACCGTAAGCCCAAGGCGCTTTCGGGCGGCCAGCGCCAGCGCGTCGCCATCGGCCGCGCCATCGTGCGTGACCCCAAGGTCTTCCTGATGGACGAGCCCCTGTCCAACCTGGATGCCAAGCTTCGTAACCAGATGCGTGCCGAGCTCATTAAGCTGCGTCACGAGATCAAGGGCACGTTCATCTACGTTACTCACGACCAGACCGAGGCTATGACCCTCGGCGATCGCATCGTGGTCATGAAGGACGGCGTCGTCCAGCAGATCGCCACCCCGCAGGAGGTCTTCAACCATCCCGCGAACATCTTCGTCGCCGGCTTTATCGGCGTGCCGCAGATGAACTTCTTCGATGCCCAGCTGGTGCGCTCGGGCAACGGCTTTACCGTCAAGACCGACGACATGAATGTCGCGCTGGCCCCCGAGACCTGCGCTCAGCTTGCTCTCAACTGGGACGGCGGCGACGTGAAGGAGATCACGGCCGGCGTGCGCCCCGAGCAGATCCTGCTTGCCGACAAGGGCGAGGAGGGTGCGCTCCAGGGCACCGTCGAGGTGACCGAGCTCATGGGTTCGACCGAGCATGTCCACGTGACTGCTCCCGATGGCCAGTTCGTCCTGATCATTCCCGTTGTCGACCTTGAGGCCAAGGGTGCGCTCAAGGCGGGCGACCCCATCTGGTTCAAGTTCGAGAAGAACGCGACTCATCTCTTCGATAAGGTGTCTGGCAAGAACCTTATCTAGGCCCGGTGCATCCAGGCCCTCCCTTTGGGCGACTGCGGCTTTGCCATCCTTTTGCCGTGGTCACATATAAGGCTCCCCTCCTGTCCACTGGGCGAGAGGGGAGCCTTTCTTTGTGTTGGGGCTTTCCGTCTGTCAGTTTGTCTTGATCTGTAACAGGTAGGGCCGATTTCGGACGTTAGATGTTACAGATCGAGACGGTTCCGCTGTGCCAACCATTTCATCTAAATCTGTAACACCAAAGGCGAATTACACCTGCTAGATGTTACAGATTGAGATAAACCCAAGGGGAGGGGCCGGTATGTCTCAATCTGTAACGGCTGGGACCGTTTTGGTTGAGTAATTGTTACGGATCGAGAGTGTTTGGCCGAGTCGGATCACAGGGTAACGTGCGGGCACAAAAAACGGAGCCGTGTTGCCACGACTCCGTTTCTCAAGAGGATGGGTAAGGGGAATGAGCTAGCTCAGGTGCCAGATCTCGTCGTTGTATTGGGAGATGGTGCGGTCGGACGAGAAGGTGCCGGCGTTGGCGATATTGATGAGCGCCTTACGCATCCAAGCGTCCTGGTCCTCGTAGTCGGCCAGCACGCGCTCCTTGGTCTGGATGTACTCCTCAATGTCGAGCAGGGCCATAAACCAGTCCTTGCCCTTAATGTCGTCGTGCAGGCGCTGCAGGCGCTCGGCGTTGCCGGTTGCCATAAAGGCCGGGTTGGTGATGAAGTCCACCAGCAGTTTAATTCCGGGCTTGCGGTAGAGCGCACCGGCGTTGTAGGTGCCGTCGGCGTAGAGCTGCTCGACCAGTTTGGACGAGGCACCAAAGGTATAGATGTTCTCGTCGCCCACGAGCTCGGCAATCTCCACGTTGGCACCGTCGAGCGTGCACAGGGTTAGGGCGCCGTTGAGCATGAACTTCATGTTGGAGGTGCCGCTCGCCTCCTTGGAGGCCAGGCTGATCTGCTCGGAGATGTCAGCGGCGGGAATCACGCGCTCGGCGGCGGTGACGTTGTAGTTCTCGATCATGACAACCTGCAGGTAAGGAGCCACGTCGGGGTCGTTTGCAATCCACTGCGACAGCGTCAGGATCAGATGGATGATGTCCTGCGCGATGGTGTAGGCAGGCGCCGCCTTGCCGCCAAAGATGATGGTGACGGGGTGCTTAGGTCTGTTGCCGTTCTTGATATCGAGGTACTTCCAGATGATGTAGAGCGCGAGCATCTGCTGGCGCTTGTACTCGTGGATGCGCTTGACCTGGACGTCGATGATGGCGTTGGAGGGAATGGTCACGCCCTGCTCGAGCGCCATGAACTGGCGCATGATGGCCTTGGCCTCGACCTTGGTGGCGGCCAGGCGCTCAAGAACGTCCTTGTCGTCGGCGAACTTGGCGAGTTTGCTCAGATCGCCGGTGCTGCGCCAGTCGGTGCCGATTACATCGTCGAGCAGGCTGGCGAGCGCGGGGTTGGCCCCATGGATCCAGCGGCGGAAGGTGATGCCGTTGGTCTTGTTGGAGAACTTCTCGGGATAGATCTCGTAGAACGGATGAAGCTCGGTGTCCTCCAGGATCTTGGTGTGGAGGGCGGCTACGCCGTTGATGGAGAAGCCAAAGTGGATGTCCATGTGGGCCATGTGGACGGTGTCATATTCGTCGATGATGGCGACGCACGGGTCATCGTGCTCGGCCTTCGCGATCTCATCGAGCTTGACGATAATGTCGGCGATGGCAGGGGAGACCTTCTGCAGGCTGACGAGCGGCCACTTCTCGAGCGCCTCGGCAAGAATCGTGTGGTTAGTGTAGGCGACCATGGAGCGTACGATGGTCACGGCCTCGTCAAACTCGATGCCATGCTCGGTGGTGAGCAAGCGAATGAGCTCGGGGATGACCATGGTGGGGTGCGTGTCGTTAATTTGGACCACGGCGTAGTCGGCCAGATCATGCAGGTTGCTGCCGCGCTCGATGGCCTCGTCGATCAGGAGCTGGGCGGCGTTGCTCACCATGAAGTATTCCTGGTAGATGCGAAGCAGGCGGCCCTGCTCGTCGGAATCGTCGGGGTAGAGGAACAAGGTGAGGTTCTTGGCGATCTCGGTCTTGTCGAAGTCGATGGAGCTGCCGGGGACCAGGCCGTCGTCGACGCTCGCCAGGTCGAACAGGCGCAGGCGGTTCTTGGTGGGCTGGCCGTAACCGGGCACGTCGATGTTGACGAGCTTGGAGGTAACGGCAAAATCGCCGAACTCGACGGTGTAGGAGCGGTCATCGTCGACTAGGATGTCCTGCTCACCGAGCCACTCGTCGGGGACGGCCTTCTGCTGGTTGTCGACAAAGCGCTGACGGAACAGACCGTAGTGATAGTTGAGGCCCACGCCATCGCCGGTCAAGCCCAGCGTGGCGATGGAATCCAGGAAGCACGCGGCCAGGCGGCCCAGGCCGCCGTTGCCGAGCGACGGCTCGACCTCGAACTCCTCGATCTTGTTGAGGTCGTGGCCTGCGGCGGTGAGCTGGTCCTTAACTTCGTCGTAGATGCCGAGGTCGATCATGTTGTTGATGAGCAGCTTGCCGATCAAAAATTCGGCGGAAATGTAATAGAGCTTTTTCTTGCCGTTGTTGAGCGGGCAGGCGGCAGAGCGCTCCTGCACGAGCTTGACCAGCAGTTTGTAAATGCGGCGGTCATCGAGTTGCTCGAGCGAAGTTCCAAAGGACTGCTCGGCAAGATCCGCGAGATTGATGCGGGGCATGTTTCCTCCTGTGGTGAGTTGACTACATGTCAGAAATTCAAAAGAATCCCGCGCGAGGGGATTGGGGTGGCCTCGCGCGGGAAAAGCAAGCGCGTCCGCACGGTGGGGAGGGGTCGGGCGCGGTAGCTCCTATTGAGGAAGCTCGATTTCGGCCTCCGACGGGATGCGGAAGTAGGTCTCGGTCCAGTCGGTGAGTTTGTGCTCGAGCTCGCGGGTGATGGCGCCGTCGAGCATGCGCCAGGTCCAGTTGCCGCCCAGGGTGGCAGGGGTGTTGATGCGCGCCTCATTGCCCAGGTTAAGCAGGTCCTGCATGGTGTAGATGCACGTGTCGCTCACGCTGGCGGCGATGGTGCGATTGAGTGCATCTGCCATGGGTTCGCCGGCCTGCTGATGGGTGTACAGGGCTGCCTGCTCGCGCTGACGCGGGGTGGCCGTTCCCTCAAACCAGCCGCGCGCCGTCTCGTTGTCGTGGGTGCCCACATAGGCGACGGTGTTGGCGATGTAGTTATGCGGCAGGTAGTACGAGTTGGTGCCCTCAAAGGCAAACTGCAGGATCTTCATGCCGGGGAAGCCCGAGTTGTCGCGCATGTCGATGACGCCGGGGGTGAGGAAGCCCAGGTCCTCGGCGATGATGGGCAGCGTGCCGAGCTTTTCCTCGAGCGTCTTGAAGAACTTGAGGCCGGGACCCTGCGTCCACGAACCGTAGGACGAATCGGGCGAGGAGAACGGCACCTCCCAATAGGCCTCGAAGCCGCGGAAGTGATCCAGGCGGATGACGTCGTACATGTCGAGGGCGGCGCGAATGCGGCCCTCCCACCAGGAGAAGCCGTCGGACTCCATGGCGTCCCAGTCGTAGATGGGGTTGCCCCAGTACTGGCCGGTGGCCGAGAACTGGTCGGGCGGCGTGCCGGCGACGCTCACGGGATTGCCGGCGGCGTCGATCTTAAAGAGTTCAGGTGTCGCCCACATCTCGACGGAGTCACGCGAGACATAGATAGGCAGGTCGCCGATGATGAGAATGTCGCGCTCGTTGGCATAGGCCTTGAGGCGGCTCCACTGGCGATCGAAGAAGTACTGCGTCATCTGGTGGTAGAGCATACGCGCCGGATGGTCGGCGCAGACCTTGGCAGAAGCCTCACCGCGGGTGCGGAGCTCTGCGGGCCACTCCCAAAACGCCTTGAGACCGCACTCCTCTTTGACGGTCATGAACTCACAGTAGGGGATGAGCCAGTCCTCGTTGGCCTGGATAAAGTCATCGAAATCGGCCGGCTTGTCGGCAGCAAAGCGCTCGGCGGCGCGGTCGAGAATCTGACGGCGGCCGCTAAAGATAGCACCGTAGTCGACATTGCTGGGGTCGGATCCCAGATACACGCCATCGATATCGCGCTGCTCCAGATACCCTGCCTCGATAAGCTCGGCAAAGTCGATAAAGTTGGGGTTGCCTGCGCGGGCCGAGAACGACTGATAGGGCGAATCGCCATAGCTGGTCGTCGTAAGGGGCAGAATCTGCCAGTAATGTTGTTTGCACGAGGCGAGAAAATCGACGAAGTCGTAGGCATTCCAGCCAAAGCCGCCGATTCCGTATGGTCCGGGCAGAGATGAGACGGGCATGAGGACGCCGCTTGCACGCTCCATGAATGCGCTCACCAACCTTCTTGTTGTGGGGTCGGCCTGCCGATGGGTATGCAGTCCGCCTCCGATGATCTGATTCGATACGCCTATTGTAAAACATGTTGTTTAAACATGTACAGGCAAGATAAAAAAGTTGGTCGATTTTCGGCGAATGGCTACATGCCATGAAAAAGCCCCGACCTCACAACGTGAGATCGGGGCAAGAACGGTATGTAGGTTTTTGCTACTCGGCGTCGGCGAAGCCGTTGGGGTTGTGGCTCTGCCAGTTCCAGCTATCGCGGCACATGTCCGCGATGTCGTACTGGGCCTTCCAGCCCATCATGCGCTCGGCCTTGGAGGCATCGCACCAGTTGGCAGCGATGTCGCCGGCGCGGCGCTCGCGGATCACGTAGGGCAGCTCCTTGCCACAAGCCTTGGAGAAGGCGGCGACGACCTCGAGTACCGAGGTGCCGGTGCCGGTGCCCAGGTTAAAGATCTCGACGCCGGTCTTGCCGTTCATCCAGTTAAGGGCGGCAACGTGACCAGAGGCCAGATCGCACACGTGGATGTAGTCGCGCACGCCGGTGCCGTCGGGGGTGGGGTAGTCGTTGCCAAAGACCTGAACGGCCTCGAGCTTGCCCACGGCGACCTGGGCGACATAGGGCACCAGGTTGTTGGGGATCCCCTTGGGGTCCTCGCCGATCAGGCCCGACGGATGAGCGCCGATGGGGTTGAAGTAACGGAGCAGCACGACGTCCCACTCGGGGTCGGCGGTGTGGACGTCCATAAGAATCTGCTCGATCATCCACTTGGTCCAGCCATAGGGGTTGGTTGCGGGCTTCTTGGGATCCTCCTCGGTGACGGGCGGGTTGTCCGGGTCGCCGTAGACGGTCGAGGAGCTCGAGAAGATGATGGACTTGCAGCCATGGTTGCGCATGACGTCGATGAGCACCAGGGTGTTCTCGATGTTGTTGTGGTAGTACTCGACGGGCTTGCTCACCGACTCGCCGACGGCCTTAAAGCCGGCAAAGTGGATGACGCGGTCGATCTGATGGGTATCGAAGATCTTGTTCATCGCATCGCGGTCGAGCACGTTGGCCTCGTAGAAGGTGAGGTTCTTGGCGGCCTCGTCGCCCACGATGGTCTTGACGCGGTCGACGGCGACGGCGCTGGAGTTGGAGAGATCATCGACGATGACGACCTGGTAGCCACCCTCGAGCAGCTGAACGACGGTGTGCGAGCCGATAAAGCCGGCGCCACCGGTAACGAGGACGCAGGTGTCTTTGGGGTCGAGTGCTTTGGACATGTAGTCTCCTATCGAATCAGGAACACTTCTAGAGGGGAGTATAGCGCAGGCGGGGACGCCCAAATCGTGCGCTGAGGAAAAGCAGAGGATTATGTTAACGTACTCATAGAAGAGCTTGCTCAATTGTTACCTCAAATTTGACAATTGCTTACGAGCCGCCGACCTTGTAGGGTTGATTTCCGATCTCAGCCGAACACATTGAGCAAATAGGCCGTTCCCGCAGTTAGCCGAACGCCCCCGCGGCCCCATCAGGGCCCCGGAGACGGCGTTTTCCCAGTTGAAGGAACGGTGGAGATGTGTTTCGATAGGTCCGGTGGCCATGCTCCGCCCTCCGCCCGGCACCTCTTCCCAGACTCAGCCGAACGGTCGGTCCGTCTATTCCGTTTTTCCTTTAGGCTAGGCCAGCGGGGCATCGCCCCTCTCTGCGCGCGCCCTCTCGATGAGCCCCGGCGTCAGGTCGAGGTCGCCGAGCGGCATGTTAGCGTCAATCTATTTTTCACCAGTTTCGCTAAACAGACGCGCCGTTCGC
>CATYSO010000030.1 GCA_958412345.1 uncultured Collinsella sp. | reverse complement strand
GTGCCCGCTTCCCCCGAGAACAATTATCAGTGCAGGTAGAACACCTGCGGTTTTTCATAAAACGCGGGTATGGTCAGGGATATCGGGTCAAACGTAGTAGATGGACCAGTTTCGTGGCGAGCACCATCAATTGAGCCCCGGGGACGGAGGAAAACGGACCATTTTGGTTCGTCAATCTCGAGTCGCACCCGTTTTCCTGCGAAAACGCTGTGTCTCAACTTTGGTGAGACATTTGTCTCACGCCTAAAAACGAATCTGGAACGTGTGTCACCTGCCCTAATTGTGTCTCATTTCGTAACTTTAGGCTGATGCAAGGTCTGATCCTGCGAGAAGGGAGACACGATGAGCAGGTACACGAGGGGTCTCTTGGCGGTGATACTGGCCGTAGTGCTGGTGTTGCCGGCTGCAGCATTTGCCATGCTGCCCGAGGCCAACGCCAGGTCCAGCACCGGAATGGATGGACCGACAATGACCGGAAAGGTCGTCGACCCCGATACCAGCGGACGCTGGGAAATCTGGGCAGCAGGCCACAGCGGTAATAAAGTAACGACCCAAAACGTCGGCCGAATCTGGACCGACAAGACGGTCAAGGAGACCGGAAAAGACGAAGCGTCAGATTTTGTGACCACGCTTTCGGCGATGTCCTCGACATCCAATTCAACCGTGACGGTCACCACGCCGCTCGATATCGTGATGGTGCTGGATGCCTCTGGTTCGATGAATGATCCTATGGGTAATGATCCTATGGGTGGCAGAGATTCCACCAAGCGCATCGAAGCGCTGAAGAACGCAGCGAATAGCTTTATTGATACCATCGCCAAGCAAAACGAGGGTATCGAGGGCGTGGATAGGCAGCATAAGGTTGCCATCGTTAAGTTCGCGGGCGATAAGTCCAACAATATCGGCAACGATACGTATCGTGACAAAGGGTACGTCTACAATAACACGCAGGTTATGAAGGACCTGATTGATTGTTCCGGCAGCAACGTGAAAGCTCTTAAGGATACAATTGCCGGTATTAAACCCGCCGGTGCCACACGTGCCGATTATGGTCTGGAGCTGGCTAAGGACAGGACTTCTGGTCGCAAAGACGCCAAGAAGATTATTGTCTTCTTTACTGATGGTACGCCAACGAGTCAAAGTGAATTCAATTCTACAGTCGCTAACGCTGCCGTGACGGCTGCCAAGGACATGAAGGACGCCAAGGCCATCGTTTATACCATTGGCATCTTTAACGGTGCGAATCCCAGCGCCGTCGTCCAAGACTCGCAGACAAGTAAAGAGAACAAATTCATGCAGGCCGTGTCGAGCAACTACCCCAATGCTACGGCATGGAACACTCACGGCACGCGTGCGGAAAACTCCGATTTCTACAAGTCGGCGACCAATGCCGACGACCTCAAGAAGGTCTTCGACGACATTTCAAAGGCCATTACGTCTGAAGCACCTCATCCGACCGAAATCCATAAGGGTTACGACGCGAACAAGTCCGGCTATATTACGTTTACCGATGAGCTGGGCGACTTTATGCAGGTCGACGGCTTTACCGAAGCCATCATCAACGGTACGTCGTTTACCAAGACGAGCAAGACGTTCAACAAGGAAACCAATACCGACACCTACGAGTTCACCGGCAAGGCAAAAGACCTGCTTATCACCGTGCAGCGCGCTGACGAAAAAAATCCCCAGAAGGGCGATATCGTAACGGTCAGCATCCCTGCGTCGTTGATTCCGCAGAGCCACTTTAAGAACGAAGACGGCAAGCTCTCGGTCGACAGCGCTCAGCCTATCCGCGTAAAGTACGCCTCGAGCGTGAAGAGCGCTGCACTCGACAATCTGTTTACGCCCGAGAAGGTCACGGGGCTCAAGGACTACATCGAGCATAATACGACCGTCGTTGACCGCACCAATACCGTGAATTTCTACGCGAACAAGTGGAGCAGTGGTGCGTTGGGTGATACGGTTGCGACCTTTGAGCCGGCCGACACCAACCGCTACTACTACTTCCAGAAGCAGACGCCCATTTACACGGATGAGGAATGCACGAAGCCGGCAAAGGGCTCGCTGACTGCTGACGGTAAGTATTACTACAAGGATGAGTTTGAGGAGCAGGGCGAGAACGGCGAGGCCAAGTCCGCCACCGCCGTCATCGAGTTTATCGGCGGCGATGCCGCGAAGTTCGACGGCGCGATTGTTCCCGATGAGAACGGTAACTTGGTGTTTACTGTGGGAACCGCGCGCCTGGCATTTATCGACGAGCTCCACACCACCAAGGATAGCGTGGGCGGCAACAACACCCATACCGCCTCCGATGTTCTCAATCCCAAGTGGAACAACACGTCCGCCAAGGCGACCGCGACGCATGTCAATTCCTACCTGGGCAACAACGGCAAGATCAGCTATAAGTACGACATGACGCCGACGACGGTGGACACCAAGGCCGACTTCGGCCTGACCAAGGTGCTCGAGGGCCGCGCCTGGACGAAAGAGGACGCGTTTGAGTTTGAGCTGACGTCCGAGAACAACGCCCCGATGCCCGAGTCCGCGACTGAGCCCGTGACTGTGTCCGTGACCAATGACGATCCGAATGAGGGCAAGGCGGCCATTAACTTCGGCACGATCGAATACAAGGCACCTGGCACGTATGTCTACAAGGTCAGCGAGAAGAACGCTGGGACCACGGTTGACGGCGTTGCCTACAGCAAGAACGTCGCGAAGATCACCGTGACGGTGACGCCCAACAAGAAGGGCGAGCTGAGCGCTGTCGTGCAGGTGACCTCGGGCGAGACCGAGTTCAAAAACGTTTACACTGCGGAGCCTGTTGAGTCCAGCGTTACCGACAAGATTGACGTGACCAAGTCCCTGACCGGGCGCGACTTGGCGGCCGGCGAGTTCAGCTTTGAGCTGCTCGAAGTCGTGGGCAAGGAAGATAAACCTGTCGAGACCGTTGTGAACGCTGCCGACGGCAAGGTGACGTTCAGCCCCATCAGGTACACCAAGATCGGCCAGCACACCTACAAGCTGCGCGAGGTCAAGGGTAACGCCGGTGGTATTGCCTACGATGAAACGGTCTACACCATCGTGACGACCATCAGCGATAACGGCAAGGGCCAGCTGGTGGCTACGCATGAGCTGAAGGACGCCAAGGACGTCAAGAGCATCGAGTTCAAGAACTCCTACAATACGAAAGACGCCGAGGCGTCGCTTGCGGGCATCAAGAACCTGCAGGTTGCTGACGGTTTGACCCCGGCCGACATCGCCGGCAAGTTCACCTTTACCGTGACTCCCGACGAGGCCGGCGCCCCGATGCCCGAGCGCACGACCGCAACCAACGACGCGGCCGGCAAGGTCGACTTTGGCAAGATCACCTTTACGCTCGATAACCTCAATAAGGTTCTAGGCGAAAAGCCCGAAAAGCGCGAGCACACCTATACCTACACCGTGACCGAGTCCGGCGAGGTAGCTGGTGTGACCAACGATGCCAAGCCTTCGCGCAAGGTTTCCTTTACCGTGACCGATGACGGCAAGGGCAAGCTGAGCGTAACCCGTAACCCGGACGGCGATGCGGCATTTACGTTCACCAATACCTATAGCGTGACGCCTGTCGACTCCAGCGTCACAGACAAGATCACCGCGAAGAAGGTCCTGGACGGGCGCGGCCTCAAGGAAGGCGAGTTCTCCTTCGAGCTCGTCGAGGGCAAGGATGCCAAGATCGTCGCCACCGGCACCAACGACGCCAGCGGCAAGATCACGATGAGTCCCATCGAATACGACAAGCCCGGAACGCACACTTACACGCTGCGCGAGGTCAAGGGCAAGACTGGCGGCATCACCTACGACGGCAAGACCTATACCATCGAGACCACCATCACCGACAAGGGTGACGGCACGCTCGAGGCCAAGCATGTCCTGAAGGACGCCAAGACCGCCGAGTTCAAGAACTCCTACAACCTGACCCCCAAGGACTCCAGCGTCACCGACCAGATCAACGCGACTAAGGTCCTGACCGGGCGCGAGCTTGGCCTTGTGGCCGGCGAGTTCCGCTTTGAGCTCGTCAAGGACAACGAGGTCGTCGCCACCGGTACCAACAACGCCGACGGCAAGATCGTGATGGATCCCGTCACGTACACTGAGGCCGGCGAACACACTTACACGCTGCGCGAGACCAAGGCCGGCGCCACCGAGAACGGCATTACCTACAGCACCGCCGAGTACACCATCGTGACTACGGTTACGGACAACGGCGACGGTACCCTCAACGTTGAGCACAAGCTGCAGGGCGACGAGAGGCCGATCTTCGAGAACGCTTACAGCGTGACCCCTGACAAGTTCAGCGTCACCGACCAGGTCACCGCGAAGAAGGTCCTGGACGGGCGCGACCTCAAGGAGGGTGAGTTCTCCTTCGAGCTCGTCGAGGGCGAGGGCAAGGACACCAAGGTCGTCGCCACCGGCAAGAACGCTGCTGACGGCAAGATCACGATGAGCCCCATCGAGTACACCGAGGCCGGCAAGCACACCTACACGCTGCGCGAGGTTGCAGGCGCCGAGGGCAACGGCATCACCTACGATGGCAAGACTTACACCATCGAGACGACCATCACCGACAACGGCAAGGGCAAGCTCGAGGCGAAGCACAAGCTGAAGGACGCCGACGAGGCGAAGTTCAACAACAGCTACAAGCCGAACCCCGACGAGTTCAGTGTCACCGACCAGATTGTCGCGACCAAGCGCCTGACCGGACGCGACCTCAAGGACGGCGAGTTTAGCTTTGAGCTCGTCGAGGGCGACAAGGTCGTTGCCAAGGGCACCAACACTGCCGACGGCAAGATCGCGATGGGCAAGATCACCTACGACAAGCCCGGCAAGCACACCTACACGCTGCGCGAGGTCAACGGCGGAACCACCAGCAAGGGCATCACCTACAGCGACGCCAAGTTCACCATCGAGACCACCATCACCGACAAGGGCGACGGCACGCTCGAGGCAAAGCATGTCCTGAAGAGCGACAAGCCTGCGACCTTCGAGAACACTTACAGCGTGACCCCGACCGATGCAGACCTCGACTTTGGTCTGAGCAAGGCCATCGACGGTCGCGAGTGGACGGATGGGGACGAGTTCAGCTTTACCATCACCGCTCCCGAGGGCACCCCGCTGCCCGACCCCGCAACCGTGACCGTGAGCAGGCACGACGCGAAGGACGGCATCGCCGCCATCAAGTTCGGCAAGATTCGCTACACGGCTGCTGGAACCTACAAGTACGAGATCCGCGAGAACGCGGGCAGCACGGTTGGCATGACGTATGACGCCCATGTCGCGACCGCCGAAGTGACCGTGACCGAGGACGGCGAAGGCAAGCTGACCGCCAACGTCACCAAGAAGGAAAACGGACGCTTTACCAACACGTACCGCACTGAGCTTAACTACACCGCGGCCGGCGGCCTCAAGCTCAGCAAGACCCTCCGCGGACGTCCCATGACCGAGGGCCAGTTTACCTTTACCGTGACGCCCGCCGACGAGGCTTCGGCCAACGCGCTTGGTCTACTGCCCGTCGCCAACGAATTCAAGTCCCCTGCGACGGCAGAGGGAACGGTCGGCCTGATCGACATCCTGGCTGGCCATGAGGTCAAGTTTACGCAGGCTGATGCCGGTAAGACCTTTACATACACCGTGGCCGAGAAGAACGACGGCCAGCCCGGCTACACCTACGACGACGCTGTCCGCACCGTGACGATCGCCATCGCCGACGACACCGCCGGTACGCTCACCGCCACGACGACCGTGTCTGGCGGCCCCGAGGGCACGCTGCCGACCGAGTACAAGACTGGTGCCGCTGCGGTCGAGAGCGCTGTGGTCCCGTTCGTCAACAGCTACAGTGCTACGACCAACGCGACTGGTGGCGTCCCTGCTAAGGTCGTTGCCACCAAGACCCTGACCGGTCGCCCGATGGCCGACGGCGAGTTCTACTTTGGCATCGCCTACGCAGGTGAGAAGGAAGCCATCGAGGGCACGTGCACTACCAACGTTAATGGGCAGGTAAGCTTCGGTTTCCTGCATTACACTACCGAGATGCTCGCCGACTTGGTAAACGCCAAACGCGCTATCCGCACCGATACGGATGCCAAGCTTGCATGGACTATCGGTTACACCGCCTTTGAGTTCACGCCGCAGCTCGCGGCCAAGGGTATCACGGCCGCAACGCCGAGCTTTAGCTTTAAGGTTATTGTCGTCGATAACGGCGACGGTACCCTGACGGCAACGCCTGTCTACGACGGCATTAAGCCCTTGTTCGAGAACGTCTACGGCACCGATGCCGTTGATGCCGCGCTCGCCGGCACCAAGAAGCTCCAGGCTGCCGAAGGCCTGACCCCGGCCGACATCGCGGGTAAGTTCACCTTCACCGTGACCGCCGACGAGGCGGGCGCCCCGATGCCCGAGCACGCGACCGCAACCAACGACGCGGCCGGCAACGTGGACTTTGGCAAGATCCACTTTACGCTCGAGGACCTCAACCGCGCCCTGGGCGTGACGGACGACGCAACCGACGAGACTGAAGCCGATGAAGCAGAGACCGACGAGGCAGAGACCGACGAGGCCGACGTTGACGTTAACGCTGATGAATCCGAGGAAGAGAACGCGCCTGCCGCCGCTACTCCGCGCTCGCATACCTTTACCTACACGGTGACCGAGTCCGGTAGCGTCCCTGGCGTGACCAACGACGCCAACGCCACGCGCAAGGTTTCCTACACCGTGACTGACGACAATGCCGGACATCTGAGCGTCGTGCGCGAGGGCGACGACGGTGCGGCCTTCACGTTCACCAACACCTACAGCGTGGCGCCCACCGATTCTGTGGCGACCGACCAGGTCAAGACGGTCAAGCGTCTGACCGGACGCGACCTTGCAGCCGGCGAGTTCACGTTTGAGCTGCTCGAGGACGGCGTGGTTGTCGCGAGCGGCACCAACGACGCCAACGGTACCGTCACGCTGAGCCCGATCCACTACGAGGCACCCGGCACGCACACGTACACGCTGCGCGAGGCTTGCCCCAACGCGCTCGGCCTGTACAAGGGCGTCACCTATGACGGCGCGACCTACACCGTCGTGACCACCGTCTCCGACAATGGCGACGGCACGCTGACCGCGACGCACAAGCTCGAGGGAACCACCGAGTCGGCTGGCTTTACCAACAAGTATCACGCCATGCCCACGCAGGTTTCCATCGGCGCCATCAAGGTGCTCGAGGGACGCGAACTCAAGAAGGACGAGTTTAGCTTTAAGCTCGTTGGCGAGGACATCGAGTCCACCGTCACCAACGATGCCGACGGCAAGATCAACTTCGACAAGTTCGAGTACGACGAGCCTGGTACGTACGCCTACACCATCAGCGAGGTCAAGGGCGACGAGGCCGGTATGACCTACGACAAGTCCGTCTTTACCGCGACCGTCAACGTGGTCGACGACGGCGAGGGCAACCTCAAGGCGAACGTCGCCTTTACCAAGGGCGACAAGAGCGTCGAGGGTATCGTGTTCAACAACACGTACAAGAAGCCCGAGACGCCCGTGCCGACGCCCGATCCCGGCACGCCCAAGACCGTGACGAACATCGTCAAGACGGTTAAGGGCTTCCTGCCCACCACGGGCGACCAGCAGGCTGCCGCGCTGCTCATGGCATTCGTCATTGCCATGGCCGGCGTCGGAGCCCTGGTCTGGGGTATCCGTAAGCGCTAGGCACGCTGGCAGCGCCGGGGGTAAAAAGGCCCCGGGCGGCCGGGGGGGAGCCAGAACACCGCCCCCACCCCACCCCCCGCCGCCACGGTGGCATCTCCCTCCTCCGTGGCGGCACTTTTGTGCGACTGCTCTATAAGTTGCGGTGAAATACGGACTGTTTGGCAGCCCTAGGGGGCACAGCAGTCCGTATTTCACCGCAACTGAGTCGTCGATTCTTTGAGTTACCCTCGCAGGTAGGCGATGGCAATTTGGGTGCGGTTGCGTAGGCCCATTTTGGCCAGGATCGAGCTGATGTGGTTTCGCACGGTGCCTTCGCCCATATAGGCGGTGGCGGCAATCTCCTTGTTGTCGAGTCCGCGGGCGATGAGCTCGGCGACCTCGAACTCGCGGTCGGTCAGGCCGGCAAAGGCTGCGGGCCGGCGGGGCGTGCCGGCCTCGACGTCCATCCCATCAAAATCGACGTCCTCGATTGCCTTGCCCTCCAGCACGCGCTTGCCATCCATGACCTGCGCCAATGCCGGCGGGATGGTGGCGACATCGGTCTTGATCAAGTAGCCACGGGCGCCCAGCTTGAGCGCCGACACAATGTACTCGTCATCCGAGAACGTCGTCAGGAATACCACGCGCGCCGCGGGGTCGCGCTCGAGGATCTCGCGCGCCGCCGAAAGGCCGTCACGCCCCGGCATCTGGATGTCGAGCAGCGCGATATCGGGTGCGTGCTCGGTGTAGAGCGCAACCGCGTCGTTGCCGTCGGCGCCGGTGCCCACGACTTCGATCTGCGGCTGGGCACCCAGGATAATCTTGAGCGAATCGACCACCAAGCGGTCGTCGTCGACAACAATGAGCCTCATCGGGCCTCATCTCCTTGCTGTTTGGGGACGGTGGCAAACACGCGCCAGCCGGGGGCGCCGGCGCGCAGGCCGGCGGTGAAGGTTCCGCCAAGCGCCTCGACGCGCTCGCGCATGGAGACGAGCCCCATGCCTTCTGCGGCGCCGCGGCCGCTTGCTTGAACCCCGCCCGCGCCATCGTCGCTAACAATGAGCTGGTAAAACGACGGATGCTCCATGCATCGCACGGTAACGTTTTGAGCGCGGGCGTGGCGCATGGTGTTGGAGAGCGCCTCGCGCAGGACCGCCGCAAAGCAGTTCGCGACGTTTGCGGGTGCATGTTCGGTCATAACTTCAAGTTCAATCTGCGGACCGCCGTCCGAGCGCGCGTCCTTAACGATGCGTTCGAGCTGCACGGAGAGATTGGCCGCGTTGTCGTTGAGCGCGTGGACGCTGGTGCGCACGAGCTGAAGCGCCTCATCGACCGTGCGCTTGACGTCGGCGAAGTCGGCGGCGACGCCGGGCTCGTTGGCGTGGACCACGCGTAGGGCTTCGGTTTGTAGTGAGGCACGCGTGAGCTGGTGGCCCACGTTATCGTGGATCTCGCGCGCGATGCGTGCGCGTTCGGCGAGCGTCGCGAGCTCGACCTCGTAGTCCTGGCGGTCGGCAAGGTCGCGGTTGCGCGCCTCGAGCGCGAGGGCTCGTTCCTGCAGTTCGTCACGGGTGCGACGCATGCGCTCCTGCTCACGTTCCAACTGGGCGGTGCGCAACGACAGTAAGGTGGCGGCGACCGAAAGGATGGCGGTCAACAGGAGCGTTCGGGCGGTGAGCGCACCGCTGCGAAGGCCCGCGACGAGTGAGAAGGCAAAGGTGATGCCAATTCCCAGCGCAGGCCAGACGTGCTCACGGCGCACGCGTCGCGCGATGTCATAGAAGGCGAGGGGTGCAAACGGAGCAAACGACGGCGCAAAGACGGCCACCATAATGTAAGCGTAGCTCGCGGCCTCGCTGGCGCGACGGGCGCGTTCTCCCTGCGCGACCTCGGCCAGCGCGGCGATGACAACGCCAAGGCAAAACGCTGCGACCAAGCGCGCGTCCACAGCAAGGCCCAGGGCGGCTGCGATACAGCACGCCAGCACGATCGATTTGTCGAATAGCTTGTTCATACGGGTATTGTACGCGATGCCGCGCACGGGGGAGGCCCCACCGGGAGCAACCGTGACATTTGTCCCAGCAAGGGGGACCGCGACTATATCTCGCCGACAATCATTTCACCTGAGCATTTTTGATAGCTGTATCTATCATTTTTGCTAGATACAGCTATCAAAAATGATAGATAGACCTATCGACGGGGGATATGGCTGCGCCCGCAACCGTGTAAAACCCTCCTTGCGTGACGCCGGCCCCCGCACTCGTGACAAAGCTCACTGGTGCGGCCCGCCCGCTCCTGCGATGATGCAATCGTACCGGGCCGCAAGCAACAGAAGGGCCGCCTCATGACAGACATCGTCTACGTCGAAAACCTCGTCAAGCGCTATGACGACCTTATCGCGCTCGACCACTTTAACCTGAACATCGCCCCTGGCGAGATCTTCGGCTTGCTCGGCCCCAACGGCTCGGGCAAGACCACGTCCATCAACTGCATCCTGCAGCTGCTCGCCTACGACAAGGGCACCATCGAGCTGTTCGGCGAGCCCATGACGCCCGCCCGCTATGACCTTAAGCGCCGCATTGGCGTGGTGCCGCAGCAGGTGGCGGTGTTCGACGAGCTCACCGTGCGCGAGAACATCGATTATTTCTGCAGCCTCTACGTCAACGATCGCAAGCGCCGCCGCGCGTTGGTGGACGAGGCGATCGACTTTGTCGGCCTGGGCGACTTTACGAAGTTCCGCCCCGGCAAGCTCTCGGGCGGCCTGGCGCGTCGTCTGAACATTGCCTGCGGCATCGCGCACAAGCCCGAGCTCATCTTTTTTGACGAGCCCACGGTGGCGGTCGATCCGCAAAGCCGCAATGCCATCCTGGAAGGCATCTGCCGCCTGCGCGACGAAGGCGCCACGGTGGTGTATACCAGCCATTACATGGAGGAAGTCGAGCAGATCTGCAGTCGCATCATGATCATGGACGGCGGGCGTGTGCTGGCGCAGGGCACCAACGACGAGCTCAAGCGCATGATCCAGATGGGCGAGAAGGTCGTGATCGAGGTCGGTGAGGTGCCGAGCGCGGCACTCGCTGCCGTTGCGAGTCTGCCGCATGTCTTGGACTTGGCGGCGACGGCGGGCCAGCTCACGTTCTCGTGCGAAGCGAGCCCGCATAACCTGACCGACATCCTCGACGCGCTGCGCTCGCACGACGTACCACTCGGTCGCATCTACTCCGAGCCGCCGACCCTCAACGACGTGTTCCTCGAGATCACCGGCCGCGAGCTGCGCGACTAGGGGGCGGCCATGTTCAACACCATCATCATCACGCTCAAGACGCTGCTGCGTCGGCCGAGCACGTGGGTCTGGGGCGCGGTCTTTCCCATCGCGCTTTCCACGATGTTCATGTTTATGTTTGCGAACCTGAGCTCCGACGGCAAGGTCGACCCGGTGCCGGTGGCCATCGTGACTGACGAAGCCTGGGACGCGTCGACCTTTAAGGACGTGGCGGCCTCGCTGTCTAAGGAGGGTGACGATCAGCTGCTCGAGATTCACGAGTGCGAGGATGCAGCCACCGCGAACTGCGCACTCAAGGCCGGCGAGGTCGCGGGCATCTACACGGTCGATGCCGCGGGCACGCCCGGGCTCACGCTGCTCTCGAGCTACGACAGCTCGCGCGCGTCCACGGTGCTCGTCGACCGCAGCATCCTGGAGACGGTGGCAAGCTCGTATACGCAAAATGCCGAGCTCATGGCCCAGATTGCCCAGGACAACCCGGCGGCGCTTGCCGACCCGGAGGCGGTTGCGCGCGCCCTGTCGCTCGAGGGCGGAACCCGTCGCGTGAGCCTGACACGCACCACGCCCGACGGTACGACCATCTACTACTACGCGCTCTTTGGCCTGGTAGCGATGATGTCTGCCGAGTTTGCCGCCTTGAGCGTCGTCGATTTGCAGCCCAATCTGTCGGGCTTAGGGGCCCGTCGCTGCGTGGGCGGCCTTTCCAAGACGGCGTCGCTAGCCGGAATTTTTATCGGCTCGTGGCTGGTTTCCTTTGCCTCGATGGCGATCGCGATCGGCTACGTGCGTCTGGTCGTGGGCGTCGACTTTGGCGGGCGCGAGGGACTGTGCCTGGTGGGCGGCGCCGCATCCGCGCTTGCCGCAACGGGCTTGGGGCTCTTTGTGGGCACGCTGCCCGTTAAGGGAGGCAAGGCGTCCAAGTCGGGTATCCTCACGGGCTTCGCCACCACGTGCGCCCTGTTCGCCGGCCTTTACGGCGAGCCGGCGATGGCGCTTGCCGACGACGTCGCCCGCGCCTGCCCGGCCGAGTGCTGGCTCAATCCCGTCAAGCTCATCTGCGACATGTTCAACCGCCTGTATTTCTTTGAGGACCTGGGCCCCTTTGCCGTGCGCGCGGGCGCGCTTGTCCTTATGACCTTGGTGTTTGTCGTCGCCGCTACGCTGATCTTTGGAAGGAGCCGCTATGAGCACCTTTAAGACTGCGCTTCGCATGGCGCTGGCGCACCCGTTCTACCTGCTCATCTATACGGTGTTCATCTCGCTCATGGGCGTGTTCATCGCGGCTTCGGTGAGCTGGAATTCGTCGCAGCTCACCGAATACAAGCCCTACGACACCAACGTGATCGTGGTCGATCGCGACGACAGCGACCTTTCGAGGGCGCTCACCAAGCACTTGGGGTCGCGCTTTGACCTGGTCACAGGCGTCGGCGACGACACGTACGATCTTGCGGACGCGCTCTCCAAGAGCAACAGTGCCAAGGGCAGCGCCGACTGCGTGTTCTTTATCCCGGACGGGTTTGAGGACGACCTAATCGCGGCCGCCCGTGCGGGGGAGGCCCTGCCCAAGCTCGATGTGACCTACGGCTCCGGCACCATGGCGGCGGCGCTTTCGTCTGCCGAGGCCTCGCGCTGGATCTCGCTCGCGGGTGCTGCGGCCGCGCTTGAGCCCGCTGCTTCCGACGGCGACGTCGCCAAGGCCGCCGAGCACGCCGCCGCCAAGCGCGCCGAGGTCCAGATCGAGCAGGTCAAGGTCGATTCGACTGCCGCCGCCACGCTCGAGTCGTATTTCAACTTTGGCGCGTACGCGATTATCTCGTCGGTCATCGTGTCGGTGGGCCTGGTGTTCTCGGGCATGAACGAGCCCGAGCGCGTGCGCCGCATGGATGCCGGCCCGGTCTCCGAGCGCCAGCGCTCGCTTGCCGTGTTCGCGGCCGCCGCGGTGCTCACCGTTTGCATCTGGCTTGTGTCGAGCATGATGGGCGTCGTGGGCTTTGCCGGCGCGGTTGCCGAGGTCGGCGTGGGCCGCGTGTGTCTGGCGCTGGCGGCAACGTTTGCCCTGGCGTGCACGCCCCTGGCCGTTGGCTTTACGCTGTCGGGCCTGGGTGCGCGCGAGGAGCTGCTCAACGGCGTGGGTAACCTGCTCGGCATGCTCATGACGTTTTTGGGCGGCGCCTGGATGCCGCTGTCGCTCATGGGCTCGGCCGTGCAGACGGTGGCGCACTTTGTGCCGACATATTGGGTGAACGACGCGATCAGCAAGGCGCTCGCGTCGGACCTGACGTCTGCCGTGCTGGGCGACATCGCCTGCGACCTGGGCATTACCGTACTCTTCGCCGCCGCCATCGCCGCCATAGGCCTAGCCCTCGCCCACAACAAATCCCACGCCTAGCCGCCTAGTCATTGGGGACAGTCTTTGCCGATTCGCCGGCAGGGCTGGCAGGGACTGTCCCAATATGTCGGCACTTGGGGACCACTCATTGGGGACAGACTTAAATGAGCGATTTCACTCATTTAAGTCTGTCCCCAATGAGTAGGTTGGAAAATAGTTCGCGCACGTCGCTTAAAAATAGTTCACCTGGGTTTACTATTAGCCTAGAAAAGTAGCAGAAGGCTAACAATGGGGGATGGTATGGCGACGAAACAGGCCTACGTCCAGGTTAAGGACCTCAAAAAACACTACGGCGACGGTGATGCACGCCTGACGGTGCTCGACGGCATCGACACGTCCATCAACCGCGGCGAGATCTGCGTCATGCTGGGGCCCTCGGGCTCGGGCAAGTCGACCTTTCTCAACCTCATTGGCGGCCTGGAGGATGCCGACGGCGGCTCCATCATGGTGGACGGCTGCGACCTCACGGTGCTCAAGCCTACCGACCTGGGCGAGTATCGCCGCCGTGAGCTGGGTTTTGTCTTCCAGTTCTACAACCTGGTGCCCGATCTCACCATCAAGGAGAACATCGAGGTCACGGCGCACCTGTCCAAAAACCCGCTCAATGTCGACGACCTGCTGCGTTCGCTGGGCCTCTACGAGCACCGCAACAAGTTCCCGCGCCAGGTCTCGGGCGGCCAACAGCAGCGTTGCGCCATCGGCCGCGCGCTCGTCAAAAATCCGGGTCTGCTGCTGTGCGACGAGCCCACGGGCGCGCTCGACTACAAGACATCCAAGGAAATCCTGCAGCTCATGGAGGATGTTAACCGCACCTACGGCTGCACCATCATCATTGTCACCCACAATGCCGCCATCGCGCGCATGGCCAACCGCGTGCTGCGCCTGCGCGACGGGCGCATCGTCGAGGACGAGCTCAACGATGCGCCCGTCGCGGCCGCCGAGCTCGATTGGTAGGCGGCGCCATGTCACCTCTCGCAAAACGACTTCCCCGCGAGCTGCGCCGCAATATCGGTAAGTACCTGGGCATTTTTCTGCTCATGTGCGGAAGCATCGCCCTCACGTCGGGCTTTTTGCTCGCGGCGCATTCCATCGGCTGCCTCATCGACGATATGCGCGACGAGTACACGATTGAGGATGGCCGCGTGACCACCTCCTTCGAGGCTACCAAAGACCAGCTCAAGGCCGCCGAGGATGCAGCCGGCGACGTCGGTGGCGTCACGCTCTACAAGAATTTCTCCATCGACGCCATCATTAAAAAGGCGGCTGGCGACGACGGCACCAAGCGCACCCTGCGCACCTATGCGCACCGCACCAAGGTCGATATCGCGTCCTACTGTGAGGGCAGGCAGCCCAAGGCGGACGACGAGGTGGCCATCGACCGTGTTTTCGCCACCAACAACGACCTCGCCGTGGGCGATAGGGTCGAGCTCGAGGGCCGCATCTACACCATCTGTGGCATCATGACCCAGCCCGATAGTCAGGCGCTGTTCCTCAACAATTCGGACTTCACGGTGAACACCATCACGTACGGCGTGGCCGAGGTCACCGACGCCGGCTTTGCCGCGCTTGAGGACGCCGGCGGCGCGCCCGCCTACACCTACTCCTTTACCTTTACCGATCGTGACCTCTCCACCGCGGACCGCATCGATGCCGAGCAGGATATGGTCGAGGCGCTGACCGATGCCGATGCGCGCGTAGACGATCTGATCGATGCCGATTCCAATCAGGGCATTGGCTATGCGCGCGACGACGTGGACGGCGACTCCATGATGTGGATGACGCTGCTCAATATAATCATCGTGATCATGGCGTTCGTCTTTGTGGTTCTTACCGACGCCACCATCGAGGAGGAGAGCGCCATCATCGGCACGCTGCTCGCCAGCGGCTATCGCCGCCGCGAGATCGTGCTGCACTACCTGGCACTTCCCGCTATCGTGGGCGTGGTCGCGGCACTTTTGGGCACCGCGCTCGGCGTTGCGTTCTTTACCGAGCCCATGCGCGGTCTCTACTACGGCTCGTACAGCCTGCCGTCCTTCCAGGTGTACTGGAGCTGGGGGATCTTCGTGAAGTGTGCCGTGGTTCCTGCCGCCGCACTCATTTTCATCACGCTGGTGGGCCTGCTTCGCAAGATGGGCAAGACGCCGCTGCAGTTCCTTCGTCACGAGGCGAGCGGCAAGTCGGGTACCAAGCGCGGTCTGCAGCTGCCGGAGCGCATGGGCTTTGTCTCCCGCTTCCGCCTGCGCGTCTTCCTGCGCAACCTGGGCAACTTCGCCACGCTTTTCGTGGGCATCGCGTTTGGGTCGCTGCTGCTGCTCTTTGGCCTGGCGATTCTGCCCACGATGACGCATTACGCCGACAACCTGGAGACGAGCCTGGTCGCCGAGCATCAGTACACACTCAAGGCGTCGCTGGAGCTCGAGGGCACTGCCGAGGAGCGCGAGCAGTGGTCGGCACTCGAGCGCTTGCAGTCGGTTGACGGCGCGCTGCTTTCCGCCGCCCAGGATGCCGATGACGAGCTTGACGACGCGGCCGATGCGGCGCAGACGGCAGCCGATGCCGCGACCGCATCTCCGTCTGCCGAGAGCCTGGCCGCGGCGCAGGACGCGCTCGCCAAGGTCCAAGACAAGAAGGATGCGCTTTATGCGCGCCTCGACGACCTTGCCGATGCCCTCGGCTGCAACCGCGACGAGGCTATCGACCTGATCGACAAGGCCTCTAAGATCGACACCGACAACGACGACATTCACCCGGTTAACACGACCGACAACGGTGCAGGCGCAATCGCGCAGGCCGAGAAATATGCCGTTTACCAGCTGCAATACGACCGCGGCGATGGTAATGGCGAGGAGACGATTTCCGTCTACGGCATCTCGGCAAACTCGCGCTACTGGAAGGGCCTCAACATCGGCGACGGACACGTCGTCTTTGGCGGCGGCCTGCTCGATAAGTTTGGCTGGAGCGAGGGCCAGAAGGTCACGCTCCACGACAAGTATGAGGGCGAGAATTATTCCTTTAAGTACGCGGGCAAGGACTGCGTTTGGGGCTCTAAGTCGGACATGAATATCTATATGAGCATCGATGACTTTAACGAGCTGTTCGGCAACGACGCCGCCTACTTTAACGGCTATGTGAGCAACGAGAAGCTCGACCTCGACGCGCGCTACTTTGCCGGCGACACCACGCCCGACGACATGCGCGCCGTGGGCGACCAGTTCATCGGCATGATGAGCGACATGATCGGCATGATGGTTGGGCTTGCGGTGTTCATCTTCCTGCTGTTTATGTACCTGCTGACCAAGGCTGTGATCGACCACAGCGCCCGTTCGATCAGCTACATGAAAGTCTTTGGCTATCGCGATAGCGAGATCTCGCATCTGTACATCCGCTCGATCACGCTGTGCGTGGCGGCGTCGCTCGTGCTGAGCCTGCCGGTGATCATCGGCTCGCTCACGGCCATCTTCCGCTCGATGCTGCTCGCCTATAACGGCAATATCGAGATCTACGTGCCCGCTTGGTCCATGGCTGCATGCGTCGGCATTGGCTTTGCGACCTACCTGGTCGTGGCGCTGCTGCACACGCGTTCTATCAAGCGCGTCAGCCTGGCCGAAGCCCTCAAGGTGCAAGAGTAGCAATTGGGGACGTTCTTAAACGACTAGTCATCGGGGACAGTCTTTGTCGGATTGCCGGCTCGTCGGCCGGGCTGGCAGGGACTGTCCCTGGAGGCACTCATTTAAGTCTGTCCCCAATGAGTGGTTTCAGTCATTTGAACTGCATCCCATTTCTTGGACTTTGAAATTAAGGTTCGAGAAAAG
>CATYSO010000029.1 GCA_958412345.1 uncultured Collinsella sp. | reverse complement strand
GCGCATTCGGCGAGATACGTTTGCGAAAGTGGTTAATTTTAGATTAGCGCTAACAACCCACTGCCATTCTCTCACGGTCTCGCGGGGGACGGACAGGGCCTCGGCCGCCGGTTTGCAGCCGACGCCGGCGTCGAAGAGCTCGACGGCCCGCCTCCTGGACTCCAGGTCGTGCTTCACCCTGAGGTCTATACTCATGGAAAACCTCCCATTTCCCGATGTCCAAGAAATGGGAGGCAGTTCACAGGCACCTTTGTGGTGGTTTTCATTCGTGGTACCATGGTTCATATAGTTGTTTAAACGACTAAGGGAGCAAAACTATGGAAGAGGCCTATCGTCAAGCACGCAAGCGCGGCGAGCAAGGACGTCGACGCGCCATCAGCCAAAGCGAGCATCCATACCTTACGGACCTCGATAGCCTCGTTGCCCAGCTCCCCTTAGGTCAGCGAGAGAGCGTCGGCCTAAGGGATATTCCGCTCGAAATGGTCGTCGGCACGGTCACCAAGGGCCGTCAGTCTGCCTTTTCGTGCAACTTTATGCCCCTGCTGCCGTTTAACACCGAGTTCGCCCGCAAGTGGTCCAACCTCTACGACATCCAGGTGACCGAGGGCTATCGCGACCCCATCATCGTCACCGAGTTCATGCATCGGTTTTACGTCCAAGAGGGCAACAAGCGCGTCAGTGTCCTCAAATTCCTGGACGCCCCGACGGTTTCGGCCAAGATCACCCGCCTCTATCCCGGAAAATGGGATTCCGTCGAAAGCCGTCTCTATGGCGAGTTCTGCGCGTTTTGGCGCGTCTGCCCCCTATACGAGATCGAGTTCTCGCGTGAGGGAAGCTACGAAACGCTCGCCAAGATGCTCGGTCAGAACCTTATCGAAAAATGGCCGCAGAAAAAGGTCGACTACCTGCGCCATACTTTCCTGCTCTTTAAGCGCGCCTACCTGCGCGCCGGCGGCGACCATCTGGACATTACGCCCGCCGACGCTATGCTCGTTTACCTCAACGTGTACAACCAAGACCGCCTGCTGGACACACCGACGGACATCGTCGTAAACCGTCTGTGCAAGATTTGGCGCGAGTTGGTCATTGCCGGCAAAAGTGATGAGGAGAAGGTCGATCTTGTCGAGGCACCGAGTGTCGATGAGGAAGAGGCGCCCGCCAAGTCCACCTCCGGCGTGCTCAACTTCTTTATGGGCAAGACCGTCTACTCGGCGGCCAACCCCCTGCGCATCGCCTTTATCCATGAGTTCCCCTGTGCGACATCGAGCTGGGACAGCCTGCACGACCAAGGGCGTCAGTATCTCGATGAGCACTTTGGCGGTATCGTGCGCACCGAGGCGTTCGAGGACTGTCACAATCCGGACGTGTTCTACGCCGCCGTGGAAACGGCTGTCAAACACGGAGCTAACGTCATCTTCTCGACCTCGCACCGCCTAATGGAATACACGCTCAGAGCTGCCGTTGAGTATCCCCAGGTGCGGTTCCTTAACTGCTCTATCGGCCTTCCCCACCAAAGCGTCCGTTCGTACTTTGGCAAAATGTACGAGGCCAAGTTCCTCCTGGGCGCCCTTGCCGCCAGTATGGCGGACAACCACCGTATCGGCTACCACGCGTCGGTCTTCGCCTCGGGCGCGCTTAGCGAGATCAACGCCTTTGCCATCGGCGCCTCGCTGCTCGACCCCCGTGCGCAAATTATCCTGACCTGGGGCGATGTGCCCGCCGGAGGTCTCGCCGAGGCCATGTGCCGCGAAGGCGTGAGCGTCATGACCGGCGCTGACATGTCAAAGTCGCTCGTAGACCCTACGGCCTACGGACTCCACCGCCTGGTCGATGGCAAGGTCGTCGGCATCGCCATGCCGGTCTGGAACTGGGGCCGATACTACGAGCTTATCGTGCGAAGCCTGCTGCATGGCACCTGGGATGAGACCAGTGACGACAGCCAGATTCGCGCCGTCAACTACTGGTATGGCATGAGCTCGGGCGTCATCGACATTCGCTACGCTCCGGGCCTGCCCTAT
Source organism: uncultured Collinsella sp. (assembly GCA_958412345.1). Lineage (GTDB taxonomy): Bacteria > Actinomycetota > Coriobacteriia > Coriobacteriales > Coriobacteriaceae > Collinsella. The sequence goes on along the minus strand of CATYSO010000029.1, from coordinate 18,579 downwards.
CAGACGCGCAAACTGGTGCAGCTGCTCCGCAATGGCATCGTCGAGGGCTCCATCAATCCATTTGGCGGCGAGCTTCATAGCCAAGACGGCGTGGTGCAGATCGAGGGCTTTCCCCCACTGCCGAGCGCGCAGATTGTCGAGATGAATTGGCTGGCGGACAACGTGGTAGGCACCATTCCGCAGCTCGACGATGAGCCGAAAGTCCCTGCCCTATGAAAATCCTTGCCATAGCCGATACCGAAGAACGATGCCTTTGGGAGTGCTTTCGCAAGGAACGCTTTGAGGGTGTCGACCTGATTTTGTCCGCCGGCGATCTGGACCCGGACTATCTTGAGTTTTTGGTTACGGTCATCAACAAACCGCTCATCTACGTGCGCGGCAATCACGATGACCGCTACGCACGTCATGCACCGGGCGGATGTATCTGCGTGGAAGGCAGCGTGTACACGTACCTAGGGATTCGCATTGCGGGCCTTGGCGGGTCCATGCGTTATCGCGACGGCGCCAACATGTACACCGAACGCGAGATGTCCAAGCGCATGCGTAAGCTGTCGCGTAAGGTTAGGATGGTCGGCGGGTGCGACATTCTGCTTACCCATGCACCCGCCGCCGGTATGGGTGATCTGGACGATCTGCCGCATCGAGGGTTTGAGTGCTTTAACACGGCGCTTGAGTCCTGGGGGGCCGACTACATGGTGCATGGGCATGTACACCAAAGCTACGGTTACGATTTTCAGCGCGAGCGGCAGCATGTGTGTGGAACGACGATCATCAACGCCTGCGGCTATACGCAGTTTGAGCTCGACCAGACGCGTTACCCCATCCGTGGCTGGCAGGCAGCCTGGCTCAACTCGCAAACCATGCGCCGCGAGCTTAAGCGCCACGAGGCCATCGAGTCCTCTACCGCCAGAACCCCCTGGTAACCACCACAAAGGGGACACTGTCCCCTTTGTGGTGGTTTTACCCCGAGATAGCAAGAAACCCGGTCCTGCACGAGGCAGAACCGGGTTTCTTTAGCAATGCTTGCTTTGCTCAGGCAGTAACTAGCAGTTACTCAGCCAGGAAGTCGCGCTGGACAGCGGGATCGACCTTGACGCCAGGGCCCATGGTGGAAGACACGGAGATGGACTTGACGTACTTGCCCTTAGCAGAAGAGGGCTTGACGCGCAGGATCTCGGTGTACAGGGCAGCGTAGTTCTCGACGAGCTGCTGCTCAGAGAAGGACTTCTTGCCCAGGGGCACGTGGCAGATGCCGTAGCGGTCGGCGCGGTACTCAACGCGGCCAGCCTTGAGCTCGGAGACCATCTTGGCGACGTCCATGGTCACGGTGCCGAGCTTGGGGTTCGGCATAAGGCCACGGGGACCAAGGATCTTACCGATGCGGCCAACCTTGGCCATCATGTTCGGCGTAGCGATAGCGGCGTCGAAGTTGATCTCACCCTTCTGGATCTGGGCGACGAGCTCGTCGGAACCGATGATGTCGGCGCCGGCGGCCTCGGCCTCGCGGGCCTTCTCGCCCTCGGCGAAGACGGCAACACGAACGGTCTTGCCGGTGCCGTGGGGCAGGGAGATGGAGCCACGGATGTTCTGGTCAGCCTTACGAGTATCGATGCCCAGACGGAAGTGGGCCTCGACGGTCTCGTCGAACTTGGCGGTGTCGAGCTCCTTGATGAGCTTGGCAGCCTGAAGGGGGGTGTAGAGCGTGGCGCGGTCGATCTTCTCGGCAGCGGCGTTATAGCTCTTACCATGCTTAGCCATGTGCATTACCTCCTGTGGTTAAACGGGCGTGAGCCCTCCCACATCGTATCGTGTGCCCTATTGCACACATTTAACGGGCACCCTGGTCGGAGCACCCGTCATTACCTAAAGAAATCGCTACTCAGCGATGGTGACGCCCATGGAACGGGCGGTACCGGCGATGATCTTCTTGGCGGCGTCAATGTCGTTGGCATTGAGGTCCGGCATCTTGATCTCGGCGATCTTGGTGAGCTGCTCCTGGGAGAGCTGACCGACCTTGTCGGCCTGGGGCTTAGCGGAACCAGACTTAAGGTTCAGCTCCTTCTTGATGAGGTGAGCCGCCGGCGGGGTCTTGGTGATGAAGGAGAAGGACTTATCCTCGTAGACAGAGATCTCAACGGGGATGATGTCACCCTTCTTGTCCTGCGTCTCGGCGTTAAAAGCCTGGCAGAACTGCATGATGTTCACGCCAGCAGCGCCCAGGGCGGGGCCGACGGGAGGAGCGGGGTTAGCGGCACCAGCAGGAATCTGGAGCTTAATGACGTTGGCAACCTTCTTCTCAGCCATGGTCATTCCTTTCGAATCACGAGTGTGAAGTACTTGCTATATCGTAAGCACGCACGTGTTAGAAGCACTCCTGAGATGAGCAGTCACAGAAGAAGCACGCTCGCGCGAACGGACGAAAACTTAAGCGATGACAGCGACCTGGTTAAAGTCAAGCTCGACCGGCGTCTCGCGGCCAAAGATCATCAGCGTGACCTTGAGCTTGCCAGCCTCGGTGTTAACCTCGGAGACCTTGCCATCAAAGTCGGTAAGCGGGCCATCGGTGACGCGGACGGACGTGCCGACCTGAATATCAACCGAGGTGCGCTTGGGCGAATCGCCCTTACCGGGACGACGAGTCATCTTGTTGTACTCGTCGCGGGAAAGCGGAGCGGGCTTGCCGTTGCCGCCCAGGAAACCGGTGACGCCAGGCGTGTTACGAACGCACGTCCAAGCATCGTCATCCATCTCCATGCGGACCAGGACATAACCCGGGAAGATCTTGGAATCCTTGGTCTCGCGCTTGCCACCCTCTTTAATCTCGGTGACGCGCTCCATAGGAATCTCGATATCAAAGATACGATCCTGCATGCCCATGGTCTCGATACGATGCTCGAGATCGGACTTAACGCGGTTCTCGTATCCAGAGTAAGTGTGAACGACGTACCAACGCTTAGACATGGTTTAGCCCCTCAATCCAGAGAACAGAGCAAGAGCCTCGCCAAAGCCAGCATCGAGCAGAGCGATGACGACGCCGACGACGATCAGAGAAGCGCAAACGACAACCGAGTAGTTCACGAGCTCCTTCTTGTCGGGCCACGTGACACGCTTCATCTCGGACTTGACCGAAGCGAAATACTTCTTGGTGCGGGCGAAGAAACCAGGCTTCTCGTTCTTCTTGGACTTCGCAGCCTTCTCGTTCTTCTTGGCAACGGCCTTCTTGGCCTCAACCTTGGAGTTGGCGGCAGCGTTGTTGGCAGGTGCCGGCTGCTGAGCCTTCTTCTTGTTCTTCTTGTTGGCCATTTGGGTTACCTCCGCGCAATGCGCTTATACATGAGTAAACCGTAAGCCCCCAATTGGGAGCTTACGGAATAATGACTGGCACGCCAGGAAGGACTCGAACCCTCAACACTCGGTTTTGGAGACCGATGCTCTACCAATTGAACTACTGGCGTATATGACTAGAGACTAGCGAGTCTCTTTGTGCAGCGTGTGGTGACGGCACCAGGGGCAATACTTCTTGATCTCCATACGATCAGGCATGGTCGACTTGTTCTTGGTGGTCGTATAGTTGCGGCGCTTGCACTCAGTGCACGCAAGAGTAACTAGAGTACGCATGTATCCTGAACCTTTCATTTCCGCCCCGTACGGGCACGAGTTGTTACTTTATCAGCTCCACGTAAGTGCTGTCAATGAAAACCTCGAGTCAATTGGTTCTCGGTGGATCCATTCATATTTGGAACACATCAATGAAGCCATCGAGAGCTAATCGACGGTGCATCCAGGACCATTATCGATCCTCTCGACACCAGCAACGGCTCAATATCCATTGCAGAAAAGAACCCGGCACCCATATAAGTGCCGGGTTCTCTAAGTCAGCTATATCAAAGAGCTAATTTACTCAATGATCGTGGAGACGATGCCCGAACCGACGGTGTGGCCACCCTCGCGGATAGCGAAGCGCAGGCCCTCCTCCATGGCGATCGGGTGGATGAGGTCGCCCTCGATGGTGATGTGGTCACCAGGCATAGCCATCTCGGTGCCCTCGGGGAGCTTGACCGTACCGGTAACGTCGGTGGTACGGAAGTAGAACTGAGGACGATAACCATCGAAGAACGGGGTGTGACGGCCGCCCTCCTCCTTGGTCAGAACGTAGATCTCACCGGTGAACTTGGTGTGCGGGGTAACCGAACCGGGCTTGCAAAGAACCTGGCCACGCTCGATGTCCTCGCGCTTGATGCCGCGGAGCAGCAGACCGACGTTGTCGCCAGCCTCGCAGAAGTCCATGGACTTACGGAACATCTCGATACCGGTAACAACGGTGTTCTGGGTATCCTTGATGCCGACGATCTCGACGGGCTCGTTGAGCTTGAGCTCACCGCGCTCGACACGGCCGGTAGCAACGGTACCACGGCCGGAGATGGTCATAACGTCCTCAACGGCCATCAGGAAGGGGAGGTCGTTGTTACGAGCAGGCGTCGGGATGTACTCGTCGACGGCGTTCATGAGCTCGCGGATAGCGTCCATCCACTTGGCGTCGCCCTCGAGAGCGCCCAGAGCGGAACCACGGATGACGGGGATGTCGTCGCCGGGGAAATCGTACTCGGAGAGGAGCTCACGGGTCTCCATCTCGACGAGGTCGATGAGCTCGTCATCGTCGACCATGTCGCACTTGTTCAGGAAGACGACGATGTAGGGAACGCCGACCTGACGGGCGAGCAGGATGTGCTCGCGGGTCTGAGCCATGGGGCCGTCGGTAGCGGCGATGACCAGGATAGCGCCGTCCATCTGAGCAGCACCGGAGATCATGTTCTTGACGTAGTCAGCGTGGCCCGGGCAGTCAACGTGAGCGTAGTGACGGGCAGCAGTCTCGTACTCGACGTGGGAGACGGAGATCGTAATGCCGCGCTCGCGCTCCTCGGGAGCCTTGTCGATGTTCTCGAACGCAGTGAAGTCAGCCTTGCAGCCCTCGGTCTCGGAGAGAACCTTGGTGATGGCAGCGGTCAGCGTGGTCTTGCCGTGGTCGACGTGACCAATGGTGCCGATGTTAACATGCGGCTTAGTGCGCTCAAACTTCTCTTTGGCCATAAAGCCCTCCTCTAAACAGGTCGTCCCCGGACGGGACTTTGCCTTTATACCATAGTGGCCTCTCAACATACTATTGAGAAGCCACCGTGTTACCTATGGTAGCGGTGACTGGATTCGAACCAGTGACGCCACGGGTATGAACCGTGTGCTCTAACCAACTGAGCTACACCGCCGGATGGAGCCTGCAACCAGACTTGAACTGGTGACCTCTTCGTTACCAACGAAGTGCTCTACCGACTGAGCTATACAGGCACTTGACGGGTGGGAGCTATAGGATTCGAACCTATGTAGGCAGAGCCAACGGGTTTACAGCCCGTCCCCATTAACCACTCGGGCAAACTCCCAATCGTTCAAGTATCCGCAGGTTCTTTGGTCTTTTGGACCGCCGCCCCCGCGAACGAAAAAGATAATACGATGCAACCTTGGGGGCTGTCAACGAAAACCTCTAGATACACGGTGCCGGGCGTATCTATATACCTTTGACCTGCAGTTTTGCTGAGTTTGGATATGAAGGATGGTGGATTTGCACGTAGCGGTGACATTTCCCAAGGGAACACTTTGGCGTAGTGGAGTGAGCCTGCAGAACATTACTTCGATAACGACTCATTTGCACCTATATATAAGTTGAGATCGGGCTTCCTTGGCAAATTCGAGCGTGGATATTCTCCCGTTTGAAATCGAGCGTTGATAATCTCCCACTTTTGGCGCGCCCCCAAGGCCAAAGTGGCAGATTATCCACGCTCATTCTCCAGGCGGGAGATTTTCCACTCTCGTGTGTCCGAATATCCGCGCTCAATGACGATGACCAACCTCGCCCCGGCTTCAGTCTCGATCTGTAACAGTAAGAGGGTTATTCCTCCCCTATCTGTTACAGATCGAGATACCACGCAGCGACCCCGGCTTACGTCTCATTCTGTAACAGTAAGAACGGTATTCAGCCTCTTCCTGTTACAAATCGAGATGTTATCGACCATCCCTTGGCATTGTCTCGATCTGTAACTATAAGGAGGGTTTTCAGCCCGCCCGTGTTACAGATCAAGACAAACCTGAAGCCTGGTGGAAGTCAAACCCGCCGACATGTCAACATAAATAGAAACGGGCCCTGTCCCATATAGAGACAGAGCCCGAAACTTTCATGGAGCCAGTGACAGGAATCGAACCTGCAACCCACTGATTACAAATCAGTTGCGCTACCGTTGCGCCACACTGGCACACTTGGCGCTTTCGCGCGAAGCCAGTTAAGAATAAAGGAATTACGGACGGGGCGCAACAGACCCTTCGACCGACCACATCTCAAAACTATTCGTCAGAACGAATAGTTTTATCCGTTCGCCAAAACCAAAAACTATTCGTTTTGGCGACGGCAACCCACAGTCCATTGATTACAAATCAACGGGCCGGCCAATTGGGAAACAGGTCTCTATAGGTGCTCCCCTACCTCCCGCGCAACGCCTTGAGCTTGGCCAGAGCATCGGGGCTCAGGCGGCTGCCCAGGGTCATCTTGATCTGCGGGGCTTCCTCGGCCTCGTGCACATCGTTGTCGATCTGCTTGATCTCGTCCACCAGCATGCGGCTCGAGATGCGCGTAACGCCCTTGCCCATGACGACGGCCTGGATCGTGCCGTCACTCGATACCACGGAGCACGCGCGGCCTTCCTCACGTGCCTCGATGCAGAGCTTCTGCACCACGGTATCGGCAGAAACGCCCGTCGGCGAAAACTCAATGCGCACGCCGCGGGCCGGGAGGTTGGGGCGCTCGCTGGAGATATTGCCCGCGCCGTCAAATACGATCACGGCCTCGTAGCGGCCCTGGGCAAACGCAGCTACGTCATTAATGAGCGCCGTGCGCGCCATATCGTGAACGTCGCTGGAATACGGATCGTCGGAATGGTCGTACACGAGCTTTTCGTAGCGCGGCGTGCAGTGGATCACGTTGTAACCGTCGACCACCAGCAGCTCGGGCTTGTTGGAGTGCACCGTCGAAACTGGGTCGGCGATAGCCTGCGCAAACGCATTACCGCCCACGCCGTAGGTCGCGGCCGAAACAATCGGCTTGGCCGAGCCCTCGCCAAAGCGCTTGGCCTTGGACTTGGCGCGGTTCTTCTTGGACATGCGCTACTCCTCCCCCATGAGCTCGCCGGCGTTGCGGCGCAGCCACTCAAAGCACAGCGCCGTGGTCGCCTGGGCAACATTGAGGCTCTCGGTCATGCCGCGCTGGGGAAGCTTGGCCAAAAAGTCGCATTTCTCGAGCACCAGACGCGAGATGCCGTCGCCCTCGGAGCCCATGACGAGCGCCACGCGGCCCTCGAAGGGAGCATCCCAGCAACTGTCTTCGGCGTGCTCGGAGGCACCGCCCACCCAAAAGCCAGCGGCCTTGAGGTCGTCGAGCGCACGGGCGATGTTGGGCACCTGCGCGATAGGCAGATGCATGACGGCGCCGGCTGAAGTCTTGTAGCTGCCCACGGTCACGCCGGCGGCGCGCTTGTTGGCAATGATGACGCCGGCCGCGCCCACAACCTCGGCGGAACGCACGATGGCACCAAAGTTGCCGTCGTCGGTCACATGGTCGAGCACGACGACGAGCGCCGGTCCGTCACCCGCGCGATCGAGGATATCGGCGACATCGGCATAGGGGAAGTTGCCAACCTCGAGCGCAATGCCCTGGTGAGCGCCGTGGCTCGACAGCGCATCGAGCTGCGTGCGCGGCACATACTTAATGCGGACACCCGCGGCGTTGAGGTCGTCGACCAGGCGCGACAAGGCGGCATCGCGCTCCCCGCCCTCGGCAATGAGCGCGCACTTGATGGGAAAACCAGTGCGTAGCGCCTCGGCGGCAGCACGACGGCCTTCGATAAACTCGCCCTTGGGAGCCTGGACAGCGTCGCGGTTGCGATCGCGCTGCGGACGCGCAGCCTGGGTACGATCGCGTTGGCCCTTGGGAGCGACAGCGCGATCATTGCGGCGAATCGGACGCGAGCCAGAAGCACCCTGCTTGCCGCCACGAGGCGCACGTTTGCGATTGTCGGCCATAGGACGGCCTCCTTAAAAAAGATTATCAAACGAAACAAAAGAATCGACCGCCCATGAATATTAATTCGGGCGGTCGGTACGGGTTTTCCAAGTGCCCGAGATTGCCGTGAAAGAGGAGCGACGCGTACTTGAGTACGCGAGCGACGGTTTGAACGGCAAGGTCGGGTGCTTGGGAAACCCGCGGGGATTAGAGGGATTTGATACGGGTGCCCGCGGCAGTATCCTCAATGGTGAGGCCCAGGTCCTTGAGCTGGTCGCGGATGGCGTCGGCCAGATCCCAGTTCTTGGCGGCGCGGGCCTCGGCGCGGGCCTCGAGAATCTTGGCAGCGGCCTCGTCCACGTCGTCGCCCGTGTAGGCGACCAGGCCGGCGGCAACGCCCAGCAGGCCCAGCGGCAACTCGACCTTGGGCTCGGGGAGCTCAACACCAAACGTATCGAGCAGCTCGGCCAGCGTGTCGGCGGCGGCAAGCGCGGCGGCCTTGTCGGCAGCGTCGCCCGCCTGCTCCAGGTACTGGTTGCACTCGGTCACAAAGCCAAAGACGGCACCCATGGCACCAGCGGTGTTAAAGTCGTCGTCCATGCACTCCTTAAAGGTGGCGCGGGTCTCGGCGGCCTTGGCGGCAAACGCCTCGGCGGCAGCCGCATCGGCATCGGCCGTCGCATGGTTCGCGGCCCAGCGCAGGTTCTCGACCGTACCGGCGATACGCGTGAGCGAGTTCTCGGCACCCTCCAGGCGCTCCCAAGAAAAGTCGAGCGGCGAGCGATAGCTCGTCTGCAGCATCAACAGGCGCAGGGCGGCAGCGGAGTGCTGCACGAGGACCTCGGCCAGCGTAAAGAAGTTGCCGAGCGACTTGGACATCTTCTCGCCGTCGACCAGCAGCATGCCCGTGTGCATCCAGGTGTTGGAGAAGCCCTGGTGCCAGGCGCAGGTGGCCTGGGCGCACTCGTTCTCGTGATGCGGGAAGGCAAGGTCGGAGCCACCGCCGTGGATGTCGATCGGAGTGCCCAGGTAGCGATGCACCATGGCGGCGCACTCGGTGTGCCAACCGGGACGGCCTTCGCCCCAGGGGCTCGGCCAGCTGGGCTCGCCGTGCTTGGCGGCCTTCCACAGGGCAAAGTCGAGCGGGTCGTTCTTGTCCTCGTTCTCCTCGATGCGCGCACCAACCATAAGGTCGTCGATGTTGCGGCCCGAGACCTGACCATAGTTGGGATCGCTGCGCACAGCAAAGTACACATCGCCGTTATCGGCTGCGTAAGCGTGGCCCTGCTCGATAAGCGTCTTGATCATGGCGATCATGGGGCCGATCTCCTTGGTAGCGCGGGGGCGCACATCGGGATCGAGCACGTTGGCGGCGCGCATGACGCCGATGAACTTGTCGGAGAACTCCGTCGCGACCTCCGCAGCCGTGCGGCCCTGCTCGTTGGCGCGCTTGATGATCTTGTCATCGACATCGGTGAGGTTCTGGGCGAACGTGACCTCGTAGCCGCTCGCGATGAGCCAGCGACGAATCACGTCAAAGCTGATGAACGTGCGGGCATTGCCGATGTGGATGTTGTCGTAGACCGTGGGGCCACACACGTACATGCGGACCTTGCCGGACTCGATGGGCTGGAACTCTTCCTTTTTATGGGTAGCGCTGTTGTAGATACGCATTCGTTACTCCTTAACGGTTTTCTGTAGCAGGCAGACGGCCCAGGCGCCAATTCCCTCGCCTTGGCCTTCCCAACCGAGCTTTTCGGTCGTGGTGGCGGCGACGCCCACGTTTTCGACGTCGACGCCCAGGGCATGGGCAAGGTTGGCGCGCATGGCATCGCGGTGCGGAGTGATCTTGGGTTGCTGACAGGCAATGGTGCAATCGGCATCGACAAACTCAAAGCCCAGCTCGCGCGCATAGTCCATCACGCGAGCGAGCAGCACCATCGAATCGGCACCCTCGTAGGCGGGATCGGTGTCGGGGAATAGCTTGCCGATGTCTCCCCCGCGGCAGGCGCCCAGAATGGCGTCGGCCAAGGCGTGCGCGAGCACATCGGCATCCGAGTGGCCCAGCAGGCCGCGCTCGTAGGGAATGTCGACCCCGCCGATGATACATCGACGCCCCTCCACCAAACGGTGGACGTCGTAGCCGTGGCCAATGCGCAGGTTACTGAACATGGGGAAGGTCCTCTCCCTCGGCCATGCGGCCAAGCAGAATCGCGGTTACGGGACGCAGGTCCTCGGGCACCGTCACCTTAAGGTTATCGCGCGGGCTCTGGACACAGCGGACACGCCCGCCCATGCGCTCGACCAGCGAAGAATCGTCGGTCCCGATAAATCCCTCGGCGATAGCTGCGGTGTGGGCGCGCTTCATGGCGTCGACGCTAAAGATCTGCGGCGTCTGCGCGGCCCAATAGAGCTCGCGCGGCGGTGTCTCGACAATATTATCGCCGTCGACAATCTTGAGCGTGTCGATCGCGGGCTGACCGCACACGACACCGTCGAGGGCGCGGTCGCCCACAAGCACGTCGATCGCATGGTCGATAGCCTCGGTGGTAATGAGCGGACGGGCGCCGTCGTGGATAGCGACATATTCGAAACCCGCCGGCACCGCGTGCACGCCGGCGCGGGTGGAGTCCTGGCGGGTATCGCCGGCATCGGCAAAGCTGATGGGCGTGTCATAGTCAAACGGGTCGATGGCCAGGCGGCGCATCTCGGCACGGCGCTCGGCAGGGCAAACCACCACGATGTGGCCGACCTTGTCGCTACGATCGAACGCGCGGATGGACCAGCTCATGAGCGGACGGCCCGCCACGTTAACGAGCTGCTTGCCGCCGGGATTTCCAAAGCGCTGGCCGCTGCCACCGGCAACGACCACGGCACATACGGGCGCCATTATGCGTTTCCCTGTTTGGTGCCCTTCATGCGGTACAGCGAGTCCGCAAGAATGGCAGGGTTATTGACGCCAAAGTCGCCCAGGCGCTCCGGATCTTCGCTGATGTCGTCCATGAGCTCCTGCAGCGATCCATACTCGTCGACGATCTTCTCGGCCACGCCGTCGCGCACGACGGACACGCGCGAAAGCGTGCGCAGGCCTAGCGGTGTCATGACGGAGTCCTCGTCCAGGTCGTCGTAGCCCAGAACTGCCGCCACATGCTGCGGGTCGGACAGGTCCTTAGGCGTCATGCGGCTCAGGTTGGCGCGGATCTTCTCGGCATTGGCCTCGGAGGAATCGCTCGCGTAGTCGCGAATCATCAGGTCGTACTCGGTATCCATGCTGGAGCCGGCGAGCTGCTCGAGCTGCATCTGCACGAGCTTGCCCTGGTTGCCCAGCTTGACAATGCAATCCTTAAGCTCGGTCTTTGCCTGCTGCATGATCTCGAAACTCGAGAAAATGCCGGTGATGTCGGCGAGCGTAACGTAGTCGTCGAGCTCAAGGGCCGTCAGGCGCAGCAAGGAGCGGTCGAGCGACTGACGGGTGGTCTGGAGCGTGGCGACGAGCTGGTTGACCGAGCTCATGATGGTGGTGACGGGCTGGATCTCGTAGCTCTTACCGTGGACGTACACGTTGACGACGGCACGACGAGCCGAAACCGAGATCACGATGGCGTCGGTGAGCACCGACATGCGAGCGGCGGTACGGTGACGCATGCCCGTCTCACTCGTGGCGAGCGAGGGATCGGGATTGAGGTGGAAGTTGGCACGCAGGATCTGGGTGAGGTCGCCATCGATAACGATGGCGCCGTCCATCTTGGAAAGCTCGAACAGGCGGTTCGAGGTAAACGAAATGTTGAGCGGGAAGCCGTCGTTACCAGCAGCGAGCACGTTTTCGGTGTCGCCGACGCAGATAAGGGCGCCCAGGTGACCAGCAATGATCATGTCGAGGGCGGTGCGGATCGGCTGGCCAGGTGCCGTCAGGCGAATGGCCTGTTCCATACGCTTTTGCAGCTCGTTCTTATCCAAGGCATCGCTCCCATCGTATACGCTCCATAAACGTCAATAAGTTTCTCACGGTTTGCCCCTGTGACGCCCGCAAAATCCGATGCTTACAGAATGAGCGAACACAGCTGAGAGCCCCAATCCAAATGAGCTGCTTATGTGGTAGCATCGGGATTCGCATAAATGAGGGAGTAGTCGCGTGATCGGGTTCGCCTCCGGTGGCGCGGCAAGTCAACACACTGGCCGATGCGGCCTGGCTTGCCTTAATGAACGAGACTCGTGGCTGTGCGCGCAACGCGTACGCCACGGGTCTTTTTTGTTGCTCCTCCAAGAGGTACACGCGGGCCCGCCCGCAGAGAGGGAGTCAGACTATGGGACTCGCAGAGCTCGTGCTGCTCGCCGTTGGCCTTTCGATGGACGCCTTTGCCGTATCCATCTGCAAGGGCCTTGGCATGAAGAAAATCAACCTTAAAGTCGCCGTAGTGCTCGGCCTGTTCTTTGGCGGCTTTCAGGCCGGCATGCCCGTAATCGGATGGGCGCTCGGCAGTCAATTCATGGGCATCATCGGACCCATCGACCATTGGATCGCCTTTATCCTTTTGGCCTTCATCGGCGGCAAAATGCTGTGGGAGGCCTTTACCGAGGACGAGGATGAAGGCGACGGCAAGGATGCCGAAAAGATTGACCTGGGCGAATACCTGATCCTCGCCATCGCCACCTCAATCGACGCCCTAGCCGTAGGCATCTCATTTGCGGCGCTCTCGGTTGACATCGTTCCCGCTGTATCGCTTATCGGCGTCACAACGTTTATCTTCTCTGTCGCCGGCGTAGCGATCGGCCACACCTTTGGCGCGCGCTACGAAAAACCCGCCACCATCGTGGGTGGCGTCGTACTCGTCCTCATCGGGCTTAAGATCTTGCTTGAGCACCTTGGGATCCTCGCACTGTAACGAATAACGGCCGCCCGGCATTACGCCAGGCGGCCGTTTTCATAGCCAGCCGTTTTAGAGTGGCTTAACCAAGGCGACCTTTACGCAGCGAGGCGCTTGAGGACGTCGATGAGCAGCTCGTAGAAGCGCTCGGCAGAAGCGAGCTCCATGCTCTCGTCCGGGGTGTGGACATCGGAGAGCGTCGGGCCCACGGCGATGGCGTCCAGGCCGTGCAGGGCCTCGGCAAACAGACCGCACTCAAGGCCGGCATGAATGGACTCGATGCGCAGCTCGGAGCCAAAGAGCTCGCGATAGCTCTCGACGAAGACGTCGCGGACCGGCGAATGCTCGGCATAGCTCCAGCCGGGATACTCGAACTCGAACTTGGCGTCGAAGCCCAGGACATCGGCCAGCGTCTGCAGACGGTCCTTGAACTCGTTCTGCAGCGAGGTGATCGAGGAGCGCGGAGACAGCATGATCTTGACCTCGTCATCGGAGGTGGCGACCACACCGATGTTGGAGGAAACCTCGACGGAGCCGTCGGTGGCGACGTTGCGACGGATCACGCCGTTAGGGGCAAGACGCAGGGCGCGGATGAGGGCAAGCGCGGACTTCTGGTCCATGGCCTCGACCTCGGCGTCGTCGGCAATCTCGACGGTGCAGGTAAAGCCGGGGTCGAAGACCTCGAGCTCGGCGGTGACATCGGCGATGATGCCCTTTGCGATCTGGGCCGCGGCCTCGGCGGCAGCGTGGTCGGCATAGACCAGAACAGCCTTGCACTCACGGTTGATGGCGTTGTCCTTGGTGCCGCCGTTAAAGCTGACGATGGCGGGCTCGCCGGCAACCATCAGGCGGTCGATGATGCGGGCCATGATGAGATTGCCGTTGCCGCGCTCCAGGTGGATATCGCTGCCGGAGTGACCGCCCAGCAGGCCGGAGATGTCGAGCGTGAGGGTGCTACCGGTCTTGTGCTCGCGCACGATCGGGCAGGTGTAGGTAACGACAACGCCGCCGGCGCAGCTGACGGTGGCAACGCCCTCTTCCTCGGAGTCAAGGTTAATCATGGTGCGGGCGCTAATCTGGGACTTGTCGAGCGTCTCGGCGCCGACCAGGCCAGTCTCCTCGTCGGTGGTGAATACGCACTCGAGGGCGGGGTGAACGATCGAATCGTCATCGAGAACAGTGAGCATCAGAGCGACGGCGATACCGTTGTCGGCACCCAGGGTGGTACCGTTGGCGGTGAGGACGCCGTCCTTGACGACCAGGTCGATACCATCGGTCATAAAGTCGTGCTCAACGGAGCCCAACTTGTCGCACACCATATCGATGTGGCCCTGCAGCATCACGGTCGGGGCATTCTCGGCACCGGCAGATGCGGGCTTGCGAATGATGACGTTGTAGACCTCGTCCTGATACACGTCGAGGCCGCGCTCCTTGGCAAACGCAACCAGGAAATCGCTGATGCCCTTCTCGTTGCCAGACCCACGAGGGATCGCGCTGACCTCCTCAAAGAAATGGAACAGCTGGGCGGGCTCGTAGCCGGTAATCTTGTAGTCCATGGTGCCTCCTTGGCGCAACTGGTTAGACAGTAAGACATGCGACTTGTATATTCCCAGACTTTGCGTGCATAAACCAGTCGAAAACGCCGAGCGCCCTTGCATCATCGGCTAACGGCGGGGAAACGCCACTTTATTAAGATAAAGCAGGCTAGACGGGCCGTACCGAAGGGACGTTGGACCCTTCAACCAACCTCAACGCTTGATCAACGTTTATGCATACGCCATTGATGTGTTTAATGAGATCCACTTTGAACGAAGGGGCCTTTCCAACAGAAAAAGGGCGCTCCTTTGGAACGCCCTCGTGGACACAAGGTTTTGTTACGCCCTACAGCACGCCGGAACCGGCTTGCATCATGCCGCCGGGGCCCGAGGTCACGCCGCCGCTCACGGGCGCGGCGTTGCCAGTGTGCGGTGCCGCCGGGGCGGTATCGCCACCGAGCGTGCCCGCCGGACGCGGTGCCGGGATCTCGCCCGTGCCGTGGCTAAAGACAAACTTGCCATCGGCCACGTCGCACAGAACGGTATCGCCCTCGCCCCACTCGCCGGCCAGAAGCTCCTCGGACAGTGGGTCCTCGATGAGCTTTTGAATAGCACGGCGCAGCGGACGCGCGCCATTGGTAAGGTCGGTGCCCTCGGCCACGATCTTGTCATAGGCCGCATCGGTGAGCTTGATATTCATGCCGTTGGCGATCAGGCGCTGGCGCAGGTCGTCCACCAGCAGGTGAGCGATCTTGGTCAGGTTCTCACCCGAAAGCTTCTGGAACACCACGATGTCGTCGATGCGGTTGAGCAGCTCGGGGCGGAACAGGCGCTTGAGCTCGCCCATCGCGCGGCCGCGGATCTCGCTCGAGGTAAGACCCTGCTCGCCGGTGGTGCCAAAACCGACGCTTGCATCCTGCGCAATCTCGCGGGCGCCCACGTTGGACGTCATGATGATCACGGTGTTGCGGAAGTCGACCGTCTTGCCCTGGCTATCGGTCAGACGACCCTCCTCCAGCACCTGCAGCAGGATGTTGAAGATATCGGGGTGCGCCTTCTCGATCTCGTCGAACAGCACGACCGAGTACGGGTGGCGACGAACGGCCTTGGTGAGCTGGCCGCCCTCGTCGTGACCGACGTAACCCGGAGGGCTACCGATGAGCTTGGAGACCTCGAACTCGCTACCGAACTCGGACATGTCGAAGCTGATGAGTGCGTCCTTGCTGCCAAAGAGGTACTCGGCGAGCGTCTTGGCGAGCTCGGTCTTACCCGTGCCGGTGGGGCCCAGGAAGATAAAGCTGCCGCCGGGGCGACGCGGGTCCTTGAGCGGCGAGCGGCTGCGGCGCACGGCCTTGGCGACGGCCTCGACTGCCTCATCCTGACCGATGATGCGCGTCTTGAGCACGCTTTCGGCCTGCAGCAGGCGACGGCTCTCGCTCTCGGTAAGCGAGGACACCGGCACGCCCGAAGTCACGGACACGATATCGGCGATCTGACTCACATCGATGGTGAGCGGGCTGGCGTCGAGCTCGGCAGTCCAGGCAGCCTTGGCCTCGGCGAGTTCAATCTCGGCAGCCTTCTGCTGCTCGGTGATCTCGGCGGCCTTGTTCATGTCGTCGCTCTCGGTGGCCTCCTGCGCGGCAGCCTTGAGCTCCTCGATGCGATGCTCGGCCTCGCGCACCGGCTCGGGCGCGCGATTCGCGGCGATGCGAGAGCGGGCACCGGCCTCGTCGATGAGGTCGATGGCCTTATCGGGCAGGAAGCGATCCTGGATGTAGCGGTTGGAGAGGTTCGCGGCGGCCTCGATGGCACCCTGTGTGTAACGCACATGGTGATGCTCCTCGTAACGCGGCTTGAGCGCGGCCAGGATCTTGACGGTGTCCTCGACACTCGGCTCCTCGACATCGATGGTCTGGAAGCGGCGCTCGAAGGCCGGGTCCTTGGTGAGGTACTTGCGGAACTCCTCGGCCGTGGTGGCACCGATAATCTGGAAGGCGCCGCGCGCGAGCACCGGCTTGAGCATGGAGCTCGCGTCGATGGAGCCCTCGGCGGAACCGGCACCGATGATGGTGTGCATCTCATCGATAAACAGGATGACGTCGTCGGCCTCGGTTGCCTCCTGGATTACGTTCTTGAGGCGCTCCTCAAACTCGCCGCGATACTTGGCGCCCGCCACGAGGCCCGGCAGGTCGAGCGTCCAGATATTCTGGTTCATGAGGTTCTCGGGCACGTTGCCGGCTGCAATCTGCTGGGCCAGACCCTCGACGATGGCCGTCTTGCCCACGCCGGGGTCGCCCAGAATGAGCGGGTTGTTCTTGGTGCGACGCGAAAGAATTTCCATCATACGCTGGACTTCCTTTTCGCGGCCGATCACCGGATCGAGTTCGCCGTCGCGCGCCTTCTGCGTAAGGTTGGTCGCGAACTGCTTAAGTGTATCGGTACCGCCCCCCTTTTGCTGGGAGGTATCCGAGCCGCTAAAGAACGGCAGGCCCGTACCGGGACGACCAGCACCGGCGCCAGCGAGCGGACGCTTCTTATCCTGGTCCTTGGCGGTGAGTTTCTCGATAGCCTTTTTGATGGAGGCGGACGACACACCCAGGCGCATGAGGATGTCCATGGCCATGCCGTTGCCCTCTTCGACGATGCCGATCAGCAAGTGCTCGGTCGACACGTAGGTCTGGTTGTTCTCACGCGCCACGCGGAATGAACGCTCCATCACGCTAATGACGAGCGGCGTAAAGGCGAGCTTGGCCGCCTCGGTCTCCTCGCTGGGCTCGGGAACCGTGGTCTGGACCTCTTTGAGAGTATCCATGATGTCATCGTAGGAGATGTCGAGCGAACGCAGTGCCTCGGCGGCAATGCCCTCGTCCTCCTTGGCAAGCGCGAGCAGCAGGTGCTCGGTGCCCACCTTATTTGAGTGAAGATCGAGCGCCTCTTGCTTGGCCATGGACATGACCTTGCGCGCGCGATCGGTAAAACGGTCTAACATGCTAGTTCCTCTTAGACGAGCTAGTTTTTTTCAAACGCAAAGCGCCGCCCCGCGGCAGCGCTTTGGTCTCTTTACCCATATGGAGTATATGTTAACCGTTGGGACCTTTCCCGCCCGTAGCCGCGCGACAACGTCTACAAAAAAGGAATTGCTCGGGTCCGTTTGGCGGTTTGGTTTTGAGCTGCTGTCTAGCAGGCGGGCTCGGCGTCCATGCTCTCGGCAACATCATTGACGGCATCGGCAACGGGAGCGCCCGGCATGTGCACGAGCTCCATGTGCGGCTCGGCAAAGACCGTGCCCATAGGGAAGGCGCGGCGGAAGACAAAGCGAGCAACCGGACCGGCCACCAGCAGGTTCCAGGGCAGGGCCATGATAAAGTTGCGCGGAATGTTGACGAGCCACATCATCGGCAGCAGCTGCAGGTTGGCGAGCGGGCCGCCGGGCATGTGGAACAGGCCCTCGCACGCACCGTAGAGCGACATGATGATGACCATAGGAACGACCATGCAGGAGCTGACGGCGAGCGTCATGGCAAGCGGCGAGCTCTTGCCCGGCGTGACCAGGAATTTAAAGGCGAAACCCTTGGCGAGCGGGCTGGCGACAAACCAGTCGCAGCACATGGCAAAAACGTAGGCAACGGGGAAGCCGAGCCACGCGGCGGCAACAACCTCGCCGTTGATGGCCCCATGCTGCAGGGCAACGTTGTAGATGCTCATCCAAAGCACCATGCAAAAGCACATGATAAAGGTGAACAGCAGGCTCTCTCGTTTGTTGATAGGCATAAAGGGCAAAATCCTTTCTGTGTTACGCCGCGGCACCACGCAACAAAAACGGGCGGGCAAGATGGAGCTGTTGGGACTTCATCTCGCCCGCCCGTGATACGTGCGTCTGCGACTACTTATGTGGTGGAACCAGCCTAGCACGAAAACCCCGCGCTTCGTAAGCGTTGAGTTTATGGAGATGCAGGGCACCAATAATCCCCCGACCCCATAAGTTGCGGTGGAATACGGACTGTTTTGACCCTTTAAGCAGCAATTGGGGGTGCGGACAGAAAGTTGGACCGCGAGACGGTCCGGACTGGAGGTTCGCATG
>CATYSO010000028.1 GCA_958412345.1 uncultured Collinsella sp. | reverse complement strand
AAAGGGAAGAGGCGGGGCATGCCCCGCCTCTTACACCACATCTCTGCGCGCTACCAGACTGTCCCCAGTAACTAGCCGTTTAAGAACGTCCCCAATGACTAGTTATAGCGGCAGGCCTTGGCCGAGCATGGCGATGGCGCTCATGAGGACCAGCATGCCAGCAGCGTAGGGCAGCACCGCGCCCAGGAGCTCGGCGTCCTTTCCGCGCACGTGCACGGCGGCAAGGCCAATCGCGAGCGTCTGCGGAGAGATCATCTTACCGGCGGCGACACCCAGGGCGTTCAGCGCGACCATCCAGTAGTCGCTCACGCCCAGCGCAGCGGCAGCCTGGCTCTGGATGGGACCAAACAGCATGCCCGAGGACGTGCCCGAGCCGGTCACAAACGCACCGACCGCACCAATCCACGGAGCCAGAATCGGGTACAGACCGCCGGCGACCGCAATGCAAAACGCGCTGATCGACGAAATCATGCCGGCATAGCCCATCACCTTGGCGCAACCCAGCACCGAAAGCATGGTAATGACCGTCGGCATCATCTGCTTGACGGTCGTGACCAGCACCTCGCCCATCAAGCGCGGCGATGCGCCCTGAATGGCACCGCCGACAAACGCCGCCAGGAAAATCCAGACGCCCGGCGTGTTGATCCACGAAAACGTAAGTGTACCGGGGTTCTCGCCGCAATACACCTGCACGTGACTCGCAAACGGCGCGAGCGCGGCGTGCACGTCGGGCACCAGGTTGGAGGTACCCAACAGCAGCACAAAGATCAGGATGAAGCACGACCAGGCCGAAAGCGCCGACTTAGCGGTGAGCTGTTCGCCGGCCTCGATATTCATATGGAAGCGCGCACCCAGATGTCCCGACTTCTCGGTGCGCATGGCAAGCGCGGCGGTCAGCGCAAGCGACACGATGGAGCCCACGACTACGGCCAGCTCGGGACCCACAAACATGGCAACAACCAGGGCAGCACCTACAAAGGACACACCGGAAAGCAGCGCCACGCCGGCAACGCCGTGCATACGCTCGGCAACGCTCGCAACGTTGCCTTGATCATCGGCGACACGGCCCGCAACCAGTACGATAAGCAGCGGTATCACCACAAAGAACGGCGCGAGCTGCACCAGCTGAACGGTCGCCAGGTGCAGGGGATCCAGACCCACCAGATCGGCAACGGACACCGTGGGGATGCCGATGGAGCCGTAGGGCGTGGGCACGCCGTTGGCCAGCAGGCAGATCAACACGGCGGGCACGGCCTCAAAACCCAGGCCCGCGAGCATGCCGGCGGGAATGGCAACAGCGGTACCAAAACCGGCCATGCCCTCCATAAAGCCGCCGAAGCACCAGGCCACGAGCAGCGCCAGCAGACGGCGGTCGCTGCTGATGGAGGTAATCATGCTGCCGATCACGTCCATGGCGCCCGTACGCACGCACAGGTTATACGTGAACACCGCGGCGATAATCACCAACACGATGGGCCACAGGGCCATCAAAAAGCCCTCGAGCGAGGCAGTCGCGATCTGCACCACCGGCAGATGCCACCATGCGAAGGCGAGCACACACGAAAGGGCGAACGAGCCCATAGCGGCCTTCCAAGCTGGCCATTTAAAGCACAGCAGCATCACGACAAGCCAAATGATCGGCACAAGAGCCAGCAAGAATGCGGCGACGTCCATAGGTAAGAACTCCTTGGTACCGCGCGGGCGGCATCGGGGGGTCACAAAACTTGAACAGGATACCGCACGCTTACCGACAATTTACTGCCACCCGCCGAAAATATTGAACAATCCGTTCAAAAACACGAGCAAACACCGTCGCGTCTATACTAGAGCGCAGCAATAGAAAGGAATCGCCTTGAGCATCACGCCCATCGATAGCATTCGCCGCGCCATCGCCCGCCGCAACGGCGTCACCGACCCCGCTGCATCGAGAGACGGCGCCGCGAAGGCCCAGGGCGGCCGCATCGAGAACGGCCTCTTCCCTGCCTCGCACACTGCCGAGGAACTCGCACGCATCCAAGAGCTGAGTCAGCGCAACGCCGGCGGGCCCGATAGCAGCCAAGCCACACGTCGCCGGCGCGAACGCGATCGGGAGCCGGGCCCCGTCCGCCGCATGGTCAACGCTTGGTGGAACCGTCTGCTCGGCGCCGTCTACGGCGGCGGCTTCTCCATGCAGGAAGCGGAATACGAGGAGCACGCCACCCGTCGCGACTACCTTTGGAATACCCTGGGCACCGCCGTATGGGGCATAGCGTTTCCGCTGCTCACCATCGTGTCGACGCAGCTCGTAGGCGCCGAGGAGGCCGGCAAGTTCTCCATCGCCTTTGTCACCGGCACGCTCATCATGATCGCGTGCAACTACGGCGTGCGCAATTTCCAGGTCTCGGACATCGACGAAAAGACATCCTTTGCCTCCTACCAGCTCAACCGCTGGACCTGCGGAGCGCTCGCGCTGGCATGCGGCCTGGTATACAGCAGCGCCCGCGGCTACGATGCGCAGATGGCCACGATCGGCCTGGGCGTCTACCTCTATAAGGTGATCGACGGCATCGCCGACGTGTACGAGGGCCGCCTGCAGCAGGCCGACAAGCTCTATTTGGCCGGCATGAGTCAAACGCTGCGCTCCGCCGGCGTCATCGCGGTCTTTAGCGTGGCCCTGCTCCTCACGCGCAGCATGCCCATCGCGGCCATGGCCATGGGTGTTACCGCGATTGCCTCGCTTGTGCTGGTCACCGCCCCGCTCGCCCTGCTCGAGACCGAAAAATCGCGTCGCGTGAGCCTGCGCGAAGTCGGCCACCTCTTTGCGCAGTGCGCCCCGCTCTTTGGCGCGCTCTTTTTGTTCAACCTTATCGAGAGCATGCCAAAATTTGTGATGGAGGGCACGCTGGCCTACAAGTATCAGCTGTACTTTAATGCCCTGTTCTTTCCGGCGCAGGCTATTTTGTTGAGCATTGGATTTATCTATAAACCGCAGCTCCTGCGTCTGTCGAGCATTTGGGCGAATCCGCGCAAGCGTCGCCGCTTTGACCTGATCATTATTGCCGTTATGGCGCTGATAGTGGCCATCACCGGCTTGTGCGCCACGTTTATGGCAGGCCCCGGCATCCCCATCATGAGCTTTATGTACGGGCTCAATTTTGAGCGCTACCGCACGCTGGCGCTGCTGATGGTCGTCGCCGGCGGCGTCACCGCGGCCATCGACTTTATCTACGCCATCATCACGGTGCTGCGCCATGCCGGCGACGTCACCAAGATCTACCTGATCTGCTTCGCCGTAAGCGTAGTGCTGCCGGTGATCTTGATCAATCTGCTGGGCCTGATGGGCGCCGTCGTGAGCTACCTAGTCATCATGGCCCTGCTCCTGGTGCTGCTGATAATCGAGTACGCCCACATCCGCCAGCGCATCGAACGCGATCGCAACCCCTACGGCGCCTAATTCGAATCAATTTGAAGAAAAGAAACGTCGATGTTTTGGCACCGACAGCGAGCGCTCTCGAAGTGCCCCAGGTTGGCGCGAAGGAGGAGCGACGCGTACTTCTGTACGCGAGCGACGGTTTGAGCGACAAGGTGGGGTGCTTCGGGGCTGCGCAGCGTCAACGTGACCGCCGTTCGGCAGAACGGCGGAACAAGGTTATTCTCCAGGGTTGATATTCGCGTAGAACTCCGCACCATCATCCAGGCGTAGGATCCCGACGCGGCCGAACTCGGAGCCGGTGGCGGCGGCGCAGTCGATATCGATGCGATCGGGCACGCCGGCGGTATCCTCGCCACCCAGGCGCACAATCTGCCCGCGGCCCGACTCCTCATCGAGCCCCGCCAGGCCGCCAACCTCGCAATAGCGCCCAAGCGACACCGTGGGCGTGTGGCCGCTCACCACGACCGGGCCCTCGCCCTCGGCAGAAAGCAGTCCCGTCGGCGCATCCCAATAGCCGTGACGAATCCACAGCAGGTCATCGGACGACTGCACCGCGAGCATCTGCTGCAGCAGTTCGCGATCGGCACCCACCGCTCCGACGCCATCGGCACAATCGACGCCATGCTCAAGCAAAAACGCGCGCGCCGCCTTCATCTCGATTCCAGCATGTACCAGCAGATACGGGCGCTCCTCGGTCTCGGCCACCGCGTAGAGCGGCAGCGCAGCCATCCATCGCACGAGCTCCTCGTATGCCTCAAATTCCATGTCGTTGAGCTGCTCGCGCGTCGTCCAGCCACCGTTGATATCCCAGGTCTCGGCATCGAGCGGATCCTGGCCAATGATGGCATCGAGCATGATCTGCTCGTGATTGCCCTTGAGCACGCGGGCGTTGGGCAGCGAGCGCACGAGCTTAATAACGCCGACCGGATCGGGCCCGCGATCGATCATGTCGCCCAGCACGTACAGCGTGTCGTCGGACGCCAGCGAAATCTTAGACAGGGCCTCGTCAAGCGCACGCACGTGCCCGTGAGCATCAGATGTCACATAGATCGCCATGGTACGCCTCTCTTTGCATTGCAGCGGAAGCCCGGCGCCGCAACTAAAACTTCAAGTTGAACTTAAACGTTACCCATTGTACTCCGTTGCAATAAAGCTGGAAAGGGTTTCCGAGCAGAGGCAAAGACGGCAGCCGTCTATGACGATATCGCGCACGCCCGCAATCCAGGCCCATAAACCCACCATCTTTGGGTACAAATAACCGCAGACAACTGACCGTGCCACGCCAACCACCCAGGAGCGGACACCATCCATGAACCAGATCCTTCTTTTTATCGGCCTCGTTATTATTCTGTGCCTGACCATCAAGCCCGTCGGCAAAAAACTCCCCTTCCCCACCCTGCTCATCTTTATCGCGCTCGGCATGCTGTTGGGCGTCAACGGGCCGGCGCACATCGAATTTAGCGACTACGCGCTCACCGAAGCCGTCTGCAGCACGGCGCTGCTGTTCATCATGTTCTACGGCGGCTTTAACACCAATATCGACCGTGCCAAACCCGTTGCCGTGCCCGCGGTACTGCTGAGCACGCTCGGCGTCGTCATCACTGCCGGCATTACGGGTGCGTTTGCGCACTTCGTGCTGGGTTTTGACTGGATTGGTGGCCTGCTGCTGGGATCGGTCGTGGCATCCACCGACGCGGCCAGCGTCTTTAGCGTGCTGCGCGAGCACAGCCTGTCGCTGAGGGGCGGCACCGACTCGCTGCTCGAGGTCGAATCGGGCTCCAACGACCCCGTCGCCTACATGCTCACCGCCGTGCTCGCCACACTCGCGGCCGGCGACGACATTAACATCCCCGTGCTGCTGGCCAAGCAGATCATCCTAGGCGTGGGGCTGGGCCTTGCCATCGGTTGGACATCCAGCCGCCTGATTGAACGCGCACATGCAACGGCCGAGGGCGCGCAGACTATCTTTTTGTTCGCCGTGGCGATCATCGCCTACGCGCTGCCGAGCTACCTGGGTGGCAACGGCTTTTTGGCCGTGTACCTGGCCGGCATTGTGCTGGGCGCGAGCGACATCACCGGCAAGGTCGAGATGGCGCACTTCTTCGACACCCTCACCGAGATGGCCGAGATGACCATTTTCTTTTTGCTCGGCCTGCTCGTGACGCCCACCCGCCTGCCGCAAATGCTGCTGCCGGGCCTGGCGCTCATGGCGTTTATGCTCTTTGCGAGCCGCCCCATCGCCGTCGGTCTGCTGCTGGCGCCCTTTAAGACGAGCCCTCGCCAGGTTGCGCTCGTAAGCTGGGCGGGCTTGCGCGGCGCGGCTTCGGTCGTCTTTAGCCTCTTTGCTGTGGTGGCCGGCGTTCCCGGCGGACACGACCTATTTGACCTGGTGTTTGTGATTGCCGTATCGAGCATTGTGGTGCAGGGCTCGCTGCTGCCGGCGGTGACGAAGAAACTCGATATGATCGATGCGGCCGGCGACGTGCGCCGCACCTTTAACGACTACCGCGACGAGGACGGCATGTCGTTTGTAAAGCTCAAGGTGGGCGCTGGCCATCCGTTTGCCGGGCGCTCGCTCGCCGATATTGGCAGCGCGACGGACATGCTCGTGGTCCTGGTGCTGCGCGACGGGGCGCATCCGGTACTGCCCAATGGCGACACCGTAATCCAGGAAGGCGATCTGCTGGTGATGGCAGCCCCAACGTTCGAAGAGCGTGCCGAGGTTACGCTGCGCGAGGTCACCGTGACGCCCCACGGTCGCCTGGCCGGTCAGCGCCTGCGCGACGTGCCGCAGGGCAAGCACCCGTTTATCGTGGTGATGCTCAAGCGCGAAGGCCAAACGATCATCCCCGACGGCGACACCCTAATATACGCCGGCGACGAAGCCGTCATCGCCACGCTAGCGTCGTAGTGACCAGGGGTAGCTAATTTGCGACGAAGAGATCAAGCGCCTGGAAAGCCTGATGCGGTCGCTCGCAGACCTAGACCTGCCGGAGGAGTAAGGCCCCTCCCCCATGTAACCATCCTGTAAATCATAGCGGCGTAGTCGAGTTTTACCGTGATGCGGTCGCGTCTGGCGCTGCACTGTGCTAAAGTATCCCGAACGTTCAAACGACTACGAAGGGGACCTAGAAGATGGCACGTGTGCACAACTTCTCAGCTGGCCCGGCCGCGCTGCCCACCAGCGTGCTCGCCGAGATCGCCGACGAGATGATGGACTACCGCGGTTGCGGCATGTCCGTGCTCGAGATGAGCCATCGATCTAGTATGTACCAGCAGATCATCGACGACGCCGAGGCAACCCTGCGCTGCCTGCTGAGCATCCCTGACAACTACCGTGTCCTGTTTTTGCAGGGCGGCGCCACGCTGCAGTTTGCGGGCATCCCCATGAACCTCATGCGTCGCGGCCGCGCCGGCTACGTCGTGACCGGCAACTTTGCCAACAAAGCGTACCAGGAGGCCGCCAAGTACGGCGAGGCCGTGCTGCTCGCGAGCTCCGAGGACACCAACTTCGACCGCATTCCCACCATGGCCGACGTCAACGCGCGCATTGCCGCCGAGGCCGCGGGCGACGGGCTCGACTACGTCTACATCTGCCAGAACAACACCATCTTTGGCACCATGTACCACGAGCTGCCCGACTGCGGCGATGTGCCGTTGGTCGCCGATGTCTCGAGCTGCTTTCTGTCGCAGCCACTCGACGTCGAGCGCTACGGACTCATCTACGCCGGCGCGCAGAAAAACGCCGGCGCCGCGGGCGTAACTGTGGTCATCGTGCGCGACGACCTGATCGCCGACGGCCCGGCCTTTGCGCAGACGCCGCAGTACATGGATCTTAAGACCGAGGCCGCCAAGGGCTCCATGCTCAACACGCCCAACACCTTTGGCATCTACGTGTGCGGCAAGGTATTCCGCTGGGTCGAGGAGACCGGCGGACTTGCTGCCATGGCCGAGCGCAACTGGGCCAAAGCCAACCTGCTCTACGACCTGCTCGAGCACAGCGAGCTGCTCCATGGCACAACGCAGGCCGACAGCCGTTCCATCGCCAACGTCACCTTCCGTACCGGCGATGCCGACCTCGACGCCGCCTTTGTCGCAGGCGCGGCCGAGCACCAGATTCAAAACGTCAAGGGCCATCGCCTCGTCGGCGGCATGCGCGCCAGCGTGTACAACGCCGTCACCATGGAAGACGTGCAGGCACTGGCCTCGTATATGAAGGACTTCGAAGCGCAGCATAGTTTGAGCCCGCGATCTAACTAGCCCGCAACGAGCGGGCCGACCAGCCACTTCAAACCACTTGTTATAAACAAATCCGCTAAGGAGTTTTTCATGCGCAAGATTAAAACCATCGACGACATTACCAAGGACGGCAAAGTCGAATTTGGCGAGGGCTACGAGTTTGTGGGCACCGCCGAGGAGGCCGACGCCATCCTGATGCGCTCCACCGACCTGCACGGCTACGAGCTGCCCGAGGGCATCCGCGCCATCGCCCGCTGCGGCGCCGGCGTCAACAACATCCCCGTCGAGGAGTACGCCAAGAAGGGCGTCGTCGTCTTTAACTCCCCCGGCGCCAACAGCAACGCCGTCAAGGAGCTCGTCCTGGGCATGTTGGTGCTCTCGAGCCGCGGCGTGGTGCAATCGATGAACTGGGTGCGTGACAACGCCGACGACCCCGAGATTCAGGTCGATGCCGAAAAAGCCAAGAAGGCCTTTGTGGGCCGCGAGCTCAAGGGCAAGCGCATCGGCGTCATCGGCCTGGGCAACGTAGGCTCCAAGGTCGCCAACGCCTGCGTCGACCTGGGCATGGACGTCTACGGCTATGATCCGTTCATTTCCGTCGAGCACGCGTGGGTGCTGAGCCGCGAGGTGCAGCGCGTGGGCACGCTCGAGGATCTGTGCCGCGGCTGCGACTACCTCACCGTGCACGTGCCCAGCAAGGCCGACACCATCGGCATGATCAGCACCGAGCAGATTAACCTGCTGGCCCCGGACGCCGTGCTCATCAACTACGCGCGCGAGACCATCATTGACGAGGACGCCGTCGACGCCGCCCTGCGCGAGGGCAAGCTCAGCTGGTTTAGCTGTGACTTTGCCACGCCCAAAACCGTCAAGATGCCCAACACGTTTATCACCACGCACTCGGGCGCCGGCACCGGCGAGGCCGAGGCCAACTGCGCCGACATGGCCATCAGCGAGCTCAAGGATTACCTGGAAAACGGCAACATCGCGCACAGCGTCAACTACCCCGCCTGCAGCATGGGCAAGGCGCGCGCCGCAAGCCGCATTGCCTGCCTGCATGCCAACGTGCCCAACATGATCGGCCAGATCACGGCCATTCTCGCCAAGGACAACGCCAACGTGCAGCGCATGACCAACGAGTCCGCTGGCGAGAACGCCTACACCATGTTCGACACCGATGAGCACCTGGACGGCAGCACGATCGAGGCGCTAAAGCAGATTCCGTCGATGTATCGCGTGCGCGTGATTAAATAGCGCCGACGCCAAGCCTGTCAGACAGGCCACGAAGCCCATTCGGCCCCCGTTTTCACGAAACGGGGGCCGATTTTGTTGCTCCGGACGACTTTAAAATGATACCCAGAACAAGTTTTTTCAGATAATCGATAGTGAGGCTCAAGTCGCTAAGCACACCCGCTTTGATAAACAGCTTTATCAGGGACTTTAATAGGTAAAAATCGATCTATATGTGCCGAATGTAAGTTGACTGTCGATTTTCCGAAACAACTTATTCTAGATAGCATTTTTAAGGCCCCTCCAAGGCAAAATCGAAGCCTTTTTTGCGACCAAAACTCTAGTCCGCGCGACCGTTTTCCACCCGCGCGGCTACATTCCTGCCCAATCGATAAAAATCTCCTCACGAAGCCGCCGTTCGAGCTCCTGCTGTCGCGGCGTCTTGTCTTTCAGCGGCACATCGAGATAGGACATGATGAGCTCCATCACCACGCGGAAGGCATCGGAATCGGCCAGCTGACCATAGGTCATCAGAACGACGGGATATCCCATGGCTTGCAAGGCCGTCGTTCGATCGGAGTCCGAAATCTTGGATTCTATGGATCCGTGAATGGCTTTACCTTGGCATTCAACCAGACACTCTCGGCTGCCGTCCTTATTTGCCAGCAGGATATCGGCATAGCGCCTATCAAGCCCCGAAATCAGGCGGGCGCTGCGCGTCATACGAATCTCAACGTTATTGGTAAGGCGCAGCCCTTCGCCGCCGCGCAACCTCGTAAGGCCAAACAGCATCGAAGCCTGGACCTCGAGCGGCGATGCTGCCACCCCCGTAATGCATTTCGCGGCTCGTATGAACGATTTAGCGCCGCGGAGCCCCCGGATCTTATCGACGTACTCTGCAAGCTCAGAGAACTCGATCAAAGGCGGTCGTTTCCACAAGTCCGTTGGACTCCCCGAGACATCCTTTACGTTTTCCCAGCCCAACCGTGCGTCACCCCACTGGCCCCCATATGCCTGCACAAGTGCCGACTTTACCTGAGGCGCAATCTTGCACACGGCAAAGGTGCCGCACATCTCATACATGCACATGATCAGACGCTCGTTTGAGACCGAGGAAGCCAGGGACAGCAGGGTAAAGAGTGGGGACGCGACATCGAGGCCAAACTCTGTCTGCCGCACGGAATCAAACGGCCTCTCCCCGTTCCAAACATGCCTGACAATGCGATCGCCCTTACGCCCGCAGCTGCCCTGCGACAACACGTGTAACGGGGTGCCCAGGAAATGCTTGACGAGCGGATGCTCACATAGGTGCTCCCTGCGCGGATCGTCCGCAGAATCGGGCAGGTCCGGCATTATCGCCAAAACCTGTGGGGGTATCCGGTGATACCGAAAGGCAGATGTGTCGCATAGCATGTCGTCCATGAAGGGTACGTACCCACTGCGTCGTTTGTAAACCCGCTTGGACGGTAAACGCGCTGGCTCGGCCTGCGAACGGTAAATACTGCTGCGCGCACGTCGCAGATCTCTCAGGAGGCTTACAATCGGTTTGGAAAGCAGACTGATTGTGAGGTTGCATATGGTTGATGAGGACTTTGCTTGGCGGCTTACGCAAGGGCTCGTGCGGATCGACAGCTCAGACCCGGGCGCGTATGAGGATGAAATTGAGCGGTATATCAAAGCGCTGGTTGAGGCTCAGCTGGAGCGGTTGAGTCATCCGGTGCTCCATGCCGTGCAGGTTGAGGAACTCGAGGTGCTGCCCGGGCGCCGCAACCTTAAAGTCACCGTGCCGGGCCAAAGCGACGAGCCGCGGCTGGTCTATATCTGCCACATGGATACCGTCACCTTGGGCGATGGCTGGGACGCAGACATCGCACCGCTTGGGGCGGTTGTGCGCGACGATAAACTCTATGGCCGCG
Source organism: uncultured Collinsella sp. (assembly GCA_958412345.1). Lineage (GTDB taxonomy): Bacteria > Actinomycetota > Coriobacteriia > Coriobacteriales > Coriobacteriaceae > Collinsella. The sequence goes on along the minus strand of CATYSO010000028.1, from coordinate 12,282 downwards.
GTGCCTGCGATATGAAGGGTGGCCTGGCCTGCGCCATTGCCGCACTGGTCCATACGCTCGAGCGCGTGGCGGCGGATGGCACGCTGCCCCGCCGCGGCTTTTCGCTCATCTGCTCGGTCGACGAGGAAGACTTTATGCGCGGCTCCGAGGCGGCCATCAATGCCGGTTGGGTCGGCTCGCGCGAATGGGTGCTGGACACCGAGCCCACCGACGGGCAGATCCAGGTGGCGCACAAGGGTCGCACGTGGTTCGAGATCGAGATGGCCGGCGTCACGGCTCATGCAAGCCAGCCTTGGAAGGGCGCCGACGCCGTCGCCGCCATGGCCGAGGTCGTGTGCTCGCTTCGTCGCACGTTTGCGACGCTGCCCGTGCATGATGAGCTGGGTCCTTCGACCATCACGTTTGGACAGATAGAGGGCGGCTATCGCCCCTATGTCGTGCCCGACCACGCCAAGGTCTGGGTCGACATGCGCCTGACGCCGCCGACCGACACGACCGCCGCGATCAACATGGTCGAGCAGGCCATTGCCGCCGCCGAGGACGCCGTTCCCGGTTGCCATGGCAGCTACACCGTGACGGGCGACCGCCCCGCCATCGAGCGCGACCCGAGCTCTCCCCTTCTAGCAGCGCTTAAGCGTGCCGCCGATGGCGTGACGGACGCGGACACGACCGTCGGCTTCTTTACCGGCTACACCGACACTGCCGTCATTGCCGGCAAGACGGGAAACCGCAACTGCATGAGCTATGGCCCCGGGTCGCTCGCGCTCGCGCACAAGCCCAACGAATATGTGCCCCACGCCGACATCGTTCGCTGCCAACAGGTGCTGATCGCGCTCGCCGACAATACGCTCTGGGGCGCGGATAGCCAAGTTGGGGCATAATAAGCCGCGAACAAACCGACTCGCGCGTTAGGACCGCCCATGAAAGCACTTCCGTTTCCCTGCATCCGCCCAGCTCAGGACCGCGTGCTCGAGGCGCTGCCGCAGATGGTCGGTATCCTGAGCGGCAACGACACCCTGCGCGGAGCCATTGCCGATGGGCTCATGCTCAAGGACCCGGGTGCGGCGTATTACGTGTACGAATGCTCGGGCGAGCCGGGACGCGTGACGGGTGTCGTGGCGATTTGCCCGACGAGTGTACTTGCGGGCGGCAAGGGCGATGCCAGCGCTGACGTGGCCGCCGCTGCGCACGCGATCGCCGAACTCAAAGTTCAGCCGCGCCCCGTGTCGCTCGCCTACGAGGCGTCACCCGTCATGGACATCATCCTGGGCGCTGCCAAAGAGGGCGCCTCGCTCTACGCCGTCACCGACCCCACCGGCATTACGCATCGCGTATGGGAAGTCAAGCGCGAGGACGCTGTTGCCGCCATCCGAGCCATGCTCGACCAGGCACCGGAGCCGACGCCGGCAGACGACCCCACCTACGCTGCCGCGCTGGCAGGGGCGGCGCAGCTCCTAGCAGACGACGCCCGCACAGCCGGCGCCTACACGGGCAAAGAGCCGTTCAACTTTACCGTTGCCGCGCTATTCCCCGCCGCACAGGTCGCCGGCGGCGCACCGCAGATTCCGACGGGTTTGCTCACCCACCAGATCGCACGGTTCTAATAGAACGTAAACGCCCAGTACAAAGACTCGGCAGCCCAACAAACAAGGGGTGGGGATACATGCGCATGCATCCCCGCCCCTTTCACATCGAGCAATGATGTCGGCGATCCGCGTCGCCACGCCCAAACTACCCGCGCTGCGGACCCGCGGCAGCCACGAGCGGCTCAAGCCCCAGCTCGCGCGCGTAGTCTTCCTGCGTAAAGATCTCAACCAGTTCAAACGTATCGGTCGTATCGTCAAACACGAAATGCAGCACCGAACAGTTGCCCGGCACGCGCTCGCGCTCGTCGGCCGCCGCTCCCCTCACGTGGTCCAAAAACTCCTTGATGGCCGATCCGTGGCTCACCGCAAGTACGCAGGTGTGATCAGGCTTCTGCATGAGCTCGGTCAGCGTCGCCACCATGCGCTTACGCACCTGCATCTGACCCTCGCCGCCAAACTGGCGATAGAAATCGCGCCACGGGCGCTCGGGCATCAACATCACGCGCTCGGCTTCAAAATCGCCAAAGAACCACTCGCGCAGGCCGTCAAGGCGCTCGTAGGCAAGGCCCGGCCACAGGTTGGCGATAGTCTGCTCGGTGCGATGCAGCGTCGAGGTGTAGGCGTGGTCGGGCTCAATGCCGCGCGCACGCAAAAACATGCCGGCGCGCGCCGCCTGGTCGCAACCCAGCTGCGTGAGCGGCGAGTCGCTCCAGCCCTGAATAATGCGTTTGAGGTTAAATATCGTCTGCCCATGACGAACCAGATACAGGTCTTTATTCATAGGGGGTCCTTTCGTTCGTTACCAATCAAGGAGCGAAAACGCCCCGTCGCAATAGCCAAAATGAAGCACGGCACCGTTGTCGGGTAGCTCTCCCCCGCCAGTCACATACTCAAGAAACTCCTGGCAGGCTGAGCCGTGGGAAACCGCCAGCACGCAGTCGTGCTGCGGCCTGGCCATGATGCGGGACAGCGCCGCGACCATGCGCGACTGAAGCTGCACTTCCGACTCGCCGCCAAAGGCCACCGGATAATCGCCCCAGGGCTGCGGCGGCATCTCGCGATTTGATGTGCCCTCCAGCGAGCCAAAATGCCACTCACGCAGGTCATCGACCAGCTCAATGGAACGGCCCTCGCCAACGATAAGCTCGGCCGTATGCCGCGCCCGGCCCAACGGCGAGGAATACACATGATCAAAGGCCACGCCACGCGCCGCAAACGCCGTACGCGCCGTCAGCGCCTGCTCGCGCCCGCGCGCCGTAAGCGGCGAATCGTGCCAGCCCTGCAAAATGCTCTGCACATTGAGCTCAGTCTGCCCATGCCGTACCAAATATAGATCGGCCACATGCCCTCCCCTCGCACCACCGCAAAGGGGACAGGCACCTTTGTGGTGGTTTACCGCCGGATCACACCGCAACGACGCTCAACTACACCAGCACGTCGGCGAGCGAACGCTTGGGTACGTGGTGCACCTGCGCATCGTCACGCCAGTAATTAATTGAGCCGTCGGGGTTGGAATCGATCGCATCGATCATCTGCGTCTCGGCCGGCACGCCAAAAGCCATGATCAGCTTGAGCTCATACTTGTCGTTATCGAGCCCCATGGCTTCGATCGCGTGGGGCGTAAAGGCCTTGAACATGCAGGCTGCCACCTCGGGCGTGGCGCTGCGGGCGGCGAGCATCATCGTCTGCGCGGCAATGCCGGTGTCGACCTCGGTGATGGGCGCGGCGGGCTTACCCGGAACAGCGCGCTCGGCAAGAATCGCGATGTAGCCGGTCGGACGCTCGCCCTCGGCAGGACCCGGCCAATCCTTAAGCGCGCCGGCCCATGCAAGCTCATCAAATACATGCGCGCAATCCTCGGCACCGCTCACCACATGAAAACGCAGACGCTGAGCATTGGCGCCGCAGGGAGCCAGGTGCGCCAGTTCCGCCAGCTCGAGCAAAAACTCGCGCGGCACGCGCATGGACTCGTCAAAGCGACGGCACGTGCGGGCGCGACGAACCAACGCATCAAACGCGTCCAAGCCGAGCTTTTCGCGGCCCTGCTTTGCCATCGATTCTGCGCTTACCGGCGCCGCGGGAACTACTTCGTTCATAGGGACCCCCAATACAAGCCAATTGTCCTTAGGAAAATCTAACCTAAAACGTAGGCAATTACATACAGCGGTGTAATGTTCTACAGCTGTTGATTAATCCTCACTGAAGCGGGAACAAAAGTAACAATTCGGGAATGTCAGGCGGCAATTCGTCCTTCCCGCCCCATGCATCGGCGCCCTTAGGCGATACTTGTTGCAGCACTTTTGGCGTACGCCGCACGGAGAGCAATGAACGCGACGTACACCACACGGAAAGGAGACGTTATGGGCATCTTTAAGAACGATGACCAAAAATCGAGCCAGTTTGGATTTGACGAGAAGAGTATGGCGGGCAAAGCCGTCAAGGCCGTGCGCTGGATCTACGCCATCACGGGCGTCGTGGCGCTCATTGCTGGCATCGCGCTGCTTTTTGCACCCGCCAAGTCCCTCGTCTTTTTGACGACCGTCCTGGGCTTTTACTTTGTAATCACCGCTGCCATCAGGCTGTTCACTGCCATTTTTGAGCCGCTGCTGCCCACCGGCTGGCGCGTGACGAGCATCATCTCCAACCTACTCATTATCCTGGGCGGCGTCATAATCCTGCGCAACCAGGCCTTCTCGACCGCGACACTCACCACGATGGTGGTTATCGTGGCCGGCTTTGGCTGGATTGTCGAAGGTGTCATGTCCATTCTGGAGTCCGAGCTTTCGTCCAACCGTGTCCTCGCCATTCTGAGTGGCGCACTCTCCATCATCGCCGGCATGTTCGTGTTTATCTATCCGCTGTGGTCGGCCAAGATGCTCGTCATCTTTAGCGGCGCCGCGCTGCTGGTGTTTGGCGTAACGCTGATTGTTCGCGCTATTCAATTTGGCAAACTGGTGCACTAGATGCCGCGAACGCTCTTTATTGATGCCGACGCCTGCCCGGTCACGCGCGAGTCGATTGACTGCGCGCGGCGGGCGGGCGTCGCCGTTGTTATCGCCGGCAACAGCACGCAAAACCTGGAACGGCACATTCGCCGCGACGACCCGCGCGATGCCGAGCACGCGCGACGCGGCTTTTGGGTCACGACACTCGACGTGAGCGTGGGCGCCGACAGCGCCGACTTTGCCATTGTCGAACGCCTGCAGGCGGGCGACGTGGTCGTGACGCAGGACATTGGCTTGGCGAGCATGGTGCTCGGGCGCGATGCCGCCGCTATCGGTGTGCGCGGGCGCGTCTACGACAAAGCAACCATCGACATGCAGCTGTTTATTCGCCACGAGGAAAAGAAGGTACGCCGCGCCGGCGGACGCACTCGCGGTCCGGCAGCATTTACCAGCGAAGACCGCGCTCGCTTTAAGCGCAACCTCACCGAGCTGTTACGCTAACCAAGGTAGATTTTTGGGACATGCCTAAAAATCTACCTTTTTGTTTTGGCGATTGACGCGCATCCAACGCCCAAGTCATGGCGGTAGATTTTACGGTATACCCCAGCTTTTACGGCATATCCCAATAATCTACTTAGAGACCAACGGCGGAGAGGATGAGACCCCAGCCCGCGCCGATAACGTACATCATAATCAGGAACACGACGTTTTCGCGGGCGCTGCGGTTGGTGCGGAACAGCACCAGGTAGCCCACGCCGGCGGAGATAAGCGTGCCGGCGAGCATCGGTGCCAGCTGCAGCGCGCCTTCCAGATACAGCTGCGTGATGACGACGCTGGCCGAGCAGTTGGGAATCAAGCCGACAAGCGCCGAGCCCAGGACCGCAAGCGTCTCGTTACCGCGCAGGAACTGCTCAATCGCCGATTCGCCGAACGTCTCGAGCACGGCGACCAGAATCAGCGTCACCAGAAAAATGAATACCGATACCTGTATGGTGTGCGAGATCGCACTGCGGATAATCGACAGAACGGGCGCGCCCTCGTGGGAGTGGTCGTGGCTGTGGCCGTGGTGGTGCTCATGCTCGCCCATGTGACCGTGATCATGGCTGTGTCCGTGGTCGCGCTCATGTTCATCTTCATCATCATCGCAACCGCAATGGTCGCGCTCGCATAACTCGTGGATGTGGTCGGCGCTCACGCCCGCCTCGGCCACCTCGTCGATGATGTCACCGCCAGTGTGGTCGTCGTGCGCGCAGTTCACGTGGGCCGGGTTGGCCGCGGTTCCCAGCACGGTACGGCGAATCGCCGCATGCGCGCGAGAGTTACGACGCAGGCCGCGAATGGCGGCGTCCACGATAAAGCCCGTGACCAGCGCGATCAGTGCCTTCGAAGCCAAAAGCATCGCCATGGTCTGCACGGGCACCTGCTCGGCAAGCAACAGCGGCAGCATCTCATCGGAGGTCGAAAGGAACACCGCCACCAACGTGCCCAAGGTCACGACACGACCGGCGTACAGCGTGGCCGCCATTGCCGAAAAGCCGCACTGCGGCACCATGCCCAACAACGAGCCAACCACGGGGCCCGCAGCGCCAGCGCGCTTGATGGCGCCGTTAACGCGGTCGCCCGCGACGTGCTCCAGAGTCTCGAGAGCCAAATACGTCACCAACAAAAACGGCACCAGCGACAGCGTGTCCTTGCCGGCGTCGAGCAAAATATCAATCAGCAAATCCATGACGGATGGAACCTTTCGTGTCTTTCGGCCGCATTGTAAAAGTCCTAGCGGTCAACTAGGGTATTGTAGTTGACCTAGGCGTAGTGCCAATAGTTGCCCATGGTAAACTATCATCTCGCCATAACTCAGTAACCCCGAGCCGCGCGACGCGGCCCGTCCAAGGAGCAGCCTATGAACGTTTCGCAAGCACTCGAATACGAACGCCAACCGTTTATCCCTATGTTTATCTATGGCGATCACGGTGCCATGGAGTCCGAGCGCCAGAAGGGCGAAGAGGCCCTCAAGGTGCTCGAGACCGAGTATTTTACTGCCGAGGACGACCCCGGCTTCGACTTTGCCACCGTGCGCGACCTGGCCGACCGCAACCGCGACCTTTGCGACCAGATTGGCGAGGCACGCCTGCGCAATGTGACGCCCGCGACGCTCTCGCGCGGCCTGTCCGACGCCGACACCTGCGCCGCCATCGGCAAGATGCAAAAGCGCACCGCCGCGTCCGTTATGCGCGAGATCCGCGGTGACCGCGACGCGCTCGGCGTGGCCTACGCCCGCAAGCCCATCCAGGGCACCGTGCTCGGTATCGACATCGAGACCACCGGCCGTGCACCCGAACGCGGTTATATCATCAACGTCGGCTGGGAGATCATGGAACTCACCAGCGACGCCATCCCGCACGACGCCGAGGCGCACTACTGTGGCCTGCCCGACATCTACCGCGGCGAAGATGTGCCGCTGTCGAATATCCACCACATTACCTGGGACGACATCGACGGCAAAACGCCCTTCCGCGAGAACAAAGAGCTGCAAAAGCAGCTGCTCAAGCTTATGAAGAAGTACCCGTACATGGCGCACAACGCCGCCTTTGAGGACAGCTGGTTCAAGATTCACCTGGACGGTTACGCCGAGGCACGCCGCGCCGGCAAGATCATTGTCATCGACTCACGCCAGATCTGCCGCAGCCTGGACGCCGACGTGCGCTCGCTCCCCCGCGAGTCCGCCCCAGCCGCGCTCGAGAACTGGGCGCGCCGCCGTGGAACCCTCGCCGCCGACGCCAACGAGCAGCACCTGGGCCTCGACGACACCGACCTCATGCTCCGCACGGTACAGGCCGAGTTCAACCTCAAGAACCTCTTCGCGAAATAGCAACGCCTACGACAAACACTGCTTGCTCACGAGCGGCCTCGCAGCGGGAAACACCGCAGCGGGGCCGCCCTACGTTCCACAGATAGATCTGCCATCACAAATTCTGAACCCTCATTTTGAACGATTTCGGCCAATTCCCGACACGTAATTCGTTGTCGGATGATGATGCATCGATATCAAATGTGCAGCAATTGAGTATTTATATGCCATAGCTAAGCTGCGAGAACATTGATTTTAGGGCATACCAACCCATAATTGCGTCAAGCTTTTGGACATCATTTGGTTAGACCTCTAAAACGGCTTTTCCACTCAGCGCCATCAACACGGCATTAGCTGACACGATATATACCATGAGTATCGTATTGTCACATACCACTGCAAAAGCGGTCTACCAGGCCGCGTATTCGGCGTCTGCGAAAGACACCGAGCCCTGTAACCCTGCCGCGATTTACGGATCATGTCCCACCGGAACGCTCCTTGACGCAGCCGCAGAATGGCTCACCAAACATGATGTTTCCCTCGACGCAAATGATTCCCTCGAGGTGATGGTGTTTGATCGCAGGAATGCGCGCTATGCAATGAACTGTCAATGCCACGTTTCGTCAAAACGATTCTCGAACTCACGCTTTATAGAGCTCAAAGATGGCATCTTCATTGTTGGCGTTGAGCTTTGCGCACTTCAGGCCGCCACCTATCTCCCTTTTCGCGAACTGGTGGAGTACTACTTTGAATTGTGCGGCGCTTACTCCCTTGGAACCGGCTCTTCCACCTCGTATAACGAGCGTTTCGCGCTCACCTCGACCGAAAGGTTAAAACAGTTCTTTAATTCCATTACCAGATGCGACGGTCTGGCCCTTGCCCGAAAGGCAATCCAATGTGTGCGCGACGGATGCCGGTCTCCTATGGAAACGGCCTTTGTCATGATGCTAACGCTGCCTAAAAGCGAAGGAGGGCTTGGTATTAAGGGAATTGAGACCGATTACGAGGTGCAGGTCACCGCTGCCGCAAAGAATCTCACGAGACGCAAAAAGTTCTTTATGGATGCGTATCTAAAGAAATCTCGCACAGACATTGAATACAACGGGTTTTATCATGACGCGGAAGAAGACCGCGCCATCGATGAGGAGCGCAAGAATGCGCTTGCGTCCATGGGATACGGAATCATCACCGTCAGTCGTTATTCCTTTATGCATGCCAGCGCTTTCGTTAGGGTCATGGAGGCGATCCAACGGAAAGAGGGCATACGCCCCTCGCGTCTGCCAAAAGACTTTCAAATCATGCAAGAGGACCTGAGACAGTTTGTGCTCAGAAGGTTTATAGAAGAGAAAAAGCGAATTCAGAAGCAGCTTCGCCAGGATTCCGAAGATCGTCAACGAATCGACCTCGAAAAAGCAACACTCGAAGGCATCACGCTGGATGATCCGACAATAAATGAAGTTCCGGCAATCGATGACATGCAGACTGTCGAATCCGACAGCCCATCATTTGCCCAAATAAGCAGCCTCGCGCCCGAGGGCAGAATCTTCGGGGCCGGAAGCTAGACCGGCTAACAAGGTGGGTACCCTAGCGATGTGCAAAATTGCGAGTATTCAGCAGGGTCGGCCCTCCAGCACCCACAAGTTAATCCAAATGAGAAACAAAAACGCTATCGAACGGGAACATTAGGCAACATTTGAGGAAGACCTTGTCTGCTTACCGCCCTTGGATAACTCTTGAGCGGCTTTATTTGGCCTGAAATAGATTAACGGACCCCCTATAGTTGCAGAATACTCCAATTTTTGCACGGCGCGGGGGCACCCACCCCGGCATCGGCTATCAAAACCGCTCAGTCCGGAATCTCGTCCACTATTCCCCATCATTTTGTGCGACGAATTACCTGAACGTCATTGACATATGAACATGCGCTCATATAATCGGAAGTAAGTTATATGAGCGCATGTTCATATGAAAGGATATTGCAATGAGCATCCGCGGCGACGAAACGAAACCCGACATCGAGGCCACCGAGCCCGTGCTCCCCACCACCTGCTCGCCCGAGGACCTTCCCGACGAGGAGCTTCTCTACGACCTTGCCGACCTGTTCAAGGTCTTCAGCGACACCACGCGCATCAAGATTCTCTATGCCCTCATGGGCCGCGAGCTCTGCGTGGCCGACATCGCCGAAGCGACCGCAACCTCGCAGTCTGCGGTGTCGCACCAGCTGCGCACGCTTAAGCAGTCGCACCTGGTCAAGTTCCGCCGCGACGGCCGCAACATTCTCTACTCGCTCGCCGACGATCACGTCTACACCATGCTTAACCAGGGCATGAGCCATATCTGCGAATAGCAATCAACCACGGTATCAGCGCGGCCGGCACCCAGACCGCTAACACAGGGAAAGGAACCCACCATGAAAAAGCAGTTCAAGCTCGACGAGATCGATTGCGCCAACTGCGCGCGTGAACTTCAGGACGAGCTGGCTAAGCTCGAGGGCGTCAAGTCCGTTTCGGTCAACTTTATGACCCAGAAGCTGACGCTCGAGGCCGACGACGCCGAGTTCGATGAGGTCCTGGACCGCGTCGTTGAGTTCACCGCCGACGCCGAGCCGGACTGCGAGATCATTCTCTAACCCGCGCATACGTTGACCCGCGAGGCCGCGCTTGCCGCGGCCTTTGCTCGCGAAATTATATGAGCGAGTGTTCATACACTCAAATGAGAGGTTTGAATCATGACAGCCGCCGATCCCAAAAAGAAAAAGAAGAAGCGCAAGAAGAAAGAGTCCCTTGAGCATAAGCGCAACCGCATCTTGGTAGCACTGGGCATTTTTGCCGTGGTGTACGCCCTCGATGAGCTCGGCACCCTCACCGCCGCATTCGGCACCCCGGGCGACATCTACGCCAGCTTTGTGCTGTTCCTCGTGCCGTTTTTGATTGCCGGATACGACGTACTACAAAAGGCATTCAATAACATCCGCCGCGGCAAGGCCTTCGACGAAAGTTTCCTTATGGCCGTCGCGACCATCGGCGCGTTTGCCATGGTGTTCTTCCCCGATACCGACCCGCACATGGCCGAAGGCGCCGCCGTCATGCTGTTCTACCAGGTCGGCGAGCTGTTCCAGGCATACGCCGTGGGCAAGAGCCGCAAGTCGATCAGCGCCATGATGGACATCGCGCCCGACTACGCTAACGTCGAGCAGCCCGACGGCACGCTCGAACAGGTCTTTCCCGATGACATCGCCGTGGGCACCGTGATCGTGGTCAAGCCCGGCGAGCGCGTGCCTATCGACGGCGTCATCGTCGAGGGCGAAACCCAGCTCGACACCGCCGCGCTCACGGGCGAGTCAGTCCCCCGCCCCGCCAAGTCCGGCGACGATATCATCAGCGGCTGCATCAACATGACGGGCCTCATCCACGTGCGCACCACCAAGCCCTTTGGCGAGTCCACCGTCGCACGCGTCCTGGAGCTCGTGGAAAACGCCAGCGAGAAGAAGGCACGCACCGAGAACTTCATCACGCGCTTCGCCCGCGTCTACACGCCCGCCGTCACCGGCGCGGCCGCGGTACTCGCGCTCGGTGGCGGCTTGGTCACCGGCGCCTGGTCCGACTGGATCCTGCGCGGCCTGACCTTCCTGGTCGTCAGCTGCCCGTGCGCGCTCGTGATCAGCGTGCCGCTGAGCTTCTTTGGCGGCATCGGCGGCGCATCCAAGCTGGGCGTCCTCATCAAGGGCTCCAACTACCTCGAGACGCTCGCCGATGTGGACACCGTCGTCTTTGACAAGACCGGCACGCTCACCAACGGCACGTTCTCGGTAGTCGCGGTGCACCCCAAGGCAGGCTATACCGAGCAATCGCTGCTTGAGATCGCAGCCCTCGCTGAGTCATTCTCCGACCATCCCATCGCGCAGTCGGTGCGCGCCGCCTACCAGGGCGAGGTCGACCCCAAGCGCGTTAGCGACTCCGCCAACGACGCGGGCCACGGCGTGACGGCAACCATCGACGGCAAGCACGTCGTCGTTGGCAACGCAAAGATGCTCACCGCGGCCGGAGTCGAAGCTCCCGATTGCGAGATCGTCGGAACGGTTCTGCATGTGCTCGTTGACGGCACCTATGCCGGCCACATCGTAATTGCAGACACCGTTAAGGCCGATGCCGAGCAGACGATCCGCGACCTGCACGCCGCCGGCGTCAAGCGCACCGTCATGCTCACGGGCGACCGCGAGGAAGTGGCTGCTGCGGTGGCCAAGCGGCTTGGGCTCGACGAGTTCCACGCGCAGCTGCTGCCGGGCGACAAGGTCGAGCGTGTTGAAGCGCTGCTGGCAGCCGAATCGGGCAAGGGCAAGCTCGCCTTTGTCGGCGACGGCATCAACGATGCACCCGTGCTCACCCGCGCAGACGTTGGCATTGCCATGGGCGCTATGGGTTCCGACGCCGCGATTGAGGCCGCCGACGTGGTGCTCATGGATGACAAGCCGTCCAACATCGCCCATGCCATCCGTGTGGCGCGCAAGACCATGTCAATTGTTTGGCAGAACATCATCTTTGCGCTGGGCGTTAAGCTGCTGATCCTGGTTCTCGCGGCACTGGGCATTGCCAACATGTGGCTTGCCGTCTTTGGCGACGTGGGCGTGGCGATCATCGCCATCCTGAACGCCATGCGCGCGATGGGTGTCAAGAACCTGTAGCGCCTGTGGTCCCTCCGGCCGGGGCCGGGCTTGGTTTTGAAAACGTCCTCGACCAATGAAGCGCCCCCGTTCTGCTCCTTCGGAGCTACGAACGGGGGCGCTTCTGGTCTGACGCTCCTATTTGGCAAGGTGTTTTTTAGAATCCATTTTGCGCTCGGCCTCGAAGGTGAACTGCATCCCATTTCTTGGACTTTGAAATTAAGGTTCGAGAAAAGGGAGGCA
>CATYSO010000027.1 GCA_958412345.1 uncultured Collinsella sp. | reverse complement strand
CGACACGCATAAAAGCCTCCCATTTCTCGTGTCCAAGAAATGGGAGGCAGTTCAAGTCCAGCCCCCGCTCTTTTGTAACGGCAGTTACATCAACCGGCTACGAAATATTGCCCAAGAACGCCTTGGTGCGCTCGCTCTTGGGGTGGTCGAAGACCTCGCTCGGCGTACCCTCTTCCACAATGACGCCGCCGTCCATAAAGACGACGCGGTCGGCGACATCGCGGGCAAAGCCCATCTCGTGCGTCACGACGATCATGGTCATGCCTTCGCGCGCCAAGTCGCGCATGACGCCCAGGACGTCGCGCACGAGCTCGGGGTCGAGCGCCGAGGTGGCCTCGTCAAAGAGCATGACGTGCGGGTTCATCGACAGGGCGCGGGCGATGGCAACGCGCTGCTGCTGGCCGCCCGAGAGCTGGCTCGGCATAAAGTCGATACGCTCGGCAAGACCGACCTTGGTCAGCTCCTCGACGGCAATCTTTTCGGCCTCTTCCTTGCTGCGCTTGAGCACCTTTTGCTGTGCAAGCATGACGTTCTTTTTGACTGACAGGTGCGGGAACAAATTGAACTGCTGGAACACCATACCCAGATGCGTGCGCACCTTGTTAAGGTCGACGCCCTTGGCGCACACATCCACACCCTCAACGACAATCGAGCCGCTCGTAGGGTGTTCCAGGCGATTGATGCAGCGAAGCATCGTCGACTTGCCCGAGCCCGAGGGCCCCAGGACCACGACGACCTCGCCCTTATGCACATCCAGATCGATATCGCGCAGGACCACGTTATCGCCAAAGGCCTTCTGGAGGTTCTTGATGCTGACGACAACCTCGTTCGAGTTATTGGTTTCGCTCATGATAGGACCTCCTTACAGACCGGCGATGTGATCGGCGGGCGTCGCGACGACCTGCCCGGCGCTCTTGGCGGGACGCTTCTTCTTGGTCTCGGCCGTACCCAAAAGCCTCGCCTCAAGGCCGCTCACCAAGCGAGCGAGCGGCAGGGTGATGACCAGATAGAACAGGGCGGCAACCACGTACGGCGTAATGGAGCCCGTCGTGGCCACGATGGTGCGGGCGTTCATGACGATCTCGACCACGCCCACGGCCGCGAGCAGCGACGTATCCTTGTAAAGCAGGATGAACTCACTGGTCAACGTAGGCAGGACATTGCGGAACGTCTGCGGAATCATAACGTAGAGCAGTGTCTGGAAGGCGTTCATGCCCAGCGAGCGCGCGGCCTCGTTCTGGCCCTTGGGGATCGACTGAATACCGGCGCGGAAGATCTCGCACAGGTAGGCGGACGAGTTCATGGCCATGACGATAACGCCCAGGACATAGTCGTCCACCTTGACGCCGGCCAGCGGCAGACCGAAGAACGCGATATATATCTGCAGGAACGCCGGTGTGCCGCGGATGATATTCACGTAGATGCCGGCAAGGCAGCGCAGGATGCGCGACTTGGAGATGCGCATGAGCGACAGCGCGAAGCCGAAGGGAATCGCCAGCGGAAACGCCACAAGCACGATCGAGAGCGACATAAGAAAGCCTTTGAAGACGATCGGCAGGCTCTGGACCAAAATGACCGGGTTCAGGAACAGGCGAAGGAACATGTTGGAATTCCATGCCTCGACCCACGGCTGCTCCTTAAGGTCGGCTAGGAAGTTATCGAATGCCGTCACGCCCTTGATCTCCACCGACGGAATCTTGGAGATCTTCTTGGTTGAACCGTCAGCCAAGGTGTAGGTGCCGCTAAAGGCCTCGTCGCCACCCTCGACGGGGAAGGTCACGCCGTAGACCTCGACGCGGAAATAGCCGCCGGCAGACGCCGTCTCGCCAAAGTCGATCTTGAGCGTCTGGCCGTCAGCCTTGCACGTGGGCTTCATGGGCGTACGATCCATGAGGTCCTCGCCCGAGAGCATCGTCAATCGCGTGTCATCGGTGTCAAACGTCGTACCGTCAACAAACGTCAGCGAAAGACCGCTCAGCTCCTCGTCGGCATCGGCCTGAACTTCCCAGGTAATGCGTGTCTCGGTGCCGCCGACCACAGCGCTGCCCGAACCGGTGTTGGGTCGGGCGGTAATCTTTGCGGTCTCAAGCGCCTGGGCGGTCGTGGGCGCATATGCCCCCGCGCACACCAGCGCGAGCGCCACGGCCATGACGCAGGCTAGCTTTTGGAGCAAGGCGGGCAGTGAAAAACGCTGTTCCGCGGCCCCTTTGTTCAGTCGAGACAAGGTGGCTCCTATCGTAGAAGTTGCCGGCAAAAAGAGACGGAAACGCTTTCCGTCAAGAGAAGCGCAAAGGCCCTCTCCGCCAAAACGGAAAGGGCCCGCGTGCAATCAAGTAGCTATTTTACTTGATGTTGTACTTAGACATAAGGGCGTCAACGGTACCGTCATCGGTCAGGTCCTTGATAGCCTGGTTGATGTCGTCCTTGAGCTTAGTGTTGCCCTGGTTAATGGCGATGGCGTACTCCTCGCCGGTGCTGATCTGCTTGATGGTCTGGCAGGTGTTGAACTGCTCGGCGGTCAGCTGGCTGGCAACGGAGCGGTTGGTCACCACGGCGTCACCCTTATCGGACTGCAGGGCGCTGAAGCACTCGGTGGCGTCCTTGTAGGGAACAATCTTGGCCTTGGGGAAGTTCTCCTGGGCAAAGGCCTCGGCGGTCGAGCCGGACTGGACGATGATCGTGGCGTCGGCGTTGTTGAGCTTCTCGCTGTAGTTATCGGCCGTGATGTCGGTGTTATCGACCTTGGTCACGATAGCCTGGTCATCCATGTAGTAGGAGTCGGAGAACGCGACTTCCTTCTCACGCTCGGGCGTATCGGTGATAGCCGCGATGGAGACGTCATACTTGGCGCCCGAAGCAACACCCGGCACCAGCGTGTCAAAGTCGTTGTTGACGTACTCGACATCCAGGCCCAGCTTATCGCCGATAGCCTTGATGAGCTCAAGGTCAAAGCCCTGGTAGTCGCCATTGTCATCCTTGTACTCAAACGGCGCGTACTCGGCAGAGGTGCCGACGGTGAGCGTACCGTCCTTGACGAGTGCATACTCCTTGGAGCCGTCGACCTTCTCGACCTTCACGTCATCAGAGCTGCTGGAACCGGCATCGGAACCAGAGGTGGCGTTGGACGAGCCGCAGCCCGTCAGTGCGAGGGCGAGCGCCATGGCGCCCGTGGCGGCAAATGCGCCAAGCTTCTTGAGCTTCATAATCAGTCTCCTTCCGGCGACCCCGTTTGATTCAGAGGTCTGCAAAAACTGTTGGCTATTATGCACCCGGAATTACGAATCTGCAATGAGAAAACTGATTGAAACAATCCCATAACGTGAATGGAACACTCCACTTTGTGACAGTTGTTACTGCTGTAACGACCTTAATAGCGTAATTTCCGCTGCATAACCTGCAAGTTCGTTCGGCGTCTCCAAAATAAATGGAAGTGCACGCAAGCGGCTATTCGATACAATATTCTGCATAACCTGCATACCGCCGCCAAATTCCTCGCTGCCAAGGTATCCCTTGCCGATGCACTCGTGACGATCTTTATGGGCGCCACAAGGGTTCTTCGAATCGTTGATGTGTACGGCATGCAGGCGATCGATGCCCACCACGCGGTCGAACTCGTCGAGTACGCCGTCCAGATCATGGATGATGTCGTAGCCGGCATCGTTCACATGGCAGGTGTCCAAACAAACGCCCAGTTTATCGGACAGCTCTGGACACTTGGCGGCAACGCCCTCGATAATGCACGCCAGCTCTTCAAAGCTACGGCCCACCTCGGTGCCCTTACCCGCCATGGTCTCGAGCAATACCATCGTCTGCTGGCCCCCAAACATCACCTGGCACAGCGTGTCGACAATCATCTGAATGCCGGCGTCTGCCCCCTGTCCCACATGCGCACCGGGATGGAAGTTGTAGTAGTTGCCGGGCAGTGCTTCCAGACGCTGCAAATCTTCCGCCATAGCCTCCAAGGCAAACTCGCGCGCCCGCTCCTTAGCAGAGCAGGGGTTATAGGTATACGGGGCATGCGCCACCAGCGGTCCAAAGTCGTTTTGCGCCATAAGCTCGCGCAGAGCCGCCACGTCATCCATGTCAAGGTCTTTTGCCTTGCCACCGCGCGGGTTGCGCGTAAAGAACGCAAAGGTATTGGCACCAATGGACAACGCCGTCTCCCCCATTGCCCGATAGCCCTTCGTCGTCGAAAGATGACACCCGATCGTCAGCATCTCCAGCTCCCCCTCATCAGTTGCGGTGAAATACGGTCTATTGGTGCCTTATTTTGGCGCAAACAGACCGTATTCCACCGCAAGATATAAAAGGGGCATCAGGGGCACGGTCCGCCGAGCCCCCTTGAGCACCAGTACCGCAGCCTAGAGCGTCAAGCGAATCGCATCGATGATCTGCGCACAGCGCTGCGTGGCGGCAAGAGGCATGACGGGACTCTCGAGTTTCCCCGCCCGGATGAGCTGGGTCGCATGCGAAGCTTCGCCGTAGAAATCATCGACCTCAAACGGGGCATTTATTTCGAGCATTCGTCCGTCGGAATACTTCACATGAGCGAGCTCGGGGCGATGGAGGCGCTCGATTTCCAACGAGCCCCGCTCACAGGCAATCGTTAAGCGGCTTTCATATGTTGCTTCGCCGTCGCACACCATATGAATGGGTATACCGCCGACGCTCATATGGATCTCGTCGGCCCAATCGACGCGACCGCCCGATACGTCACGCCAGCGAACTTCACGGGACGAAACCTCGCAAGCGCCCGCGAGCAAATCCTCAAACCAACCGACCGCATAGCAGCCCATGTCATATAGACAGCCGCCCTGCAACGGATCAAGCAGATAGCCCGAAGGAGACTCGCCGTAATCGAGCTTTTGCACGCTTTCAATCGAGACAATACGGCCAAGCTCACCCGACGCAAACAAGTCCTTCACGCGAGCGCGCATCGGGCAAAACCGATTCTTCATTGCCTCCATAAACAGCACGCCGCGCTCGCGAGAGGTGGAGGCGATCGAGAGAGCCTCTTCCTCACTCAAAACGGCCGGCTTTTCGCACAGCACGGCCTTTCCGGCGCACAGCGCGCGACAGGCCCAACGCGTATGCATGCCATGCGGAAGCGCCAAGTAGATTGCGTCGACATCGGGGTCGGCAATCAGCGCGTCATAAGCCGCATTGCCGTTATCGTCGACCGAGGCATGGCCATGCGCAGCATCGATCGAAAACGCTCGGCAAAATTCCTCGACATGTGCAGGAGTGCGACCGGCCGCAGCCACCAGCCGTGCCCCGTCGACCTTCTTGAGCGACGATGCAAATCGATGAGAAATGTGCCCAGCGCCCAAAACGCCCCAACGAACCTCACGCAAATCATCACATGAATCCCGATGGCCCACGACAGCCCCCTTCAGTTGCGGCGAAATAGTTCCTGTTTGGCCCCTATTCTGCCGCAAACAGAAGCTATTCCACCGCGAGTTATAAAAGGGGCATCAGGAACGCGTTTTGCAAAAGGCTTTAAGCGCGGCCGTTACGGGGCCCGGCTGGAAGCGTCGGCGCACGTCATCGAGACGCTCGGGGATATCGATATGCTGCGGGCAGTGGCGCGCGCATTTGCCGCACTTGACGCAATTGCTCACCAGCTTGGGCTCGCTCGTGCGCACCGCACTCGCCGTAAAGTATTGCGACAGCCCCGTAAACCAGCTGTGCGCATAACTTGCGTTGTAGGCGGCGAAACACCCAGGGATATTGATGCCTTTAGGACACGGCATGCAATAGCCACATCCCGTGCAGGGCACGCGATTCGATTTTTCAAACTCTGCCAGCACGCGTGCGATGGCATCGAGCTGAGCAGCCGTCATCGAATCCGGCAGAGCCCGATCGGCCAACGCCGCGTTCTCATCCACCTGCGCGGTATCGGTCATACCCGAAAGCAGCATCGTCACCTGAGGATGATTCCACACCCACGAAAGCCCCCAAGCAGCCGGCGTCTTCAGGTACGGATCGCGTGCGCCATCGAGCACGGCGCGGGCTCGCGGAGGCAGCTTGCCCGCCAGGCGTCCGCCCAAAAGCGGTTCCATCACAAACACCGCGAGCCCGCGCTCGGCGGCTACCATGAGCCCCGCCGTTCCCGCTTGGTAGCGCTCTCCAGCGTAGTTGTACTGGATCTGGCAAAAGTCCCAGTCATACGCGTCAAGCATCGTGAAGAAGTCCGCCGCACTGCCGTGGTACGAAAAACCTATCTGCCGAATGCGCCCCGCCGCCTTTTGACGCGCGATCCAGTCCTCGATGCCCAACGCTGCCACGCGCTCCCACTGCGCGGGCGAGGTGATGTTGTGCATGAGGTAGTAGTCGATATGGTCAGTCCGTAAACGGTACAGCTGCTCGTCAAAAAAGCGGTCGAAATCCTCCGCACATTTGCACGAAGCGTGCGGCAACTTGGTCGCAAGAAAAATCTGGTCGCGCAGACCCAGGCGCTCAAGTGAAGCCCCCACACAAGCCTCGTTACCGGGGTAGAGATAGGCCGTGTCCAGATAGGTTATCCCTTGCCCCACCGCGCGGGAAATGATGGCATCGGCCGTCTTCGCATCGGGGTGTCCCGGCGCACCGGGAAACCTCATGCAACCCAGCCCCAGCGCCGAGATACGGTTTCCGCTTTTGGGGTCAACGCGATATTGCACTGCCCCTCCTCTCCCCTCGAAGCCCTAATGAGGCGAAACACAACGGCCACATCATCGAAACACTTTGGAATCACAATCGAGAACGTATCGTAACGTAGCAGAAATCGAGCTGTCACGACACCGCTCTAACATCAGCAAAAAGCCCGATGAAAGGAGTACCCATGTCCGCGCTCAATCTTTGGAACCTCGCATCCCAGCTCAAAAGCACCGATTATCGCTGGGTCGACCTCACCCACACGCTCTCGTGCGACACCCCGCACTGGTTTGGCTTTAAGCCATTTGAGTCCACCAAGCTCTTCGACTACCTGCCCGACACGCCCGAGGACATGCTCGCGCCCATGCGTTGCTTCCAGTATTCGGTCGCCTCGCAGTACGGCACCCACGTCGATGCACCGCGCCACTTCCATGCTGACGGCCGTTCCCTTGGCGAGATCGAACCCATCGAGTTTATGCACCCGCTCTGCGTAATCGACAAGCACGAGGAGTGCGCCGCCAACCCCGACTTTATCCTGACCGTCGATGACCTCAAAACTTGGGAGGACGAACACGGTCGTATTCCCGAGGACGCTTTCGTCGCCTTCCGCTCCGACTGGTCCAAGCTCGCCGACCTGGAGAACAAAGACGAGGACGGCCAGCCCCACTACCCCGGCTGGGACCTCGACGCCATCAAATGGCTTGTAGAAGAGCGCAATATCGGCGCCATCGGCCACGAACCGGCAGACACCGACCCCGCGACCGTGACCACACGCGAGAATGCCTACCCCTACCCCGGCGAACAATACATCCTCTCGGTCGACCGCTATCAAATCGAGGTCATGGACCATCTGGACGAGCTTCCCGCCACGGGCGCCGTCATTTTCTGCACCTTCCCCAAGGTCCGCGATGGCGTCGGATATCCCGCACGCGTTTTCGCGGTCTGCCCCGCGGCATAAGCGCACAACGCAATAGTTTCTTTTTCATAACAGCAGCCCCGCGCGCTCACCAAACGCGCCAGCGACATACAATCCATCAGGCGCCCCTTACGCGGGCGCCTTTTATATAGGGAGATGATTCATATGCAGATCAACAAGGTCGCCTTTATCGGCAAGGGCGGCGTCGGCCTGCTCTACGGCAGCATGATCGCCAAGGCCCTCGGCAATGACGCCGTCGAATACGTTATGGATGACGCCCGTTTCGAGCGTCACGCGGGCGATGCGCTCACCGTCAACGGCAAGCCCTGTGTGCTCAAATCTGTCCGCGCCAGCGAGGCGACGCCCGCCGATCTGGTCATTCTTACGGTCAAGACGACTGGGCTTGATATGGCACTCAAGACAATGGAGCGCGTCGTGGGGCCCAATACGCTCATCGCCTCGCTGTGCAACGGCATTACGAGCGAGCAAAAGATCGCCGAGCGCTTTGGCTGGGAGCATACCGTTCTTGGTATTTGCCAGGGCATGGACGCCGTATTCCTCAACGGAGAGCTCACCTTTACCAACACGGGAGAAATCCGCTTTGGCGCGGCGGCCGGTACGGATCCCGCAACCGTCACCGCAATCGACGAGTTCTACACGCGTTGCGGCATCGCACACACCGTCGAGGCAGACATCGCGCACCGCATGTGGGCCAAGCTTATGCTCAACGACGGCATCAACCAGACCTGCATGGCTTACGGCGGCACGTACGGAAGCGCCACGAAACAGGGCTCCGAACAGCGTCGTTGCTTTGTTTCCGCCATGCGCGAGACACTTGCAGTCGCCAATGTCGAAGGCATCGAGCTGACCGAGGCGGACCTGACGCAGATGGTGCGCCTCATCGAGGGACTCGACCCTGCCGGCATGCCGTCGATGGCGCAAGACCGCGTCGCGCGGCGCAAAACCGAGGTCGAGGAGTTCGCTGGCACCATCTGCCGTCTGGCGGCCAAGCACGATATCCAGACACCGCAGAACGAATGGCTCTATCAGCGCATTCGCGATATCGAGGCAAGCTGGTAGCGCCCGGCTCACCACGTCAACAGACTCAACAGCAAAGCCGCCGCAAGGAGCACTCCCCTTACGGCGGCTTTCATCTTCATCTATAACCAGTAGTCGATGTCCCGACGGTCAGAGCTGCAACTCCGACGCCTGGTCCTCATCGTCGCGACAAAGGACTACACCCGCACTTCCCAGCAGCGCGGCCGCGATCAACGCGCCGACCACGATAGAGGCAGCCCCACAAGACCCCTGCATACCCGCGACGAGCGCGGCCGTAGGACCAAGGCAACCAAGCGTCAATGCAACGGCGGCAACGGCGATATCTCGAGCGTTCACAAGACCACTTCCTCCACGAGAAAGACCCTATTTCTCATGAACTAGTGTGCCCCGCGCCCATATGCGCGACGTACCGTCACGGTAAGGGCTCTGTTAGCTCAAGCGCATACATAGAACGGGCGTCCCAACGTTGCCCAAAAGCTCGGTAAAGACGCCCGTCCGCCAAATATCCGTGATGCAGAATAATTACCAGCCGGTGTAGTAGTCGGTGGTTCCGGCAGCGCAGCCGGAGTCATAGACCTTGCAATCACCCTTGGAGCCCGTAAAGGTCGAGCCCTGGGCCATATCGCCCGCGGCAACAACGTAATAACCGTCGGAATCGCGCCAGAAGCCCTCAGAATCCTGAGTCCATTCGCCCGTGCGATAGTGATACAACACGTTGCTGCTGTAATAAGACTCGCGGCGGCCGTTGTAGTTATTGACGCCGCTCGAGCGCGTCAGGCCCGATCCGTTCGCGTAGGACGCAGCAGACGCGTAAGACGAGCCGGAGCCGGCGTTGTAGTACGAAGCCTGGGCGGCCTCGGCAGCCTCGGCCTCGGCTGCGGCGGCCTCGAGCGCCTCGCGCTTGGCATCCTCAAGCGCAGTGCGCAGCTCGTCGAGCTCGGTCGACTTGGCGTCGACCTCCCCCATCGTCAACAGGCTACCCGCACCGTCGATGCAACCCTGCAACACAGCGCGCTCGTCATCGGTAGCATAGTCGCCATACATATTCATAATGATCTGAGCGCGCATCTCCAGGGAATCGCGCTTTGCCCCCATCGAGGCGTTCCACTCCTGCATAGAGTCATAACCGTCGCCGCGGTAGTCGACGGGCTGTACCAGCGTCGCCTCGGACGGCGTAGATCCGACCGTATCGGATAGTGTTGCCGCGTGGGCATCAGTTGCGCCGGCGCCCGCCAAAAGTGCCACGGTCAGAGCGGCGGAAAGGGCGGCGGCTTTCGATTGTCGTGAATCAATCCTCATGTAGCTGGAAACCTCCGTAGTGCGTTTTTGCTGCGTTTGAGCTGCGTGTGATTCGATCGCGCTGCATAGTACCCCGAGCACATCGCGACCTGCGGTTTTACTCAAAAGGCGCACGTCAATTGCGTAAAACTCACATCCTCTCAACAGGAGTTTTCCACAACTCGAATGCATAAAGCGTGTCAAAAACCCTGTTTCTGCATCCTCTCTATGCAAAAAAGGGCGCCTGTGCAACCATTGTTCGCACAGGCGCCTTGAGCAGGCATTTTATGCAGTTATACCTATCGAGTCGCAAGGGTTCCTTGCACAAGTCGCCCTACTCGTCCAGCGCGGCGAAGGCCTGCTTCAGATCCCAAATAATATCCTCGGCGTTCTCGGTACCGATGGAAAGACGAATCGTGGAAGGCGTGATGTTCTGCTCGGCGAGCTCCTCGGCAGAAAGCTGGGAGTGCGTGGTGGTAGCCGGGTGCACGACGAGCGACTTGACGTCGGCCACGTTGGCGAGCAGCGAGAACACCTGCAGATGATCGATGAACTTCCAAGCTGCCTCCTGGCCACCCTTAATCTCAAAGGTAAAGATCGAGGCACCGCCATGGGGGAAGTACTTCTGATAGAGCTCGTGATCGGGGTGCTCAGGCAGGCTCGGGTGGTTCACCTTGGCGACGTGGCTGTCACCAGCCAGGAACTCAACGACCTTCTTGGTGTTCTCGACATGACGGTCAACGCGCAGCGAAAGAGTCTCGGTGCCCTGAAGCAGGACCCAGGCGTTGAACGGGCTGATGCAGGCGCCCTCGTCACGCAGCAGGATAGCGCGGACATAGGTTGCGAAGGCAGCGGGACCGGCAGCCTCGGCAAACGAAACACCGTGGTAGGAGGGGTTGGGCTCAGCGATCTGGGCGTACTTGCCACTCGCCTTCCAATCGAAGTTACCGCCGTCGACGATCACACCGCCCAGCGACGTGCCGTGGCCGCCAATGAACTTGGTTGCGGAGTGGACGACGATGTTGGCACCATGCTCCAGCGGACGGAACAGATACGGGGTGCCGAAGGTGTTGTCGACGACAACCGGCAGACCGTGCTTCTTGGCGATCGCGGAGATGGCGTCGATGTTGGGGATGTCGGAGTTGGGGTTGCCGAGCGTCTCGAGATAGATGACCGTGGTGTTGTCCTTGATGGCACCCTCAACCTCTTCCAGGTTATGGGCATCGACAAACGTGGTCTCGACGCCAAACTGGGAGAGCGTATGCTCCAGCAGGTTGTAGGAGCCACCGTAGATGGTCTTCTGAGCCACCACATGGTCACCGGCCTGGGCAAGAGCCTGCAGGGTATAGGTGATGGCAGCGGCACCGGAGGCGACGGCAAGGCCTGCCACGCCACCCTCGAGTGCGGCGATACGGTCCTCGAAGACGCCCTGGGTGGAGTTGGTCAGGCGGCCGTAGATGTTACCGGCGTCGGCAAGACCAAAGCGGTCGGCGGCGTGTTGGGAGTTACGGAACACATAGCTCGTGGTCTGGTAGATAGGCACGGCACGAGAGTCGGATGCGGGATCGGCGCTCTCCTGGCCAACGTGCAGCTGCAGGGTGTCGAAACCAAAGGTGTGCTCGGGGTTGTTGATGAACTGGCTCATGATGATCTCCTTGATCGAACGAAAGTAAATAAAAGAGAGAAGTAAGTCGCTGTCTCCTGATCACGCCAACGGGCGCAAACAGGAGCCCGGCATTCGTCTTGGTAAGCAATTCATATGCGGGCCTCCTTTCGCATCCCGATTCCGTGGTTGGCTTAATTACCTACCGCCTTTGTGTGTTTTGAATAGTACGAGCATTGTTTTCCTCGGTCAATCACTTAAAAGCGCTAACCTGTTATCTGTTTTATAGATATCAATCGAAAGGATGGCGCCGATGACCCTTCAGCAGCTTCGTTTTCTGATCGCTGTGGCAGAGTCCGGCTCAATCAACGCCGCAGCCCAGCGCCTCTATACCGCTCAATCCAACATCTCAAACGCCGTCAAAAGCCTGGAGCAGGAGCTCCATCTGGAGATCTTTACGCGCTCCAGCCGCGGCGTCACGCTCACCAACGACGGCACCGAGCTTTTGGGCTATGCGCGCCAGGTCGTAGAGCAGGCCGACATGCTCGAGGCGCGCTACGAGGACGGCGGCACCCCGCAAGCTCGCCTCGCCATTTCCGCCCAGCACTACGCCTTTTCGGTCGAGGCCTTTGTCAACGTGGTCGAGCGCTGCCGCGACAGCAAGTTCGAGTTCATCATGCGCGAAACCACCACATCGCAGATCATCGATGACGTCCGCGCGTTTCGCAGCGACATCGGCATCCTGTATCTGGACGACTTTAACGCCCGCGTTCTGCAGAAGGCTTTTGCCGATGCGCGCGCGAACTTCCACCCCCTCTTTGACGCAAAGGTCCACGTATTCGTAAGCGAACGCCACCCGCTCGCCCGCCGCCCGCAACTGTCCCTTGCCGACCTTACACCCTACACCCGCTACAGCTTTGAGCAAGGCACCTCGAACTCCTTCTATTACGCCGAGGAACCCTTTAGCTACATTCCCTGTGACCGCAACATCCGCGTGTCCGACCGCGGCACGCTCACCAACCTGCTTATCACCTCGAACGGCTACACGCTATCGACCGGTGTCCTCTCTAACGAAATGCAATGGGGCATGGCGTCGATCCCGCTGGCAGACGCCCCGACGATGCACGTTGGTTATATCATGCACGACGAGCGCAGGCCCTCCCCCCTGCTGCAGCAATATCTCGATGAGCTCGACCGCATCATCCGCGAAAGCCAGCCATCTGGGGACGGGGCAGAAACGGTAGATTGCTAGCCCTCGGCGAACGCGGCGCTACAATGGGAACCCACACGAGAAGCGTCCAACGAAAGGAACCATGTGAAGGTCATCATCTACACCGACGGCTCGGCCCGATCAAATCCGGGACGCGGCGGCTACGGCGCCGTGCTCATCTACACCAACCCCGCCGGCAAGACCTTTACCTCCGAGCTTTCGCGCGGTTACGCCAAGACCACCAACAACCGCATGGAGCTCATGGCCGTTATCGTGGCGCTCGAGGCACTCAACCGCCCCTGCGAGGTCGAAGTCCATTCCGATTCGCAGTACGTCGTCAACGCCTTTAACAAGCACTGGATCGACGGCTGGAAAAAGCGCGGATGGAAAACCGCCAACAAGCAGCCCGTCAAGAACCGCGACCTGTGGGAGCGCCTACTCACCGCCAAAAGCAAGCATAAGGTTGAATTCATCTGGGTTAAGGGTCACGCCGGTCATGAGCTCAACGAGCGCTGCGATGAGCTCGCCACCACGGCGGCCGACGGCGGCAACCTCGATATCGACACCGGCTTTAACGAGAGCGACCTGTAATATCGTTTTCGCGCAGTTTTATATCCCCACGCGCTACACTCATCCTGTAGACCAAACAACGCAAGGGGGACGTATGCTGCGCATCGCGACCATCGGCACATCCATGATCACCGACGACTTTATCCAAGTCGTCAACGCCAACGACCAAGCCGCGTTTGTGGGCACGCTTTCACGCGATGCCAATCGCGGTGCCGCCTTTACCGCCGAGCGCGGTGGCGAGCGAAACTTTACTTCACTCGATGAGCTTGCGGCAGCCGCCGGCGTCGACGCCGTCTATATCGGCAGTCCTAACGCACTTCACTACGAGCAGGCCCTTGCCTGCATCGCCGGTGGCAAGCACGTCATCGTCGAGAAGCCCTTCTGCGCCACCGAAGCGCAGGCGCTGGAAGTCTTCCGCACTGCCGAGGCAGCAGGTGTCGTGGCCCTCGAGGCCATGCGTCCCCTCCACGATCCCGCCTTCCACGCCATCGAGGACGCCCTGGGCGAGATCGCCCCCATCCGCCGCGCCTCATTGCGCTTTGGCAAATATTCCTCGCGCTACAACGAGATTCTCGCGGGACGTGCCACCAATATCTTCGACTGCAATATGGCATCGGGTTCCCTCATGGACATTGGCGTCTACACCGTCGAGCCCATGGTCGAGATTTTCGGCATGCCCTCCGGCCTTACGAGCATGACTACTCTGCTCGACCCCACCACGCGACAGCTCACGCACGGCCCCATCGACGGTTGCGGTTCCATCCTCGCCAGCTACGGCGGTGGCCGTATCTCCGTCGAGCTCGCGCACTCCAAAATTACGAATGACCTGCTGCCCTCGCAGATCGAAGGCGAACGTGGCACTATCCAGATCGACCATCTGTCCACGCCCCGCAACGTCCGCATCGATTATCGCGGCGATGTCGTACGCGGCTCGGCGACCGAGGCACCGCGCGAGCAAGGCGGCAACGGCCGTGTGCTCGACCTGCCCAAATCGAGCAACACGATGGAATACGAACTCACAGACTTTATCACCGCCATCGGCGGCATCGATAACGTAAAGGAAGAGATTTGGGAGACTCCGGCGGGACGCCACGAGCTTGGCCACTACCGCGATGTCACGCTCGTGTCGCTGCGTATCATGGATGCCGTGCGTCAGCAGGCGGGCATCGCCTTCCCCGCCGACTCTAACAAGCAGGCATAGCGATGGGTTTTTTCGACAAGCTTTTCTCGGGCGTCACCGGCGGCAGTCGAGAACCTCAAAAGCCCTCTGGCGTCGAGCTCGAGCTGCGCCGCAGACTTACTGTGTTCGCAAGCGACGAGGCCACTCAAGACACTCCCCTGCGCTATTTCCTGCGCTGGGCGGGACAAGTCCAGGGCGTTGGTTTTCGCTTTACCAACACCAACCTCGCGCAGGCACGCGCACTCACCGGATGGGTGCGCAATATGGAAGACGGCTCGGTTGAGATGGAGATACAGGGAGCTCCGGCAAACATCCTATCTCATCTCGAGGAGCTTCATGCCTCCTACGAGCGCATGGGGACGCGCTTTCGCCTCGTAGACGCCCAGGCCCGAGCCCCACTTGCCAATGAAGACGGTTTCAGTCCTCGTTATTAGTATTGTGTGCTAAATACGGTATCATTTACCTACGACCATTGATAGAAAAGAGGCGAGGCGCATGGCGGTGCAAAGAAGGAATACCAGGCAGCGAAAGCTGGTTCTTGACGCCGTGCGCCAAAGCTATAACCATCCCACCGCCGACGAAATCTACAACGTCGTGCGCGCGCAGGATGACAAGATCAGCCGCGGCACGGTCTACCGCAACCTCAACCTCTTGGCCGACGCCGGCGAGATTCTCTCCATCAAGACGCCGGGCGGCAGCCGCTTCGATCGCACGATTGATCCGCATGCGCATATCATCTGCGCCTCGTGCAGCCGCGTCATCGACGTACCACTTCCCTTCGATGCCCAGCTCAACGCCAAGGCGTCCGAGCAAATCGGCTGGCACGTCACGTCGCACTACACCATCTTCGAGGGTCTCTGCCCCGACTGCCGGTAGATGTTTGGGACATGCCTTAAAAAACACCTTTCCGCACTCTGCAGCAAAAAGTAGATTTCTAGGCATGTCCCAAATATCTACTCGGCGAGCAGGCGACGGAGTTCTTCTTCGACCGTGCGCACGTAGCGGACGCGGTCGTTGACGCCGCGCATGGTGGGGTTGCAGCTCTCCATCAGATAGGGATGGCCCACGACGTTGAGCATATCGCGGTCGTTCTCATTGTCGCCAAACGCCATCATCTCATCGGGCGAAATACCCAGGGCGCGACCGTAGTCGGCAAGCGCGGAACCTTTGCCCGAACCAAAACCGATAAAGTCCGTCCATTCGGTTCCCGACGTCATGACATCAACCCGGTCGCTAAAGTGACGCTCGAAATACTCCAATGCCGCAGGCTGCTCTGCCTCGGGCGTCTGAAATGCAATCTTAATGACATCCTCGTCGATGTCCTCGGGACGGTCGACCACCGCCACATCGCAATGGACCTCGTAACGCAAGTGGTCCACAAACGCATCGTTGCCGCTCATGGCGTAGAGGTGTCCCTCACAGGAAAGAGTAACGTCGGCATGGGGGTAGGCGACCACGGCGTTCGCGATATCCATCGCCAGGTCACGTTCCATAGAGCGCTTGACGACGGCACGCCCCTCACTCATGACCAGGGCGCCGTTTTCGCACACGTAGCCCAGCTCATCGGCCACCGGGGCAAACAGATAGCGCAAGCTCGCATATTGACGACCACTCGCCGGCATAAAAACAATGCCACGACGGTGCAGCTCATCGATGAGCTCAAATGCCTCGGGACGCGGCTCGCGCTCCCCCGGATGCAGTAACGTGCCGTCCAGATCACACGCGATCAGCTTGATTCCTTCAAGACCCATGTGCTTCCCCCAAAGCATCTCATCAACAGCAAGACGGACTTTGATTGATTGCCTCTCAAAGTCCGTCTTGCGTATATGCGCGCTTACTTACGCGCCCTTTTTACGATCGTAAAGTCTGGAGCCATGCTCACAACGACATCTGCCGCGCTCGACGCAAAGCGTCGGCTGGCATCGAGCTCGCGCGTAACCACCGAGAGTCGAACGCCCTCGATACCCCGGAGCATGCGGCCCAAAATCGGTTGCACCGGCGTATACATGCGCACGGTATGATCATCCGAGTCACCTCGGAAGAGCGGCGCGTGCATGTTGCCGATCTCCCAACACGCATGCGCGAGCGCAATCGGGTCCATGCGGTCAACTTCGACCAGATAGACCTCGGCGCTGCGCAGGCGCACGACAACCGCTACGGGCACCGTGCCCGAACGGTCAATGGCAAGCACGTCACCGTCGGCAAGTCGTTCACTGTCAGCAACGCCCGGTCCAATATCAACCGTACGTCCCAGCTCCGTGATGCCCACAAACGCGCGGACATCCGCCTGATCCCAATCGAGCAGCAGCTCGTCAATCTCAAACGCGCCACCCAGCTCCCGACGAAGCAGAAGCTCATAGGACGGATCGTTGAGATTTCCGAGGCACGCTGTCGAAACCAGGCTCACAGGCATAGCCTAGCCCTCGACCTCGACGAGCTCAATGTCAAAGTTGAGGTCCTTGCCAGCCAGCTCGTGGTTGGCGTCGAGCGTCACGGCCTCGGGCGTCACGTCGATGACCACGGCGGGGACGGGCATGCCGCTCGGCGTGGACAGGAAGAGCTTCATGCCCTTCTCGATCTGCTCGATGTTGGGAACCTGCTCGGCCGGGAAGGTCAGGACCATCTCGGGGTTATGCTCGCCGTAGGCGTCGGCAGCCGGGATGTGCACAGTCTTCTTCTCGCCCACCTGCATATCGACCACAGCGGCATCGAAGCCCTTGATCATCTGACCGGCACCGCAGGTAAACTCCAGCGGCTCGCCGCGATCGTAGGAGCTGTCGAACTGCGTGCCGTCGTCGAGCGTGCCACGATAATGGGTCTTGACCTTCTTGCCCTGGTTGGACATGGTAACCTCCGTAATAAGGGCGGCACACAAAGCTGGCCGCCATGAACATATGGCGCTAACTATACCCTAGTCATACAATTTGAAGACAGTTTGCAAAGAAACGCTGCAACCGGAGGAACCATGGCATATCCCGTATTTGACCTGCACTGCGACACCGCCGACCGCATCGGCTGGGCCACGCTCGACCTTGACCTGCGCTTTACCGCGGGCACCGATGGCTATTTCCCCGGCGACGAGACGCATCCGCAGGATTTCGACCTTATCGAGGGCAACGCCTGCGCCATCTCGCTCACAAAGATCGGCAAGACCCCGTGGGCGCAGTGCTTCGCCACGTTTGTCCCCGACGAGATTCCCGCCGCCCACGCCGCGCGTTTTCAGGCGCAGATCATGGCGCACATGAGCGGCCAGGCCATGCTCAACCACGACCGTATGGTCAACGTGCGAAGTGCCGCAGACATTCGCCCCGCACTTAAGGACGGCAAGGTCGCCTGCATCCACACCATCGAAAACGCCACGTTCTTTGCCGAGGACCCCGCGCTGATCGAGGTGCTTAAGAGCCTGGGCGTGCTCATGTCATCGCTCAGCTGGAACGCGCAGGGACCGCTCGCGAGCGGACACGACACCCACGCCGGCCTCACCGCCGCCGGTATCGAGGCACTTACGCAGATGGAGCACGCCGGCATGGTGCTCGACGTCTCCCACCTCAACGACGAGTGCTTTGACGAGGTCGTCGCCCATGCTACGCGCCCCTTCGTCGCCAGCCACTCCAACTCCCGCACCGTCTGCGGCGTCAAGCGCAACCTCACCGACGACCAGTTCCGCACCATTCGCGACATGGGCGGCATCGTCGGTCTCAACTACTGCAGCGAGTTCCTCTCCAACGAAGCAACCGACGAGACCGCCGCAGACGTCACCTTCGACCAGCTGGCGGCACACATCGAGCACTGGCTCGACTTAGATGGCGAGGACGCCATCGCACTCGGCGGTGACTGGGACGGTGCCGCGGTACCCGACTTCCTCTCCGACGCCAGCAAGATGCCCGAATTCCAGAACATGCTCTCCAAGCGCTTTGGTAAGACCGTGATGCAGAAACTCTGCAGCGACAACGCCCTCGCCTTCTTCGAGCGCTTCTAGCCCTTCATTCCATTGACGGGCGGACATGCCGATCATTTGGCACGCCCGCCCGCACTCAACTTAAAGGACCGCATTTGACGCAGCAGTTCACGATTACCGCGCCCCGACCGGATGGAGCACCCATCCCCGTCATCGTCACCAAAAAGCGCGTCAAGAACTTTAACCTGCGCGTCACTTCGAGCGGCGAGGTCCACGCCAGCGCACCACTCGGCGCCAGCCGCGAGCGTATCGAAGCGTTCGTTCGGCGTAACAGCGCGTGGATCATCGACCGACTTGCCCGGCGCGAGCAGCGCCAGACGACAACCGACGAGCCGTTCAGTCCCCACTCGACCATTGCGCTTTGGGGCAAACCCATCACTGTTCAGGACGCACTCGACCACAACTTCGAATCGCCCGCACCGCGACCCAAACAAGCCACGTTCGCAAGCTTTATGGGCGCCGACGGACCAAATGAGTGCCCACAGCCCCGGCGGCACGCAAACCTCGACGGCCTAACGCCCGAAGAACTCCAAGCCCGCATCGATCAACTCTATGCGTCCGAAGTCACCACGGCGTTGCGCGACATGGTGCACGCGTACGAAATCGCCATAGGCGTTACCGTAACCCGCGTCTCCGTGCGTAGTATGAAGACGCGCTGGGGCTCATGCACGCCCAAAACCGCCACCATTCGCATCGCACGCGAACTTGCCGCCTATCCCATCGAATGCCTCGACATGGTTGTCGCCCACGAGCTCGTCCACCTGCTCGAGCCGAGCCACAACCAGCGCTTTCACGCCCTGCTCGACACATACTGTCCCAACAACAGAGCGCTGTCCCAGCGGCTCAAAAAACCGCCCGCTGACGAGCTCTAGCGACGTCTAGCGCACACGCTCGATCTCGACGCCGCAGCTTGCCAAGGGCAGGCCAACAGGCGCCCACGGCTTATCGATCTTGATGCGCACACCAAGCAGTGAGGGGTAGCGGCGCAGCAGCATCTGGGCCGTCCCCTCGGCTGCCGCCTCGATGAGCTTAAACGTATGCTCGCGCAGATAGCCATCGACATCGTGGCACACCGAGCCGTAGTCAATCGAGGCATCCAGACTATCGTGCTCCCCCGCTGCACGCAGGTCGGCATAGAGCACCAGAGACACGATGAACTTCTGTCCCAGCGCGTTTTCCTCGGGATACACGCCATGGTTGGCAAAGACCTCGAGGCCGTCGATGGTAATGCGATCGGCATGACGCAAATCGTCATAACTCACGTGGGGTACTGCCGTCGCGGTGGAAATATCGCTCCTGCCACGGCGAGCCAGCTCGGCCCCCTCGACCTTGGTTGCATTCTCGGGCAGTTTTTTGTTACTCATCGCGATCGTCTCCCTCGTTTAGAACTCCGATCGCGCATACCGACTACACGCGAATCGACAGGTTCTTTTTATCATCGCTCCAGTTGCAAGCATTGCGCGCGGGACATGCAAAGCAGGCACGCGATGCCTTGTCGGCCGCATAGAGCAGGCGCTCGAGCGGCTGGCTGTTCACACGCAGCTTTCGATGGCCCAAGATAGCCGTCTTAATGGCTGCGGCGTCGGCCGGCGCAAACGCCACGTCATCGGGCATGCCGCTGAGTATTGCATCGGCAACGCGCTCACTTGCAACATCATGGGATATACCCGATTCATACTGTTCATCTTTGCCGATATCGTGAAGAAGTGCCGTGGCATAGATGACCTCGCGGTCAAATTCGAGTTCTTCCTCGAGATTCTTGATCCACATAATGCGGGCGACGTCCAACAGGTGGTCAATGCCGTGACGACAAAAAATGCGACCAGATTCCAGCTGAGCGATATTGCCCAGATGACGTCGGAACAGACCATTGGCGCAGATGTAATCAATGCGAGGCATGGCGCCAAAAGGAGTCAGGCCAGAAGCCATAAAACCGCGACGCGGCGTTCCCTCGTCGGTGTTCGATATAAAGTCGTTAACGACCCTCATGGTTAGCGGCCCAGCATCCTAAAGAACCGCTCCTCGAGCGCCGGGTCGGTCTCAAAGACACCGCGACGAGCAAGCGTCACGGTCTTGGTGCCGGGTTTTTGCACGCCGCGCATCGTCATGCACATATGCTCGGCCTCCATGAGCACGATCGCCCCCTGGGGAGCAAGATAGTCCGTAAGGGCATCGGCAACCTGCGCACACAGCTGCTCCTGCAGCTGCAGACGGCGGGCATAGACCTCCACCGTGCGGGCAAGCTTGGAAAGCCCGGCCACGCGGCCATTGGGGATATAACCGATCGCTGCCTTGCCATAAAACGGCAGCAAATGGTGCTCGCACAGCGAGTAGAACGTGATGTCGCGCTCGATAACCAAATCGTTCGAAGCAACGGCAAAGGTTTTGGACAGATGCTCCTCCGCACTCTGGTCCATACCACCGGCAATCTCACCATACATACGGGCAACGCGCGCCGGCGTCTCCAGCAGGCCCTCACGAGTTGGGTCCTCGCCTATGCCCTCAAGCAACAGCTTGATGGCGGCCTCGACTTTTTCCTGATCGACCATCTGGGCCTCACTTTTCCGATTTCACGTTCGCGCTATGGTACCACGCTGGCGCACAACCGCCACCAGCTACATAGTATGGGTCGAATAGACAGGATCGTCCCGCCAAAGCTCCACAGCGTCGCAAAGCGCAACATCCTCACGCGCAGCACGGGTGCGCGTGGCGTTCATATCGATCACGCGCTGATTGCTCGAGCCCCTAAAGCGCAGCGTGATATCGTACAGATCCTGAACAAACGGACCGTCCACCAACATATCAAGACAGGCAAGGATACGGTCTGTCACCTCGGTATGGTGACGACCGCCCGGCATAAGCTCCTCGAGCACATCGCCGGTAAAACACCAAATAGTCTTTCCCGACTCTACGGGATAGGCAGCGCGAACACGCTCGACAAAGTCAACGAGCCCCGCCTGATTCTCGGGCTCCATAGGCTCGCCGCCCAAAATCGTCAGACCGTCAATAAAGGGATGATCGAGGCTCTCGATAATCTTGTCCTCGACGGCACGATCGAAAGGCTCGCCCGCAGCAAAATCCCACGCGACAGAGTTAAAGCAGTTCTTGCACCCACGACGGCACCCACTCACAAACAGAGAAGTACGAACGCCTTCCCCATCAGCAATGTCGAAATACTTAATGTTCGCGTAGTTCATAGGTAACCTTCCTGGGGGTCTGGAGTATATCATCCCGTCCTCAAACGTTCTCGGCCTGCGGCCTGCGAAACTGCGGGCGGGACGATATGTCCCGGCCTCATGCAAAGGGTAACTCAATGAACGAAGCGAACATCGAGTATAGGGTTCGAGGTCCAATAAAAACTTTGTTGCAGCTCAACCGTCGTTGCAAGCAAATCGCTGCTGCAGCTCAACTCATTTCCGCTAAGAACTTCGAGGAGTGAGCAGACCGTGTGCTGCATCTCAGCTATGTCAACTTGGCTGCCCCGTAGCGAGACGCCGGACCTTTGCTCGATATGAGTTCCACACGAACAGGAGGCGCCAGTGGCGCCTCCGTCGTGAGTCAGGACTGTCCGAAATAGCGAGCAAAGGTCCGGCGGTTCGCTACGGGGCAGCCTGGAATGGATATTAGAGATGCAGCACGCGGTCGCGAATCTCCTCGGTTCGACCCTGGTTCCAGAACTGGGTACCGATGTAGCCGCACGTACGACGGGCGACGTTCATCTTCTCCTGGTCGCGGTTACCGCAGTTGGGGCATTCCCACACCAGCTTGCCGTCGTCCTCGACAATGCGAATCTCGCCGTCGTAGCCGCACACCTGGCAGTAGTCGCTCTTAGTGTTGAGCTCGGCGTACATGATGTTGTCGTAGATGTACTGCATCACGCGAATGACGGCCTTGAGGTTGTCCTGCATGTTGGGAACCTCGACGTAGGAGATGGCACCGCCCGGCGAAAGCTGCTGGAACATGCCCTCGAACTTGAGCTTATCGAAGGCGTCAATCTCCTCGGATACATGGACGTGGTAGCTGTTGGTGATATAGCCCTTGTCCGTCACACCCGGGATGATGCCAAAACGACGCTGCAGGCACTTGGCGAACTTGTAGGTCGTCGACTCCAGCGGCGTGCCGTACAGCGAGAAGTCGATGTCGCTTTCGGCCTTCCACTCCGCGCACTTGTCGTTCATGCGCTGCATGACCGCCATGGCAAACGGCGTGCCCTCCTTCTCGGTGTGGCTGTGGCCCGTCATGTACTTGACGCACTCATACAGGCCGGCATAGCCCAGGCTAATGGTGGAATATCCGCCCACGAGCAGCTTGTCGATCGTCTCGCCCTTTTTCAGACGGGCGAGGGCACCGTACTGCCAAAGAATCGGCGCGGCGTCAGAAAGCGTACCCATCAGGCGCTCATGACGGCACAGCAGGGCACGGTGGCACAGCTCAAGGCGCTCGTCGAAGATCTTCCAGAACTTGTCCATGTCCTGATGCGAGCTCAGCGCAACATCGGGCAGGTTGATGGTCACGACGCCCTGGTTAAAGCGGCCATAGTACTTGGGCTTGTTCGGGTCGTAGTTCAGCGCGTTGGCAACGTTGTTGAAGCCGTTGCCCGAACGGTCGGGCGTCAAGAAGCTGCGGCAGCCCATGCAGGTATAGCAGTCGCCGTTGCCCGCGGTCTCGCCCTTCGACAGCTTGAGCTCGCGCATCTTCTTCTCGGAGATGTAGTCGGGCACCATGCGCTTGGCGGTGCACTTGGCAGCCAGCTGGGTGAGGTAGAAGTACGGGGAGTCCTCGTGAACGTTATCGTCCTCGAGCACATAGATAAGCTTGGGGAATGCCGGGGTAATCCACACGCCGGCCTCGTTCTTAACGCCCTCGTAGCGCTGGCGAAGCGTCTCCTCCACAATCATGGCAAGGTCATGCTTCTCCTGGGGTGAACGGGCCTCGTTAAGATACATAAAGACCGTCACGAACGGTGCCTGACCGTTGGTGGTCATAAGGGTCACGACCTGATACTGAATCGTCTGGACGCCGCGGCGAATCTCATCGCGCAGGCGGTCCTCTACGACCTCGCGCACCTTCTCTGCGGGAGCGGAAACGCCAAGCTCCTCCAGCTCGCGGGCGACCTCGCCACGAATCTTCTGGCGACTCACCTCAACGAACGGGGCAAGGTGAGTCAGCGAAATCGACTGACCGCCGTACTGGGAGGAAGCAACCTGCGCGATAATCTGCGTCGCAATATTGCAGGCAGTCGAGAAGCTATGCGGCTTCTCGATCAGCGTGCCCGAGATGACGGTGCCGTTCTGGAGCATATCCTCCAGGTTCACCAGGTCGCAGTTATGCATGTGCTGGGCAAAGTAGTCGGAATCGTGGAAGTGAATCAGGCCCTCGTTATGGGCATCCACAATCTCCTGAGGCAGCAGCACGCGCTGCGTCAGGTCCTTGGAGATCTCACCGGCCATGTAGTCGCGCTGAACGGAATTGACGGTCGGGTTCTTGTTGGAGTTCTCCTGCTTGACTTCTTCGTTGTTGCACTCGATGAGCGACAGAATCTTGTCATCGGTCGTGTTCTTCTGGCGCTTCAAGCTCTGAACATAGCGATAGATGATGTAGTGGCGGGCGACCTCGTAGCAGTCGAGACGCATAATCTCGTCCTCAACCAGATCCTGAATCTCCTCGACCGAAACGGTGTGTCCGGCATTCTCGCATGCCTCGGCAACGTTTTGCGCCGCGTAAATCACCTGACGGTCGGTTAGACGAGAGCTCTCCTCGACCTCCAAGTTTGCGGCGCGGATGGCATTGACGATCTTATCGATGTCAAAGACAACCTCGGTGCCGCTGCGCTTGATGATCTTCATCCTCTTGCCTCTTTCGCATCGTAGTCTCATTGCGCTTCAGAGCCAAACGATGCCCGGCAGGGCTTGCCCCTGTCTTGCGGCGCCGTCGCGCAATCTGTGTTCTCGATAAACCATAAGCCTCCACGCGGACATCCCCGGGAGCCGATCAGGCGACTCAAAGACACGTCCAAAGGAGGCAGATAAGGTCCTCGTTCTCTGTCCGCCATCTATCATACGACAAAGACGCATCTATATCCTGTATTCTTTTTTTAGGTCAAACACAACATATAGTGTTTCAGCAGGTCAAAGCAATTGGTCAATCTGCAGACGCATTAAAAATGAGGGGTCCTTGGCAGGTCGCTAAAACGTTACCAACTCGGCTACCTGCATGGCAGTTATAAAACCCCCTTAATCAGGCCGCCGACAAATCCTACCAAAACCAAGCCGCTCATGCCAAAAGAATCCAAAAGATTATGCTTGACCAACATGTTGCGGTCGAACCGATATCAAGTCCGACACAAGCGATCCTTCAAACTCAAAAGTCATTCGGCCGACACAACCGAAGCATTATGGTTGAATTGCCTAGAAAACAAAACAGCCTAGAGGCAAAACCTCTAGGCTGCGAACATTTGGTGGGCGTTAGAAGATTTGAACTTCTGACCTCTTCCGTGTCAGGGAAGCGCTCTCCCCCTGAGCTAAACGCCCAAATGGAGCGGACAACGGGGCTCGAACCCGCGACCCCAACCTTGGCAAGGTTGTGCTCTACCAACTGAGCCATGTCCGCTTACGAGGATT
This sequence comes from uncultured Collinsella sp., assembly GCA_958412345.1. Taxonomy (GTDB): domain Bacteria; phylum Actinomycetota; class Coriobacteriia; order Coriobacteriales; family Coriobacteriaceae; genus Collinsella. The sequence continues at coordinate 2,435 of CATYSO010000027.1, read as the reverse complement.
AATCTTACGTGATGTCTGCATCCTATGCAAGAATTTTTTTTAAAAGTTTTGCGATACCCTCGCGAAGGCATCAGCCGTCACGAAAGGCGCGAACAAACGCAGGCTCGCCACGAGATGCCCCCTATATCTCGCCGAGCATAATCCAGGCCGAGCTGTCCTGCGCGAGCTTGCCGTCTGTGAGCGGTGATGAGGTGAGCAGGACCTTGCCCGCCGGCAGCTCCACGGGCGCTGCGCCGAAGTTCGTCACACACGCCCAACCGTTGTCACGGCGATAGGCGATGACGCCGCCCTCGGCACCCTCGGCGCCGTCCGCAAGACCGGTGTGCCCGTCAAGATCGAGCCACGAAAGATCGTTGGCACACCCGCGCAACTTGCGCCGCAGCCAAAGGGCGTCGCGATAGAGCGCGAGCATCGATGCCGGGTCCGCCTCTTCCCTATCGACAGCGTAGTCGGAAAACCACGCGGGCTGCGGCAGATGGGGTGCCGCATCGGCGCCCGCCGGCGAGAACCCAAACGATCCGCCCTGTGCGGGATCGTCCGCCGATGCCCATGGCAGGGGAACACGGCAGCCGTCGCGCCCCTTCTCGCGTTTCGGTCCATGTGTATTGGTTGCACTGGGATCTTCGAGTGCAGACCACGGGATATCAGCCACCTCAAAAAGGCCGAGCTCCTCACCCTGATACACGTATGCCGAGCCCGGAAGCGCCAGCTCGAGCAAAAGGGCCGCCCGTGCACGACGCTCGCCGAGCTCACGGTTCTCGTCATAAGACGACCCGTCACGCAAAAGCCAGTCGAGTGCGATCTGGTGGTAGCGCGTCGCCTTGATCTGCGGCAGGGCGTAACGCGTCGCCACGCGCGGCACATCGTGGTTGGAGAGCACCCAGGTCGAGGCAGAACCGGATTCGACGGCCGCCTTCAAGCCCTCCTCGATTGCGGCGTGCATGTCGTCATAGGTCCAAGTGGCCTTGGCGAACTCAAAGTTGAACGTCTGGCCGAGCTCGCTGGGGCGCGCGTAGAGATACTGGCGCTCGGGCAGCACCCATGCCTCGGCAACGGCGCTGCGTGGCGGATCATAGCGGTCGAACACGCGGCGCCACTCGCGATAGATCTCGTGGACCTCGTTGCGGTCCCACAGCGGATGGGTGCCGTCGTCAACCATGTCATCGCCCTCGGCGAGATGCCACCGGTCGAGATCATCACGATCGAGGTCCTTGGCGAGACCATGAGCCACATCGATACGGAAGCCATCAACGCCCCGATCGCTCCAAAACGCGAGGACATCGCAGAAGAACGCGTGAACCTCGGGGCATGCCCAGTCAAAGTCGGGCTGCTCGGGCGTAAACATATGCAGATACCACTGACCGTCCGCAACACGCGTCCAGGCAGGGCCGCCAAAGTTGGCATTCCAATTGGTGGGAGGCAGCTCGCCATGTTCGCCGCGACCATCGCGGAAGATATAACGGGCACGCTCGGGCGATCCGGGGCCGGCGGCAAGAGCAGCCTTGAACCAGGGATGTTGGTCGGATGAGTGATTGGGCACGATGTCGACGATGACCTTGATGTCACGCGCGTGGGCAGCAGCGACCATGTCATCGAAGTCGTCAAGCGAGCCGAGGCGTGGGTCGACATCGCAGTAGTCCGCCACATCGTAACCGCCGTCGACAAGCGGCGACGGGTAGAACGGGCTCAGCCATATGGCCTCGATGCCCAGACGCTCAAGATAATCCATCTGCTGAGTAATGCCCGCGATATCGCCCAGACCCGAACCGGTCGAATCCTTAAACGAGCGCGGATAAATCTGATAGATCGCGGCATCGGACATCCATGAGCGCGAAGAGGTTTTTGCAGTAGCCACAGGGCATATCTCCCTTGCAACGAGGTTTTGCGAGATGCCCACGATGATACGCCCAAGATGAACATGCACGGCAAACAACGCCACAGCCACACCCCAAAAATGCTCGCTCCCTCTCGGGTTCGAGCCCCCTGGGGCGGATTGACCAATGAGGCGAAAAGAATGGAAGACTCACTCCCCCGGCCACGACAGCGAGCGGGCTCCGGGTGCCCCAGGTTGCTGTGAAAGAGGAGGGAAGCGTACTTTATGTACGCGACCGACGATTGAGGGGCAAGATGGGGTGCCCGGGGCTCGCGCAGCGTCAACAAAAAACGCGGTTCGTTAGAACCGCGTAACATAGTTGGAGCGGACAACGGGGCATCCGCGTATCCGCTTCGCGGATACGCACCGGCTTCGGTCGCCTGCCGGCGCCCTCGCCAGCTCGCTACAAATGCTCCGCGTTTGCTTAACGCTCGCTCCCTCTCGGGTTCGAGTCTATGCAATGGGTACGAAAAAGCCCGGCTACCTTGGTAGTCGGGCTGTTGCGTTTGGAGCGGACAACGGGGCTCGAACCCGCGACCCCAACCTTGGCAAGGTTGTGCTC
>CATYSO010000026.1 GCA_958412345.1 uncultured Collinsella sp. | reverse complement strand
AGAACGCTCCCGCAAACTGCCTCTTGACAACTTATAGGAGCGTCGGTTTTGTTTTCGCGTTTTTCGCTGTGGTTGAGGGTAGCCGCCCAAACGTAGTAGATAGGCCCATTTCGTGGCAGACGGGTCGCGCGACGGCCTTCGCGAAGCCAAAATGATCTGTTTTCCTCCGTCCCCGGGGGATCAGAGGCTGTTACTGATACGGTGCCATTTCAAAACTATGCCGGATTACGGGGCTGAAGTCAGAACCCTCATCCATACCTGCGATTTCTAAAAAATGGCAAGCCGTCTACCTGCGGTTTTGTTTTCACGATTTTCAGCATGGTCGGGGGTTCACAATCCATCCCCGTAATCCGGCATAGTTTTGTTCGCGGCAGCCTAACCGCGCGTTCACGCGCGGGCCGGCGGGGCATTTTTGCCCCGCCGGCCCCTATTCCGGCTCTATTCCAGCCCTACTCCGGTTTGGTTTCTACCGTGGGAGTCTTATCCACCGCGACTGGGGTGCGGGCGGTGTCCATACTCAGGCAGTGCTTGGGGCAGCTTTCGATGCACTCGCCGCACGCCACGCAGGCGTACGGGTCGATCGACCAGGTGCCGCCCTTGCGATCGACCGCGAGCGCACCCGCCGGACAGCGACGTGCGCACATGCCGCAACAGATGCATACATCCATGTCGTTGACGATATGCCCGCGCAGGCGCTCCGGCGCCGCGAGCTCCTCCTGCGGGTAGCACACCGTGACCGGCTGCTTGACCATCGAGCCCAAGGCCGTCTTGGCAAATGTCAGCAAACTCATGCCGCGCCTACCTTTCCGTGCAGCTAATGCAGGGGTCGATGGTCAGGATAATCATAGGGACGTTGGCAATGAGCACACCCTGCAGCGCGTGCGTCAGGCCCGCCAGGTTTTGCGACGTCGGCGTGCGCACGCGGAAGCGGTCCAGGTTCTTGGTACCGTTGCCGCGCACATAGTAGTACGCCTCGCCGCGCGGCTGCTCAATCACAACCTCGCCGCGCGCGCCGTCGGCCGGCGTGAGCTTGGTGCGCCCGCCGATACCGTCATGCGGAATCTTGCCCACAAGTTCCTTGATAATGTCCATGGCCTGCGTGACCTCGGCGCAACGCACCTGGCAGCGGGCATAGCAGTCGCCATCGGTCGCCACGATGGGCTCAAACGCGGCCAAGTCCGCATATGCACCGTCGCCGAACATACGCACGTCGTAATCCACGCCCGAGGCACGACCGAACGGCCCGACCATCGAAAGATCCAGCGCGTCCTTCTTGCTGATCACGCCCACGCCATGCAAGCGCTCGCCGCAGCTGGCGTCATCCAAAAACGTATGAACCAGAGCCTCGTAGTCGGGGCGCATGGCGTCGAGCGTCTGAACGATACCTGCCAGCTCGGAGTCCTCGATGTCGTGCTTAAGGCCGCCGATCTCGTTGATCGACAGAATCACGCGGCCACCGCAGGTGCTCTCGAAGATCTTGAGAATCTGCTCGCGCAAGGTCCACGAACGATAGAACAGGGCCTCAAAGCCAAAGGCGTCGGCGAGCAGGCCCAGCCACAGCAGGTGCGAATGAATGCGCGAAAGCTCATGCAAGATGGTGCGGATATACTGCACGCGGCCGGGCACCTGGATGTCGAGCATACGCTCGCAGGCACTGGCATAGCCGTAGCTGTGGCCCACGGCGCAGATGCCGCAGATGCGCTCGGCGATGTAGCCAAACTGATGCATGTCGCGCTTTTCGGTGAGCTTCTCGAGTCCGCGGTGCACAAAGCCGATCTGCGGAATTGCCTCGATAACGCGGTCGTCCTCGATCACCAGATCCAAATGGAGCGGCTCGGGCAGCACCGGGTGCTGTGGGCCAAACGGAATAACGGAGCGATGTGCCATGGACCTTACGCCTCCTTTTTCTGCTTGTCGCGGGCGGCCTTGGCGGCAAGCGCCGCGCGGACCTTGGCCGCTTTCTCGGGATCCATGGCGGCGAGCTTTGCCTCCATCTCGGCGGCTTTGAGCGCGGCCTTGGCAGCAGCCTCATCATGCTGAGCATCCGAGCCGGCAGCCGCGGCGGGCTGGGCAGCGGCGGCGCCCGCAGCATCGCCAGCGTCCGCAGCACCCTCCCCCGCGGCCGCGGCGGCCTTCTCAGCCGCGGCCTTGCGCGCCTTGGCCTCAGCAGCAGCGCGAACCTTCATGGCCTTCTCGCGCGCAGCCTTCACCTCGGGCGTGATCACGCTCATGGGCTCGGCAGTCGAGACCTGGTAGAAAAAGCCCTTAAAGTCGATCTGCATGTCGGTGATGGCAAGGCCAAACAGGTCGTGTGCCTCGTTCTCAAACGGGAACACCGCCGGATAGTACGAGCTGATGGACGGGATTTCCTGGTACTGGTCGATACCCTCGACCACCAGATTCTCGAACGCATAGCTACCGTCCTGCGCGATCTGCTCCTGGGCGGCGCGGACGTTGATAAACGTATAGACCAGGTGATACGAGCCGTCGTCCACACAGCGCTCGACATGCATCTGCACAAAGCGTGCGTCGGCACCCTTGAGCGCCTGCACATGCGACAGCAGCTCATCGATCCCAACGGTGGTATAGATTGCCTTTTGCATTACTCGGCCTCCTTTGCAGCGGCAGGCTCGTCGGACGTGTCACCAGCCGCGCCCGCGTCGGCACCGGCCCCAGCCCCGGCCTCCGCAGCAGCCACAAACCCGTCCTCGCCCAGCTCAACGCCACCGTCCCAGGTTGCGGCGCCGCCCACGGTAAGCGGGTCACCGCCAGCACGCATCACGGCCTCCTTCTGATCCAGGATGCCGCACGCCTCCACGATGGCATCGATCACAGTCTCGGGGCGAATGGCGCATCCGGGCGCGTACACGTCCACGGGAATCGCGCGGTCCACGCCGCCGATCACGTTGTACGCATCGCGGAACACGCCGCCCGAACACGCGCAGATACCGCAGGCCACCACGCACTTGGGCTCGAGCATCTGGTTGTAGATCTGGCGCACGACGGGCAGGTTCTGGGCATTGACCGAACCCGTCACCAAAAAGATATCCGCATGCTTGGGATTGCCGGTGTTGACCACACCAAAACGCTCCGCATCAAACAGCGGGGTGAGCGAGGCCAGCACCTCGATATCGCATCCGTTGCAGCTCGAGCCGTCGTAATGAATAACCCACGGCGAGCGCGACATTTTATGATCCATGGATGCCGCCTCCTAAATAAACACGTCAACGAGGATGGGCATAAGGTTGAGCAGGCCAAACACCAGCGCCACGCCCCAGCCGAGCTTAAAGCAGCTGCGCCAGGTGCTGCGTGCGAAGGTATTGTCGATCAGCACCTCGACAAAATACGTCGCGGCCATCACGACCAGGGCTACGACCCAGCTCACCGGGTTGTCCCAAACAAAGAACATGCCCACCCACATCAAAAACAGCACGGTCTCGCACCAGTGCATAAGAGTCATCTTGGCCAGCGTGCTGCCGCTCATCTCGGTGGCGACGCCCTGGACAATCTCCTGATGCGCGTGATGCGAGTACGAAAGATCGAACGGCGACTTGCGCAGCTTGATGGTAAGCACCGCGAGCAGCGCGAGGAAAATGGGCGCGCTGTACACGATGATGGGCGCCGACTGCCCGGTCACGGCGATGGAATCAAAGCTGTCGGTGGCAAGGTAGAGGCCCACGCTCATCAGCAGAACGGCGGGCTCGTAGCTCATAACCTGCAGCAGCTCGCGATCGGCACCAACCTGGGCAAACGGGCTTTGCGTCGAGGCGGACGCCAACACCACAAAGATCGCGGCGAGCGTCACCATAAAAGCGCACAGCAGCGTGTTGGAGCCCGACACAAAGATGCCGCCGCCCACGACGGTAAAGATGAGCGCGCACGCCATGTAGGTATCATCCATGGTGTTTACGCTGGCAGGGGCCTTGCGCAGCAGCTTGGCAACGTCGTAGAAGGGCTGCAGCAAGCGCGGGCCCACGCGGCCCTGCATGCGAGCCGAAAGCTTACGGTCAAGACCGTCGATCAGGCCGCCCACAAGCGGCGCCAGCAGGGCAAACACCACGGTGCCAATAAAAATACCCACGACACCCGAGCCTTCGAAATACTTGCCGCGCAGCACCGAGGGCGCGCTCATGGCAAGCCGCTCGGGCCCAATCCACGCGCAACACAGCAGCGCGAACAGGATAATGCTGCAGCACACGACGCTACCCGCGGGGCCAATGCGCTTCTCGCCAAGGGCGTCCTCCGAGTACCAATTGCGCTTTTCGGCCTTCACCTCGCGTCCCATCGAGCCGCGAAAATGGCGGTAATTGTCGGTTCCCACACCCGAAAGATATACGTTTACGTGCGGTTTGTTGCTCACGCGGAACGACGTCAGCAGCACCACGGCGATAAACGCCACGATAACCACCATCAGATACATGGCATCCTTGCCAATAACGTACGGCACGCGGCCAAATACCATGGCCAAGTAAGGCGACACCAGACCGCTCGAGATAACCGGGAACGCCACGCAGCACAGAATCAGCAGCGCGGCGATGGTGTTGAGCGCCATCCATTCGGTCTTATGGACATTGACCTCAACGTTTTGAGCCGTGGGGTCGACGCCCGAAAGCTTGGCAAGCCACTTGCCCCAGAAGAAGAACGTCGCGGCCGAGCCAAAGGCAAGCACCATGATCATAAGCACGTTGCCGGTCTGCGCAAACGCCACCAGGGCGCCCCACTTGGACACGAGCATGCCAAACGGCGCCACAAACATGCCCATGATGCCCAGCATCATCAGACGCGTCAGGTGCGGCATGCGGCTGAACATACCGTCCATGTCCTCGATATTGCGGCTGCCGATATGATGCTCGGCCGTGCCCACGCACAGGAACAGCAGCGACTTGGCCACCGTGTGGAACAGGATCAGAAAGATAGCGGCCCATACGGCCTCGGGCGCGCCGACGCCCAGGCAAGCACTGATGAGGCCCAAGTTGGAAATGGTGGAGTACGCGAGCACGCGTTTGGCGTTGCTCTGCGAGATGGCCATGAGGGCAGCGAGCAAAAACGTGATGGCACCCACACTCGTGACCATAAAGCCGGTCACGGGATAGATGGCATAGAGCGGGCTCAGCTTGACCATCAGGAACACGCCGGCCTTGACCATGGTGGACGAGTGCAGCAGGGCGCTCGTGGGCGTGGGGGCAACCATGGCACCGAGCAGCCAGGTATGGAACGGCATCTGCGCGGCCTTGGTAAGGGCGGCGAGCGACAGCAGAACGACCGGCATCACCAGCAGCGCGGACTGCGCGGTTCCGGCGCCGGAAAGCTCGATCATGCCCGAGATGGTCAGCGGCATGCCGTTAAGGTGCAGGAACATAAGCCCCGCCAAAAACGCGATACCGCCCAGCATGTTAAGGATGATCTGGTTAAAGGCGTTTTTGATGGCCTCGGGCGTGCGCGTGTAGCCAATCATGAGGAACGAACACACGGTGGTGATTTCCCAACCGCAGAACAGCCACTCCAGGTTATCGCTCGTCACGATGACGAACATGGCCGAGAGGAACAGGAACATGAGCGCCAGGAACTGCGGGCGACGGTCGGGCGCGGTCTGTCCGCGCAGCGCGGCCTCGTGCTCGTCGTGGGCCTGGAAGTCCTTCATATAGCCCAGGGCGTACACGCAGATAAGGCTGCCGACAATGCCGACGGCAAGCACCATGATCACACTCATGTAATCCAGGTAGAGCGGCGTTGCCGTGACGGCTTCGGTCGCGGGCAGCGTCATAGCTGCAAAGGCGAGCGAGCCCACCAGCTGCACCACGCCGAGCACACCGGTAAGCGCGTTCCTATATTTGAACGCGTTGTACAGGATGACGGCGCACAGAATTACGTCGATGACGGAGCTGATGATCGAGAGCACATGCGAGGTGCCGGGGGCGACCTCAAAGCTCTGAGGACCCGTGCCAAAAAACATGACGGCGACTACAACTGTCACCGCCATAATAATGCCGGAGCCTACAAGCCCTACCGCATCGCGGGCGCGGTCACCGCGCGCGAGCAGCATGCCCAGCGCCGGTACCAGCGGAAACAGGGTAAGGAAATACAGTAGCGTCATACCATCACTCCCCCATGCAAAAACGCTGCAATTGTTTAACGTTATAGCTCAGTTGAGGAGTAGCGGCGGCGGGTTTTCGGTCAACTGGGGAGTTTTAGGCATACGGGGTAAGGATACGTCCGCTTTGGAACAGAGAGGCGACGCTCCCCCTATCGCGGCGGCGGGCGCACGGGCCACTGCGCGCGGTTTATTAACCACTTTGGAGGATGTTCCAGTAGGCTCACGACGGTCCAAAAAGTTGGCGCGGCAAGAAAAATGCGCCCCTGTGGGCGCACCGTCCCGTTCGCTATTCCGCCTTTTTAACGCGCGGCTTGCGGCCACGCGGCTTGTCGACCAGCGCGGACTCACCGCTCTCGCGGTACTGGCGGCACCAAGCCTTGACCGAAGACTCGCTGGGAATCTTGTGCTTGATCATGGCCTCGCGAACCGTTAAGCCGTTTTCCAAGCGGTCCTTGACCACGGCGAGCTTAACTTCGTACGAATAGGTGTGATGATGCGAACCGGCGTTGAGAACGGCGTCGGCACCGCCTACGGCATACGCGCGGGCCCACTGACGAGCCGTGGCCTGGGGAATGCCAAGCTCCGCGGCGAGGGCGCGATGACCGACCCCCTCTTGGAGGATCTCGACGGCGCGCTGCCTAACCTCGGGCGCATGCGTGCGAGTCCTAGTTGCTTCCGACATACCTGCCACTTCTTAGCCTTAACCGTTAATCTGCTTTCTTACGTGCAAGTTAGATAGTAGCATTTTACTGTTTGCTCAAAGCGGTTAATTAAAATAGACGCGGTGTTATCTGGGCATTTGGCACCAATTTACGACATTTCTTTATCGATTATTTACGCTGGTAGCTGACTCGCAGCTAATCGTCATTCGCTTGTCAACAAAATTGACATCTCTTCATGTCCTTTGGCATAGAGGATATAGTTATTAACCCCTCCCCCAATAATTTTGAGTGATCGGCAAGGCAGCAGACGTCCTTACTCCTCATGATTACCGCGCATTGCCATCCACCGGAGCAAAACAAAAAGGGCGGGGCCTGCTGCGCTTGCAGGCCCCGCACCGGTTGACACCCGACGGGACACAGCCGGGCGAGGCGGATCCGTGCTACCGCCCCGCCTAGCCGCGATGTTCAACTACAGCTCGTTGGCCGCGTGATACGCCGTGCGAATGGCGCTCGCGATGTCGGCGGTGCGCTCGCCCGAGCAGTCGCCCACGCAAGTCACGGGCACCGTCACGCCGTCCAGGTCAAACGCGTTGGCCTTGGAGCCCACGGCCATCACCACGTAATCGCAGGCAATCTTCACCGGCTCCTCGGCGCCGTCCTCGGTAGTGCGCACGGCCTCCACGCCCTCATCAGTGATGGCGGTCAGGCGGGTCTTCACGTGCTGCTCTACGTTATGCTCGGCAAAGTCGCTCATGATCAGCGGCAGAATGGTCTCGGACTCGCCTGCGGCAATCTTGTCGAGCATTTCCACGATCGCCACCTCGCAGCCGTGCTGCAGCAGGTACTCGGCAGTCTCGGTGCCCACCAGGCCGCCGCCGATGACGGCAACGCGCCCGCTAAGCTCCACCTTGCCCGCCAGCACATCCCAGCTCGAGACGACCTTCTCCGAGTCGGCGCCCGGAACGGGGATGACCACGTCGTGCGCGCCCACAGCTACAATCGCGGCGTCGGCGGCGTTGAGGTCCTCAGCGGTAGCGGCATGGTTGAGCTCAACCTTCACGCCCAGGCCGGGCAGAATCTTCTCGTAATACTCGACCGAGCGCATGATCTCGTCCTTGCGCGGAGGCGCGGCAGCCAGCACAATCTGGCCGCCCAGATGATCGCTCGCCTCGTAGACGGTCACGTCGTAGCCGCGCTTGGCCGCCACGCGCGCGGCCTCCAGACCGGCGATGCCGCCGCCCACCACGGCAATCTTCTTGTCGCCCTCGCCCGGCTTAATGGCGATGGTCGCCTCGTCACCGTTCTCGGCATTGAGCACGCACGAGATGTACTTGCGGTTTTGAATCGCGTCGACGCAGCCCTTGTTGCAGTTGAGGCACTCGCGGATGGGCTCGCCGGTCGCGGCCTTCAGCGCAATATCGGGGTCGCACATGAGCGAGCGGCCGTACGCGATGATGTCGGCCGCGCCGTCTTCCAGGATCTTCTCGCCGGCCTCGACCGAAACCACGCGGCCGACGGTTGCCACCGGCACGGAGACCAGGGCCTTGACGCGCTCTGCCACGGGCAGCGTCCAGTTGTAGGGCATGGCGCCCATGGGCGGAATGGTGTCGCCCATGTTGCCGGTGTGGTTTGCCTGCGCCACTTGGATCATGTCGATGCCCGCGCCCTCGAGCAGCTTGGCAAACTCACAGGCCTCGTCGGGCTGCAGGCCGCCCTTGCCGCGCGGCGTGCCGTCGGGATTCTCCATGATCACGGGGAGCTTGTACTCCACCATCAGCTGCGGCGCGGCCTCCTTAATGGCGGCGACGACCTCCAGCGCGTAGCGAACGCGGTTCTCGAACGAGCCGCCGTACTCGTCGGTGCGCTTGTTGAGGATGGCCGAGCACAGCGAACCCACCAGGCGGTCGCCGTGAACCTCGATGGCGTCGATCCCGGCCTGCTGCGCGCGAGCGGCCGAGGCAGCGATGGCCTCCTTGATCTGGGTGAGCTGCTCCACGCTAGCCTCGTTCACAAAGTGCTGCATATCGTGGTGCAACTTGGCGTAGGCCTGCTTGCGGATCTCGTTGGACTCGGCCATCTTGGCGGCGAAGGTTTCCTCGTCGCCGGCGGCCTTGGCCTCCTGCGCGGCCTTGGCGGCGGCCATGGAACCCATGACCATGCGGCCGACGCCGGGCACGTCGTACTCGGGGTGGAACAGCTGCAGCGCGACCTTGGCGCCGTGCTTGTGGACGGTGTCGGCCAGCGCCTTAAACGTGGGGATCTGGGCGTCGGTCGCCAGCTTGGGCGTGGGGCTCGCGGTCATGACGGGAGCGACGTCGCCGATGACGATGTAGCTCACGCCGCCACGGGCCAGGCGCTCGTAAAAAGCCAGGCTGCGCTCGCCGATGGAGCCGTCGCGCTCCTCGTAGCCGGTGGTCAGCGGCGGGAACATAATGCGGTTCTTGAGCTCAAGGGGGCCAACCGTAATGGGCTGGAGCAGCTTAGTGGCAGGTGTGGTCATGGACATTCCTCTCTTATAGGCGCGGCGGCGATGATGCCGCGTAGTTGTCTAGAGAATATTACATGGGGGTTCGGGCCCGCAGCTGAAATCGGCGGATAGCAGGTAGCGGCTGGTGGATGGGGGCGGGGCCGGCTCCCGGTTTGTCTCAATCTGTAACAACTACTCGGCAAAATAAGGTCTAACTGTTACAGATTGAGACATTCTCCTCGGCCCGTTCTCGACAATCTAAATCTGTAACATCTAGACCGACTTTTGACCCCCAACCGTTACAGATCGAGACAAACTAATTCGGTCCGACCAAACATCTAAATCTGTAACATCTAGACCCATTTTTGACCCCTACCTGTTACAGATCGACACAAACCAAACCCGCCTGTAAGAAAATCTCGATCTGTAACAGTAACTCGGCCAAATCCACCCCTCGTGTTACAGATTTAGACAAACGGAGGTCGTCCCGCCGAAATATCTCAATCTGTAACAGTTAGCCGCCCAAATCGAGTCCAGGTGTTACAGATTGAGATTTTGTTTGGGAAGTTGAGAATTGGACCGAAAACACGGTTCCCAAATGACAAAAAAGCTCGCCGGCTAGGCCGACGAGCTGCAAGTTCTTGGTCGCGGGGGCAGGATTTGAACCTACGACCTCCGGGTTATGAGGGCGGCGAGCTACCAGACTGCTCCACCCCGCAATGTCTGGACGCGCCTTTGCGCAAGAGAGTTATTACGCTCCCGCCTGCGCGATTGCAAGCCGGCTGCCCAAGGTTGTGAAGGTTGCTCCACATTCAGTCTTACCACGCGAACACTTTATCAAGTTTTCCAACCTCCACAGGCTCCCCGTACGAGCAGAGATGTATTGGCACCTCGCTGCGCTCCGCATCGGCCATGAGCAACCAATCCTCGCCTTCTCCCGCGCTCGGGGCACGCACAGTAGCGCCCCCGTCGGCTACGATCTCCGGCACGGGACCACATATATCACCGGTGCGCGGGCTGTACCACCAGCACCATGCTGTCACCCAGCCCTCGGGCATCTGCAGGCACGCGGTGCCGCCGCTGGACAAGTAAGCGAAAAGGCGCGCGCCATCTTCCGCACAACTCACTTGCACATGCGCAGCCAAATCATCCGTCTCAGGCGAAACCACGGCATGCGGACACGGAAGGGAGCCAACAACACCAGACTCATCGAGGAAGGCTCGCAGATAGCGCATCTGATTTGCTCCCTCGGCGTCGAGCGCTTCAAACCAATCCACGTGAAACATATCGTTTCGTTCCTTCTCGGCAATGGAGCTCCACACCGAGCAGTGTCCATAGGTAACTCCAAACGCCCCGGCGAGCACCGACCAGTACGCTCGGCGTCGCACCATCCATGTCCCATGACGTGGACCGGTCGGCGGCCAACTCGTGGGCATGTCCTCATACGCCGGCTCGCCATCCCAAACGGGACGCGCGGAACCAGGCTGTTCATGCTCCGCCTCGACAAGCTTCCAACTGCACGCGCCTGGGCCATGACCCGACTGCAGCATGGTTAGCGCAAGCCATCGCTCGTCATCGCCCCAATAGGTAGAAGACGAGCAGTGATTTTGGTCTTCACAACTTGGATGATAGGCAAGGGGCAACCGGCGCCACGCCTCGCGGGGCGCATCAGCGGGCAGCGGGCTGCCGAGGACGCCCTCGGCAAGGCCCTCTGCCATACGCCGCCACACCGAACGGTAATCAACACCGCGGTGAACCGGCTGCCGGTCGCCGCCCAAACACCACACGATGTTCTTTCGTGAGGCATACCGCGCGCCAATCCACTTGCCAAAGTCGTAGGCGTTCTCGCCGGTCACCGTTATACCAAACGTGCCACCCATCCAGTTGTCGCCTGTCACCAACTGCCCCCACACAGGAAGCAGAAGCACGTGAAAGCCGTAGTGTTCAGCACGATCGAGCACCCAATCAAGATAGGAAAAATAGCGCTCATTGGGATGTTCGAGGTCACCGTTGATAAGTGCCGGCTCGCCCGCGGGTGAGCGCATGAGTACATCGCGCTCGGGGTCAAGGGCAACCATCTGCAGCACAGTAAAGCCCTGCTCTTTACGGCGACGCAGATAGTATTCCACGTTATCGGCTTTTATACGCTGCGGCAGCGTCCAAGCGGTGTCGGCTATCCATGTAAAGGGCGCGCCGTCTTCCGTCACAAGATACCTGCCGTTATCACTTACGCGTAGCGCCTGCATACGTCATCTCCCCTTGCCTTCGCAACACCGATATAGGCGCCGCGTGCCCATCTCCTTGCGCGAACGCATCTACATCCGCCCATCGAGCGTGCGAACCACATCCGCGTACACGCGCGCGCTTGGCTTTGCGATGCGGTCGTACGTACCGTCACGACGATCGACCTCATAAAGCCCCAGTCGACTGTCAAAAGCAGAAATCCACTCAAAGTTGTCCATAAGCGTCCAGTGGAAGTACCCCAGCACTGACAGCCCGCGCCGCACAAGCCCCGCAAGCGCGGGCAGCGATGCGCGGATGAAGTCGCAGCGCAGATGATCGTCCTCGGTAGAGATGCCATGCTCTGTAACGACGACTGGAAGGCCCGTGAGCTCGTGGATGTAGAGCACTGCACCCGCAAGCGAGCCGGGCTCCACCTGCGTGCCCATACCGTTGATGGGCTGGGTAGGATCGGGTGCGATGAGCCCTTCGTCGCCAAAGACCATGCGCTCGTAGTTCTGCACGCCGATGAAGTCATCCCCTTGAATGGCATCAACCCACTTGCCATAGCAGAGTTCGCGCTTACGCTCGCAAATGGCACGGCCGGCGGGTGTGGCCCAGTCGTCGTCCACTACTGAAAGCGAGAGTCCCACAGGGGTACCCGGCGCTACCTCACGCACCACCTCCACAGCACGGCGATGAGCACGCGCCATAGCCTCGTCCATTGCGTCGAACTCGTCGATGTCCTGCACGTTGCCCGCACGGTAATGCGCAACGCCCGCCTTTGCCGCTGCGGCATGCAGCACCACCTGCTGGAAGGCAAACGCCTCGGGAGGCATCGCACCGTTGGCGAGGAGCTGGTTGAGGTTGGGCTCGTTAAGTGTCACCACCGCAGCGGCGCGGCCGCGGGCGAGCTCCATAACGCGCCGCACATGCGCCGCAAAGAGGTCGACAGCGTCGGGCGCGAGCCAACCACCCCGTTTGGCAAACCAATGAGGACAGGTAAAGTGGCAAAGCGTGAGCACCGGCTGGATACCGCGCTCCAGGCAACCATCCATCAGGCGGTCGTAGTGATCGAGGGCCGCCTGGTCGATGACGCCCTCCTCCTGCTCGATGCGACACCACTCAACGGAGAAGCGATACGCGTTGAGCCCCATCTCAGCAACACAGTTGAGGTCGTCCTCCCAACGCTCCCAGCTGCGGCAGGCGTCTCCAGCGGGCTCCTTAAAAACCGTAGGCTCCACATGCTCCAAGAAGGTGGTGTCGGCAGCCGCGTCGCCGCCGTCGGTCTGGTGGCCCGCCGTCGACACGCCCCAGAGGAAGTGGTCGGGTTTATTCATATTCGTCCTTTCTCTATGGTGCGCCACCGTTACAGCACGGGCGTCCGAAGCCAGATGGCGCCCCCGCTCTTAGCTGCGACTTTCGCAACATCCTAGTCCTCGCAGTAGTTTTCAAAATTCACCAACTGCACGTGCTTCTGTTCGATCCACTGCTCAAGCTCCTCACTCACCAGAAACGCCGTTTCCATGGGACGAATCAAGGTAAAGGACGAGTGGTCGAGCACATATTGATCCAGATACCCCGGGTGGAATACGAGCATGCTGCAGGCGTGACGCGCAATGTCGGCCTCGTCGTCAAACAAGTACTTGCGCGGATCGTACAGGCCTCGATCATCGAGGTGATAGGGTTTTGCACACACCACACCCCACTTCTCACTCCAGACCGGATCCATGGGGTTGATGTAGAAGAGCCCATTGCGCTCCGCGACGTTCTGAAGTGCCTGAAAAAACGTCGGGGAGAACACGGCGTGGCCCTCAAAGTACGCCGGGTCGCGCCCGGTCAGCGCACGAAACCGATCGAGCTGCGCCTGTATTTCGCGCTCCGCTTCCTCGAGCACGATGGTGTCCTCCGTGCGCGCCCTGATGGTTCTGCTAGAACAGAACTCCCCGTGTTCATCCACGAGTGAGGGAATGGACGCGGGGTCAGAAACCGGCTTACCAAGACAGATGTTTGTATGTTGCCCCACACTCACACCGCTTGCAGCAACGAGGTCGAAGCCGTGGGAGGCAGCAGGCATGTTGGGCATGAGCCCAACGCTCGTAATCGGTCCGCAAGAGATGACTTTGGCGATACCGTAGTTGATGCCCTCGCTCATGCCCAGGTCGTCTGCCCTAAAAATGACCTTCATCCCAAGCGCCTCCTTTACGCGCACAGCGAGAACAGACTCACTTTGCGCCATCGGTTGTACTCTGCCGTTTGCCACCCATGGTATAGGACGTCCCCGTCCGCTCAAGGACGGCTTTTTCCGCGCGCAATCCGGTAAATGAGGCAATTGAGCTGCTAGGCGTAGCGCTCGTATAGTATTTCTATCAACGATATCTAAATGCGGCGAAATGCCCCGATGCCCTAGGGGGCGACATGGATAGGGAGCTCCTCAATCTTCTTGAGCTCATCGAGCAGAGTGACTATGTAACGGCAGAACAACTTGCCCAATATATTCAAAAGAGCGAGAAGACGACGCGCACGCGCCTTAAGGCGCTCCGGCAGAACCTTGCAGAAAGCGGCGCCGAGCTTGTCTCCAAGCCACGCCACGGATACCGCCTCGAGATTAACGACGCTGAGCGCTACCATGCCTGGCGACAGCGTAGCCTACAACGCATTGCCCGCCACACGCCTGAAACCGCCGAAGAGCGTCTTATGTATCTCGTAGAGCGCTTCATAAGCGGATCGTTCTTCAAGCTCGCGGACGAGTCGGAAGCCTTGTTTGTCTCTACCAAGACACTCTCGCAGGAAATTCGCCATGCAGAGTCTATCCTCACCCGCTCCGGCCTCACGGTGGAGCGTGTCCCTGGATACGGGATGAGAGCCGTCGGAGACGAATTTGCCTTCCGCAAGGCAATCATGCACTGCTTGCGATTCCATACGGTCGGTTTTGATGATTACCGCAGCGTACAAGATCAAGCCGCGGCAATCATCGGAGACCTTGTCGTGCAGACCTTTGCTGCCGAAAACGTCGTAATGTCCGAGGCTGCCCTCGAAACATTCATTCTCTATCTCGTGGTGTCAAGCGCACGCTGCCACCGTGGCCACATCATAGAGGACGTCTCCGGGCGAAACACCTGGGAGGGCGCGGAGCATGACCGACATTGCGCGCACGTCGTTATAGAACAGCTGGAAGAACGCGACATCCCGCTTGACGATACCGAAGGCGAGGTCCAGCTCATAGCCGCCTTCGTTGCCGGCGGTGTCGTGCGCCACGACACATTCGGACTCGATGGGAACCTCGTTATCTCGGAGGATATCCAGCATCTCATCGACCCCATGCTCGATGCCATCTACGATATGTACGGCGTCGACTTCAGCGATAATTTGCGTCTGCGCCTTATGCTGGGAAACCATCTCATTGCATTTGATATACGCATGCGCTATGGCATCGAAATCACAAACCCCCAGCTTGCAGAAACACGCCGCACCTACCCCTTCGCCCACGCACTGGCGCAGCAGGCGGCATTGCCACTCGCTGCTCACTACGGACGCCCCGTATCCGAGCACGAGATTGCCTACTTCACCATAATGTTTCAAATGGGACTCGTCATGCAGCGACGCATTCCTCATAAGAGCCGTGTGCTCCTGGTTTGTGCGACGGGTAAATCGAGCTCGCGCTTTTTTGCTTATCAGTTTGAAGAGGCATTCGGCGATTACATCAGCGAGCTCACCGTCTGCAGCGTCTTTGAGCTCAACCACATCGACCTCAATACATTCGACTACATCTTCTCGTCCGTCCCCATTGACCGAGCGGTTCCCAAGCCCATCATGCAGGTGAACAGCTTCCTTGAGGCGCGCGATATGAACCGCGTACGCCATAGACTTGAACTGGGGGATAGCTCATATCTACG
This sequence comes from uncultured Collinsella sp., assembly GCA_958412345.1. GTDB lineage: Bacteria > Actinomycetota > Coriobacteriia > Coriobacteriales > Coriobacteriaceae > Collinsella. Next base: position 13,439 of record CATYSO010000026.1, on the reverse strand, counting down.
CCGGTTCTACCGGCCAGAGTTCTTTTTCACGGGCCTCACGTCGCGGCGTCGAGACGACGCGCTCGCCGAACTCTGCGAACTCGTCCGACAAGTGCGACCCCTACCGGACAACTTCCTCGGCTCCGTGTTGGAGCGTGAGAAACATGGAAGCACCGATTTTGGTAACCTGGCAGCTCTGCCTCATCCCATAGAGGTGCTTCCCGACGAGAACCTCGTGGTCGTGGGTGTTCTCAAGCGCCCCATCCGTTGGAAAACCAATGACGTCCAACTCATCATCCTTACGTCGATCTGCGACTCAACCGCAGACGTGACTCAACGGTTCTATCAGACGACCGCACGGCTTCTTACCGACGAGAAGCGGGTACGCTGCATCGTAGAGGGTGGCAGCTACGAAACCCTCATGCGTGCCCTGTGCGGCTAGAAGAAAGGGGTGCGCATGGCGTTACCAGCTGATTTTCTATGGGGAGCCGCTTTGGCGGCAAATCAATGCGAGGGAGCCTATCAAGAAGACGGCAAGGGTCTCTCGGTTGCCGATGTGATGACCGCCGGCGCGGTCGATACGCCTCGACGTATAACGACCGACGTTGAGGCAGGGGTCTACTACCCGAGCCACGACGGCGTGGATTTCTATCATCGCTACAAGGAAGACATAGCGCTCTTTGCCCAAATGGGACTCAAGGTCCTGCGCCTCTCCATCGCATGGAGCCGTATCTTCCCCGAAGGCGACGAGAACGAGCCCAACGAGCGCGGCCTCGCTTTCTACCGTAACGTATTTGCTGAGCTTAAGCGCTACAACATAGAACCTGTTGTTACGCTTTCGCATTACGAGATGCCACTTGGCCTCGTGAGAAAGTACGGGGGTTGGCGCGATAGGCGTCTCGTGGACTTCTTCGCGAGGTACTGTGATGTATGCTTCCGGGAGTTCGGCGACACTGTACGCTATTGGCTCACGTTCAACGAGATCAACGTTGCCGAGTACAATCCGTGGTCGCCCACCGGCATCAATATGCGACCGGGAGACGAGGGCTATTGGCCCACCATCTATCAGGCGGCCTACCACCAATTTGTCGCAAGCGCTAAGGCGGTCATCCGAGCGCACGAGATCGATCCCGGCCTCAAGGTCGGTTGCATGACACTCGCGGGCATTGTGTATCCAAAAACCTGCCACCCGCTCGACGCGAAGGCGGCAGACGATTTCCAAAACGATATGCTCGCCTTTGCGGATGTGCAGGTGCGCGGCTATCTCCCCTCCTTCTTATGCAAGGCCATGGAGCGACGCGGGGTTACCCTTGTGCGCGAGGCGGGAGATGACGAGATTCTCCGCGCCGGTACGGTAGACTTCGTTGGCTTTAGCTACTACTCATCGATGGTGCAAAGCGGCACCGAAGCCGACGCCGAAAAGACAGGCGGCAACATGGTGAGCGGCGTGAAGAACCCCTACCTCGAAACGAGCGCTTGGGGTTGGCAGCTCGACCCCATGGGCCTGCGTCTGACACTCCGCCTGCTTTACAACCGCTACCAAAAGCCGCTCTTTGTGGTAGAAAATGGCCTCGGCGCAGTAGACGAGGTGGTAGATGGGCGCGTTGATGACGACTATCGCATCGCCTACCTTCGCGCGCACATAGCTGCCATGATCGATGCGGTCGATGAGGACAGTGTGGACCTGATGGGGTACACGCCCTGGAGCACGCTCGACCTCGTCTCCGCCGGCACGGGAGAGATGAAGAAGCGCTACGGCTTCATCTATGTCGACCGGGACAACGAGGGCGCTGGCACGCTTGAGCGCATTCCTAAAAAGTCATTCTTCTGGTATCGCGACGTCATCGCATCGAATGGTACGAACCTGTAATTCGCCAATCAGTCACACGGCTGTTTATGTCACATGGACAAGCGAGCGCAACGCTGCCTTGTTGCGCTCGCGCAACAACAGAAAGGATATTGCACTATGACTCCCGATGAAGAACTGCAAGTTTTTAAGCTCATCAGCACGGCAGGCACTGCAAAGAGCGCCTACATGGAGGCCATCAAGCACGCGAAAGATGGCCGAGCAGATGAGTCTCCCGCCCTCATTGCAGATGGCGATGCAAACTTTCTGGAAAGCCACGACGTTCATCTGGAAATGATCTCCTCCGCAGCTCAGGGAGTCAATGCCCCGGCATCGCTTATTCAAGTTCATGCAGAGGATCAGCTCATGGCGACCGAGATCACCAAGGCTTTTGCACGCGAGCTGGTTGACCTGTACCGCATGATCGACGCCATGCAGAACCGTATCGATGAACTGGAGAAGATGGTCAACGCAGCGTAAATCTTGTGCGCTATAACCGGCTAGAGATAATCGGCAACGCAAAGTACAGGGCCCCGGGCGTTCAGCCCGGGGCCCTTCTTGTGGGGAGGCGTCGTCCTTGTGGTGGAGGTGTCGTCCGCACCATCCAATCCATACGGCGCTACGAATCGAGCCCGCGCAATACGCGGCGTCGGTATACAAAACGAGGTGGGCGGCGCTTCTGCAGCACCGCCCACCTCGCAATACAAACGCGGCAATATGAAGGGGACTTGTTACTATGCCGCCTGCGCTTCCTGCTCCGCCTTGAGCTTGGCGGCGTCCATCGCCTTGATAAACGGAATCCAAATCAAGATATCGATGATGAGAAACACGACCTCAGCGATGGCGATGCTGATACCACCGGAAAGCATGCCAGTGATGACCACCGGGATGTTGAACGGCAGGATGCCGATGCATTTTGCCACAATACCCAGGGACTGCAGCGCGTACATTCCAATGACATTGACAAGAGGCGTCACGATAAACGGAATAGCAGCCACGGGGTTCAGCACAATGGGGAGGCCGAAAATAATCGGCTCGTTGATGCCAAAGAAACCGGGCGCCAGCGCCACCTTGCCGACCGTACGCAGCTGGGCGGAACGGGCGACCAAAAGGATGGCAATGGGAACGGCGGGGTAGGCAATTGCGATGGTCGTAATGTAATTGAAGTTCATACCGATGATGTTGGGGAGAGCCTCTCCAGCAGCGTAGGCGGCCTGGTTGGCACCATCGAGCATCATGAAGAGCGGGCCGATGAGGCTCGTGATAAAACCGGGATGAATGCCGAAGCACCACAGCAGGCACATGATCACGCTAATGAGAACAACGGAAGCGATGTTGCCGCCAATCAGACCCTGGATGGGCATCTGGATGAGAGCGTAGAAACAGCTGAACGCGTCGCCCCAGGGAGTCAGCGCAAAGATCATGCGCACCACGATAGCGCACAGCGCAATGGCAAACGCGGGAATGAGCGAAACGAAACTGTTGGACACAAAGTCGGGCGTGCCAGCGGGCATCTTAATAACAATGTTCTTAGAAACAATAAGGTGGAAGATCTTCGTTGCAAGGAACGCAATAACGATGCCCAAGATCATGCCTTTAGTGCCCAGATAGTCAAAAGCAAGCGACGTCACACCATCTTCTGAAGTCAGCGTAGGCATCAGCGCAACATAGACAACAAGGGCGAGCACACCGGCGGCAGGAGCCTTAACCCCGATGTTCTCACCGTACGAGCGCGCAACACCGTAGGTGAAGAACAGGCCGAGCATGTTGGTGGTTGCGTTCACCACGGCAGAAAGCGCCACATTGACGCCGCTCGTTGTAAGGAACTCCTGATAAGCCGGAATGGGAATGCCCGAGAACAAGCTTGCGAACGATCCGACGATGATGATGGGGAACATCGACATGATGCCCGACGAAATCGCCTGGAGAATCGTATTTTTGCTGACAGCGTTACCCCAAGAAGAAATCTTGGCAATGATACCGTTCATGGATGCCATGTGCGACGCGCCTCCTAGTTCTCACCCATAAGGGATTTGGCCTGGGCAAGCGCAACGTTGCCATCCATCGTGCCGTACGCCACCATGTCAATGACGGCAACCGGCACGCCCGGGCATGCCGCGCGAACTTCATCGGCTTGGAACTGAATCTGAGGGCCCAGCAAAATGCAGTCGGCATCCGAGGCGACCTCTGCCGCCTTATCAGTGGAGTAAGCGGCAATGGCGCACTCGAGACCCTCGGCGACGGCGGCATCCTTCATCTTCTGAACCATGAGGCTCGTAGACATGCCGGAATTGCACAAGAGGATAATCTTCTTCATCGGCTTCCCTTTCTCGTTATCGTGGAACCGTTCGAAGTGCATGCGAAGCTTCGATGACACCACTATATGAGGGGAAGTACGGCCACTCCATAGCCGTTCTTGCCACGTTCGAATCCGGCAAGGGTGGGTAGGCCCCTTTAGCGCTCGAGCTTTCCTCGCGGGCGACGAGGGCCTGCTTGAGCGCACCGAGGTCGCGCTCGGTGCGCTTGGCGCGGCGCGACAGAACAAACGCGTAAACCGCAAGTGCGAGCCAAATGCCCACATAGGCAGCTATAACAAAAGGAGCGGCGGGTAGAACGGTCGAGTAGACCTCGGCAAGAATGGGATCCATGGGTTAGACCTCCTGAGAGGGCGTGGCGGACTGATCGGAATCGCAGGTGGCATCCGCCTCGGGGGCGGAATTTGAACCTACGACCTCCGGGTTATGAGCCCGGCGAGCTACCAGACTGCTCCTACCGACGCAAACGATAGCGTCGCTTGGGGCTGTTGGCCGTCCCGATTCCCTCGACAATTCCTTCTTCCATAAGCGCAGACAGATATCGGCGTACCGTTTTCATTGACATCCCCGACGCTTTCGCAAGTTCCGACGTGCTCACGCTCTCACAATGGGCGATGTAACCAAGGATGGCCGTCTTTACATTTTCCTTTGTGTATGATCGGTCTTCCTGGTCCGTCATACGTCGATGCCTCATGATCAAGACAAACTCATCAAGAGTGCTCTTAGCGATCGGTGCGGGCATCAAGGCCTGTTCGAGTTCCCTATTAATCGTCGGATAGCCCGAGCCTCGATTTTCGACAACACGACCGACCCTGCCATCAACATCAGAGTAGGGCACATCCTCGAGAATTCGAGCTAGAAACTGGTTCCTCGAAGCCGTTGCGCCTCGTTGTCCCAAACGCTCAACCGTCAGCGAGCCGAACAAGCCGCCGGGGTTGGACAACTCCATACGATCGGGGTAAAGGTCAATCATTACCGGGGTGCCCAACGCATCGGGAGAATAATCCCTATGCATCAACGCGTTGGCAACAGCCTCACGGACCGCAGCCAACGGATAGTCCGGCACGTTTTCCCTCAATGCGCCCTTTACGATTGCGCCATGCTTCATATTCCGCGATGCAGCCCGCACCGCATCAACCACCATAATGGGTATTGGCCCATCGATATCAACCGAATCAGAAAAACGTTCCCCAGCTCTCCCCACTTCGCCCTTTTTCGGTGTCGGATAGGCCGTGAACACAATGTTGGCACGAGGAAAAAACTGTTGCGGAGAAAACCCCAATGCCATAATGCCGGCAACGGTCGGCCTCAAAACCCCTTCAGCATCGAGGGAAACCACACGGCGATTCGCCATGAGTTCTTCGTCGCTTAAGGCAGCGGACCTGCCCAGCGTTGTCGCTCTCACACGTGAGAGCCATCCCGCGAGCAAATCTTGGTCAAAGTCATCTATCGTTGCGCCCTCAACGACAACAGCATCGTTGCGCGCACTTCGATATTGGTTCTCGATGTATCGGTCGATTTCATAAGAGGACATCTTATGATCACCGTCGCCAGTTCTTATATATGAGCCAAGACGCTGTCCAAGCTTTTTGACATAGCACGGCTTTTCTCGCGACGGTGCCTCGGGGACATTAACCACGACGACAGGCTTTGACTCAAACTCCAAGACCATGATGTCCACCATCTGAGGAGGCTCAATGAGCTCCCTCGCAGCTTGGGCACTATGCGCCTGGATCATCTTTACATCAACATCCACCGAATGAAAGCCGTCTTTTTCGCTGATGCCAAATACGATCGTTCCGCCAGCTCCATTAGCAAAAGCAGAAATTGAGTCCGGCATCGTCTTGGGAAAACCACCTGCCGCAGTTTTGAGTTCGTATTCGGCAAGGTCCGTCCCTGCGGCCCTCATGTGCTCAACCGCAGCAGCCAACTCGATATCATTCGTTATGAACATAGCTGTCCTTCGATTGAATCATTAGTCAACCCCTACTATACCCCAGTCATTCCCCAGTTCCCCAGTAAAGTTCCCTAGTTCCCTAGTAAAGTTCCCTAGTTCCCTAGTAAAGTTCCCTAGTTTGCACCTTGTTGGCTTGTGTCAGATTGGGCATGCAGGGCCCGCTCTGTCCAAATGTCTCGATCTGTAACACCTAGCCGGCCAAATCGGGTCTACCTGTTACAGATTGAGATTTTCGACCGAAAAGTTGAGGACCGGGTCAAAAACACAGCCCGAAATAACAAAAAAGCTCGCCGGCTAGGCCGACGAGCTGCAAGTTCTTGGTCGCGGGGGCAGGATTTGAACCTACGACCTCCGGGTTATGAGCCCGGCGAGCTACCAGACTGCTCCACCCCGCAATGTCTGGGCGCCTCATGTGCGCAAGAAAGAATATTACGCGGGAGTTCGGTAAACGGCAAGGAAAATCTCGTAGAGCATAATTCCTTCATATATTAACTTTCAGCCCATGTGTCCCCGTAAACGAATCGCAGCCCAACGCCGGCAGCGCGTATACAATGGTGCGCGTCCTTTTACGCCGACACCTGGAGTAGACATGCTGCTCGCTATCGATATGGGAAACACGCAGACGGCCATGGGCCTGTTTGACGGAGACGAGCTGGTGCAGTCGTGGCGCATGCCCACCGACCGCTCTTTTACCGCCGACGAGATCCACGTGCGCCTGATGGGCTTCTTTAAGATGTACGACCTCTCGCTCGACGCGGTCGACGCGATCGCCTTTGCCGGCGTGGTGCCGCAGCTCTCGCGCGAATGGCATGCCGTGGCCGACCGCATCGCGGCAGACGCCATCGTCATCGGACCGCAGACCGCCGCCGTGACCAAGCTGCGCGCCGCGCGTCCCCAGGCCGTGGGCGCCGACCGCATCGCCAACGCCGTCGCGGCCGAGCGCTTTTACGGCGCCCCGGCGATCGTGGTGGACTTTGGCACCGCGACCAATATCGACGTTATCGACGAGGACGGTTACTACATTGGCGGAGCAATCGCGCCGGGCATCCGCATCTCCATGGACGCGCTCGCCGCCCGCGCCGCCAAACTCGCCAGCGTTCCGCTTGAGGCACCCGAGCACGCCATCGGCCGCGATACCGAGGAGTGCATCAAGGTCGGCGCCGTAACGGGCGCCGCCGCCATGGCCGAGGGCCTGGTCGCGCGCATGAAACGCGAGCTGGGGCGCGAGGACGCCACCGTCATCGCCACGGGTGGCCTCGCCAACATCGTCGCCGGTTCGACCGACGCCTTCGACGTGGTCGACGGCCAGCTCACTATCAAGGGCATCTGCGAAATCTACCGCCGCATGCAGGAGCTGGGATAGGGCAAGGGCCGGGCTGGATGCACCAGCTCGCAGCAACCACCCGCCAATCCTATTCCTCAAAACTGAATTATTTTCAGTTTTGAGGAATAGACCTGAGAGGCGCTACGCCTCGCCGGCCAGCCATCTCGCCAGATCCACAACCTGCACCCCATCGCGATCTGTTGTCTCGTGATGCGTACGGGCGAGAATCATCTTGGGATACGCATCGCCAATGCTCAGGAGCGGCGAAATCTCCCTCTCGAACGTCTTATCCGAGCTGATATCGTCGCTCACCTGAATGTAGAGTTTCTCGCTTCGCCTGATTGCTACAAAATCAATTTCCTTTTTGTAGAGCACGCCGACGTACACCTCGTATCCGCGGCGCAGTAGCTCAATAGCCACCATGTTCTCGTACACACGACCCCAATCCATGTCGCGTGTTCCAAGCAGGGCGTATTTAAATGCATGGTCCGCCAGATAAAACTTCTCACCGCTCTTAAGGTATTTCTTGCCGCGAATGTCGTATCGGCGCACCTTATAGAAGGCGAACGCATCGCACAGGTATCCCATATACGTGCCGACCGTCTTGTTCGTAATCTTCAGCCCGTCCGCATTCAAAACGTCCGTAATGTTGCGAGCCGACGTAATGTTGGAGACATTGTCCATCATGTAATCGGCAATGCGCAGCAAGGCCGATTCGTTTCTCACGTTATGCCGTTGAACGATATCTCTCACAATGAGTGTCTTAAAGACGTTGGAGAGATATTGATAACGCTGCTCCTGCAACGGATAAGGGTAGGAGCCGGACATGCCACCGGTCCTCACGTACTCGTCGAAATCGCGGTCGACCTCGCCTTCGTCGCCGTAAGAACGGTATTCCTCAAACGAGAAGGGGAACACCTCGATCTCGAACGTGCGCCCCGTAAAGAGCGTCGACAGATCGCTCGACAGCAAAAAGGCGTTCGATCCGGTAATGAAAATGTCGTATTGCTCGGACGCGTGGAGACTGTTAATCGCGCGCTCGAAGCCGTCGCACATCTGAACCTCGTCGATAAGCAGGAAGTTTTGCTTGCCGGGCGCCCGACGCTCTTTTACGTAGGCAAGTAGCGCATGGTATTCGAGCAGGCCCTCGAATTCATCGAGGTTGTAATTGATATGGATGATATTCGAATCGGGCAGGTTGGCCTCTACGTAGTCGCGAAGGGCCTCGAGCAATTTCGATTTTCCACTACGGCGAATGCCCGTGATGACCTTGATATCCGGCACGCCGATAAGGCTCGTCAACGTGTCCATATACGACGTTCTATTGATGAGTTTCATTGGCTGCCTCCCTGCGGTCTTTCGTTGCTATTCCTCAAAATCGAAAATTTTTCAGTTTTGAGGAATAGGCTCTGCATCGAATATACCTCGCAAAGGGTCGAGCTGGCTAAATCTTATTCCTCAAAACTGAATTATTTTCATTTTTGAGGAATAAGACGAACGTGGCCATCCTCTCTGCTCACACAAAAGCCCTCCCCGGCGCTGGCCGAGGAGGGCTTCGTTGTCATCGTTATCTTTGCGAGCGGACCCGCGCTACAAGCCGCGGATTCGTACGGCCTCGGGCGGGAACTCCTGCTCGCCGGCATCGGTCTTGATGGTCGCGCGGCCCCAGATGTCAAGCCCCGCAAACACACCGACCGCGAGCGGCAGGCCGTTGGGCGACACCGCCGCAACCTGACGGCCCAGCAGCGGCACCATGTCGAAATACTCGCCCAGCACCGGGGCCAGCGGGCCGGCGGCACCCTGCGGCGTGTTCGCGACAACCGCCCAAGCGTCAACGCGGGTGAGAACCGCTGCGGCCAGCGCCTCAACCAGCGCTTCGTCGGTCATATCCACACCAAGCTCACTCAACGCCGCACGCTCGATATCCACCGTCACCGCGGCAAACATGCCTGCAGCACCGGCGCCGCCGTTACCGGCAACGCGCGCGAGCGACGTCTCAAACGCAGGCGCGCCGCACACGATATCGCTCGGCCACTGAATACCAACCTTGCCGGCAAGCCCCAGCCCCGGCGTCGCAGCCGTGCCCGCAAGTGCGTCCATCATGCCCATCGCGGCCACAAACGGCAGACCGTGGAAGGCATGCATATTCACATCCGGGCGCACGACCAGCGAAAACGTCAGCGACGCATCGCCCGCGCTCCACGCGCACCAGCCCGCGGACATGCCCTCGCGGCCCGCGTCACGCGCCGCGTCGAGCTCGGCACCGGCGGCAACAGCATTCATCTCGATCATCTACATACGCCCCAATTCGCCCACGATATGGCCCACGCGGTCCTCGGGCTCCTTGACCTCGACGCCGTTGTAGCGGAAGAACCGCGCCGGGTCGTGCATTAGGTCCTCGAGCGGCACCAACACAAAGTCGCGCTCGCCGATCAGCGGATGCGGCAGGCGCAGCTTCTTGCCGCCGTGAGTCTCGCCGTCCATCCACAGCAGGTCCAGGTCGATGGTGCGCGGGCCGTTTGCCTTGGCCTTCTTGGAGCGGTCGCGGCCCAGCTCGGCCTCGATCTTCATGAGCTCGTCAAGCAGCACCAGCGGAGCCAGCTCGGTCTTGATCTCAATGACGGCGTTGGCAAACGCATCCTGGCGCATCTCGTAGGCCGGTTCGCTCTCGTAGATGCGCGAGCAGTTGGACACGCAGGTAAGCGGGATCTCGGCAATCATGTCGCGCGCAGCACGGATGTTGTCGCAGCGATGCCCCAGGTTGGAGCCCACGGCCACAAACGCGCGGCGCGGCTGCGGCTTGGCAACGGCCCAGTAACCGTTCAGGAACTGCGCAAAGCCCGCAACGTCATGCACACGCACGATGTTGGCGCCGGCCTGGATGGCGCCCAGGCACACGCCAAACGTGGCGGCATCGCGCGCGGCGGCTTCGGTCACGCCCGAGACGGCTCCCACAAAACGTTTGCGCGACACGGCGCACATGAGCGGATAGCCCAGCGACGCCATCTTGGCGGTCTCGCGCTGGATGACGATGTCTTCGTTGGCCGTCTTGCCAAAGCCCGGGCCGGGATCGATGCAGATACGGTCGCGCGACACGCCGGCATGGATGAGCGTGCGGGCCTGGTCGGACAGAAAGCCCATGACGCGGCGCATGATGGGCGCAGAATCGGGCAGGGTAAAGCGGCGGAGCTGCGAGGTGGGCACATAGGCTTCCTCACGGCGGGCACTGCGGCGCATCATGGCGGCCAGGTGGTCATTGGGCTCCGATGCGGCCTCGGTGGCTGCGGGCGCGGCCTCGGGCGCGGGCGCGACGGTCTCGGCGGCAGTAGCCTGCTCGGCGGCGGGCGCCTCCTGCTCGCTTGCGGGCTCAGACGTGGGCTCCGGTTCACCAAACGGCAACGAGGGCTGCACCACGCCGCCCGGAAGCTTGGCCTCCGGCTTAGGCTCGCCCAGCAACTTGCCGCGACGGCGACGGACCGGCTTCTCGGCCTCGCGCGCGGCCTCGGCAGCCGCCTCGCGTGCCTTCTCGGCAACAAACGCCGCTGCCGAGGTATCGAGCTGCACCGTTGCGTGCGTGCGCGCGGGCGCGGCGACCTCGCCGGCATGCATCACGATGACGCCGCAGGTGCTCGTCTTAACAAACTCGACCATCTTGGGGTCGGTGAAGCCGGTCACGTCGTTGACGATCGAGGCGCCGCAGCGCACGGCCGCCTTGGCAACCGCCACGTGACGCGTGTCGATCGAGACGATGGCGCCCTCCTTGGCCAGCGCGCGCACCACGGGCAGCACGCGGCGAGCCTCCTCGTCGGGGTTGACCGGGGTAAAGCCGGGGCGCCACGTCGACGTGGACTCACCGCCCACGTCGATGATGTCGGCGCCGGCATCGAGCATCGCCAGGCCGTACTCGATAGCGGCATCCTGGTCAAAGTGCTCACCGCCGTCGCTAAACGAATCGGGCGTCACGTTGAGGACGCCCATGATACGCGGACGGTCAAAGCTGAGCTCGTACTTTCCGCACCGCCATGTCTTGCTGTCGTTCGCCATGAACATCCTCCTAAAATGCCCACGTCGCCGCGCTCGGGCACAGGCGGCGGGGTCGCTTTGCAATCAGTCTTTCTATTGTATCCGCGCGCGCGGGCTAGAATGCAAACGCGGCCGCGATGTCGCAAGAAATCAGCAGGTCGGCATTTGCATCCTGATCGGTAGGCGCCAAATTGCAGATGGCCAGCGCATCGCCAGTAAAGTAACGCGTGAGGCCCGCCGCCGGATACACTACGAGCGAGGTCCCGCCCACGACGAGGGCGTCGGCTGCGGCGATAGCAGCAACGGCGCCGGTAAGCACACGCTCATCGAGCGGTTCTTCGTAGAGGACCACATCGGGCTTGATGCGACCGCCGCACGCAGGGCACACGGGCACGCCCACGGCATCCTCGTGCTCGCGCGCGCAAATCCATTCGGCGCTGTAGACCGCTCCGCACGTCTGGCAGATATTGCGGTGGACCGAGCCATGCAGCTCAAACACGTGCCGTGAACCAGCCGCCTGATGCAGGCCATCGATGTTTTGCGTCACCACGGCGTCGAGCTTGCCGGTGCGCTCCAGCTCCGCCAGCTTGGCGTGGCAGTGGTTGGGCTTGGCGCCAAGCGCGATCATCTTGGTCCGGTAGAAGTCGAAAAACTCCGCCGGATGCGCCTCGTAGAAGCTGTGCGAGAGCATAGTCTCGGGCGGATAGGAAAACCGCTGGTGATACAGGCCGTCCACGCTGCGGAAATCGGGAATGCCGCTTGCCGTGGAAACGCCCGCTCCGCCAAAGAAGACCACGTGGCTATGGGTTTCGAACAGTTCCGCCAGCGCGGCGGAGGCCTGTTTGGGGTCCGATATTGCCTGCGTCATATATGTCCTCCGTCTGTGTCTCCGGGACGGCGGCGATCGCGCTATCACTCGCGGACTCCGCCCCGCCCCTGTTGCGCTAATCTTAAGCCTGCCAACCCCGTCGAAAGGACACCATGTCTCAGACTTACACGTTCGCCTCGTGGAACGTCAACGGCCTGCGCGCCGTGCTCAAAAAAGACCCGAGCTTTATCCAGATCGCACAGGAGCTCAATGTCGATATCCTGGCGCTGCAAGAGACCAAGCTGCAGGAGGGCCAGGTCGATATCGATCTGCCCGGCTATCACCAAACCTGGAGCTACGCCCAGCGCAAGGGCTACTCGGGCACCGCGGTCTTTAGCCGCCAGGAGCCGCTGCGCGTGCTGCGCGCCGATGCACTGCTGCCCTACGCCGGCGAGGGCGAGGCGGCCGAACTCGTCGCCCAAGCCGCAACCGAGGGCCGCGTCTGCGCGCTCGAGTTCGACAAGTTTTGGTTTGTCGACGTCTATACGCCCAACGCCCAAAACGAGCTCGCGCGCATCGATGTACGGATGGCCTGGGACGATGCCTATCGCGGCTTTTTGGGCGCGCTTGAGCGCGAGGGTGGCAAGCCCGTCGTAACCTGCGGCGACTTTAACGTGGCTCACGAGGAGATCGACCTTAAGAACCCCAAGTCCAACCGTGGCAACGCAGGCTTTTCGGACGAGGAGCGCGGCAAGTTTACCGAGCTGCTCGACGCCGGTTTTACCGACACCTGGCGAGCGGCCAATCCGGACGTCGAGGGCGTCTACAGCTGGTGGAGCTACCGCTTTAATGCCCGCAAGAACAACGCAGGCTGGCGCATCGACTACTTCCTGGTAAGCGACGCAATCGCCGGCAACGTACGCGACACCGGCATCCGCGGCGACATCTTCGGCAGCGACCACTGCCCCGTCACCCTCACGCTAGAGCTCTAGCCCCAACTGATCTCCTGGGGACGGAGGAAAAGGAATCATTTTCACTTCGCGAGATCATCCACGCAGCTCGCTTGCCACGAAACTGGCCCATCTACTACGTTTAAGCCACTACCCTCAACCACAGTGAACAACGCAAAAAGAAAACCGACGCTCCTATAAGTTGTCAAGAGGCAGTTTGCGGGAGCGTTCTCTCCA
>CATYSO010000025.1 GCA_958412345.1 uncultured Collinsella sp. | reverse complement strand
GATTTGCAGCGACGGACCTCAGGACGCTCTTACACCACGTCTGCGCGCGCGACCCGCAGACGACGCTATTTCTCCTCATATGTTCAATAAAAGTGCCTCCTAATGGGAACAAATCTCATTAGGAGGCACTATTTATAGCAAAATAAATGTAACCATAATGGCAACAGTACTCATATTTGCCATTTTTTGACCACGACCCTCCAGAATGGTCGCCAAGGACGACACTAAATGACAAATCCGGCACTTGGACGTTCTTATATGACTAGCCATTGAAGGACACCCAACGACTACTCCAATTCGTGACACACTGTGTCGCGAATTGGAGTTGGACGCACTACCGAAGACCGTCGAGGGTTCCTGATCAGAATCTCGATAGTTTATAAAAACGCTCTCCCCTCAGGAAGTTCAATGAGCGTTCAAATCGCACGCTGAAAAGCAAGGAAATATCGAGGCCATCAATGCCCATTTCTTATCCAAAAACCGGGGCAGAACTAGCTGATTATCCCGATTACCTGCTTGCATTTTTGTCTACAAAAACGTATACAAAAAGAATATCCGTGAACCAGCGCTCGACATTATACCAATCGATAGGAAGCACAATGGATGCTAAGCAGCTCGAAAAGATGATGGGATTTGCCCCTGGAGAGCTTGAGAAAGCCGCAGAGGCGTACGAGAAAGATGAATGGCCGAGAGGTCGCACTATCAAGCTGGAAAGGCCGCCAATCTCTGATGAGCCGAGCGCCGTTTTATCAGCACGTGTGGGCGAGTCAGTTCTTGAAGCGTTTGACGAAAAAGCCAAACGCCATGGGCAAACACGCACGGAGCGGCTCAGAGAACTCATTACACTCGATGCAATGATTGCCTAGACCCCGCTCCCCCGCCAGCCCAAAACATGTACGCCAGCATCCAAAGTCGACATTTTTCGACATCCTTGGATGCTGGTGTACAACTTTTTGCAGGTAGTCATTGGGGACGTTCTTGAATGACCGCTCGTTAAAGACCCCTCCCCGATGACTAGACGACAATCCTACTCCTCAATCTCTTTCCAGCATTGCGGGTCGGCATCGTACATGTCGCCCGTGTAGCCGTACGTCACCGCAGGACACCCGCGGCACCAGCCAAAGAGCTCGCACTTGGCGCATTTCTTGAACTTCTTAAAATCGCGCTTGGCTTCCATTTGCGGAGAGAAGAAGAGCTCCTCCAGCGAGTTTTCGGCAACGTTGCCCACTTTGCTCTCCATGCGGCGGCACGCGTAGACGTCGCCCGTAGGCAGCACCGTCATGTGTCCCGTTCCGCAGTGGCAGCCGTCATAGATCATGCCGGGCTTGGCATCCTCAGGAATGGTGAACTTACCCTGCTCCCACAAAAGCAACGTCCACAGGTGGTCCTTGAGCTGGAAGAACGTCTTGCAGCCCGCAGCCTGATGGAACTCCATACGCTCCTGCGCGGCCAGCAGCACGTCGCGATACTCCAGCGGCTCCAGATGGAACTCATCGCGCTTTTGACCCGAGGTGGGGCAGTACCGACCAAAGGCGAACACGTCGACCTCGAGGCTTGCCACCAAATCGATGAGCTGCGGCAACTCGGCGGCATTCATGCTCGATACCGTGTTCATGACGGCAACCCAGATACCTGCACGCTTAAGGCAACCAATGGCACGCAGAGTCTCGGCAAACGAACCGGGTTTACGGAAGTAATCGTGCGTTGCCTCGAGCCCATCAAGCGAGAGCTGGTATTTGCGACAACCCAGCTCTTTCATGCGAGCACAGACCTCGTCGGTCAGATGGAACGGATTGCCCATCACGCACCACATAAAGCCGCGCTCGTGCAGGAGCTCAGCAAGGCGCCAAAAATCGGGATGAAGAATGGGGTCACCGCCCGTAACGTAAAAGTACGGCTGGCGACCGATGCGCTCGCAGAGCGCCTGGGCCTGATCGACGACCTGGACCATCTGTTCCCACGGCATGCGCTTAAAACCGGCGCAGGCACCGTTGGCAAAGATATAGCAATGTTTGCAGCGCTGATCGCATTCATCTGTAATATGCCATTGGAAGGCAAACGCAGGCTTTTGCATCGTGGGACTCCCTTGGTCGATGTGAAAACTGATGACAATATTTGGGCTACAGGCGCGCAACGGCGCCGACGGGGCAATTCTCGGCACAGGCACCGCAATGCAGGCAGTGTTCGGGCTCTATGCGATATGAGTCTCCCGGCTCGATGCACTTCTGCGGGCAGTGCGCAAGACAGGCACCGCAACCAATACACGCATCGGCATCGATGCAGAAGCCCTTAGCGGGCGCAGGTGCCATGCTCTCGTCCAAGGTAAAGACCGCGCGCTCGATGGGATGAACTCCCAGGTTAAAGTAGTCGAGCACTATGTTCTCAACCTTAAAGATGATGTTGATCTCGCGCGTATCACTGGGATACACGTTGGCAAGATACGGTTGCTCGGCATAAATGACATCGCGCCAGTGAACTTGCTCGGACTCCGAGACGGGAGCGGCAACGCCGGACATGCGGATCATCTCGTTAAACCGCGTGTGAACGAGCGTTTGGACACGCCCATCGGCCATAAGCTGACGAGCCATCTCCTTGCCACGTGCCGTGAGAAAGTAGATAGCACGGGGCTCGTAATGGACAGCGCTCACGCAGCGAATTTGCGGTGCGCCACTTTCGTCCACGGTTGCCAGAGAGAGCGTCCCGGCAAGCTGCATCTTTTTGAGGCAAGTCTGAGCATCCATTACGAGTCCCTTCCTAGCGATTGCTTACTGAGTGTCGGCAGCGCCGCAAGCGGTGCCACAGGCAGGGGCAGCCTTGGGGTCGGCGGAGCCGCAAGCGGACGCAGGATCGGCAGTACCGCAGGAAGCGAAAGCGGCAACGTTCTCAAGATTCTCGGACATGGCATTTCCTTTCGGTCGAGGATGGCTGGGCGAAGCCATCCAGTTTTTGACGCTCTTTGCGTCTATATGCATCATGCAAAAAGCGCGCAACGACCAAAAGAAGGCACCAATCTATTAGCCAGTTACCAAAAGGTAAGTAGTAGCCGCAAACGACAGCGGCTGCGATAATGAAAGCTGTCCACACGATTGAGGAGTCTCCATGCTTACCAAAGAAGAACTGCCTCCCTGCCCTGTTGCCACGTGTTTTCAACTCTTTGGCAACAAGTGGAAGATCTATATCATCCAACAGCTCATAGACCATCCCATGGGCTTCAACGCGCTGCATCGCGCTATCCCCGGCATTAGCCAAAAGGTGCTTTCGTCCAACCTTAAGGAAATGGATGCCGCGGGTCTCATCACGCGCACCGTCATCCCCGAGACACCTATCCGCACCGAATACGCACTCAGCGAGCTGGGCCACAGCCTTATGCCCATCATCGATTCCCTAGTGGAATGGGGCACCGACTATCAGCAACTCGTACGGAGCTCCTAACAGCCGCAGGCTTCGACGATTGAGCGCCGTGGGGCATGCCGCCTTACGGCGCTTACCTTTTTGTGCCTTCTTTTGAAGAAACGAGCCAGGTCGCACACTACTGTCAAACGCACCCGACTCAATTGGATAGGAGGCCAGCCATGAATCAAGCCGAGCGCCGCGTTTGGCTTATCAACGCATTGCTCAATGAGCGACCGGACGGGCGCGACTTTACTGTTCCCGCCGGAGCCAACGAGCAACGCAATTTGCTCAGGGCCCTTATGAACGTACGATCGCCCGAAGCGCTCGCGACAGAGACACTCAACGTCCAGAATGCCTACCTGCAGCAGCGCCTTGTTGAGCGCGGCGGAGCGACCGATGCTGACACACTCTCCTACCGCGATCGCGTTGCCATCTGGCGCGGCGACATTACGCTGCTCAAGGCCGACGCCATCGTCAATGCAGCCAACAGCCAAATGCTCGGCTGCTTTGTGCCGGGACATCGTTGCATCGACAACGCCATCCACACCTATGCCGGCATGCAGCTACGTTTGGCATGCGACGGCCTCATGCGCAAGCAAGGACATGAGGAGCCGACGGCACGCGTCAAGGTCACGCCGGCGTTCAACCTGCCCAGCAGCTACGTTTTCCACACCGTCGGCCCCATCGTGCCCAGCCATAAGCCCGGCCCGCGCGAGGAATTGCTGCTACGCCGCTGCTACACCAGCTGCCTGGAAGAAGCGACACACCGAGGACTCGGAACCCTCGCGTTCTGCTGCATCTCTACTGGCGTGTTTGACTATCCCCAGGAAGCTGCCGCACGCGCGGCCATCGATGCTGTGCGCCAACATCTAGACCATAACGACCCCAACATTAAGGTGATCTTCAATGTATTTCTCGCGCCTGACGAGGCAATCTACCGCAACCTTCTCCAAGCAAATCGATAAGCTCCAAGACGCACTCGACGCATCTGACGCCGTGGTAATCGGTGCTGGCGCGGGACTATCCACCGCAGCGGGCTACACCTATTCGGGCGAGCGCTTCGAGAAGCTCTTCGGCGACTTTGCCGCACGCTATGGCTTTGCCGATATGTATTCCGGCGGTTTCTACCCCTATGGCTCGCTCGAGGAGTACTGGGCGTTTTGGAGCCGCTACATTATGTGCAACCGATACGATCCCGTACCGACGCCGCTCTACGAACAGCTCCTGAACATCGTGCGCGACCGCGACTACTTTGTGCTGACCACGAATGTGGACCATTGTTTCCAGCGCGCCGGCTTTGACAAGAAGCGACTCTTTTACACGCAGGGAGATTACGGACTGTTCCAGTGCAGCAAGCCCTGCTGTCAGGAGACGTGGGACAACGAAGAGCTCGTACGCCATATGGTCGCCGACCAACAGGACCTGCGTATCCCGTCTTCGCTTGTGCCCCATTGCCCTCACTGTGGCGCCCCGCTTACGATGAACCTGCGCGCCGACGATACGTTTGTGCAGGATAAGGGATGGTATGCCGCAGCCGATCGCTACCAGGACTTTTTGCGCCGTCACAGCAATATGCGCGTTCTGTTCTTAGAGCTTGGCGTGGGCGGTAACACGCCCGTCATCATCAAGTACCCGTTTTGGCAGATGACGGCCAAAAACGAGCGCGCCACGTACGCTTGCGTCAATTTTGGCGAGGCAGTCGCTCCGGCAGAAATTGTCGATCGCAGCATTCTGATCGACGCCGGTGCCGAGCGCGTAATAGAAGCGCTCGCCATCCAAGCCGTCAGATAGCGAAGGCAAGCAACATAGTCGTTGGGGACGTTCTTAAATGACTAGTCGTTAAAGAACGTCCCCAATGACTACCCGTTAGCCGTGGAAGCGGACAGTGGGTGCGAGCGGTTGCTCGCGGAAGACGCGCTCGACGGCGGCGCGGTATTCGTCGACCTTTTTGGTCTTGCGCACGAGCTTATGGACGGTGGCAGGATCGGCAAAGGCGCACTTGGCGTAGAACCACCACTCCTTCATGCGAAAGACCGCGTTGCCGCCAATCTCTTCTGCATAGGCCGCGAACAACGTGTCGTGGAATCGCTGCAGTTCGGCAGCGGTGGCGGCAGGGCCGCCTTTAATCATGCGGGCAAACGCAGGGTTCGCAAGCAAGCCGCGCCCCAACATCACATGGCGCGTGCCGGGATAGGCCTCTACCAGCGTGTCCATGTCCTCAAGATCAAAAATGTCACCGTTGTATGCCACCGGAAACGGTGCCCGCTCCAGCGTCTCGCCATAAAACGCTTTGCGCGGCGAGCCCGTATAGCGGTCCTTCTGCACGCGCGGGTGCACAATCAGCTCCGCCAACGGCATGCGGCAGTACAGGTCGAGCACACGCTCGTACTCTTCATCGCTCTCCAACCCCAACCTGGTCTTGACCGACACCGGCAACGGCGAGCGCTCGCACACGTCACTCAAGAACACCTCAAGCTCGTCCAAGTTGCGCAGAAAACCCGAGCCCTTGCCCTTGGCGACAACCGTCCCCGAAGGGCAGCCTAAGTTAAGATTGACCTCGCGATAGCCCATGTCGGCGAGCACCTGTGCCGCCCACACAAACTCGTCCGCATTCTTGGACATGAGCTGGGGAACCACGTTGAGCCCTTGGTTGTTAGCTGGATCGACTTCCTTAAACGCCTTGCCGCCAAAGCGGTTGCCTACCCGCGGCGGCGGCAAAAACGGCGTGTAATAGCAGTCGAGCGCGCCGAAGCACTCCGCATGCACGCGACGGAACACGTGCCCGGTAATTCCCTCCATGGGGGCCAGCGAAAGGATCATCTACTCTTCTCTCATATCAACGAATGCGACAAGGGGCCGTCCCTTTGTCACATGCATTATGCCTTGTCCTTGAGGCGGCTCACAAGGCGGAGGCGGTTACTTGACGCCAACCAGCCCTCCAACCGTCCCTGTGCAACGAAGGTGAATGGCGCCCACAAACAACTAGAAGGGCCGCCCCACAGCAGCTCTCTCATTCGCCACTTATCCTTTGGTAGCGACTTCATGCTCCAAAAGACGACGCTCGCGATCGAACAATCACCAACAGCACGCTATTGACCGTCATGTCTGAACAACAGACACCCTCCACTCATCTATACTCAAGAGTGCGTGCGCATCGCCCCCGAAAAACGATGAGAGTCGAGGCCCCATGCAGCAGCTCGCCGAGCAAGAAAAGAAACGCATCCAGCGGTACTGCGTCTGTCCCAAGGTTGCCGGCGCGGCGCTTGCTATGGCATTCGTGCTGCCCTCACTGATCATTCCCTTCGAAATGATCGACGACATCGTCTTCCATCACGAAGGCTTCCAAGAGACGGGCATGATGGCAGCCTTGCTGCTCGCCGCCATCGAGCTCGTCATCTTCTGCTACTGCGCCCTCGCACCGCGCCTTGGGATGCGCGGCAAGCAGTGGAAGAAAATGCAGCACCGGCTCGCCGTTGAGCAAAGCGAGAAAGACCGCTCGGCACAAATCGCAAGCGCTGTTGGCACGCAGGCAGCGGCGCGTCTGCTTAAGAACAGCGACAACGAGAGTGCACGCAACCTGGCCGGCGCGGCAGAAGTCGCTGCCGCCGTAGGCACCGTCGCCACCACAGCAGATGTGCTTGTCGAGAGCTTCGCCAACGCAAAAGCCATGGCAGAGGCCTGCGGTGTGCCTATCCCCCGTGCAAAAAAGTGGATCATCGCGCTTGTGGCGCTGCCCCTCGCAATCGTATGCGGTGCCTATATCCCGCAGCTGGCGCAAGGAAACATCGAGATGCAGGAGAACGCCGCGGCTGCGGCCGAGCAGATCGCTATCGCCCGCAAGGCGCTGGAGCCCTCATGCGAGTACGTGTCCGCCGATGACCCCTACGAGCGATATCAAGATTACGGCTACCACGTCCGCGGTTATCTGCGCGACGGCGACTCCGATACCCAGAAGACCTATACATACCTGGATTTTGACAACAAGGGAACGCTCACAGGAGTGAGCTACACGGCAGAGATCGACCCCGATGCGAGCCTCGAGGACAACCTCGCCCGTACCGAACTCGACTTTGACGAGCTTTCCTCTGTCGTCCAAACCATAGACGTCAAGACCGTAAGCCCTGAGCTCCTAGCACCGCAGAAGCTCCCCGAAGAGTTTAGGCAGGCCTTTTTGAGCGGTTCGCTCTACAAGAGAATCTCTATCAGAACGAGTGACGACCCCATCAAAACGTACTGCTCATTTGACACGGACCCCGAGGACGAGTTTGACGAGTACACCCATCCAAGTATCCGCCTCACGCTCTACGTTGCTGATGTCCGCTAACCCTGCGCGGCGAGGTCTAATACTTTTTCCGAGAAGTGAACGACCGTTTTTGGACCCCCGAAGCATCGACATTTTTTGACGCCAAACCCGCAGGATTTGACTGGCAAAACCGCAGGAAATAGCCTATCAAAAGTGCCGATGCTTCGAGGGTCCATTTTGACTCGTTCACTTCTCGGGAATAGTATTAGACCCCGATTTCGCAAGGGCCTCAATGTGACAAAGGGACCGTCCCTTTGTCACATTATTCGGAGCGCAGGGCCTCCACGGGATCCTTTTTGGACGCGCTGCGGGCCGGCAGCAGGCCGGCGACGACCGTCAGCAGTACCGAGATCGCAATGAGCACCAGCGCATCCTGCACGGGCAGACTCATCAGGTTGGGAACCTGCTTGGTCGCAAGCGCCCAGGCATTGACCGGTAAGCTCACGAGCACCACGACAACGACAGCAAAGACGCCGGCGATGAGGCCTTCGATAAAGGTCTCGGCATTGAACACGTTGGCCACGTTGCGCTTCGACGCGCCAATGGCACGCAGGATACCGATCTCCTTTTTGCGCTCCAGCACGCTGATATAGGTGATGATGCCGATCATGATGGAGCTCACCACCAGGCTGATGCTCACAAACGCGATGAGCACCAAGCTGATGGTGTTCACGATGTCGGTCACCGAGCCCATGATGATGCCCATGTAGTCGGTGTACGAGA
This sequence comes from uncultured Collinsella sp., assembly GCA_958412345.1. Taxonomy (GTDB): domain Bacteria; phylum Actinomycetota; class Coriobacteriia; order Coriobacteriales; family Coriobacteriaceae; genus Collinsella. The sequence goes on along the minus strand of CATYSO010000025.1, from coordinate 21,340 downwards.
TTGCCTGCTCATCATGGCCGGCAGCCTTGACCTGCTTGTTATACGCATCGATATGGTCGAGCACACGCTCCTTTGCCTCAAAGTCGCGCGGGAAAATCTTGACCGAAATGGGGTCAGCCTCGTCCGCATAACCCAGCGTGGTCAGGTTGTTGTCGTAGGTAAGCTGCGATGACTTGGCGTAACTCATCATGAGAGAGCTCAGGTCCTCGGCATCCATGTTGAAGTGGATGGCACGGGCAAAGGCACTCGCATCCACGTGCATGGCGCTCGCCAGGTTGGCAAAACTCGAAGACATCTGCGTCGCCATTTGCCCCATGAGCCCCGCCGCGCCCGCTTTGAGCTGGGACGACACACTCGTCGCAATCTGGTCGCTGATCGCCTTCATCACCTGGTGCATAGCCTGCTGCAGATACGGAGCCAACTGCTTTTGCACGTAGTCGGTCATCGCCTGTTGCAGGCGCTCGGCCAAGGCATCGCCGCCTAGCGCCTTGAGCTGAGCTAGGCATTGCTGCGCCGCGGCATCGTTCTCAAGATACGCCGAGAACGCGGCGGCAAGCTTCGATGCGTCCTTAAGATCCTCGGGCGTCAGGGCCTTAAACTGATCCGACTGCATAAAGCCCGTGAACAGCTGGTTGGCGAGCGCCCCCACTTGCTGCATCTGCTCGGGCGTGAGCTCCAAGCCATCGAAGACGCCCGAGAAATCGGGGGTCGGCGCCTTGGCCATGATGTCGCTGAAGTCGATATCCTTGCCAACGCCCGAAAGGTCGATATCCAACCCGGACAAGTCAAGACCCGAAAGATCCATACCGCCGGTCGCACCAGAGAGCGCAGACGCATCGAACGAGAACGCACTCTTGAGCGCCGCCTCGTCCACGTTAAACATGCTGCCCAGGTCCACACCCTGCTTGGCCTCACTTTGCAACTCATCGAAAGACTTGCCAGTAAAGATATCCGTCTCGGGATGCGCAAGCTGTTCCTGCACGATCTGCGAATCGGCTGCGCGCTCCATAAGCTGGCGAGTCAGCGCATGTGTGTAGGCGATACCGGGCGAAAGGGCACTCGCGTTGGCCGTCTCGTTGGGTCGCACCACGCCCACAATGCGCACGTCGATCCCGTCGGCAACCTTGGCAGCCATATAGTCGGCGTCGTTGGACATGTCAGTCCACGTGCCCGTCTCGTCATTTTTGCGATAAGCATCGGCCGGCGACAACACCTTAAACGTGGTGGACAGCGCATCGTCGTACGTAAAATCCGTAATGGTCTCCGACGTCTCGACCTTGCCGTCGGCCGTCATGGCACTGTTAACCAAGCTGTTGAGTTCATCGATATCCAGCGCGCCGATGCTATAGAGCGTATAGTCGCCCACCGTACCACGGCTCGAAAGCACCATCACGGCTTCGTTGGCAGACGTGGGCCAATGGCCGGCGACGACATCGTACTGGCTGTCGAGCAGGCTCTGGTCGTCGATCATCTCGTTAAAGACCGAGGTTCCCATGGAGTCCATGCTCACCGTTGCCGCCGAGCTCGCGCCGCCGCTCATGGCCTCGGTCATCGCGTTGGGCACCAGACGCACGGGCTTCTCGTCTCCCTTGCCTGCGCGATAGACAACCGGCGTTACGCCATAGCCGTACTGAATGGCGTTGACGTCTTTATCGATACCATCGCCACCGGCATCGAGCCACGCCTTAAAGCTCGTCATGTCGTTGGACTTTACGCTCGCAAACATGTCCTTTACGGCCGTGACCACGGGAATCTTATCGGACTTCTTGACCGAGCCGTCCGCGCCGGCAGATGCATCGCTCGCGTCCTCACTATCCTCCGCGGTCCCATGCCCACCCATCATGGACGACAGGTCGTAATCCTGCTTGGAAATGGTAAGCGGATAGCTCGAAAGCGTATCCTCCTCGACCTTTTTGATGTAGTTGTTCACACCGTTGGAGAGTGCCAGAATCGCCGCGATACCGATAATGCCAATCGAGCCCGCAAAAGCCGTCATGGCCGTGCGGCCCTTTTTGGTCATGAGGTTGCGGGCCGAAAGCCCCAGCGCCGTCACAAAGCTCATCGAGGTTTTACGCGTGGGCTTGGCTTCGCGACGCGCAGCCCCAGCGGCGTCAAAGGGATCGGAATCATCGGTGATTTTGCCGTCCGCCAGGTTAACGATGCGCGTGGCGTATTGGTACGCCAGCTCGGGGTTGTGCGTAACCATGATGACCAGGCGGTCGCGCGCAACCTCCTTGAGCAAGTCCATGACTTGCACGGACGTCGTTGAGTCCAGGGCGCCGGTCGGCTCGTCTGCCAGCACGATCTCGGGATCGTTGATCAGGGCCCGGGCAATGGCCACGCGCTGCATCTGTCCGCCCGAAAGCTGGCTCGGGCGCTTGTTAACGTGCTCGCCCAGGCCGACCGCCTCGAGCGCCTTGCGCGCACGCTGTCGGCGCTCGGCATGTCCCACGCCCGTGAGTGTGAGCGCCAGCTCCACGTTTTCCAAGATGGTCTGATGCGGAATGAGGTTATAGCTCTGGAACACAAAGCCGATGCGGTTGTTGCGATAGGCATCCCAATCGCGATCACGGAAGTCCTTTGTCGAAATACCGTCGATCAACAGGTCGCCCGAGTCAAAATGGTCCAGTCCGCCAATAACGTTGAGCATCGTGGTTTTACCCGAGCCCGAAGGACCCAGAATGGCCACGAACTCGTTGTCGCGAAAAGCCAGGCTTACGTTATCGAGCGCTACCTGCGTAAACGACTGCGTAACGTACCTTTTGCAAATACCTTTGAGCTCCAGCATGGACGGCAACCTCTCCCACGCGGGCGCCCTCGCCCGCTCTCCCCCGCCGTTCGTATTCGACGCGTTTGTCCTACTCTATCCCCATTTTTTGCCGACACCAGTGAGGAATGTAACGAACCGGGCAAAAACGAACGGGACGCGGCAATGGGGCGGTCCCTTCGCTTTGGATGCCGAACACAAAAAGGGCATCAGCGTAAGCCGATGCCCCAAACAGGACGCGTAGTATGTCCTGGCGACCATACCTAAAACGAGCTTAGTCTATTCGTCCCAGGAGAGGTTCTTTCCGGTCTTCTTGGCCAGCAGCAAGAACAGACCGATGATGACGTTGCATGCGATGCAGAAGATAAATACGCCCTGGAAAGAGCCGGCAAGCTCATAGACTTTCATCATAACGGGCATGCCGAAGGCGCCGACGATATAGCCTACGGAGCAAATCAGCGCGAAAATGCGGCCGAAATCACGGGAGCCAAAGACATCCATGACCAAAACGGTCAGAGCAGTGCCGGCAATGACATACATGACGTCGTTCACGCCTGCGGCAAGGATGCTGAGCGTCGAGTTGCCGCTGCTCATCATGAGCATAACAAAGGAGAGGATGGAGACGGCGAGCCAACCCAGGATGGCTTTCGTGCTTCCAAACTTATCGCAGGTGGTGCCAACGATTGGGTTAAGGAACAGGTCGAAGAGCGATGCGGCAGAAACCATAAAGCCACCCACCATGGGGTTAAAGCCGACCTCGGAGGCATACGTGGGGAAGAGCTGGTTCATGCAGCAGGTGAGCTGAACGAGGCAAAGGAAGCCGATGCAGAAGAAGAAAGCAGGCGACTTGATGGCGCGCGCATAGCTAACGCCTCGGACGCTTTCCTCGGACGTTTCCTCGGTCTCAGCGGCCGTCTCGCCTTCGACATAACCGTAGGGCAGCATGCCCTTGTCCTGAGGCTTGTAGCGGATGATCAGGATAGAGGCGGGAAGAATCAGCACGGCGGAGACGCCAGCGAGTACCAGATAACCAGTCCTCCAACCGGCGGCCTCAATAACAGAGGTGATGACAGGACTCATGATGAGCATGTAAATCGAGTTTACAGCCCAAGCGAGGCCAATTGCCAGGCCACCGGATTTTTGGAACCACTGGTCGATAACATCGGACATGGCAACGCCGGTGGTGAAGGCGAAGCAAACGCCAATCAGGGCGCCAGCGGCGATGAACATCCAGACCTCGGTGTAGAAAGCCATGCCCGCGCCGGCGACGAGCAGAATAAGCTCGACGACGGGGAGCCAAACCTTGCCAACAACCTTGGGGATGAGTTTTCCGACAAACGGAAGCGCCGCCGCAAGACCGATGAGCGTCGCGGTGAAGTAATACGAGAAGATGGAGTAGTCAAACCCGAACTCCTCACACACGGGCGCGACGAAGGAGCCGGCGATTACGCTATAGGATCCGGTCGTGCCAGCAGACATGAGGCCGAGCGCGATTACGAGAACCCATGCGTAAACCTTGCTGCTCTTTAGCTTTGCATTTTCCATTGATACAGCTCCTAGAGACCCAGAAGGGCGCACATAACGGCCTTGATGGTGTGTTGACGATTCTCTGCCTCACGGAAGATGACCGAAGCGTTGGCCTCGAAGCACTCGTCGGCGATCTCGAAGCCCTCGGTGATGATCTCGCGATGGAGGTCGTTCTTGCACCGGTCGAGGAGCATCTTGCCAACACGGTGATTTGCGTTGTGAACAGAGGGGAGCTCGTGCATGCAGAAGATGTCGGGGTTGTTGGTACGCTTGCACAGCTCGCTGGTGACGCGATAGGGATACAGGGACTCGGCGTCGCCCAGCCAAGAGTTGTAGTCGTCGGGGTCCAGGACCTCATCGCCGCACTCGGGGTTGACATAGCGCCACTCCTCGGTAACGATGACGTCAACGCCATCCAGGGCATCAAGGTCAGAGGTGATGGTGAAGGTCCTGTTAGGAGCGTACTTGGCGTAGCAGGCCTCGACCTCCTCGATCATTTCCTTGCACATCTGGTGACGAAGGTCATCGGGACCGATGGCGAGGAAGTCCATGTCGAGCATGGCACACAGACGGCCATACCACACCGGAGCGCCAGCGCAGTTGCCAACGAAAGCCATCTTCTTGCCGCGGCTCGTGCGCAGGCCGCCCCACTGCTCTTCCATCGTGAGGGCGTCAGCGAGCATCTGGGTCGGGTGGTCGCCGAGCGTAAGGGCGTTGATAACCGGAATGTCAACCAACTCGGCGATGTCATAGAGGAACTGCTCGTCCTTCTGAGCGCGATAGACGATGAGATCGTACATGCCGTTGAAGACGCGCATGGCGTCCTCGATGGTCTCGCAGTCGCCCATGTGGGAGTTGGTCAGATAGGTGAAGCCCATGCCCAGGTCGTTGCAGGAGGTCTCGAACGCGCAACGAGTGCGGGTCGAGCCCCACTCAAAGTTGGCGAGAACGTTCTTGCCGGGGAAGTAACGCTGGTCGACGCCGGACTTCTTCTGGGCCTTAAGGTTCCAGGCAAGATCGATGAGGTAGCGGAAATCCTCGGAGGAGAGATCATGGATGTTGAGGTAGTCGCGACCGCGAAGGCTGTTGTTCATGCCTATTTCCTTTCTATCTACTGATAAATAATCGGTGGATGTGCCCCCGAGAGAAGCACGGACAACTCTCGGGGGACGGTATATGTGGTGCCTAGGTCAGATAGCGCAGCTTAAGGGCTCGCTAGCAGCTGGCTGCCACGTCCTTGGTCCAGCAGTGCACGCCGCCGCCGGACAGGTTAAGCGCGAGAGAGTCGATCATGATGACCTTGCGATCGGGGAAGCAGCTCTCAAGAACTGCCTTGGCCTGCTCGTCCTTCTCTTTCACGATTTCGTTCATGCCCTCGTGGTAGTAACGCTGGCCAAGAACGACGCCGTTGCAGATCAAGAAGTTGCAGTAGCTCGCTGCGGCGTAGAAGTGGACGGGTCCTTCGGGCCAAGGGGTTCCATCCATGAACTTGCCGCCCATTTCATCAATGAAGCCCTTGTACAGCTCGTAATCCTCGTCGCCGGGGGCGATGACGACTTCGATCGGCTCGGCGGTGGGCATACGGACAATCTCGAAGGGCTTGCCCTCCCAGTCTGTCTCTTTGCTCAGAATCTCGTAGGCTGCCTCAATGCGGCGGCGAGACTCTGCGCCAGCCTTGCTCGAAGCGGCCTCCTCATCGGACACCTCGGCAAGAAGAATCTTGTTCGGGGTGATAAAGCGGCACATCTCATCGATATGGGCCGCAAAACTCATGCCAAAGACGGGGGTTCCGTCTTCCTTCTCGTCGAGGATGCCCAGTCGATAGTCGTCGTCCTCGAGCATAGGCTGAGGCAGCCAGATAACCTTGTTGAGGTTGTATATGCGCTTGTACTCAGCCTCAACTTCCTCTTTCGTGAACTCGGGATTGCGCTTGCGGCATTCTGTGTCCTCGATGGCGATCAGGGTGCCGTGACCGTCAAACTCGCGGTCGCCGCCCTCCGAAACCATTTCGGAATTAACGATATCGAAGCAACCGAGCGCAACCGCCATGTGAACGGCTGCCCTACGTGCGGACTGGCACTCCGGGGAGTTCTTGTCCCATACGCCGTAGTAAGTCCAAGCGGGATTGACCATATAGGAATGGCCCTCATCGTCGACCATGATGCTGGGGCCGTTGTCGCGGACATAGAAGTTGGAGTCTTCGAACTGCGTGATCTCGATACGATCGAGGTCGACTCCCTCCTCCTTCAGACGCGAGCAGGCTTCCTCGTAGGAGCCCGGGGTGCCGCAGTTGAGGTTGACCGTAACGTCGCCATACTCGAGCAGAGCCTTGATCACGTCAACGCAGGGCTGGCGGTTATCGAATCCCTCCGCGCGAATGTAATCGGGAAGCCAGGTCACATAGACGTTGGAGCGCTTCTCGAACTCGCCCGGCATACGATAGTTCTCGTACATGGTTGGTCCTTCCGTCGGGTTTCCCGCGATGCTGTCCGGCCGCGACAATTAGCGGGGTTTCACCTGCTATAGTACTACTATACCTACCGTTCGGTAGATTATTTTGAATAAATGCCGCTCGCCTACCAATACATACCGTTCGCCGTTTATAGTGGTCATGTTTGAGCCCGAATTGATGTCCCATTGCCATGCTTAATAATGTTGGTAGTGCGGAAGTGATTTGCAATGGAGAAATGCTGCGTGAGTACAAAGAGAAAAATACTGGATGCGATGTACGATCTTGTGGCGGAGGTCGGCTACGACAAGGCCTCGATTGGAAAAATCTGCGATCGCGTCGGCATCTCCAAACCGTCTGTGTACTATTACTTTTCCTCCAAGGAAGAAATCTTCACCACACTCTTGGATAGCATGTTCCCGTCCATTGATTATCAGCGCGACTATTCGCTGATTGTCGATCGGGACGGCTTTAAAGCGGCGCTTATTGAACTCGGCAATACGGTTATAGGCGGCTATCGAAGCGATGAAAAGCGACGTCGCGTGTTAGCAGAGGTCAGTATTCAGGCAAACCGAATTCCTGCGGTCCAAGAGCGTCAGGCAACGGCAACCAATCGAACTATGGGGGCGCTAAAGGATATCCTGTCGCATGGCGTTGAGATTGGTGCGTTTCCGGATGGCACCGATGTTATGTTGTACGTCCAGATCCTGTATACCGTTCTTGAGGGAACAAGCAATACGGTCGCGCAGGACGAGGATATTGACGAAAAGGCGGTTTGGGCCGGGGTAGTTGGACTCATGTTCAAATAGGCTAGTCAAGCGGAAGTGCACGCTGATGCTCGGGTGGCCTGCTGGTGATCATTGAAACGAAAAGCGGGGCCGATTCCAAGCTAGTTTGGAATCGGCCCCGTTGCGTAGGGTTCTGCGAAGGTAAAAATCGGCCCGGCCTATTTCACGGCAGCTTTATTAAGAAGCCCAGAGATGATGGCAAATGCGGCAATCATAAGGTTGCAGACGATGCAGAAGATAAAAACTCCCTGGAAAGATCCCGCCATGCCGTAGACCTTCATCATGACCGGCATGCCAAACGCGCCAACGATATATCCTGCGGAGCAGACAATCGAGTAAATCCTTCCGAAGTCTTTCGATCCGAAAAGCGAAAGGAGGAGCATTGGCATTGCGGTTCCAACAATGGCAAACATGACATCGTTCACGCCGGCGGCGATGATGGAGACGGTCTCACTGTTTCCGCCAATGATGAGGAGCAAGAAAGAGGAGATGCTAACTGCTATCCACGCGACCGTTGCTTTAATGGCGCCGAGCTTATCGCACGTTTTTCCAACCAAGGGATTTAAGAAGATATCGGAGAGAGAGGCTGCGGAGACCATCAGGCTTCCTACGATGGGATTGAATCCAACCTCGCTTGCGTAAGTTGGAAACAGCTGATTCATGCAGCAGGTGAGTTGCGCCACGCAAAGCAGCAAGACGCAGAGGATAAAAGACGGCGTCTTCGCAGCATCCCGGAGCGTCATGCCCGTAAGAACATCATCCTGATTTTCAGGACCGTTGTCCTCGGAGGTTTCGATGGCGGTTTCTCCGTACGGAAGCATATTGCGATCAGAAGGTTTAAATCGAATGATAAAGGCGCTTGCAGGCAGAATCATGGCTGCGGAAACGGCTGCAAGCACGATGAATCCCACGCGCCAGCCTTGTTGCTCGATGACAAGCGTGACAACGGGACTGAGAAGAAGCGTGCAAAGGGAGTTAACGCCCCATGCAAGGCCGATGGCAAGACCGGATGATTTGCTAAACCATTGGTCAATGACGTCGGACATGCAAACACCGGTTGTAAACGAAAAACAGATGCCGATGACTGCGGCGGAAGCGATGAACATCCAGACTTCGGTGTAGAACGCCATCGCGGCGCCAGCGGCAATGAGGACGAGCTCAATGCCTATGTGCCACGGTTTGCCAATTACTTTTGGTATGAAGCGGCTTAGGAGTGGGAGGCCAAGAGCGAGACCAAGAAGAATGGCGGTGAAATAGAAAGAGAAAGAGGTGTAGTCGAAGCCGAGATCTTCGCATACCGGAGCAACGAATGAGCCGGCAACAATGCTGTATGTGCCGGTTGTTCCGGCGGACATCAAACCAAGCGCAATAACAACGATCCAAGCAAATGCGCCGCTCTCGTGGGGGCGGTCCTTTTCGGTTGATGCGATCTGAGCCATAGCTACTCCGTTTCTATCGGCAGTGCAACCTATATGCCTACCGATAGGTATATAAACCAAAGGACGCCTCGTCAAGCATTAAGCGGGGAGAGGCGCCCTTAACATGCCGAACGGTAGTCAAAAGCGGATTTGATTCGCCTACTCCTCGCCCGCTCGGCGAAATGGAGATCGCGTTTGTCCTACTCTATCCCCATTTTTGCGACACCAGTGAGGAATGTAACGAACCGCGCCAAAAAACGAGTGGGACGGCACGCCACACAGCGCACCGTCCCGCACACAACATCGACGATGTGACAAAGGGACTGTCCCTTTGTCACATTACGTGTACTCAGCCTTTACTGCTCGCTATTCGCAATCGCCTGGTCGATAAGCTTGTCGAGCGCCGCGCGCTGCTCGGCGGAGCTGATGGCGCCCACGATGGGCTCCCCTACGATGTTGCCGTTCTGATCGATAACGTAGGTTGTCGGGAACGAGAACAGATTTGACGTAAACTTACCGGCCTCGCTATCCGACTTGAACCAGATGTTCTTATACGTCACGCCCTTCTTGCTCAGCACGTCCTTGGCATCTGCAATCTCGTCCTTTTTGCCATCGAGCGTAAAGGAATTGACGCCTACGACCTGGCCGCCCTTCTCGGCAAGCTCCTTATTCAGATCCTCAAGATCGCCCAGCTCGCCCACGCACGGCTTACAAGTGGTAAACCAGAAGTTCATGACGGTGACCTTGTTCTTAGAGAACAGCTCGTCGCTGCTCACGTCGTTGCCGTCCAGGTCCTTGCCCGTAAAGCTAGGGAACTTCGTCGCCTCGCTCGAAGCATCGGCGCCAGCCGTCATGCCAGCGGCCGAAGCGTCGACGCTCTCGCCTGCACTCGGCGTGCTTCCACAGCCGGGAAACTTCTTTTCCAGGCTCTCGAGCTTGTCCTCGATCTCCTTGATCTGCTGCGCGCCGGCCTTGAGCGTCTTCAGCTCATCTGCCGTAAACTCGTCCTTGGCGCCGTCGATGGTCTTGAGCAGGAAATCGCCGTAATTGCTGCCATCCTCAATCATTGCCGAGTCTTTATTTGCCGCATTGAATACCTTTTCCCACAGCGCGTTATCACTCGAAAAGATCTCGTTCTCCTTCTGCATGAGCTTCGCATACAGCTCGGCGGCCTCGTTGGCATTGGCCGGCTTCTGCGCAGTGAGTTCTGCGATCTTAGGATCGGAGCTCGCAGATTCGCTCGCATTGCCACCGGGCGCCGAACATGCCACAAGGCACAAGGCCAATACCGGCACCATAAACAGGGCCGCAATCTTAGAAAGCTTCATAGTCATTCCTCCGTTTTGTCGAAGCTTGTTTACTTTTTATCGGCGGTCAAGGGAAGCTTTTCCGCCGACACATCCAGGCCATAGCGATAGCTGATGGCATCGACAGGACAGGCCCCGATGCACTTTCCGCACCGGATACATTCGGCATGATTGGGCGCGCGGACCACATCAACGTCCATCTGACAAACCTTTGAGCACTTGCCGCACGAGACGCATTTGCACGCGTCGACCTGAATCCCCAGTAGGGACACCCTATTCATGAGCGCATAGAATGCGCCGAGTGGACAAATCCATTTGCAGAAGGGGCGGTAGAACAAAACGCTCAGCACTACCACGGCAATGAGAACGGCAAGTTTCCAAGTAAAGAGATGTCCCAACGCAGATCGAATGCCGGCATTGGCAATGGCCAGCGGAATGGCACCCTCGAGCACACCCTGCGGACAGATGTACTTGCAAAAGAACGGGTCGCCCATGCCCACGTCGTTAACCACCAAGACGGGCAGCAGCACCACGGCAAACAGCAGCACGATGTACTTGATGTACGTGAGCGGCTTGAGCTTTTTCGTGGAGAACTTTTTGCCGGGAATCTTATGAAGCAGCTCCTGCAGCCAGCCAAACGGACACAGAAAGCCGCATACAAAGCGTCCCAGCAGCACGCCGAGCAAAATGAGCGTACCGGTAACATAGTAAGAAAAGTTGAACTTGGATGAACCTACCACCGACTGGAACGACCCGATGGGGCACGCACCCGATGCCGCGGGGCACGAATAGCAATTAAGCCCAGGTACGCAGACTGTTTTTCCCGCGCCCTGATAGATGCCGCCTTTGGCAAAGTTTGGCAGGTGAATATTGGTGATGAGCGTCGCCGCCGCCTGAATGAATCCGCGAAATCGGGCCAAAACATGCGACGCAGTGTTTTCTCTTTTATCCAATTCCGATACACTCCAAGCACAGCCTAATCGCTTTGGCCAGCACGGCATCCGCCTCGCCACGCATAACGCCAAAGCACACCATGGCAATTCCGACGATCAACAAAGCGACCTGTACCACGGGTTTTACCGCTTTGAACAACCTGACCACTCCTTTCGTTACGCGACCATTGGACCATATCGACCATAAAATCCGTGTTAAGCGCGATTTGGAATGTGCAAGGAGCCTGTTATGCATATTTTGATCGTCGAAGACGAGCGAGCACTGTGCGACACAATCGCACGCAGCTTGCGAAACCTGGCATACAGCGTCGACTGCTGCCATGATGGACGGGAGGCGCTCGACCTGCTGGGCGTCGAAGTCTTTGACCTCGTGGTGCTCGACCTCAATCTCCCCCGTATCGACGGCATGACCGTGCTCAGGGAACTTAGGAAAACCGACTGCGAGACCAAGGTACTGATTCTGTCCGCGCGTGGCGAAGTATCCGATAAAGTCGCCGGACTCGATGCCGGCGCCAACGATTACCTCACCAAGCCGTTTCATCTGGACGAACTTGCGGCAAGGATCCGCAGCCTTACCCTCAGGCGCTTCGCACAAAGCGACATAGTATTAACCTGCGGAAAACTCTGCTTTGACACCAAGGCGCGCATCGCCTCCGTGGACAGTAAGACTCTATCTCTTACACGCAAGGAAACGGGAATCCTGGAATACCTGATGCTTAATCAGGGGCGGCCGGTAAGCCAAGAGGAGCTTATCGAACACGTCTGGGATAGCACCGTGAACAGCTTTAGCAACGCAACCCGCGTTCATATCTCATCACTCCGCAAAAAGCTGCGCAGCGCTTTGGGATACGACCCGATTCGCAATCGGATTGGAGAGGGCTACGTTATGGAGGATAGCGAATGAAAAGGCTTTCGCTGCAATGGCGCATAACGATTATGACAGCACTGCTCACGTGTGCGGCATGCGTGCTGACGAACTGCTTGGTCGGCTATACGGGCATGCGCTACATGGATGCCATCGGCAGCGACATCTCGGCCTTTAACGCTGCCGGTGTGGATTCGCCCCAGGCGTTTGACCCAACAAAAACAGCCCTCGATGAAAAGGTCACGATCGTCGTAAACGACGCACAAGAGTCTTTCGGCACGACAACCTGGTACATCACGGCTGGAGTCACACTCCTTGGCGGCGCGCTGGCATACTTTGTGAGCGGCCGTGCACTTAAACCGCTACGGGCTTTTGCAGCCCAGGTTGAGCGCGTGCAGCCTGACAACCTAAGCGATATTAAGCTCAGCAAAGATGTACCCACCGAGCTACAGCGATGCAGCGCCTCATTCAACGACATGATCGCCCGTCTTGGCGAAGGGTTCTCTGCACAGCGTCAGTTTACCGGCAACGCCGCACACGAGCTGCGCACCCCGCTCGCCCTTATGCAAGCGCAGATTGAACTGTTTGTCTCCGAGCACCCCACATCGCAACCTCAAACAGCCGAGCTGCTCGGCCTGCTACAAGAACAAACCGAGCGGATGTCGCGAATGACCAAGGTGCTGCTTGAGATGAGTGAGCTCCGCAGCGTTCCCTGCGAGGACGATGTTGAACTTGGCCCCCTGTCCGAAGAAGTCCTCGCCGACCTTGCTCCACTTGCCGAGCATAAAGACATCGTCCTCAATTGCAGTGGAGGCGCTTTGATAATCGGAAGCGACACGCTCCTCTATCGGCTGGTGTTTAACCTGGTCGAAAATGCCATCCGTTACAGCCGCCCCAGCTCGACTGTCAACGTCTCCATCTGCGATAACAACAGCCACGTGTTCCTACGAGTCGAGGATCAGGGCCCGGGAATACCCGAGCAGTACCGTGAGAGCATCTTCCAGCCGTTCTTTCGCCTGGATAAATCCCGTAGCAGGGCATATGGCGGCGCAGGACTCGGGCTAGCGCTTGTTTGGGAGATTGCAGCGCTGCACGGCGGCACGGTTGAGGTCGAAGCAAGTTCCAAGAACGGGACCACCATGCTCACGACCCTTCCAAAACGGACCGCAGCGTAAGCCGAACAGTAAAACGAAAGGGGTCCCGCACACGTTTGCGCGGGACCCCTCTCTGTCAATGCAATTCGCCCAAAAGAGCAGAAGCTTACTCCCATTCCACCGTGCCGACGGGCTTGGGGGTCAGGTCGTAGCACACACGACAGATGCCGGGAACCTCCCTTTATACGTTCGGCATAATCGTAGGCGATACCCACAAATTCCAGTCCCGAGCAGCAGGAGTACAATGGCTGCTATCGTTGTCAGCCGATGGGAGATGAAAGATGGACTGCGATGGTTGCGCGCGTGTTCCTATGCCGTTGATGTGCGCCGCCTTTGTGCCGGGGCAGATTGACGCTGCGGTCGCAGGCATTTCCGACCCCGATTCGCGTGTCATCGCCACGGCAGAAGCGCTGTACTTTCGCGGGCAGGCCACCCTCGCTGCCGAGACGGCACGTCCCTATCTTGACGCCACCGATCCCGCACTTCGCTATTCTGCATGCTTCATCTGCGGATATGCCAGCCTGTCGCTCAACCGCATCGCCGACGCCCGCCGTTGCCTTGCGGGCATCCTCGACACGCCAACTGACGAGGAATCGCCCGCCGTTCACGCCACGCACATTCTGTTCGCCTCGGCCGCAAGCGTCCTGCTGCATCTACCTTCCCCATATTCCGCCGAAGAGTTTTATCCGCTTGCGTCGCATCTGCCCGAAGGCCTGCGCCTGTTCGCCAGTTACGTGATGGCGCATGCCCTGTATCTGCGCGGTGAATACGGCCGCAGCCTGGGCATGGCGGAAAACGCCCTGATCATGAAACAAGGGAGCTATCCCATATCGGAGCTGTTCCTGCACTTGGCGGCTTCTATGGCATGCATGAGCCTCAAGAACATCGACGCCGCAAAGGTGCATTTCGAAACTGCTTGGAGCATCGCGCGCCCCGACGGCCTTATCGAGCTCATTGGCGAGCACCACGGCCTTTTGCAGGGACTCATCGAGGCATGCCTAAAAACGCAATACCCTGACGACTTCGCACGCATCATCGAGATCACGTACCGCTTCAGCTACGGCTGGCGGCGCATCCACAACCCCGATTCGGGCGAGGACATTGCCGACGATTTAACGACCACAGAGTTCACCATGGCCATGCTCGCCTGCCGCGGATGGACCAACGCCGAAATCGCACGCCATATGGGAGTATCGCCGGGCACCGTCAAAAACCGCCTATCCGGCGTATACGCAAAGCTTGGCATCGGCACACGCGCCGAGCTGGTCGCGCACATGTTGCGTTAGCGACCGGGCTGCCAAGCGCATCGAACGCGTTCCGGAACCCGGCGCTTCGCTCGATCAATTTGGACATTTTGACCCTTGAACGGCACTACCGCCACGAAGCGTCTTCTCGCAAAATTGGATTATTTCCACCGATATTTGCGGGATGGGAGCCCAAGATGCTTGATCGCCGTTCGTTACTTGTTGCTGGAGCGTCCTCGCTGGCGAGCATTATGTTGCCTCGCGTGCCGGGAAGCGAAAATGCCTTCCTGCTGCCGTTCGCGCCCACCGCGGCCTATGCCGACGAAGAAGACCCCTTCAAGGTGCTCGTTCTCTCGCGCACCATGTTTGGTGTGGTCGTGGTCGACGTCGCCAACAAGAATACGCCCATCGCAGGTGCCCAGGTCACGCTCACATCGCGCTATGCCGTAGGCAAGCAGCTCACCGCCACGACCGATGACGAAGGCACGGCCATCTTTAAGGTCGCCCCTCTTTCGGAAGGCTACGTGGACGAGGCAACGCTCCTTGACGCGTACGACTTTAACGGCGGCATCTCCATTAGCATGGCGGGCTACCGTGATGTCGAGATTCCCCTTGCGCGTATCCAGGGCGGCACCGCCATAACCGCGCCCACGCGTCCGCTTTCCGACGGCGAGCCGTACTTCCGCCAGCTCACATTCGACGAATGGGACATACAGTACGCTGATGCCACGTTCATGACATTGCCGAAGGACGACGCCGGAAACGACCAACCCGACACGCACGCCTTTACCGTGCAGGCACATCTGCCACAGGGTGGACAGGCAACGCTGCACATCAACAAGGTAATGCCCGCCACGGGTAGCTCACCCGAAACCGTCACGCAGATTGGTCAGATCAAGGCCAGTGCATCGGGCGCGGATAATCTGGCGACGTTCACGCTCGAAGACACGTTCCTCGATGCAGCGTCGAGCCTTCTGGAAGAAGGATGCAAGTTGCGCTTTGTCCTCGACTACCAGGGCAAGACCTATACACTCTCCTCCCCCATGGCCGTTGTCACCGCGCCGGCCGCAAAGGCAGAATCGGGCTCGACCACCATCATTCCCACCACTATGGACCAAGAGATCACTCCGTTTGATTTCCCGGCGGCGTTTCCCGGCATCGGCGGCAATAAGTTCACGTGCTGGATGCCCACATTTCCGATCCTCTTCGATTTCTCGTTTGCTGGATACGTGCTGTTTGGCGGAGGATACAAACCAGCCAGCTATATGAACGATTCGGGCAATCCGGATCCGGAGTACTGGAAGAAGTCACCGCGCGAGTCGGGCGCCAAGCAGGCAAACCGCTACCTCGACGAGATGGAGGGGAAGTGGAATCAGTACAAAAGTATGAGTGCCGGTTCAGGCACCGATCCAAGAAATACCAAGCTGCTTCGTCACCACTGCACACCGCTGTTTACGATGGATATCGCCACGCAGCTGTACGGATCGCTCGCCTACGATTGGGTGGGCAAAACCTGGGGCGACAACAACGACCCCGCATACGGCAATATTAAGGCCCTCTTCCAGGTAAGAACCGACCTCAATTGGACCGAGCAGTTCACCTTGGGACCGGTGCCGTTTTTCCTAAACGTCAACCCCTGGGTGCTGGCGAAGCTGGCGCTCGCCGTGGGCACCCACACGCACGGTAGCGGCGCGGCGTTTTTTAAAAACATTTCGCTCGACTATTCAAACACGTCGGGCTCGTTCACCATCCAGATCGGGCTTGCCGTCACCTTTGGCGCCGGCGTTGCGGGCGTCGCCTCGTCTGCCGTGCGCGGCGCCGCATCCCTCACACTGTTCATTGGGTACGAGAAGGCGGACGGTCACCAGCTTCCGCGGCTGCGCGTAGGTGCAGACGTCGATGTCGATGTGATACTCCAGTTCGTAATGTTCAAGTGGACCACCAAGGCTTGGTCGGGGTCGTGGCCCACACTCATCGATTCGTGGAATATGTCGGTGAACAATGGCGACCAGTATGTGCTCCAACGCTCTGAGCTGGCATTGGGTGGAGATACGCCTTACACGCTGGATGCCTGCTTCGGCACGCCCGGCAACACCGAGGCAGGTGGTGTGCCGCAGTTTATCGCGTCGGCCACCATCGTCACCAACGCCGAGCTGCTCGCATGCGCCGAGGTTAAGGCCACTGCCGTTAACGCCGCGCCTGTCGTGCGCGATTGGGATCAAGCGGTCACGCGCATTGAGCTCGAGGCGAACGCGGAGAGCGACGACACGGGACAGGTCGAACATTTCGTCCATGCGCTGATGGAGAACGACGAAAATGCCGCACCGATGTATGAGTACACCTACATCGGTCAGTCAACGAACGCCGTTGCGGACCCGAACGCCAATTCTGCCGGCGTGTCGGAGGACGAGCGTGGCGGCATAAAACCCTCGAGCGACAACGTGCTGTTTTCCGGCGTGCTCAGCGAAGCCCACATGAAGCTAACGATGATTGCCGGCGTAGAATGCCTGTTCCGTATCGCCTCGGTGCGCTACGGCGACAATGGCCGCTCGCGCCTGGTGGTGCACACAAAGGCAAACGGCACGTGGTCCGCTCCCACGCCCGTGGACTTTCCCCTTGGGTTTGGCGAGGGCGACGTGGAGCGCGACGGCATATTCGATTACGACTTCGACGTGGTGGAATATACGGACGGAAGAGGAAACCAGGACGCCTACGTGCTGCTGGTCTCGGGCGAGCGCCCCGCCGGCGACAACACCCTTTTCGATACGGCGAGCACATCCGGCATACTGTCCGTTGTGCGCCTGCGCATAAGCAACGACGGAGTTCGAGTGATATCGCACACGTCGTGGCGCAGCATCTCGCGCGGCCGCCTGCAGGAGGATGGCTACCATTGCCTGCAGTGCCCGCGCATCACGGTAGGCAAGACGTTGGTCGACGGACGCCTGTCGGGTGCCTACCTCCACCGCCGCGGAACCACCGCAGAGAAGGCGCTCGGCAGCGAGGCCGAGGTTGCGCTGGAATGCTTTACCCTGTGGTCAGATGATTTGGGCGACAGCCTGACGTTCCGCCAAGTTCTTCGCTTTCCGCAGGCACCGTCGAGTATCGAGCTGAGCGAGCCCGAGAACATCAACGGCAAAATGGTGGTGCCCGTTGCGTACGAGACCGCAGACGGTTGCGGCTGCGCATCGTACGCCGTGATTGGCCAGTCCATTGCGGGCTGGGGCGCTATGCCACCAGACGCCACGGTACCCCATGCGGTGCCGTGGCCACAACATTCGGGCTTTTTGGCAACCGTCAACGAGCAGCTGCAGCATATTACTTGGACGCGAGGCGCATCGGCATTTGCAACGCAGCCCGTGGGTGCCGCAGGCTGTGGCCCGGCATCGTTTAGCGTAAGCAACAACGGCAGGTGCGTGCTCTATGTAGAGAACACCGATGGCAAGGTGGGACAAACCTACGACGAAGAAGGCAACCCGGTAGCAGTGATGGGCAAGCACTTCCGCATCTTCGCCAGCACCTTGGCAAGCGATCTGTTCACGGAGCCGTTCGTGATGTGCGAGCTGGACCATCCCATCGATCAGATAACGACATTTTTGACGTCGGGAGGCATGCTCTCCGCGCTCGCCACGCACATTGTGAGCGCGGAGAGGAGCGAGGCAGAGCTGCACGGCATCGAAGTGCCCTTGGTGGCGTGTGCCACTCCGACGGGCACGGTCGCTACCTCGGGCGCGGTGGTGCCCGGAGCAGCAGGCGAATCCTTCATGGTCACGGTGCGAAACGACGGCAACACTTTGCTGACCGCCGGCACGATCGATCTGTACCGAGAGGGCTCCAGCCAGCCGTTCTCCAGCGCATCCATCGGATTCGGAGCGAACGCACGCATGGCTTCGATCTACGATCCAGAGCTTGCCGAAGATACTTCGGCCAACGACATGGCACACGTAAAGTACGCGCTCGAGACGCTGGGCGCGCGTTTTGCAACGCACCCACTGGTAGCCGACAACGGCAACGCCGTGCTGGCACCGGGTTGCACGGCACAGTTCCGCCTGAGCTTCGCCATCCCCGAGAGTTGGAGCGACGAAGTGGGCAAACGCGTAACGCTGTATGCGAAGGCACGTAATCTGGTGGCGCTCGATCCCGTGACGCTCGAGGAAATTCGACCGGGCGCAAACTCGACGCTGGGTGCCGTACTGCACGAGCTTCATGTGCCCGACGCGGCATGCGAACGCTCAGAAGTTCAGGTCGGCGTATGCGACAGCGCGGATACGACAGGGCTTCACGACGCCCCGATGACAGTAGACGGCGATGGTGGCTCGAGTGGAGGTGGTTCCGACGGAAGCAGCTCCGGTGGCGGCAGTGGCTCTGGCAGCGGCAAGGATCACGGCAATAACAAGCGCTCCGGAAAAGCGGGCGCGCTCGCCGGCACGGGCGACAGCAACGTCCCCCTAACCGCAGCCGCAGCAGCACTCGCCGCAGCTGGTGCCGGCCTTGTCGCCTACAGCGTCCGCCGCACGGCGCTCGAAAAAGACACCGCCAATGAGGTCAATTCGGATAGGCCTCGCTAGCTCCTAGTTACATGTCATTATGGAAATCATGTTCGTCATTGCGCGCACGATGCCCCACTGCGCCCGAAACCGCGCGAGGCACTGGCCCTGCTCATCGAGCACCAAAAAGGGCTGGCCCCGATAACTCGGAGCCAGTCCTGAGTCGCCTGACGTAAGAATCGCGGCGTTACTTGAGCTTCAGTGCCTCCATCATGGGCACGGCGGCATCCCAGTCGATCTTCCAGCCGATCGACACGCGGACGGTTTCACCCGTTGCGGGAGCCGTCGCAAACAGCGTATGACCGTTGTCGGGACCGGTAAAGCGCAGCCACGTTATGCCGTTGCACTCGACCTGGTCGGTTGTTGTCTCCTTGCCTTCGTAGACCTGCTCTAGGCTTGCAACCTCTTCCTCCGGCAAGCGCGGGAAGATGCTGATGTTCAGGCGTCCTCCAGTCTCGTCGTGGAAGAAGTTTGCCTTTTCGCGCTCTTCGTCGGACGAATCCAGCGTGTACCCATCGGCGGCCTCGATGCTGTACGATGCGCAGTCGATGCCCGTTAAATCTGCCTTCTCGCCAGAATCGGCCACGCCGCCGGCCGCCTTGAACTCCTTGGTCTCGCAGTCTGTGGTGTCAAAGTGCATGGCCTCATGATTCTTGGCGGGGGCGTAAGCGTCTACGAACTCGACAGTGATGGGCCCGTAGTACGCCGTCTTGGGCGCCCAGAAATACACGTACTCAACGGTCTCGCCCGGACCGATATCTGGCCTCTCGGAAAGGTCAATTCCCTTGTGCAGATCATCGGGAGCCTCGCTTGCAACGTAGTCGAGCACGGCCGCCTTGCCGGAAGTAAACAACGGGTCGCCTGCCTCAAGATCGCCCTGGGCAGCATGCACGTTAAAGGAACTGAACGTCCTGTTCTTTGTGTTGTTGTTGGTAATCTTGATGTGCAGGTAAAAGCCGTCCTGCTTCTTGGCATCACCGCGATAGAACGTACCGTGAGCCACCGACTCATAGGTAATACCTGCCACCTCGACCGTCTGCGACTCATAGGCCTTGGCCTTCTTGGATTTCTCCTGCACAGGTGCGCTCCCGCCCGAGCCACTCGGCACATTACCGCCGCAGCCGGCAAGCGTACAAGCCAACACAGCCGAAAGCGTCACGGTGGGAATTCCTAACAGCAGCCTCTTCGTCATGGGCTTCATCATCCTCACCGCTCCTTTCGGCTTGCAGCTCATCCGTTGCCCGAGTCGCAAGTCGGCTCCGTGGCATCGGCTTCCACTATGAGCGTATGACGAAACGCGGCGCCGGCGAAGTGACCCACGGCCCAAATAACGACCCGCCAGCGTTCCTTATGGGCCAAAGGGACTCGCACACGCACGCCCGTGGCGGGACTGCGGACAAAAAGTTGGACCATCAGGTCCGGTTTGGAGTCCGCATGACATACAGTAGAGCCGTAGTGGAGAGGGCTGGGGAGCTACGCCGCTCCGGGCTCTCGTGCAGGGAGATAGCCCGGGAGCTCGACGGGCCGAGCAAGAGCGCCGTCGCGCGCTGGACGAGGGCCGGGGCCGCGGGCGGAACCGTCGGGAGGGCGGTCGCGAAGATGGATCTGCCGAAGGTCGTCGGGGACGGTCCGGTGTACCCCGACATCGACCCGGACGACAAGGACGCCCTGATAGAGCGCCTCGTCCTGGAGAACGCCGTCCTCAGGGCGGTGAACGACGTTTTAAAAGCCGCGAGCCTCGACGGGATGTCGAACAGGGAGAAGACCCTGGTGATAGACCGCCTGAGGCCGTGCGGGAAGTGGTCCTTGAGAGAACTCACGAGTTCCTTGGGGATATCAAAGAGCTCCTATGAGTACCAGCGCCGCGCGATCGCGAGGCCCGACCGGCTCGCGCCCCTGCGCGCGCTCGTGCGCAGGATCTTCACCGAGGACGGCGAGGGGGCGCGGGGGTACCGCTTCGTGACGGCGCGCCTGCGCGAGCTCGACGAGCCCGTGCGCGCCTCGGAGAAGGTCGTCCTCCGCATCATGCGCGAGGAGGGCCTGGTCCCCAGGTGGATGAGGAGGAAGAGGAGGCCCTACAGCTCCTATGCGGGCGAGCCGACGCCGGCCCCGCCGAACCTCGTGCGCCGCGACTTCCGCTCGGCCCTGCCGAACTTCCTGTGGCTCACCGACATCACCGAGTTCAGGCTGCCCTCCGGCGGGAAGGTCTACCTGTCGGCCATCAGGGACTGCTTCGACTCCTCGGTCGTGGCGTGGAGGGCCGGCGAGATGTTACCGCTACTCTGAAATAGGCCAAGCGCGCCAACGCCCAACGGCCATTCGCG
>CATYSO010000024.1 GCA_958412345.1 uncultured Collinsella sp. | reverse complement strand
GGCCCGTGGGTTATACCCTAAGAGCAAACCACCCTTTTTAAGGGTGGTTCTGATTCGCGAAGGACGATTTGGAGTCCGTTTTGCAACTGATTTGCCAACGCAATAAGGGGTCGTGGGCAAATAGCGTCAAATATGAGTACTGTCACTAAACTACTGCCATCTCGAAATGGCAGTTTTTGCCGAGTTAGACCACATATGTCCAGGTATATAGCTGAGGTTTGGCTCAATCTGGGCACCAGGTTGTTGATTTGACATCTGATTCACCATCAAAAAGGCCGAATTCGCTGTTACTAAATCGGTAACAGTACTCATATTTGCCATTTTTTGCACACGGTCCATCGGCAGATGCCGGAATCCGCACCTGTCGGATTCGAATCCCGACGTATGGGTAGCAAAAAGCCCGCCACCGCGGAGGGTAACGGGCTTCTCGATTTAAATGGTGCCCCCAGCGGGATTCGAACCCGCGATATCCACCTTGAAAGGGTGGCGTCCTTGGCCGCTAGACGATGGGGACAGCGGGAAAGAGTATAGCAGACTTTTTTGCCGGCGCGTATATCGTTGGCAAACTGGAAAACCACCACACAGGAGCGGGCTTCTATCCCGATTTTCAAATATCTCAATCTGTAACATCTAAGCGGATAAATCGGCTCTACCTGTTACAGATCGAGACAAACTACCGTGGCGGGTCGAAACCACCACAAAGGTGCCTGTCCCCTTTGTGGTGGTTAGGGGAGGAGCTTCATGGCGGCGTCGTGGGCGGCGTGCTCGTAGGTGTCGTCGAGGGGTTTGAGCGGCAGCAGGGCTGTGGCCTGCGCATCGCCGCGGCGCTCGAGGGCGTGGGTAATGAGCCAGTCGGCAAGCTCGGGGTTCTTGGGCAGTGCCGGTCCGTGTAGATACGTGCCGATGACGCCCTTGTAGATGAGGCCCTCAAAACCATCGTCGCCGTTGTTGCCGGTGCCCGCGACGACGGATGTTCCGAGCGGCGTGGCCTCTGTATCGAGCAGGGTGCGGCCGCCATGGTTCTCGAATCCTACAAAGGGCTCGGGTGCCAGGTCGGTCTTAACGGCGACGTTGCCGATCAGGCGGTCGGAGCCGCGTACGGTTTCGGCGGCAATGACGCCCAGACCCTCGATGCGGTCCTCGCCCATATAGTACGAACGGCCGAGCAGCTGATAGCCGCCACAGATGGCAAGCAGTGCGCCGCCATCCTCAACATAGGCCGCAACCTTGTCTTTTTGAGCGAGCAACTCGTGCGCCACAGCCAGCTGGTCGCGATCGGAGCCGCCGCCCATCATGACGATATCGGCATCATGCAGATCGAGCGTTTCGCCCATACGGACCTCGTCCACGCGAACGGGGATGCCGCGCCAGGCGCAGCGGCGCTCGAGGGCAATGACGTTGCCGCCGTCGGCATAGAGGTTGAGGGCATCGGGGTACAGATAGACGATGCGCAGCGGGCGCGAAAGCTCGACCGGCGCAATATCGGTGGGGACAGCGCTGCCATCGGCGCGCGTTACGGCGTGGGAGGCTACCGAGTTCGTATCGGTGCCTTTGAGTCCGTCGAGTTCCTTGACCAGCGGCGGAAAGGCCGTGTAGTTGGCGACGGCATAGAAAGTGTCGCCGGCGGCCTCGTCTGCCACGGCACCAATCGCCTGCTCGACATTCGAGATAATCGTGGCATCGATGCCGGCGTACTTGAGGCGCACCTGCATGTCGTGCGCACGCGTGCCTCCGGCAAAGGCGACAAGCCCCGTTGTGTCGGCGATGCGCTCAAAGTCGACGTCGTAGATCCACGATACATCGTGGCCGTCAGCATCGTTGTCGTTGAGGAAGAAAGCGCAGAGCCTGCCACCTGCCGTTTTAATGGACTGGATCTGGCGATCGAAGCCCACGGGATTTTTGGCCAAGTTTGCCTCGACGGTGCGGCCGGCGATCTCCCAGCGGCCCATGCGTCCGCCGGCGGGGACGTAGGCATCGAGCGTGGGCTGCAGATGCGCCGCGTCCACGCCCAGCTCGCGCGCCGCAAAGAAGGCGGCGGCAACGTTATAGACCATGTATAGGCCGTTGTAGCGCGTGGTGATGTGCGTGGCAGGTGCTTTGGCCTCGGGTCCAAAGGTCAGGTCAAAGCCGTAGCCGTTGCAGGTGAGCTCAGCGCCTGTCACGCGACGGAGCAGCGCGGGACGACTCCAGCCGCACGAAGGACAATGATAGGCTCCGAGCTGGCCGTACTGCACATAGTCGTACTCCAACGGCGCGTTGCACTGCGAGCAAAAACGCGAGTCGCTAATGCGATCGGACTCGGTGCCCGTGGCACCGTCGATGCCAAAGGCGATGCTCGTGTTGGGGACGCGTGCGGCGATTGAGGCGCACAGCGGATCATCGGCGTTATAGATGAGTATCGTTGCCGGCGAAAGCTCCAGCGCGTGGGCGATGACGTCCTGGGTGTGGTCGATCTCGCCGTAGCGGTCCAGCTGGTCGCGGAACAGGTTGAGCAACACAAAGTATGTCGGCTTGAGCTTGGGCAGGACGCGCACCGTGTAGAGCTCGTCGCACTCAAAGACGCCTACGCGCTTGCTGCTGGCGGTTCGCTTAAGGTTGCCGCGCGCCTCGAGCAACGCGCCCACCACGCCCGGCTCCATGTTGTTGCCGGCGCGGTTGCATACCACGGTGGCGCCGCTGGCGGCAACGGCGTCGGCGATGAGGTTGGAGGTGGTGGTCTTGCCGTTGGTGCCGGTGATTACCACGCTGCGGTCGACAAGGCCCGCGAGGTCGCTCAGCAGCTCGGGGTCAATCTTCATGGCGATTCGGCCGGGGAGTACGCCGCCCTGGCGCTTAAGGACGGAGCGCAGCCCCCAGCGGGCGATATCGCTCGAGGTGCAGGCGAGAGAAGAGCGGAAGTTCATGAAGCCGTTCCTAACGTGAATGACATGGTCGTGGCGTTTGCGCCGTTAAAAGCCGTAACGGCGCGCAAATTCCTGGGCAAGCTGTGATACGTCTTCGCAAGCGTTGGCCCAGGGGGCAAAGTCGGGAGTATCCGAGATGATGCCGTCGGCTTCCCAAACTGCCTGATGCGAAAGGTCCCAGGGGTCGTGCGGTTCAGGCCGGCAGGGAAGGTACGGTGTCTGATACATGGGGTTCAGCAAGAAGAACGCGCCGCCCTCGCAGCGGTTGGCAAACTCGCGCAGCGCGCGTGTCGCCGGGCGCATCTTGTTCGTTTTGAACAGCAAGATCGTGCGGGCGAGCAGGTACCAGGGGGAGTCCTCGAGGACATCGGCCCCCATCTGTTCCTCGAGCTGGTGGGCCAGGGCAAAAAAGCCGTCCTCGTCTTCCAGGCGAGCGAGGGCGAGTAGCACGGTGCCTGCAGCTCGGGTGGGATAGCCTTCCGCCTTAAGAACACGGCGAGAATAGTTGGCGGCAGCACGGTAACGAGCGCTCGCCATGCACAGCTGCGAGATGGCCTCGAGCGTGTGGAGCCACCCGATAAGCGCCGGCTCGCTTACGGTGAGATCGGCCGCCGTTGCGCCGTCCGTCAAAACCTTGTTGGCCCAGTAGTGTGGGGCCTCCATATCGAACCCGGGCACGCTCTGCTGCAAGTAATCGGCCGTGGTCGCCTCGAGTTTCATCAGGTCGCCCAGGCAGGCGTCGACGGGCGTGTCCGCCAAAATGATGGCGAGCAGCTGGGCATCGAGGACATACGCATCGATGCGGACAATCTTGAGCAGCTCATCGCGCATATCGTCGAACAGGCGGTTGCGCGTCTGCTCAAACTCTTCGTCGCTGCCCATGTCCTCGATACGATGGAGCTCGTCGAGCAGGTGACGGTGGACGCCGGCATAGGACAGCAGCGCCTGGGCATGCTCGGTCTGCGCATACTTGTGAGGGTTGACGCTCACGTCGTTATGGACAAGATCGCGTGCTGCATCGGTGAGTTCGGGGTGCGACGCAACGTAGGCGCGCTCCAGGTAGGCGGGGATGTAGACGCTCGGATCCATTAGAGGTCTCCTCCCTTAAACGGCAAGCCCTGCTCGGCCGCCCGCAGGATGCGCTCGTCGATCTGGGAACGCACGATATCGTTGGTGGCGACCCAGGCGGCAAAGCTGGCGTTGTCGGGGGCGCCCAAGCCCTCTTGCAGTACCGGCGTCGCCTCGGACAGTGCAAGGACAAGCTCGTCGGTGGAACCTGCACCCACGTTGACGCGGGCATAGACGCCATCGGGAAACTCGGTTTGGAAATAGAGCGCCTCGGCTGCGTGCGGGCACGAGTGCGCAAGGATGCGCAGGTAGTGCTCGGCACCCTCGTAGTCCAGCTCGCGCCAGGCAGCGCTCATCAGCGCGATGAGCGTCCACGGGTCCAAGTCACGCTCTGCATCCTTGGGACGACGGCGTAGCGGCGTGTTGGCGAGATAGGGGACGGAGTGGGCAGAGCGAAAGCGTTTGAGCTCCTCGGCGGGGTATTCGAGCTTTGCCATGGCAAGCATCGCAGTATGGCGGACGCCGGCCGGATCGTTGGGGGCAAAGTCGAGGCAGCAGTTTGCAGCTTCGAGCGACATGCGATAGCGGCCGCTAATGAGGGCGCGTGACGCAAGGGCGGCAAGCCAGCGCAGGTAGGGACGGCGCATAAGGTCGCCTGCGGCCTCGCGCTCGTAGGGGTCCTGCGCCGAGGCAATCTTGAGCGCCAGATCGTGCTCGACTTCATCGCGCTTGGATACCAAGTACTGTACGTACTCCTCGTTGGAGTTGGCGGTGAGGGCGGTCAGCATGCGCTGAGCGTCCCAGTTGGTCGGGTCGAGCGCGGCTGCCTCGCGAAGCATGTCCTCGGCAGCGGTCTCTTCTTGCTCTGCCTGGGTATCGTCAGGGATAAAGGGAATGCGGTAGTCGACAGCCTCGACCACCTTGGCAATGAGGTGCCCGGCGCGGTCGCGGTCGTGCACGATGAGCGGCGCGGGGTTACGGGTGAATTGTTCCATCAGGCGCTCTACGGCGGCACCGTCGGTGAGCGGGATATTGTCGCGGCGCAAGGCCTCAAGAACGAGGCGATGGCAATCCTCTTGTATGGGGTCGAATGCCATGGAGCCTCCTTTGCTGCGGTTAGGGTTCAAATATCTCTATATAACGCTCTAGTTTACCCGCATGTGGCGCGCCGGTGGCGCCACGCTCCGACATGCACCTTTGCACCACGAAGACAGATGTCGCACAAATGTCGGCACCCTGGACGACCGAGTGGTATCACGGTGCCGCAAACGGTCGATTTTTGGCGGCGAACGGGGCGCATTTTGGAGGGGCACAGTCCTGCCCGGGATATGTAGGCAACCTTGATAAAACGTTTGCCCAGCTTGGGAGTATGAATGCCCCACAAGAGTCTTCAGAGATAGAAAAAACGTTTCATCATTGTTGGCTTTCGGTGAATAACTGACCAACCAGAACGGTAAAATAGTGTTTGTCTGAGCGTTGAGACGTTTAGACATCGCGCATTGTCATCGCCGGCAACGCGCAAAACGGTCCTAACGGAGCCAATCGGGTGCTCCGTTATATACACAAGTCTAAGAGGGGCTTGTTTAGGAGGCACAGTATGGGACGTTTTACCAATCCTCGCGATCTGTACTTTGGTGAGGGCGCTCGCCACGAGGTGAAGAACCTCAAGGGCAAGAAGGCCATCATCGTTTCTGGTGGCAGCTCTATGCGCCGCGGCGGGTTCTTGCAGGACGTTGAGGCCGACCTTAAGGAAGGCGGCTTCGAGGTCAAGCTGTTCGAGGGCGTCGAGTCCGATCCGTCCATCGAGACGGTCATGAAGGGCGCCGAGGCCATGCGCGAGTTCGAGCCCGACTGGATTATCGCCATCGGCGGCGGCTCGCCCATCGATGCCGCTAAGGCCATGTGGGTCTTCTACGAGTATCCCGAGGAGTCCTTCGATAACATCATCCAGCCGTTCAGCTTCCCTGAGCTGCGTCAGAAGGCTCACTTCTGCGCCATCTCCTCTACCTCCGGTACCGCTACCGAGGTTACCGCCTTCTCCGTCATCACCGACTACGCCAAGGGCATCAAGTACCCGCTGGCCGACTTCAACATCACCCCTGATGTCGCCATCGTCGACCCCGAGCTCACCTACACCATGCCCGCCAAGCTGTGCGCTCACACCGGCATGGATGCTCTGACCCACTGCATGGAGGCCTACGTTTCCACCTTCGCCTCTATGTTCACCGACGCCAACGCCCTGCACGGCATCCGCGAGATCGTCGAGTGGCTGCCCAAGTCCTATGCTGGCGACCATGAGGCCCGTCAGCACATGCACGAGGCTCAGTGCATCGCCGGCATCGCCTTCTCCTCGGGCCTGCTCGGCATCGTTCACTCCATGGCTCACAAGACCGGTGCAGCCTTTGAGAACGGCCACATCATCCACGGTGCTGCTAACGCCATGTACCTGGGCAAGGTCATCCAGTGGAACTCCAAGGATCCCCGTGCTGCCGAGCGTTACGCTTACGTGGCCAAGGAGATTCTGCACCTTCCCGGCGAGACCAACGAGGAGCTCATCGCTGCGCTCGTCCAGAAGATCCGCGACCTCAACGACCAGCTCAACATTCCGCAGTCCATCAAGGATTACGCGAATGGTGGCGTGAAGGTCGACGCCGAGAACCCGCAGATGGTTTCCGAGGAGGAGTTCCTCGCCAAGCTGCCCGAGATCGCCGCGAACGCCGAGCAGGACGCCTGCACGCCCGAGAACCCGCGTGAGACCAAGGCTGCCGACTTCGAGAAGATCCTCAAGGCTTGCTACTACGACACCGACATCGATTTCTAATCGACTCTTGTTATCGTAACGAGGGGCTCCGCACGTATCTGTACGGAGCCCCTTTCTTTTTTCTTTTAGAGAATGGGATAGTTATGGCTGCAATTTTCAATAGCCCCAGCAAGTACATCCAGGGTCCGGACGAGCTCGCCAAGCTCGGCTCCTATGTCGAGCCGCTCGGCGCTAAGGCCCTCGTCATCGTGACGCCTTCGGGCAAGAAGCGCGTCGGTGCCAAGATCGAGGGCGGTTTTGCCGAGGCTAAGGCCGAGCTGCTGTTTGAGGACTTTAACGGCGAGTGCTCCAAGGGCGAGGTCGATCGCCTGGTTGCGCTCGCTCGCGACAACGGTTGCGACATCATCGTTGGCGTCGGTGGCGGCAAGATCCTCGATACCGCTAAGGCCGTTGCCTACTACTTGGAGTCCCCGGTTATCATTTGCCCCACCATCGCCTCGACCGATGCACCGTGCTCGGCGCTTTCGGTGCTCTACACCGATGACGGCCAGTTCGATAAGTACCTGTTCCTTAAGACAAACCCCAACATTGTCCTGATGGATACGACGGTTATCGCGGCGAGCCCGGTGCGTCTGACGGTTTCCGGTATGGGCGATGCGCTCGCAACCTACTTTGAGGCCCAGGCGACGCATGATGCCGACGGTGGCACTTGCGCCGGCGGCAAGGGCGGTATGGCTGGCCTGGCGCTCGCCAAGCTCTGCTACGAGACGCTTATGGCCGATGGCGTCAAGGCCAAGGTCGCGCTGGAGAAAGGCGCACTCACGCCTGCCGTCGAGCATATCATCGAGGCCAATACGCTGCTTTCGGGCATTGGCTTTGAGAGCTCGGGTCTTGCTGCTGCTCATGCCATCCACAATGGCCTGACGATGCTGCCCGAGTGCCATGGCATGTATCACGGCGAGAAGGTCGCCTTTGGCACCATCGTCCAGCTGGTACTCGAAGATGCTCCGACTGAGAAACTCGAGGAAGTCTTGGGCTTCTGCATTGAGCTGGGCCTGCCGGTCACGATGAAGGAACTTGGCGTTGCCGAGCTTACGCGCGAGCAGGCCATGATTGTTGCCGAGGCCGCCTGCGCGCCCGATGACACCATGTGCAACATGCCGTTTGAGGTGACGCCCGAGATGGTCGCAAACGCCATTCTGGGTGCCGACGCACTGGGTCACTACTACCTCATGGATGAGTAAATCAAGTTAAAGAAGGGGCAAAGCCGGAAGATGACTTTGCCCCTTTTTGCTATGGTGCAAAGGAGTCAGGTTTCTTTGCACCAATTGTTGTTGATGAAAGGGCGGATTCTCGTATGGCGCTTCCCATGGTATATGGCGGTCCCGGCCGGTATGTTCAGGGGCCGGGCGAACTTTCGCGTCAGGGCAGGTATTTGTCATGGTTGGGCTGCGCTGCCTATGTCTTGTTTGACCAGGGCACCGAGGATCGGCTGTGCAAACAGATCGTCGATGGATTTCTGGACGAAGACCTAAGCGAGCCGTTCTTTAAGATTTATGACGGTCCGTGTACGGAAGAGGCCGTTGTCGAAATGGCTAAGGAAGCCCAAGCTGAGTATTGCGACATGGTGGTGGGTATTGGCGGTGGCAAAATGCTCGATATCGCCAAGGCCGTTGCGTTTTATGCCGAGCTGCCATTGTGCGTATGCCCCACGGCGGCTTCGATGGACGGTCCGTGCAGCGCGATTTCGGTGCTGTATCACGAGGACGGGTCGTTCGACCGCTACCTGATGCTCGAGAAGAATCCAGACCTGGTCGTGGTCGATACCAACGTGGTTGCTGCGGCCCCACTGCGCATGACGGTCGCCGGTATGGGCGACGCGCTGGCAACGTACTTCGAGGCGCGTTCGTGCGCCGCGGCGCACGGCGCCAACGAGCACAGCGGCGCGCCGGGGCACTTGGCCCTGGTCGCGGCTCGCGCCTGCTATGACACACTCATGGAGTGCGGCGTCGCTGCCAAGCGCGATCTCAAAAAGGGCCGTATATCGCCGGCGGTTGAGCGTCTGATCGAGTGCAATATTCTGCTCTCGGGCGTCGGCTTTGAGAGCGGTGGCTTGGCGTTGGCGCATGCCATCGCCAACGGTCTGACGATCCTGCCCGAGTGCAAGGCCATGCATGGCGAGGCCGTGGCGTTTGGCCTGGTGGTGCAGCTGCGCCTGGAGCGTGCGCCCGAGCTTGATCAGGTGCTCGAGTTTTGCCAGCGCGTTGGTCTGCCGACGACGCTTGAGGAGCTGGGCCTTGGCGAGATTTCCGATGCCGATCTGACGAGCGTTGCGGATGCGGCCTTTAGAAACGAACGCAATATGGCCAACGAGCAGGCCAAGGTGACCAAACAAAAGCTCGTGCAGCTCATGCGCGAGGCATAGCTTGCCGCTTGATCGACCTGTGCAATCGAGGCGGCGATAGGCCATGGGCTATTTGCCTCAAAGGTGCTCCGCGTGTAATTTGCCCGAGGCGTGGGCCGATAGCGTATCATTATCTCTTGCTTGTTTGCACTGCTCAGGGAGGGGCCGCGCATGGCGCAGGAACACGATCTATTTGATGACATTATCGAGATCAGCAAGGGTTTCGACTTTCTTAAAAACCCGCTTGGCGGTGTGACCGACGCACTCGATCCGTCGGCGCCGCAGTGGAATCCTGCCGACTACAAGGAGCGTCCGCGCGGCAACACCATTCCGTGCTTGACCTGCAAAAACGAAAAGAGCGGTTGCACCGCGTGCATGGATGTGTGCCCGGTCAACGCTATCGAGGTCGAGGAAGACGCCATCGAGATCCTCGACTCCTGCCGCAAGTGCGGCCTGTGCGCCGCTGCTTGCCCGACGGAGGCGATCATCTCTCCGCGCCTTGCGCCCAAAAACGTTTACGACGACATTGTCTCTGCTGCTACGAGCCATGAGACCGCCTACGTCACCTGCACGCGCGCCCTCAAGCGCATGCCGCGCGAAAACGAGGTTGTCGTCGCCTGTGTGGGCGATATTACGGCCGAGACCTGGTTCTCGGTGCTGGCCGATTATCCCAACGTGAGCGTGTACCTGCCGCTGGGCGTGTGCGATAAGTGCCGTAACACCGGTGGCGAGGACATCCTGGGCGAGGCCATTGCTACCGCCGAGGAGTGGGCGGGCACAGGCATGGGTCTGGAGGTCGATCCCAAAAGCCTCAAGTGCCATAAGCGCCGCGAGTACGAGCGCAAGGAGTACATGGAAAAGATCGCCCGCACCACGGGCCTTACCGTGACAAAGCTCAATCCGGCAACGGCGGCACTGGCCTCGGTGACGCAGAAGCTCAAAGCCCATCGCCATCAGATTACCCAGTTGGAGCGTACGCTCAACACCATGTGCGGCACCACGACGACCAAGCGTCGCCGTTCGCTCACGCACGGGCGGCAGCTGGTGCTCTCGACGCTGCAAAACCACCCCGAGCTTGCCCAGAACATGCAGGTGAGCACGCCTGAGTGTGATTTTGACAAGTGCACGTCGTGTGGCGAGTGTGTCAATGTATGTCCCACGTTCGCCTGCGATTTGGTGGGAAGCGGCCGCTTTGCGTTGGAGTCCACGTATTGTTTGGGCTGCGGTGCCTGCGTCAAGGTGTGCCCCGAGCATGCGCTCAAGTTAGTTAAGCATGACGCGTCCAATCTGGTCGTCGTCGATCCCGAAGCCGAGGAAAAGGCCGCCCAGAAGGCGAAGGCTCACGAAGAAGCTGAGAAGGTCAAGGCCGAGGCAAAGGCCAAGCTTGACAAGATGCTCGACCAGGTGGAAAAGCTCGCGGACTAGTCAGCGACCTCTATCTCTGCTTCATTCGTGCCGCCGTGGCGTCCGGGTTCGCCCAGATGCTGCGGCGGCGCTATACTTATGCAGTTTGAAATGCTTGTACCAAAAGGAGCTGTCGTGTCCCTTTCCATCGGTATCGTGGGCCTGCCCAACGTGGGCAAGTCGACGCTATTCACCGCGCTTACCAAAAAGACCGGCCTTGCCGCCAACTATCCGTTTGCCACGATCGACCCCAACGTGGGTATCGTCGACGTGCCCGATAGCCGCTTGCAAAAGCTCGCCGACATCGTCAACCCGGGTCGTATTGTGCCGGCAACGGTCGAGTTTGTCGACATCGCAGGTCTGGTGAAGGGCGCTAACGAGGGCGAGGGTCTGGGCAACCAGTTCTTGGCCAACATTCGCGAGACCGATGCCATCTGCGAAGTCGTGCGCTACTTTAAGGACCCCAACGTTATGCGCGAGG
This sequence comes from uncultured Collinsella sp., assembly GCA_958412345.1. GTDB lineage: Bacteria > Actinomycetota > Coriobacteriia > Coriobacteriales > Coriobacteriaceae > Collinsella. The sequence goes on along the minus strand of CATYSO010000024.1, from coordinate 23,695 downwards.
TGGGCCGCACGGGCGAGTTCGTCGATCCCGCCGGCGATGCCGACACCATCATGACCGAGCTTATCCTGGCCGACATGGGCACGCTCGAGAAGCAGCTGCCCAAGCTCGAGAAGGAGGCTAAGCGCGACAAGGAGCTCATGCCCAAGTTCGAGGTCGCCAAGCGCCTGCTTGCCTGGCTCAACGAGGGTAAGCGCGCCGCGTCCATGGAGATGACCGACGAGGAGCGCGCCGCTGCCAAGGGCCTGTTCCTGCTCACCATGAAGCCCATCCTGTACGTGGCCAACGTGGACGAGGACATGCTCAACGAGGACCTGGCGCCCATCGACGGTGTCAAGCCGTTGCCCATCTGCGCCAAGATCGAGGCCGAGCTTTCCGAGCTCGATCCCGAGGATGCGGCCGACTACCTAGAGAGCTTGGGCCTGGAGCAGCCCGGTCTGGACGTGCTTGCGCAGGCAGCTTACAAGCTGCTTGGCCTGCAGTCGTTCTTTACGGCCGGCGAGATGGAGGTCAAGGCCTGGACGGTTCGTCAGGGCGCGACCGCCCCGCAGGCCGCCGGCGTGATCCACACCGACTTTGAGCGCGGCTTTATTAAGGCCGAGGTCATTGGCTACGACGACTACATCGAGCTCGGTGGCGAGCAGGGCGCCAAGGCTGCCGGCAAGCTGCGCATCGAGGGCAAGGACTATGTCATGGCCGATGGCGACGTCGTGCACTTCCGCTTTAACGTGTAAGGGCGACGCGCATGTTTAAATATGGCAAAAAAGCCGGCTACATGGGTATTGCACTGCTCGTACTTGCGGTGATTCCGCTGGTGGTCGCAGCGTGTGTTATCCCCAACATTGGTCCTGAGGTGGCAACGAAGTTTAACGCAGCCGGCGAGGTGACGCGCTGGGGCAAGAGCTACGAGCTGCTGGCACTGCCGGTGCTCAACCTGCTGCTGAGCGTGGCGACGTACTTTACGGCAGGACGCCAAGCTAAAAACAATGATGACTCCGCCGCCATGGCGCGCATCGTGTGCGAGCGCTACCTGCGCAACGGCTGCATCACGGGCGTGTTCCTCAATGTGATCAACGTTTACTTTATGTACTCGGCGATTACCGGAACGGGCTTTGGTTTTGGTTTCTAGCTTGTCCTTTTAGGCAACGAGCCTGCAAGCATATTCGATGGCTGCTGCGAGGCCGCCGCTCGATCGTGGTTTAAAGACCATGTCGGCGGCGGCCTCGTTTTCGTATCCGGCGCCGCGAAGGGCGAGTGCGATACCGGCTTCCAGGAGAAGGGGCAGGCCGCGTTGGCTGGTTGCGATTACGGCAGCCTGATTGAGCGAGCAGCTATGCGTTTGGCATTGGATGGCAAGTTCACCTTGCGCCGGGCAAGGGACCAGAACGGCGGCGACGCGACTTGATAGCAATGCAAATGCTGTGCGCTCATCGGGCGAAAGGCATTCGGCTTCAACGACGACGAGCTTGGGCGGTACGCTGTTTGTGCGAAGCGTGGCTCGGTACATGCGGACCGAAGAACCCGACATAGAAAACTCCTGTGTATTCGGCAAAACGTAAACTATAGTTTACGTTTATGTTCGGCTCCATTTCAAACTCGGCTGCATGGACGAACGTGCGAAACAGATTCTTGGCAGGCGGGTCGAAGAGACGCGCAGAGACCTTGGCATCTCCAAGGTTGATTTTTGTGTGGCGACAGGAATCAGCCGACCCTACCTCGACCGAATCGAAGATGGGACGGCAAATTTCACGCTCAAGGTTCTATTTAAGATCGCGCCCGCACTCGGCATGACGGTATCAGAGCTTCTCGAGGGCATCGAATAGGGGATACCCGTCGACAACTGAATTACGCCATCGGGATGCGGTCGTGGTTGACTTGGCTGTAGAACAGGCGCTGGATCTCGGCGGCATCGCGTGACTGGCCGAGGGCCCACATGGTCTTGGCTACGAGCGTCTCGGTGGTCATGTCGTCGCCGCGCAGAATGCCCGGATGATCGGCGTAAGCACGGCCGACCTCATAAACGCCCAGATCGAGGCCCTCCTCGGGAACCTGCGTGGTCATAACGACGGTGCGGCCCGAATCGACCCAGCGGAAAATCGCCTCCTGGAATGACTCGCCCGACTCGCCAAACTCGGGAATGCCGCCAATGCCAAAGGTCTCAAGGATTGCAGCATCGTAGCTGTCGGCAAGGGCGTCCAGGATGCCCGGGTTCACGCCGGGCGTGAGCTTAAGGACAAACACGCGCGGGTCAATGCTGTCATAGAAACGCACCGGGTTCTCATTCTGGTGAGTGCCGTGGAGCCCATTGCGTACGATGCGGTCGTTGCGGATGTAGGCGATGGGCGGATAGTTCACACTAATGAACGCGTTAAAGCTCATGGTGCGCTGCTTACGGGCGCGCGTACCGGCAATGGTCACGCCGCCAAATACGATCGAGACGTCGTGCGAATGCTCATCGAGCGCATAGAGCAGGCTTTGGTACAGATTGAGCTTGGCATCGGTAAAGGGATTGCCCATGGGCTTTTGCGAACCGGTGAGCACGATGGGCTTAGGGCTGTCCTGAATCAGATACGAAAGCGCTGCCGCGGTGTAGCTCATGGTGTCGGTGCCGTGCAGAACCACGAAGCCGTCGTGGTCGGCATAACCCTCGACGATGACGTCGCGGATGCACATCCAGTCACTGGGGCGCATGTTGGTGCTGTCGATGTTCATGGGCTGCACGACATCGAGCTCGCAGAGGCCCGAGATCTCGGGGACGCTCTGGGCGAGCTCCTCACCGGTCAGGGCGGGGGAGAGGCCGTTGCCGTCCTCGGTCGATGCGATGGTGCCGCCCGTGGCGATGAGAAGGATGCGCTTCATGCTGGTATTCCTATCGTATTTGCCGCCGCAGAGGCGGAGTCGTTCGGCAGTATTGTGGCACAGGGCGTCCAATGTTCAAACGTATTACATCATCTGTAACGTTTGGTAACACTTCGATTGCCGTCAAATAGGGGCCCAGGTCGTGCGTTTGCCGTGCGCTGACGGCTGCGAGGGACGAGAAACCCCATATAACGTGTACACTATGAAAGCTAGTTTCGTTTATTCGCGCGGGCGGGCACCGGCTCCCCGCCAACAAGAGGGGGAAACCATGGATCAAAAGGCTTCCGCAAAGGTCCTCGTACTCGACTTTGGTGCGCAGTACGGTCAGCTCATTGCCCGTCGCGTCCGCGACCTCAACGTGTATTCCGAGATCGTTCCCTGCGACATCTCGGCCGACGAGATTCGCGAGATGAACGCTTCTGCGCTCATCCTTTCCGGCGGCCCGGCTTCCGTGTATGCCGAGGACGCTCCCACCATCGATCCTGCCATCTTTGACTTGGGCCTTCCCGTCCTGGGCTTTTGCTACGGCCATCAGATCACGGCCGTGACGCTCGGCGGCAAGGTCGGCCACTCCGAGGTGGGCGAGTACGGCCGCGCCACCATCACGCGTACGGCCGGCGCCAAGCTCTTTAACTCCACGCCCATGGAGCAGACCGTGTGGATGAGCCACCGCGATGCCGTCTCCGAGGTGCCCGAGGGCTTTACCGTTACCGCCAGCACCGACGTGTGCCCGGTTGCCGCCATGGAGTGCGTCGAGCGCAAGATTTTCACCACGCAGTTCCACCCCGAGGTCAAGCATTCCGAGTACGGTCAGCAGCTGCTGAGCAACTTCCTGTTTGAGATCTGCGGCCTGGAGCCCAACTGGAGCATGGACAACCTGGTCGAGACCATGACGGCCGAGTTCCGCGAGAAGGTCGGCGACGACCGCGTGATTCTGGCCTTGTCCGGCGGCGTTGACTCCTCCGTCGTGGCTGCGCTGGGCGCCCGCGCCGTGGGCAAGCAGATGACCTGCGTGTTCATCAACCACGGCCTGCTGCGCAAGGGCGAGCCCGAGCAGGTGGAGGAGGTCTTCACCAAGCAGTTTGACGTCGACTTTATCCACGTCCACGCCGAGGACCGTTATGCCGAGCTTCTGGCCGGCGTGACCGAGCCCGAGGAGAAGCGCCGCATCATCGGTACGCAGTTCTGGAAAGAGTTCTTCGCGGTTGCTCAGCAGCTCGAGACCGATGGCAAGCCGGTCAAGTACCTGGCTCAGGGCACCATCTACCCCGACATCATCGAGTCCGGCGCTCGCAAGACGGGCGGCAAGACGGCTACCATCAAGAGCCACCACAACCTGATCCCGTTCCCCGAGGGCGTGCACTTCGACCTTATTGAGCCGCTCGACCACTTCTTTAAGGACGAGGTCCGCGCGCTTGGTCTGGCGCTCGGCCTGCCGGCTCACATCGTGTTCCGCCAGCCCTTCCCAGGCCCGGGTCTGGCCATCCGCATCATCGGTGCGGTCGACAAGGAGAAGCTCGAGATCCTCAAGAACGCCGATGCCATCGTGCGCGAGGAGCTCGATGCCTACAACCAGCGCCTGTTTGAGCAGACCGGTGAGCGCAACTCCGAGCACAGCTGCTGGCAGTATTTCGCGGTCCTGCCCGACATCAAGTCCGTCGGCGTTATGGGCGACGAGCGCACCTATCAGCGCCCGATCATCCTGCGCGCCGTCGAGTCCAGCGATGCCATGACCGCCGACTGGGCCAAGCTGCCCTACGACGTGCTGGCCCGCATCTCCGGCCGCATCGTTGCCGAGGTCCCCGGCGCCAACCGCGTCTGCTACGACATCACGTCCAAGCCGCCTGCGACGATCGAGTGGGAGTAGGCTGACAGGGTTCTGACCTGCATTTTTGAGTGCCGCACTGTGCCGCTGAGTTTCGTTTCGTACGAGAGTCACGGCAAAGCCGCCAGCGACATTGGTGAGTAAACTCGATTATCGAGCCTCCGTTCCCATGTTGGAACGGAGGCTTTTTCTTTGCCTTTTTACTCCCTTTCACCTGCGATTTCGCAATTTACTCCCCGTATTTCAAGATGGCAAAGCACTGGGCGGTATTCGGAGGAATGGGAGTAAGGATTCATCCCAAGTGAGTAGACGCGCGATTTTTGTCCCCGAGAACGAAAAGGGGCCGTTTTAGGTCCTTTGAAACTCAAATCGAACTCAATAGGCCTTTTGACGGTCTCTGTGCGGCGTTTTCCCAGGTCGTTAATGGGGAGTAAAGAATCTCACCGTCTCAAGGAAAGCGGGAGTAATCAGGGGAAATGCCGCGGGGTACCGCCGTGTGCCGCCATGTAAGCCACCGCGTCATTTACTCCCCAGGTGCGCCGAAAATGCCTTTGCATGCAATGGGGAGTAAAAACTCAACATACGCAGGCGTGAGCGGCGCTCACCGCCTAGCTTGGCGTCCTGATTCGGTTGCGCTGGTTGCGAAATGCGGGGAGCCGCTACAGCGAGGCTTTCCAGTCCTCGTATTCGTCGGCGTCGATCTCGCCGTTCTCGAGCTGCGCGCGCTTCTCTGCCCACAGCTCGATCGCCGTCGCGGCTTTGGGCGCGTGCGGAGCCTTGGGGTTCAGGGAGAGGCCCGTGCCGTCGGCGGAGGGAACGATGCCGAACGAGTCCTCGAGCCGCACGAGCAGCGACATGAGGTCGCCCGCGGTCTCGACGCCATAGTCCTTGAGGGCGTTGACGGACACGCCGAGCGCCGCGGAGATGGACTCGAGCAGCTCGGGCTTGACGGCGCGGACGCCGCTCTCGTAGTGGCGCACGGCCCCCTCGGTCAGGCCGACGGCCTCGGCGAGTTGAGCCTGCGTCATGCCGCGCGACTTGCGGTACCGCCTTATGTTTTTGCCTACGGACATGCGCCCTCCTCCTGGAATTACGTATCAGCACATCTTATCAGCGTACGTAAATGTACGCAATTCTATTGACAGTACAGATACGTACGTTTACTCTGAATCTGTAAACCGTACGTATTCGTACGCCATTGATTGGAGGAGCCATGGACGAGAAGGTGGCGAAGACGCCGAGGCCGCACATGCTGGACGCCGACGAGGTCGCGGAGCTGCTGAGGATCAAGAAAGGCAGCGCCTACGAGGTGATCAGGAAGATAAACGCCGAGCAGGAGGCGCGCGGGCGCGTGGTTATCCGCGGACGCGTCCGGAGCGACGTCTTCGACGCCCTGTACTTCCCGGAGGTGGACTGACATGCCCGTGTACAAGGATGGCAACAACGGCACGTTCTACGTGCAGTGCTACTACCGCGACGCCCGCGGCTCGAAGCGCCACAAGACGAAGCGCGGCTTCTCCTCCGAGGTGGAGGCCGCAGTGTGGGAGAGCCAGTTCAAGAGCCTTAACGGCGGGGCCATGGACATGACGTTCTCCGAGTTCGTCGAGGTGTACGCCTCCGAGGTGAAGCCGCGCGTACGCGAGCACACGTGGATCACCAAGGAGTACATCATCAACGACAAGCTCGTGCCGTTCTTCGGGGACATGCGCATGTGCGACGTGAGGCCGATCGACCTCATCAGGTGGCAAAACGAGCTCACCGAGCACCGGGACGCCGACGGGAAGCCCTGGGCACCGACGTACCTGCGCACGGTGAACAACCAGCTCAACGCCATCTTCAACCACGCCGAGCGCTACTACGGCCTCACCGACAACCCGGTGCGCAGGGTCGACAAGATAGGCTCGAAGAAGGGCGGCGAGATGCAGTTCTGGACCAAGGACGAGTACCTGAGGTTCAGCGAGGCCGTCATGGACAAGCCTCTCTCATTCCACGCCTTCGAGCTGCTGTACTGGACGGGCATACGCTGCGGCGAGCTCCTGGCGCTCACGCCGTCCGACTTCATGCTGGATAGCTCGCGGCTGCGCATCAACAAGTCGTACCAGAGCCTCCACGGCGTGGACACCGTGACCGACCCCAAGACGCCCAAGTCCGTGCGCACGATCGTCATGCCCGCCTTCCTTCGCGACGAGATGGCGGACTTCATCGAGATGCGCGACGACGTCGCCCCCGACGAGCGCCTGTTCGCCGTGACCAAGCACTTCCTGGCCCACGAGATGGAGCGCGGGTGCAAGGCGTCGGGCGTGAAGCGCATCCGCATACACGACATACGCCACAGCCACGTGAGCCTGCTGATCGAGATGGGCTTCTCCGCGCTGGCCATCGCCGAGCGCATGGGCCACGAGGCGGTGGACATCACCTACCGCTACGCGCACCTGTTCCCCACGAAGCAGGACGAGATGGCCGCCGCGCTCGACGGGGCGAGGGGGTAAGAAGGATGCCGTGCGAGAACAGCGCCCGCAAGCGCAGCAAGACGATGGCGTTCCGCTGCACGCCCGAGGAGCACAAGCTCATATGCGAGATGGCCGCCTGGAGCGGCATGAGCAGGCAGGACTACATCGTCGCCAAGCTCACCGATACCCAGGTCGAGGTGAGGCCCTCCGTAAGCGTTCAGAAGGCGCTGAAGGACTCGATGGTGGATTTAGCCAAGGAAGTGCGTCTGGCGGCCTCCTACGGCGAGCTGAGCGAGTTCCTGCAGCAGAGGATCGAGCTCGTGATGAGGTTCTTCCTGGCGCTCGGCGAGGGGGTTGAGGCACCAGTGACGGAAGCGCCACCGCAAACCTCGCCTTTGGAAGAGCCGACGACATCCGTCATGGATGCGGGCTCCGACACCGCAAGCATCTTCGAGATGGGACGCAGGTAGGGCCTAGCGCCAGACCTCCAACGCCTTGTCCGCAAGCCATTCGGCGCGATCGGCGATATCGCCCTCGTCCCAAGACTCCTTCTCCAGGGCGCCGGCCATGGTCGCAAGGCCGGCGGCGCAGAGGGCAAGGCCGTCCTTGTATCCCTTTCCCTGCTTCTTGGTGGGCCAATCGGCATCGCGGATGGAGGCGTTGAGCGAATGCGTGATGATGGCGAGGTTGCCGAGCGTGAGGAGCTTCCGGTCCCTTCGCGTGGCAGCCTCATCGTCTAGGGCTCCCCATTTGTTGCGCCACTTCTTGGGCATCATGTGCTCGAGGGTGTACTGGTTGAACCCGAGCAGGGCCGTGCTGCTCATGCCCGGACGAATGGCGCTTTCCAGCAGATAGAGGACGCCCTTGGACTGGAGGTTGTACAGACACGATTCTTCGAATGCCGCTCGAACCTCGGCGTCGCCGGGCATGTACGTCGTCGCCTCGTCATTGGCTTCGAGAGCCTTCCTCAGCGCCTCCGCGTCCTTCACCTCGTTCAGGATCAGCGAGGTGAACAGCCTGTTGTAGTTCTTCGTGGTCGCCTGAACCAGCGTTCGGCGGACGATGTAGCTCTCAAGCAGGGCGTAGACCTTAGATTCCTCGCTCGAAGACTCCGCGTTCTTTCGAACGTAGAGCACGTACGGGATGAGCGTCGAGTTCTTGAGGCCGAATATCAGCACGTTCAGGCGCTCGACGCCGGGAGCGGAGGGGATGTCCGCGTCGCAGTAGCCAGGGTCGAACGTGGACTCGAACACCTCGGCATACGCCTTCATGTTGTCGAGGATCTCGACCTTGTTGCCGTTGCAGTACCTGCCGATGAAGTCCTTGTAGGACTGGAAGAGGTTGGACGTGCGCGAATAGAAGAGCTTGTCCTCGGTCGTGACGCCGCGCTTCTTGTCCTGGACCAGGATCTGGAGGAACGCGTCGAAGAAGAGGTCGACGAGCGTGCGCTTGATGCGCCCGGTAACGACCTCCTGCTCCCAATACTCCCTCTTCTCAGCCGTGGGCTCGAAGACGTCTTCCCAGCACTCCTTGAACGCCTGCTCGTTCTCGCGGTTGAAGAAGTAGTTCTTGAGGAGCTCCGCCGTCGTCAGGCGCACCCCGAGCGAGTTGATGGTGTCGAATATCTGCTGCTCGTCCTCGCCCTCGGTGAGGTCGATGCAGACGAACTGGACGTTCGACTTGATCGTGTTCCTGTCGACCTTCTCTGGGTCGATGTTCTTGAGGAAGTAGTTGTAGGCAAGGACGATGGCCGAGGAGCCCTCGAGGGGTTCGCAGCCCGTGGCGCTGACGACCTTCTCGAAATCCTGCCGGTCGTACTTGCCGTGCCGCAGGGCGACATCACCGGTCTCCAGGACGAAATCTCGCTCAAACAAATTGTTGGTGCCGTTTTTCGCACAGAGTGCCTTGAAGAAGATGACCATGGTCGTGAGTCGCTGCTGGCCGTCGATGACGGTGCGAACCTCGGAGACCTCGGACCAGGTGTTGCCGGAGGAGGCCTGCTTCAGGATGATGGAGCCCAGGAAATAGGGTCGTTTCGAGGCGGTGACGAACTCCATGTCGCCGAGGAAGCGCTCCCACTGCTCTTCACCCCAGACGTACGCCCTTTGGTAGAAGGGTATTTCGAGCAGGCGCGATCCGTTGAACACGCCGCTTATCGTTGCTTTTCCTGCATCCATCCTTAAAGCCCTATCTATCCTTCGCAGTTATCACTTATGAGCCAATATCGTCAATGCGCCGTTCGTCCTCTTAGTATTCCAGGCTCCTGGCATCTTCTCCCAGCAGGCGCTCGAAGATGATGCGCAGGTCCTCGTCATCGAGGTAGCCGCCCTCGAGGCAGCCGCGGTCGATGGCGTCGAGCATCGTCTGCTCCTTCTCTTTCAAGCGGTCGTAGATCACCGCGTCGAGGGATAGCTCCCTGCCGTCGCGCATGAACTTCTCGCGCATGAAGTAGTAGCGCGTCTTCTGGTTGTCGGGCAGGCCAAGGCGGTGTATGCGGTCTTTCGACTGCAGCAGGTGCACCAGGTTGTAGCTGTACTCGAAATACACCGCGTCGTGGCAGACGCTGTGCAGCGAGACCGACTCGGCAAGCGTCTGCGGGTTGGTCACGAGCACCCTGAAGCGCCCCGCGCGGAAGTCGTCCAGAATCTCGCGCCTCTCTTCCTGTGGCGTGGCGCCGTAGATCGCCTCTGCCGGAATCCCCATGGCGGCGAGGTCGCGGCGGAGGTTGCTGATGCTGCGGACGAAGATGCACCATACTATGACGGGGCGGCCTTCGGCGACGATGCGCTCCACGAGCCGCTCGCATGCCACGAGCTTCGAGCTCGGGCGGCTTCGCTCGATGGCCTCGTAGAACGTCTGCGAGAAGTCGACGTAGTCGATATCCGAGTAGTCGTCGCCGACCTGGTCGAGCACGTACTCGAGGTCGCCGGGATCCACGGCGGAGCAGAGCATCTCGGGGTCGCTCTCGAGCTGCAGGGTGCGTATGATCCTCGCGAGCGCGTTGGGGCAAGACGCGTACAGGACTCGCAGCAACGTGTCCTCGTCGGGCGTCGCCTCGACCTCCACGATCTCGTCGGGCTCCGGGCGCGGCACGCCGAGCTCGTCCTTGTTCGTTCGGCAGAAGAAGGGCGCCAGGCTGTCGTTGAGGCTTGCCTGGAGGTCCGCATCGGGGGCGCGGAGCTCGCCCGGCTCGTAGCCGAAGAACGTGTCGTAGTCCTCGGGGTACAGGATGTGCAGCAGGTTGTAGATGTCCTGGTAGGTGTTCGGGATGGGCGTTCCCGTAAGGGCGATCACGAACTTCGCGCCGTCGGCCGCCTCGAGCGCGGCTTTCGCGCGCCTGCCGCCGATGGCCTTCACCCGGTGCACCTCGTCGAAGACGAGCAGGGTCTGGTCGGGAATGATGGCATGCAGCTCCCGCACGTAGCCCGAGAGCGACTCGTAGTTGAACGTGAACAGGTTGCATGCGCCGCTGTCGAGCGATAGCGCGTTGCGCCTGCGCTCGGTCGACATCGCCGCTATGGCGGGGTCTCCCAGCGAGAAGCAGCTCAAAGGCAGCTTATCCCCGAAGGTGGCGACCCACTCCTTCTCCCACGACTCGAAGCCGTTCTTGGGGCAAACCACCACGATGCGGCGCGCGAGCCCCAAATGGCGCAGGTAGGCGAACACGCCGAGCACCGTCGCGGTCTTGCCGGCGCCGGGCACCGAGAAGTCGGCCGCGCGCCCAACCGTCGCCATGAAGAAGGCGTCGAGCATCTGCCGGTCGCGCAGGGGACGCACCATCGATGCGTTCACCGCGTCGCGGAACTCCCGGAAGCGCGGCCCCAGCTGGGGGTCGTCGGCGATGCCCTCGGCGGTCTGCGCCTTGATGGCCAACCCCACCTCGGAGCGCTCGCGGATGTAGGTCTCGCCGGCGTTCACGAAGGCGCCGAAGCTCGGGTCAACCGCGACCTCGACGCCGTGGCCGTCGGCCTCCATGATCGCCTCGAGCATGTCCTGGCACTCGCGAAGGCCCATGCCGCCGTCGAGCAGGATGCGGTCGCGATCGGTGCCGTCGACGGCGCTCGCCGGGTAGTACAGCCAGGCGCGCCATGCGGCCGAGGCCATGAACGAGGCGACGTCTTGCCCCTCGATGCGAAGGTACATGCCTGGCCGTGCCTCGTCGTAGCAGACGATCGCCTTAGGCGCGCTCATCGATCTCACCGATCAGCTCTTCCACCTTGTCGGCGACGGCAACGAGGTTGCGGCGCACCTTCTCGAGCTCGTCGGGTCCCAGCACGTCGAGCATCTCGGGAAGGATCTTCTCGAGCTCGGAGAGGCAGTCGGCGGATTTCTTGGCGGGCGTGTCCATGAGCTTGACGCGGCGCACGGTCTCCCTTGCGCGGTCGCCGGCGCGCTGGAAGCCGTTGACGAGGTTGGCGTCCGAGCGCAGCTCGCTTACCTTCTCGCGGGTGAGGGCATCCGGCCCCATCTTCTCGAGGAGCTCCGACATGGCCTGCTGCTCGGCGGCCTTGAAGTCGGACTCCGCATCCGTGCCCGCAACGCTGCCGAAGTCTCTGACGTATCGGGTGATGTCGCCCTCGGGCTGCACTACCATGTTGGCGAACATGAGCCGTTTGACGAGCTGCTTGTCGCGTCTGCTGTCGTACTTCTTCAGCACGCGGCTGAACTCGCCCAAGGGGCCGTCGACCTTGAGGGCGCGGGCGAGGTGGTACTGCTCGGGGGCCTGGCAGAATTCGAGGAACTCCTCCATGTACTGGGCGCGGTCGACGAGCTTTTTGACCTCGGCCTCTGTCATGCCCGTCGCGTTGCCGTACTCCGCTGGGGTGATGAGGTGGTTCTTCACCACGTCGCGGTATACGCCGACGAGGCGGTCGACGGGGTCGTACGCCACCTTCTCCTCTTCGCCGATCTGGATGGCGAGCTCGAGCAGCTTGATGCGCTTGGGGTCGCTGCCTGTGGCGTCGTCGAGGATGGCGGCCTCGAACCAGCCCGCCTCGTTGTTCGCCCGCGCGAGGCGGCGGACGCAGGTCAGGCGTCGGTTGCCGTCGATGACGCGCCCGTCGTTGAGCACGATGCCCGGCCTAAGCTGGCCGCGAAGGGCGATGCTCTTCTCGGTCTTCCTGAGCGCGCCGGGGTTGCTCTCGACGATGAAGTCCTCGATGACGCTGTTGTACTCGTCGCGGCCGAGGGCGAGCAGGTCAGCGCCCTGCGCGGAGTTGTACTCGCTCACCCAAGTGGCGATGCGGTCGTTCTGGTCGTTGTAGAACAGAAGGTCGCACTTGATGCGGTATATGTCGAAGTCACGCGTCACGTTGTCGATGGAGTGCTTCTCCTTGCGACCCGTCGGCAGGACGTTGCCGGTCGCGATCCCTTCCTCAAGCAAGCTCATTTCGTGCCTCCTTCTTCCATGCCTCCATGGATGAGTAATATGCGTCCCCGATGTCGTCGTAGTAGACGTCGGAGTTGTAAATGGTCGTCGTCAGAAGCGGTGCCGGGCACGTGATGCCCAGATCGTTCGCGAGCAGCCTCGGTAGGTCATCGCGCTCGATTCCCTCATGGTGGGCGACGATCCACTCGATGAGGTCGGCTGCGGAAAGCCGCCCCTCGCCGCCGGCGACGAACACCTTGGTTCCGGCGAGCGTGCAGCTGCGCAGGAGCCCTCCCGCGTCAAGCAGGCCTTCATAGAAGTCGTCGGGCATGTCCAGACCGTACAGAGGGTGCGATGCGGCACCGCCTGCGCGCAGGCTCGCCACGGTGAAGGGCTTGCCTTCGGGCGCATCCATGCTCACCGCGGGCGCGAATGACTCGATGTCCGCCATGCGCGCGCCAAGCACGTCGTGCAGGCGCGTGAACGAGATGTAGCTGTCGCCCTCGTAGAGAAGCGCGCGGTGGTCCGAAAGCGCCTGGCGCAGCACATGGCGGAAGGCGGGATGTTGCCACACTGCGTTCTCGAAGCCGGCGTCGCCTTTCGCGAAGGACGGATGCTCGGCCAGCAGCCGCGCGAAGTGGTCGCTCGGGGTGCTTCCCTCTCGGAAGAGCAGACCGCGGTCCTCGTAGTAGCCCGCATCCTCGATGCCGCGGTCAAGCACATCGGGTGAATCGTCGGGAAACTCGAAGGCGAAGCGCCTGCGAACGAGTCCCGCGTCGCAGATGCGGCCGGCGAGCTCCCGTGCGAGGAAGCCCTCGAGAGTGGGTGCCTCGCGTTCGGCACCGCGCGTCTCGGGCGTATCCTCACGGGAGGCCGGGGCGTCCGTCTGGCATTCAGCGAGCTCTACGCCGAGCCACTCCAAGAAGCTCACGTCCGCGGGCTCCGCGAACAGGTCGAGCCATATCGCGGCGATGCCCGCGCTGAAGCCGTATTCGCGCTCATATGCTTTCGCTACGACGTTCCTGGGCTCGTCCGCATGGCGCTCGGCGAAGGCGCGCACCTGGCGGCGGCGGTCGACCTTGCCGAACCCGACGGAGAGGTGGTCGCCCAGGATGACGCCCTCGTCCGCGTTCCAGAAGACCTGCTTCAGCTCATCGTAGAGCGCGGCGGGCGTGGCGATTCCCACGCGCCTCAGCTCGTTGCGCGAGGCGCGGAAGACCAGGCGGGCGCACAGCTCGGTGCCGTCGCTCCGCACGGCATCCGCCGCCTCGCGCGCCGCCTGCGCGCGCTCGTCCTGCTGGCTGTCGACTACTTCCGCCACGCGCTACGCCTCGCCCAGCTTGGGCCCGAAGACGCGCTCGACGTAGGCGTCCAGCGTGCCCTCCTTGGCGAGCTCCGCGGAGTCCGCGAGCTCGAAGTTAGAGTCGCATCCCTGGCCGACCTCGTCGTGGAAACCCAGGATGAAGTGGGTGGCGATCTCGTAGATGATCTTGGTAGGCGCGATGCCGAACACCTGATGCTCCAGGATGTGGTCCAAACGCTCGCGGTCGTCCGGGAAGGCGGCCTTCATGCCCTCGCTTCGGTACAGGCGCTTGATGATCTCGGTGATGTAGAGGCCAGACTTCATATACAGGTCGGCGAAGGTGTGGCTCGGGTCGTCGAAGCAGCCCGGGTTCTCCTTCTCGAAGAGGTCCACCATCTCGACCACGACGTTGCGCGGCGTGAAGATCTGGTTGGTCTTCTGGGGCGGCACGTAGTCGAAGATGTCCTCCGTCTGGGACTCGTCGAAGTAGTTGGCCAGGCGCTCGCGTAGCTTGACGAACTCGCTCACGGAGTCGTTGAACACCACCTCGTCGAAGAGGTGCCCGACGAAGTGCTTAACCTCGCCGGTCTCGCCATCGGTGTAGTCGCCGCCGTCGCGCAAAAAGCGGAACTCGTCCGCGGTGATGCTCGTGACGTCGAGGAAGACGTCGGCGGGGATCACCGTGTCGAAGTTCGCGAGCGTCGTGCCCTCCTCACCGTATGCCATGAGGAACGACGGGATGGTGCGAGAGAAGCCACGCAGATGGGCGCGCACCTTGTCCTCGATGCCCTGCTTCTCTTCCTCCTTCTTCGCCGTCTCCACCTCGCGCACCACGGTCTCGCCGGCGCTCTGCACGAGCTCCTCGCGGGAGTCCTCGAGCTTCTGGGCGAGCGCCTGGAACGCCTCGGCCTTCTGTTCGTCATGCCGTTGGTTCACCTCGGCGCGCTCGGTCTCGCTTGTCGCCGCCTTGAGCTCGTCCTTGCGCGACTGCTCGATGCGGCGCGCCTGGATCTGGTAGTCGCCGACCTGGCGGTTGAGCTGGATGTCGGCGTCTGCCTGGACCTTGCGCTCGATCTGCTGTTGCTGGCGCGGCTTGAGCTCGCTGCCGTAGCTCTCCTTGGCGGCCTGAACCAGAGGCGCGGTCACGCTCTGCTTGAAGGCCTCCTTGAGGTTGTCGAGCATCTCCCTGTCGTCGTCATCAGCTGCGTGCGCCATCGCGATTCCGTCGACGTGGCTCGAGAATTCGACGGCGATGTCGCCGTAGACCTTCGGGCCGAAGATATCCGCCGCCTTGCCCACGACCTGCTCGTCGGGAATCTCCACCTCGCCCTCGTCGTTGATGGAGAGCTCGTCGGCCGTGCTCTTGTTGATCTTGACCTTGTTCTTCTCGGCGTTCTGCGCCTTGCCCTGCTCGTAGGGGTCGAAGCGCTGGATGATCTCCACGACCTCTGCCGGCGCGCGGAAGACGCTCGCGATGTTCTGGAACAGGAAGTTGCTCATGAAGCCGCGCTTGACCACTTCGCGGGCATGGATGCGCCTCGGCACGCTGAGCACCTGCTCGGCGTCGAGCTCGACCATCTGGCCCTCATCGTCCTCGCCGTAGACGGGGAAGAAGTTCAGCAGCTGGCGGATGTGGCGCTCGCGCGTCTCCACGTCGCCGCCGCCGCGCGCGGTCTCGCCGTACAGGTCGTTGGCGAACTGCTCGAAGATGGTGAGCGTGCGCGCCGGGTCGAAGTCGAAGACGTAGGCGTTCTCCTTGCGCGCGTAGTTGCCGCCGCCCAGGTCGAACAGGCACGGGTTCTGGCTGCGGAAGGCCGCCTGCATGTACAGTGCGGGGCTCGCCATGTTTGAGAGCATGAGCACGGCGGTCCACTCCGGCACGGTCACGCCCGTGGTGAGCTGACCGACCGAAAGGGTGATGGTCCTGTCGTGGTCCTTGATCGCGCGGCGCACCTTGTCGAGCGACTTCTCGTTCTCGTCGTCGACGTCGATCTTGCCGTCGCCGGCGGCGAGCACCACCTCGTAGTCCCCGAAGACGGGGTGCGCCTGAAGCTTCTTGGCGAGGGCGCGGGCGGAGTCGACGCGGTTGAGCATCCAGAACGTGTGGCGCAGCTCGTCGCGCAGCTCGGGCGTCGAGAACGGGAACTTCTCCTGCGTGGTGAGCGCGTCGAGGAACTTGTCCACGTCGGCGTCGTGCACGAAGCCGCCATTCTGTTTGGTAGAGAAGAACTCGTTGAGGTCGAAGGCGAACTCGGTCTGCTCGCCGTCGATCTCCATGCCGCCGCGGGCCTCCTGCTCGACGATGTCGCTCATCTGGTAGGTCAGCAGGTTGAGCTTGGGGAGGTTGGCGTAGGGGTTCGGCTGCTCGGAGTCGGCCGGCCAGTCGCGCTTGGCCTGCTGCTCGTCGGCATAGGTCCAGTTGTAGATGGCGTCGTCGGCGAACTTCTCGTTTGCGATGGCCTTGAAGGGCGTGCCGGAGAGGTGCAGCGTGAAGCGGCGCTTGATGTGGTCGAACGCCACGTCGGTCTTGAAGGTGTCAACGCCCTCGTGCGCCTCGTCGATGATGAGCACGTCCCAGGTGAGGTCGGCCACCTCGTCGAGCTTCTGGTACACGCCGCCGAAGCGGATGGAGCCCTTGAGGTCCTGAAGGCTTACGAACTCGATGAAGCCCTTGGGGCCCTCCGGATCGTTGCGGATGGCGCGCAGGTACTCCTCGCGGCTGAGGCAGTAGGGCTTGCCGGTCAGGGCGTCCACGCCGCTGATGAAGCGGTAGCCGCCCTCTACCCCAATGAACTTCACGTAGTCGTCGTACCAGGAATTGGCGATGGCGGGGCGGTTGGTGACGATGAGCACCTTCTGCGCGCCGATGCTGCGGCACAGGTCGTATGCGGTGAGCGTCTTGCCGAAGCGCGGCTTGGCGTTCCACAGGAATTCGCCGCCGTGCGCGCCGCCCTCGTCCCAATGGGCGCGGGCGAAGGCGCCCGTCTGCTCCACGGCGCGCTGCTGCTCGGCGCGCAGGGCGTAGGAGGCGGTGCCGGGTGCGTCCAGCACGCCGTCGGTGTCGCGGAATCGGTAGAACTGCTGGTGCGATTCCTCGCCGCTGATCTTGAACCATTCCTTCTTTGGTTCGCGCTCGACGCCCTGTTTCTCGAGGTATGCGTGGAAGTCGGTGTCGTGGAACGTGCCCGCGCGATGTTCCCACGTGGCGTTGCCGCTCCACTCAAGATGCCACTGCACATCGGCGGTGTGAGTCTGCTGCTTGATGCGCTCGCGCACGTCCTGCTCGGTGTAGCCGATCTTGGTCCAGCCGTTGTGGCGGACGATCTCGGGCGTGGTGTAGGCATAGATCTGCGGCACCGCGGGAGCGGTGGTCTCGATGATCTGGGAGATGTCGATGCTCGCCATTGCTAGTCCATCTCCTTCACATGGGATTCGATGAACTGAATCTCCTCGTCGTCGAGGCCGTACTTCGCATAGAGCTGACGGTCGATGTCAGCAACAGACTGCGACCAATCGATGTCGGAGTCAGAAGTAAAGTCCTGTAGGGGGACATACTTCCATTTTGGTGCGGGATTGTGCTGCGTAATCTTCAGAATTCCGAGCATGGTCCGAGCGAACTTCGATTTTATGTATTTGAGGAGAGCCGTAGCTTCCGCTTCGGAATTGAAACTGCCAATGCTTATGAAGGACTGCGTATGCCCTATTAAGGGCCGCCCTATTAAGGGCGTAGAAAGCACTTCTCCAAGCGCGCCCGATCCGTTGGCGGCAGGAACAAGTACTTTCCATTTGTCGAGGTTCGGATGCGGAGCGATATATCTGGCGGAAATGAACTTGTAAGCTCTTCCGGCGCGACCTCTGCCAAAGATTCTGATGCAACTATCTCCGTCGCCAGGCATCTCGTCAAAGAAAACTACATTGTTAAGGTTGTCGAGAACGTTTGTCTTAAGGTCATAGTCGTGGTTCTTGCTCAACAGACCATGGTCGTCGTCAACATAACGAATCTCGGGATGGTCTTCGTGCATGGCTTCAGTGAAGTGGTAGCTATCGGCCGCGAAGATGATATCGCCGAGGGGTTGGATGCCATGTTTTACAACCTTCTCTTTGATGGTACGAAGCTCATCGAAATGTGTGAACACTTCTATCGCACCGAAATCCCGATCAGCATCTCGATAGGTAACGGCAACACCGCCCTTGATGTCGGTATTCGGAAAGGCGCTGGACGCATCCGCTTTATAGCTCATCACTTTGAAATGGGGGTCGTTAAGCATCTTCCTGTTCCAGGCCTTTGGGGTTGAGCCGGCGTCAAATAGGAATCTAGCGGGAGTGACAAGCTCCACCTTGTCGGAAACCTTGAACGCCGAGTCCATAAACTCGTGATAGATGGGCGGTGCATAGGTCTTATTGCCAGAATCTTGTTCCGCCACTGAAAGCTGATATGGGGATTACCGATTACCGCATAGAACTTCTTTCCCATAATTGCTGCCTCACCTTTCAATGCGGCGAACTCGAAGGGCTCGCCGTTCTGCCAGTCGTATATCACGCAGAGGGGAACCGTTTCCCTTGGCTCCTCTTCTTTGGTCTCTTCGGTTGTCTCGTCGGGGAATACGTCATCGAACAGGTCGAAAAGCGACGGTTGCATCGGCTCCGGCTCGGGCTCCTCGAACGTCCCCAGGGTCGACTCCACCTCGGCGCCCATCTTGTTGGTGGGCACGGCGTCTGTGAAGCCGTTCATCTGCCAGAAGTTCCAGGAAAAGATCCATGCCGCCTGCTCGAGCTCGTCCTGTTGGGGGCCCGACCCCCAGCGATTGCGGAGATGCTCGACGAACGTCTCGAGCACATTGACGCGAGCAATAAGCAGGTTGTCGCCCTGGTACTCGAAGCCGTACGTCGCGCGCAGCGCGTCGAGGGCCCGGCGCACCCATTCCTTGCGAGTCTTGGTCTTCTCGGTCACAACGCGAAGCTTGCGGTCAAGGAAGCCTACGCGCTCGCTTACGGGTAGCTCGTCTCCCGTCACGGTGTCGTAGCGCGAGCACACAAACGGCGCCTCGCCACACGTGATCTCGAGCCGCGTAGCCTCCACGTATGCGCGCCAGCCGTGTCCCTTTGACTTTGGAAATTCGATTGGATCACTAGTCGGCGTCCATGTATTGGCGCCATCATCCGCAACGATCTCGGTGTTGAAGACATCGCGCCGGCCGAACCAAGTAAAGCTTGGCGAGCCACGTGCCGCTACGTGGCGCTTCCGGGTCGGAGCGAGCACGCCTTGGGCGTCGCGCTCGACATAAGCTGCGGAGACGGTAGCCCGGGAGGCCTCGAGGGGATCCAGGACTGGCTGTTCGAGAATTCGTGGCGGTTTGGGTTCATCCGTCGGTATCCTCCGGGCAAGTCTGCCCTTACGGGCGTGGACTTCGAGCCCTGGCACTACACCTACGTTGGCGTTGACGTTGCAACTGAGCTGCGGCGTACGGGCGAGTGCCTCGAGGAACTCGCGGCCAGGCTTGAGGTGGGTCGTCGGAGGGGTAGGGCGGCAGGACTGAGGCCGTCGTGTCTCTTGCGCACTGACTGATGCCGCGTTGCACGGCGCGCATGCCGTGTGCTAAGATGGCTTCCAGTTTAAGACCGGCTTTGGAGGGACGACCATGATTGACCTCATTCCCATGCGCAGAAAGCGTCAGGCCCTTAGCGAGGAAGCCTGCATCGAGGTGCTCGAGCGCGGCACGTCCGGCGTGCTCGCGCTCAATGATCTCGAGCTTGGCGCGCCGTACCAGGTGCCGCTCAACTATGGCTACCGCGATGGCAGGCTTACCTTCCACGGGGCTATGACCGGCCATAAGATCGACCTGCTCAAAGCCGATGCTCGTGCCTCGTTCACGGTCATTGACCAGGATGAGATTATCCCCGAGCAATACACCTCGTACTTTCGCAGCGTGGTCTGCACGGGGCGCCTGCGCCAGCTCACGGATCCCGATGAGCGTTTGGAGGAGCTTCTCTTCGTGGCCGAGCGCTTCTGGCCCGGTCACGAGGAGAAGGCCCGCGAGGAGATTGCGCCTGCCTTCGACCACACCTTCGTGATGGTTCTCGACATCGAGACCATGACGGGTAAGGAAGCCGTCGAGCTCGCGCGCAGGCGGCGGGCGGGGGAGCTGTGGAGAGAGTAGGGGGAGAGGCCGGAAGCACCCTACCGCCGCCCTGCCCTGATGTGGTGGGAACTCCTTGCATACGCGCTGATACTCGCGATCGCGCTCGCCCTTAACGCGCTGCAGTTCCCCAAATGGGTCGCCGCCCCCCTCGTCCTTGTGGCACTCGTGGTTCGGGCTGTACGGATAGGGACCGACTGATCCTATTGGTTCGAGTCGCTCGGCCGCTTTCCGAAAGAAGGATAGGGCGATGACCACAATCGGTGCTGAACCATACGGTTGAGAGTCTGCAGTGTGTGCCAACTCGTTATTTCGCATCTCACTGCCGTCTCGTGTGGTGCCGGCTACATCGCTACGTATTATGTGGTCCTCATCTGCACCTCGCTGCCCCATCTGCTGGGTATGCGCTCTTCGTCGGTTGATTTCCGATCTCAGCCGAACACATTGAGCAAATAGGCCGTTCCCGCACCTAGCCGAACGCCCCCGCTGCCCCTCCCGGGGCCCGGGGGCGCCGTTTTCCCAGTTGAAGGAACGGTGGAGATGTGTTTCGATGGGTCCGGTGGCCATGCTCCGCCCACCGCCCGGCACCTCTTCCCAGACTCAGCCGAACGGTCGGTCAGTCTATTCCGTTTTCCCTTAGGCTAGGACAGCGGGGCATCGCCCCTCTCTGCGCGCGCCCGCGCGATGAGGCCCGGCGTCAGGTCGAGCTCGTCGATGGGCACGTCCTCGATGCCGTACGCCTCCAGCAGCGCCGCCGCGTCGTCGCCGAGCATCGCCCGGAAGGCGCGGGCGGGCGTCGCGAAGCCGAGCGCGCCGCGGGGCTCGGAGTTCACGTGCGACATCGCCAGCGACAGGTCCGCCGGAACCAGCCGGTCGAACCTGAGGCCGCGGCCCTTGGGGAGCAGCTTCCTGATCTCGACGTGGTTGCGCTCGCAGGCGCCCTTCTGGTCGCTGCGCCTAGGGTCGCAGTAGAACAGCCTCGTCTCGCCGGGCTCCTCGCCGATGAGCGCGGCGATCGCGCCCTCGTCGGAGAACTCGGCGCCGTTGTCGGTGAGCACGGCGCGGAAGACCCTCCCCGTGCCGCCGGCGCCCAGCACCGAGCGCACGCCCCCGAGCGCCGCCGCCACGCTCTCGGCGTCCTTCGCCGCGAGCGGCAGCGCGAGCTGCAGCCTGCTGGGGCGGTGCAGCAGCGTGAGCAGGCAGGCGGAGTCCTGCCGGGCGCCCTCGACGGTGTCCATCTCCCAGGCCGCGGCGCACGCGTCCTCCCCGAGGGCGAGGAACGCGGCGTACGACCTGCGGGCGGAGTGGCGCGTGGCCGCCCGGGCGGCGGCGCGCCTCCTCGGCCTGTAGCCGACCTTGCGCCTGAGCTCCATGTTGGTCATGCCGTCGTAGCCCGCCGCGACCCAGCGGTAGATGGTCGACGGCGACATGTCCACGGGCCCGCCGTTGCGGGCGGACAGCTGCTCGGGCGAGAGCCCCCGGCCCAGGCCGTCGCGGATGAGGGCGAGCGCCTCGGCCGCGGCGGGCTCGTCGGCGTCTATCCCGCGCCTCGACGAGACGAGGACCGAGTCCGCGCACAGCTGCGCGGCGCGGGCATCGTAGAAGACGTGCGGGCGGCGCTTGCAGCCGATCGCGCGGTACCGCCCGCACCCGTTGCAGCAGCGCGGCCACGCGGCCAGGCGCGGGCAGGCCGCCGACAGGTCGGCGGAGGCGTCCACTCGCTCGCCGCGCCTGGCCTTCGGCGCCGTCACGAACCTGTGCGACGTCACCTCGGCGCTCACCGTCGAGGGCGACCTGCCCAGCTCCCTCGCGATTTCCCTGCACGACGCCCTGCGCTCCAGCATCCTCTGGACCGTGTCCCGCTCGTGCCTCGTGAGCCTTCCGTAGGCCCTCGGGACCGCCCTTGCGGAGCCACTCTTCTTCTTTCCGGACATGCCGTCCTCCGATCTCCCGGGGCCGGCCGATCCGGCCCTCAGGGTATCGGGTTCCCACATTCATCCGTACATGTACGGATGAATGTGGGAAGTGTTCGGATGAAGTTGCCAATCAAGGTTACATATAAGGGGTTGATTTCCGATCTCAGCCGAACACGCTGAGCGAATAGGCCGTTCCCACAGCTAGCCGAACGCCCCCGCGGCCCCTCACGGGCCCCGGGGGCGCCGTTTTCCCAGTTGAAGGAACGGTGGAGATGTGTTTCGATAGGTCCGGTGGCCATGCTCCGCCCTCCGCCCGGCACCTCTTCCCAGACTCAGCCGAACGGTCGGTCCGTCTATTCCGTTTTTCCTTTAGGCTAGGCCAGCGGGGCATCGCCCCTCTCTGCGCGCGCCCTCTCGATGAGCCCCGGCGTCAGGTCGAGGTCGCCGAGCGGCACGTCCCACACGCCGTAGGCGTCCAGCAGCGCCGCCGCGTCCTCCCCGAGCATCGCCCTGAAGGCGCGCGCGGGCGTCGCGAAGCCGAGCGCGCCGCGGGGCTCGGAGTTCACGTGCGACATGGCCAGCGCCAGGTCGGCCGGGGCGAGCCGGTCGAACCTGATTCCGGCGCCCTTGGGCAGCAGCTTCCTGATCTCGACGTGGTTGCGCTCGCAGGCGCCCTTCTGGTCGCTGCGGCGCGGGTCGCAGTAGAACAGCCTCGTCTCGCCCGGCCCCTCGCCGAGGAGCGCCGCGATGGCGCCCTCGTCGGAGAACTCGGCGCCGTTGTCGGTGAGCACGGCGCGGAACACGCGGCGCATCCCGTCGGCGCCGAGGACCTCCCCGATGCCGCCCAGGGCGGCCGCGACGCGCCCGGCGGTCTTCTCCGCCAGCGGCAGCGCGAGCTGCAGCCTGCTGGGGCGGTGCAGCAGCGTGAGCAGGCAGGCGGAGTCCTGCCGGGCGCCCTCGACGGTGTCCATCTCCCAGGCCGCGGCGCACGCGTCCTCCCCGAGGGCGAGGAACGCGGCGTACGACCTGCGGGCGGAGTGGCGCGTGGCCGCCCGGGCGGCGGCGCGCCTCCTCGGCCTGTAGCCGACCTTGCGCCTGAGCTCCATGTTGGTCATGCCGTCGTAGCCCGCCGCGACCCAGCGGTAGATGGTCGACGGCGACATGTCCACCGGCCCGCCGTTGCGCGCCGCCATCTGCTCGGGGGAGAGCCCCCGGCGCAGGCAGTCCCTTATCGCCTCCAGCCTGGCCGCCGCTGCCGGCTCGTCGGCGTCGATCCCGCGCCTGGACGAGACGAGGACCGAGTCGGCGCACAGCTGCGCGGCGCGGGCCTCGTAGAAGACGTGCGGGCGGCGCTTGCAGCCGATGGCGCGGTACCGGCCGCACCCGTTGCAGCATCGCGGCCACGCCGCCAGGCGCGGGCAGGCCGCCGACAGGTCGGCGGAGGCGTCCACGCGCTCGCCGCGCCTGGCCTTCGGCGCCGTCACGAACCTGTGCGACGCCACCTCGGCGCTCACCGTCGAGGGCGACCTGCCCAGTTCCCTGGCGATCTCCCTGCACGAGCACCTGCGCTCCAGCATCCTCTGGACCGTGTCCCGCTCGTGCCTCGTGAGCCTTCCGTAGGCCCTCGGGACCGCCCTTGCGGAGCCACTCTTCTTCTTTCCGGACATGCCGTCCTCCGATCTCCCGGGGCCGGCCGATCCGGCCCTCAGGGTATCGGGTTCCCACATTCATCCGTACATGTACGGATGAATGTGGGAAGTGTTCGGATGAAGTCGGTAATCAAGGGTTACATATAAGGGGAAGAAAAATTTCTTTTAGGTACTTGCTTTCCTAAAACTGA
>CATYSO010000023.1 GCA_958412345.1 uncultured Collinsella sp. | reverse complement strand
GGAGAGAACGCTCCCGCAAACTGCCTCTTGACAACTTATAGGAGCGTCGGTTTTAGTTCAACATGTTTCGGAGTGGTCGCGGTTGAGCGATTCGTCGTAGTAAACCGCCATAGTTTTGGCGGAGGCAGTCCGATTTGTGGGTGGTAAACCAAAGAGTGTCCCTTTTGATTAGTCGTTTATGAACGTCCCCGATGACTAAGTTGCAGGTGGCGGCGGTTGTGTTACACTAACGCTGCGTATATGACGCAATCATCTCGATACAGATCAATGATGTCCGTCGTTTTGAACGGAGCTAGACTGTTTAGCCGCCCTGAAGGTTTATGCAGGGAGCATGTGATCACAGGGCTTGAAAAGAAAGTTGAGCAAACACTGTGTCTGATCAACAGCAAGAAAATGAAATAACGACGACGCAGGCCGCTCCCGCTGCACCTGTTGCGTCGGACCAGGTCGCGACGCCCGCGCAAGCCTCGGCTCCTGAGACGCCTAAGGCTGCTTCGACACCTGCGCCTGCAACTGTTGAGGAGGCTGCTCCGGCAAAGCCCAAGCGCACGCGCCGTACGGCCAAGCCTGCCGCTGACGGCGAGGAGGTCACCAAGTCCAAGCGCCGTACCACGCGCACGACGCGCGCCAAGCGCACCGTTGCGGCTGACTCCTCGGCGCCGATTTCCGATGAGGTCGCGCAGGCACGTGCTTTGGCGCAGATTAGCGAGGCCCAGGTGGTGCGCGCCCGCCGTCGTGCTGCCGAGCGCGAGGCCGCGGCTCTGACCGAGCTTGCAGCTCCGTCTGTGCCCGAGACGCCTGCCGCCATCGAGACTCCTGCCGCCGACCTGCCGACCGAGAAGCCGGCACCGCGCACACGCCGCCGCACGGCTGCTAAGGCCGAGCAGGTTGCCGATCAGGTAACCCCCGAGCTCACTGAGGCTTCGGTCCGTTCCGCGGCAGGGGAGGGCACAACGCCTGTTGAGCCCGCTGCGCCTGTCGAGGCCAACGAAGTTCCCGTTGTCGATCCGGCTTTGCGCCCGCACCGTCGCGGTCGCAAGCCCAAGGCCTTTGTCGAGGCCGAGAAGGCCGCAGCCGCAGCCGCCGCCGCTCGGGATGCTGCGGTGACCGCCAAGTCCTCAACTGCTGCCGATGTACCCGTCCAGGATGCTACGACTTCCGAGGCCGTTTCTGCCGATGCCGAGCCCGCCGACGTCCGTCCCGGTCGCAGCAGTCGCACTGCTGCTAAGCGCACGTCCAAGGCTAAGGCTGCCAAGAAGGGTGCGTCCGAGGATTCCGCCGAGACGACCGCCGATGCATCGACTGATGCCGTCGAGCCCCAGGACGTCGAACAGCCTGCATCCGAGAAGCCCAAGCGCGGTCGCAAGAAGTCCGTTAAGGCCAAGGCCGCCGAGCAGCAGGCTGATGTCGAAGCACAGGTCGATTCCGGCGCCGAGGCCAATGACGCCGCTGTGGCCAATGTTGACACCGCCGCAACCGATGGTGCCGCCCCCGCCGAGGGCGAAGACGGCACTCGCCCCAACCGTCGCCAGCACAAGCGCAACGAGGAGCGCAACGAGCGCAAGGACGTGCGCAACAACGACCGTCGCAACCGCCAGCGCGATCGCAAGCAACGCAACAAGGAGCGTAATGCCGCTCCCACCGAGCCCACGCTTTCGCGCGAGGAGCTCGCTGCCATGAAGGTCGCCGAACTGCGCGAAAAGGCCAAGGAGTTTGAGATCGAGACGACGGGCAAGAAGAAGGCCGAGCTCGTCGAGGAGATCTACACCACTGCCGCGAAGGCCGAGGGCTTCCGCGACATCAAGGGCATTCTGCAGATTCGCCCGGACAGCTCCGGCATCATCCACGCCCATGGCTACATGAAGTCCAACGACGACGCCTTCGTGCCTGCCTACCTCATTCGCTCCGCGCGCCTGCGCACGGGCGACGTCATCGAGGGCTCGCTGCGTCCTTCGCGCGGCGGCGACAAGCGCGCCGGCCTCGCCAAAATCACGACCGTCAACGGTCTTGACCCCGAGCAGATTCGCAACCGTCCCAAGTTCGGCGACCTCACCCCGGTCTATCCCAACGAGCCGCTGCGCATGGAGCACGGCAAGGACTCTATTACCGGTCGCGCCATCGACATCGTGTCGCCGATCGGCAAGGGTCAGCGTGGCCTGATCGTGTCCCCACCCAAGGCCGGCAAGACCACGATCCTCAAGAAGATCTGCCAGTCTATCTCGATTAACAACCCCGAGGTGCACCTCATCTGCCTGCTCGTCGACGAGCGCCCCGAAGAGGTCACCGATATGCAGCGTTCCATCAAGGGTGAGGTTGTAGCGTCGACCTTCGATATGCCCGCCGACAACCACACTCGCGTGGCAGAGCTCGTCATCGAGCGCGCCAAGCGCATCGTGGAGCTGGGCGGCGACGTTGTGGTGGTGCTCGACTCCATCACGCGTCTTGCCCGCGCCTACAACTTGGCGGCGCCCGCCTCAGGCCGCATCCTTTCGGGTGGCGTCGATTCGGCGGCCCTGTATCCGCCCAAGCGCTTCCTGGGTGCAGCCCGCAATATCGAGAACGGTGGCTCGCTCACCATCCTGGCCTCTGCCCTCATCGACACCGGTTCCAAGATGGACGAGGTCATCTTTGAGGAGTTCAAGGGCACCGGCAACATGGAGCTTAAGCTCGACCGCGACCTGGCCGACCGCCGCATCTTCCCGGCTATCGACCCCGTTGCCTCCGGTACACGTAACGAGGACCTGTTGGTCGACGAGCAGATGCGCCCGTTTGTCTTTGGTCTGCGTCGCATTCTTGCCGGCATGAACAACACCGAGCGCGCAGCCGCATCGTTTATCAAGGGTCTTAAGGGCACCAACACCAACCAGGAGTTCCTGGTGCGTTCGGCCAAAAAACACAGCGACTACGAGCAGACGTTCTAGGTTGTCATCCACGCGCAACGATAGTCATCAATGCGATAGAGGGTCGGGGCTTTGAGCCTCGGCCCTTTTCCATATCGCCGCTCCGCGCTTATTTTTGACCATAAGACCGACGAGCAGCAGGTTTCCCGTTTCAATTCGATATCGTCGCTTGCAATCGGCAGGGCGGTTTCGCATAATAGCTTTTAAGCTTCGCGACGGAAAACGCAGATGAAACGAACCATATACCGTTGCTTTGGGGCATAGCCCCGCTTCATCTTCTCTCGCGCAGCCAACTGAATGATGCGATTTGGGTGCTGGAAGATGGGGAGAGCTCATGGCTTCTTCTGATGCAACACAACGAGCAGTTCTTGCCGGACTTTCGTGCGGGATCGGCCTTGCCGCTCCCGTGGTTATGTATGCCGCGACGCTGCCGTTTTCGTCGGTGAACGAGACGGTCGTGGCGGGTGCGGTTCCCTTCGCCGTGGGCGCGGTGGCGGGCGTGGCTATCTATGCCGCCTCGCTGGGTATCTCCGAGTATCGTGTGCAGCGTGAAGAGCGTCTGTTCCAGCCCGATGCCATGGGCGGTGCCGCCAATCTCAATCAGCATCAAAGCGAGTTCAAGACCGCCTCGATTCCAGCCCAGCAGCAGGATGCGATTCCATACGCTGCGGCTTCTGCTTCTCAGGCTCAGTCGGAGCAGTCTACCTCGGCATTCCTTTCCGGCCTGACCGGTGCGTTCCAGCGCCGTTATGCCGATGATGGTGTTCCCACCATTGCTCGAGCCGCAGATGCTATGGACGAGGCCGAGGCTTGGTCCATGATCGACAGCATGCTCGACGACGATTCGCCGGTGAGCTGCGACCCTGCGCGCTCGCGAGACGTCTATCAAGTCGCCATCGACGAGCTCACCAACGGCGGGCAGACCGGCTCCTTCAATCGCGATGACATCGCCGCTGCGGCACGCGCCGTGTCGGGCTCCCAGGCCGCCCCTGCGGGCAGCACGGCGGCTTTCGTGGCACTCGTTGCCAACGCGGCAGCCAATAACGCCTACAGCGCTACCTTGGCGGACGCGAACGCTTCTGCCGATAATTCGTACGTTGATGAAGCCATGACCGCGGACGAGGAGGCCGTTGCCGCCCGCCGCGCCGCCGAAAGCTCGCTTTGGGGCGCTCCTGCCCAGCAGCAGGCGGCTGAGGCTGCGCCGTACAACGCAAACCTCGCCAGCATGCCTATCATCTCCGGTGTCGCGGACATCGATCTCGATGACCTCGATGAGCCTGCAGCCATCACCGCATCGATTGATGCCCAAGATCGCATCGACACCGGCGACCTTCCGGACGCTTCGCTCGAGGTTGATGTCCC
This sequence comes from uncultured Collinsella sp., assembly GCA_958412345.1. GTDB lineage: Bacteria > Actinomycetota > Coriobacteriia > Coriobacteriales > Coriobacteriaceae > Collinsella. The sequence goes on along the minus strand of CATYSO010000023.1, from coordinate 34,521 downwards.
CATGGCCGATTACTCGGGCCACGAGGACATGTGGGCCGCCGCCACCGCGATTCTGGATGAGATTGACGGGCCTGCTCCTGTTGCAGCCCCCGCTCCCGTCACTGCCCCTCAGCCTGCTGCCCCCGCCTATGTCGGCCGTCACAGCGCTGTGTTCCCCGAGGATACCGCCCGTATCTCGCGCGAGGGCATCGAGCGGGCCGAGGCTATTGCCGCCGGCATTATGGAAAATCGTCGTCACGAGCGCGTCAATCAGATCCTCGAGGAAGAGATCGAGCGCCTGCAGTCCTCTACCGCCAAGCGTACGGGCCGTGCCTATCTGAGCGTTATCGAGGGCGGTACCGCCAGCTTCGCCCCGCTCCGCGCGGAGGCATAACTTCTGCATGGTTAAGATCAATCGAAAATGGGCGGTTGTGACCTGCCTGATGGCGCTCTTGATCTGGGGCAATTCGCTGGTTCCCGGCTCGGGGTCGGGCTCGCTGAGCCTAACGGTCATGGAAGCTATCCGCGGCTTCCTGCACGGCGTGGGACTTCCATATGCATGGGTGACCAACTTTGTTGTTCGCAAGTGCGCGCATTTTACCGAGTATATGGTGCTCGGCATCCTGGCAACGCATGCCTTTGATTATGAGGGGCGGCGCACCTTTGACGTGCTGCTGCCCACGGCGGTGTTCCTGCTGCTCGTTCCCTCCATCGACGAGACGATTCAACTCTTTGTGCCGGGACGTGCCGGCATGATCACCGATGTGATGATCGACTGCTGTGGAGCGGCAACGGGTGTTGTGCTCCGATATCTCTTACGGTCGCTGATGTGCGCCAAAAAAGCCGCCTAGGACGTATTGTTTGGTCCTAGGCGACCTTTTTTATTTGAGGGCTTATATGAGGCGTGATGGCGTTGTTCCGTAGGTCGGATTTGCCGTGCGCGCCACGCCCTGCGGGTGCGTCTGTTACTGAAGCGCCTGTGCGCCCAGGGCCAAGCAGCCCATAATGCCCTGTTTGCCCTCGAGGCTGTTGTTGACGATATAGCTATCGATGTCGGCCATCTCGGGCGTGACGATGTAGCCGTTGAGCATCTCGGCGCACTTCTTGCGCGCGAGCGGCACGATGGGGGTGTGGTCGGCCACGCCGCCACCGATGACGATCTTCTGCGGTGCGTAGCACAGGATGTAGGTCATGAGCGCCTGCGCCAGATAGCCGGCAAGAAGGTCCATGGCCTCCGGGTCATCGGCCATCTCTCCGGCGCTCTTGCCACCCCAGCGCTTTTTGACGCCGGGACTGGCGATGAGGCCCTCGAGGCAGTTGTCGTGGAAGGGGCAGCCGCTGTGCTCGCCAATGGTGTCGCGCGGGTCGCGCGTGACCAGGATGTGGCCGGCCTCGGGATGCATCATGCCGTGCACGAGCTTACCGCCCGAGAGCACGCCGGCGCCCACGCCGGTACCGATGGTCAGATACACCACGTCAGTGAGGCCCTGGGCGCAACCAAAGGTGACCTCGCCCAGGCAGGCGACGTTGACGTCGGTGTCGTAGCCGCAGGGAATATTGAGCTCGTTTTGGATGGTGCCCAGCAGGTCAAAGTAGTGCCATGCCGTTTTGGGCGTCTCCAGGATCTTGCCGTATTGGGGCGAGGCAGGGTTGACTGCGGTGGGGCCAAAGGCGCCGATGCCCAGCGCGGCGATGCCCTTGTCGGCAAACCATGCGTTGACGGCCTCAACGGTCTCCTGCGGGGTCGTGGTCGCAATCTGCTCGCGTTCCAGGACCGTGCCGTCTGCATAGCCCGTGGCGCAGACCATCTTGGTGCCGCCGGCCTCGAGCGCTCCGATAAGCTGCTGCTCTGCCATAGTATTCCTCTCTGGGACGAGTTGCTCCGCGACTAAAGTATAGCGCTCTAAAAAATAAATGAGGTCGCTATAAAAAGAAACCTCGTGGCCCAACGGGTTCACGAGGTTTCTTTAGTGCCTTTAGTTACTGACCGTCCTTACCCGCGCGGCTCGATTTTATCACGCAGAGACTTGAGGTTCTCCAGCGCAGCGTTGAGCGTTTCGTCTCGCTTGGCAAAGTGGAAGCGGATGAGGTGGTTGACGGGCTCGCGGAAGAAGCTCGAGCCCGGAACGGCGCCCACGCCCACCTTGGAGGCCAAATCCTCGCAGAAGTCGAGGTCGCTGTCATAGCCAAACTCCGAGATATCCATCATCACGTAGTAGGCGCCCTGCGGCACGTTGTGCGTGAGGCCGATGCTGTCGAGTCCCTGACAGAATAGGTCGCGCTTGGCGGTGTAGAGGTCGAGGACCTCCCGGTAATAGCTATCGTCGAAATTGAGGGCGGTAACGACGGCCTCTTGCAGGGGAGCGGCGGCGCCTACGGTGAGGAAGTCGTGGACCTTCTTGATGCGCTCGGTGATTTCGGCAGGAGCGATGGTGTAGCCCAGGCGCCAGCCGGTGATGGAGTAGGTCTTGGACAGCGAGCTGCAGCTGATGGTGCGCTCAAACATGCCGGGCAGCGTGGCCATGTACACGTGCTCGTGGGGCGCGTAGACGATGTGCTCGTAGACCTCGTCGGTGATGCAGTAGGCGTCGTACTTTTTGCAGAGGTCGGCGATAAAGGTGAGCTCCTCGCGCGTAAAGACCTTGCCGCAGGGGTTGGAAGGGTTGCACAGGACGATGGCCTTGGGATCGTTGTCGCGGAAGGCTGCCTCGAGCGTCTCTCGGTCAAAATCGAATGTGGGCGGGTTGAGCGGCACGTAGATGGGCTCGGCACCCGAAAGGATCGTGTCGGCGCCGTAGTTCTCGTAGAACGGCGAGAAGATAATGACCTTGTCGCCGGGGTTCGTGACCGTCATCATGGCGGCCATCATGGCTTCGGTGGAGCCGCAGGTGACCACGATATTCTGGTTGGGGTCGACCGGCATGCCCATAAAGTGCTCCTGTTTGGCGGCGAGCGCCTCGCGCATGGCCTGAGAGCCCCAGGTGACGGAGTACTGGTGGTAGAGCGGCTTGGGGTCGCTGGCGATGGCGCTCAGGCTGTTGAGCAGCTGCGCCGGGGGATCGAAGTCGGGGAAGCCCTGCGAGAGATTGACGGCGCCATACTTATTGGAGATGCGTGTCATGCGGCGGATGACCGAATCGGTAAATCTTGCCGTGCGGTTGGAGAGTTCTTTCATGCCGGTCCTTTCGAGGATTTGCAGTGGGGCAAGTTTACTCCTATGAAGCCGGTGGGAAATGCTCGAAATGGATCCGAAAAACTCTTTTCAAAATTCTTGAAAATTGGGGCTTGCATCGCGTGGCGTTCCTTGCAATAATAGTCGAGCGCGAAGCGCACAGGACACGGTGGGTGTAGCTCAGTTGGCTAGAGCGACGGGTTGTGGTCCCGTAGGTCGAGGGTTCGAGTCCCTTTACCCACCCCAGTTCTTGCTTCGTGTTGATATCGGGTCGTTAGCTCAGTTGGTAGAGCAGGGGACTCTTAATCCCAAGGTCCAGGGTTCGACCCCCTGACGGCCCACCACACGATATCTCCTCTAAAGTCCGCCACAACGGACTTTAGCTTTGGGTCGTTAGCTCAGTTGGTAGAGCAGGGGACTCTTAATCCCAAGGTCCAGGGTTCGACCCCCTGACGGCCCACCAAAGCATGTTTAGACGGTCAACGAAAGTTGGCCGTCTTTTTTTGTTAACAGTACATGGGGTCGAACCCGTAAGGGCGCGGTGCTGAGGAAATGCGCGAGCATTTGCCAGCGCAGCGCGCAAGGCGCGAAGCGTCGCAGCGGCCGCCTGCGCAGCAGGCTGACCCCCTGACGGCCCACCAAAGTATGTTAAGACGGTCAGCGAAAGTTGGCCGTCTTTTTTGTTGACCTCGCATGTGGTCGAACCCGAAAGGGCACGGCCGCTTTCACAGATCGAGTCTACCCTGGGGATCGGTAAAACCGTCGGTACCTTCCTTGAGTTTCTTCTCGTCTGCCTTCACGCGACGCTCGAGCTTTTTTGTATCCTCGGCAGGCGGCAGGTTCTCGGGGACAATTCCGCGGTCGATGAGGCTGCCACGCACGCTTGTGTTGTTCTCGACGTGCTCTTGCTTGATCTGGTCCAGACCGTACAGGTCGTGTTCCTCGGCGTTGAAGGCCGTCATCGAGTTCGTAAGGTCCTTTGCTTTGATGAGGACATCGGCTAACCTGTCCGCCAATGCCGCGCTCTTGGGTATGCCGAGCTGCTGCTTCATTTCCGCCGTGCTTCTGCCGCCGAATAACGCTTCATCGCCCTTCGACTTGATGATCGCGAATCCTTTGGAGTCCACGCCGCGTTTGAATGCAATACCCGAGAGCTGTTTCTCTGAATCGGGTAGCGAGTGGCGCGCCTGTAAGCGCTGAATCTCTGCGAAGCGCTGCTCTATGAGCTCTTGGCGGCGCGTCTGCACGGCAAAGTATGCTTGGGCGAGTGCAATCTCTGGCTTGTTTGAATCTCCGTTCTGGGCGATTAAATAGCATGCATAGCGCGTAAGTTTGTAGTCTTTAACCGCGCGAGCGGCGACACCGGCAATTACCATTTTCGTGGTGTCACGAAAATGGGAATCAACTGGAGTTTTGTTTGTTTCGCACGAGACTTTTGCCCTTTTAACAACTTCGGCGAAGTTTTCCCATCGCGTGTACCCCATGGGTTCCATTAAATCTCGTGCGAGCCAATACTCAACGCCGTCTTCTACATTGGCGTAGCTATCAAGTTCGACACGCCACTTCTCGATATCTCTACTGTCCATATCTCCTCCTCGCTGGCCTATTGTCTATGCGGGCTTTGCCCGCTCCGTATTCAGAATAAGGATACGCTGCCGTACGGACACGAATGGGCCCCGTGCCACTTCGAGCTCACGGGGCCCATAGATATCGATTAGTTGTGTTCTGCTTTAGATGGGTGTTCGAATTAGTCCGCTCGATAGTGCGATCCGAGACTTTCGGTCCGCTTGTGCATGGCTTTGACCATTTCCTGTGCTAGTTGAATCTGCGATTGCAGGCGGGCGAGGGCTGCGACTTCGCTGTCGTTGGCATGCGGCTTATTTAGAGCTGTGGCATCATCTTGCAGGCTTTCAAGCTCTTGCAGCGCCTTGGAAAGGCCAACTTCGGTCCTGTTGATCATGCAATAGGTGCTCATCGTGTGCTTAAGGCTGTGTGTCAGGCGTTCGGCATCTGTTGCGGCTATGCCGTACTGGGGGAGGGCGATATCCGCCTTCAGGGCTGTCTCGGGCTCTTTCTGTGCTGCTTGGGCTGCCGATGCGCCTGCGATGCGACCGAATACGATGCCATTGGCACTCGACAAGCCGCCGATGCGGTCGGCGCCGTGCATGCCGCCTGTTGCCTCACCGCAGGCGTAGAGGCCCTCAACGCCCGTGTACGCGGTCTTGTCGATTTTGATACCGCCGTTGGCGGCGTGGGCATACATCGCCACGCGCATCTCGTCGGTCGGCGCGATGCCGTGCTCGTCTTGTAGCCAGGTGGCAAAGGTCTGCACAAACTCGGGGATGTCCTCGCGGGGGAAGTCGTAGTGGAGCGCCAAGCCTTCGGCACCTGCCTGATCGATGACGAGGTCGATGGCGCGGGAGGCCAAGCGCGAGGTGAAAGGACCATATCCGGAGCGTTGCTCGAGCAGATCGTCGAGCTTATCGTCGGCGATATCGACCGGCTGGTCTACATGTACGTAGCGCCAGGTTTTCTCGTTGAAGACCAGGTTGCGCTTGGGCTCGATGAAGCCGGGCATCATCTGCATGAACTCTATATTAGTAAGTGTTGCGCCGTGCGCCAGCGCGATGGCCTGCGAGGAGCTGAGCACATCAGCCGACGTAAGGCTGCGCTCGAACAGGCCGCCTGTGCCACCGGCTGCGATGATCGTGGCCTTGGCAGCAAAGGGCACCATTCGATTTTCGGTGAGGTCGTAGAGCACGGTTCCGGTTATTCTGCCGTTCGTGTCCTCAACAAGGTCGATAAGCTCATGGCGGGGGAGCAGGCGAATGCCGAGTGACTCGATCCGGGTCGCCAGAGCGTCCTCAAGGGGCTTGCGGGTGAGGCCGCGCCACATGCGCGTCTTGTGGTCAAAGCAGGGGATAAATTGCTTTTGCTGAGCGCTCTCAGCGCTTTGCGGACGCTGGAGCTCAACGCCCAGGTCTTGCTCAAGCCATTCAATTGCCTGGGGAATGCTGTGGACAAACGTCTGGACAAGCTCGGGGTCGGCGACGCCGCCACCAACGGTCTGAATGGTGTCGATGAGGTCTTGTTCGTCGTCTTCGTTAACGGGTCCGATAAGCCCCAGGCCCCAGGTTCCGGGGAAGAAGCTCGATCCACTCATAATCTTGCCGGCGCTTGCCACAGTGACGGTTGCACCCGTGCGCGCCGCTTCGATGGCGGCGCAAAGGCCCGCAATGCCAGATCCAATTACCAGTACATCAGTCGATTCCATCGGATTCCTTTCTCGTTCGGCGCATTGTCGCACGGGTGATCGGCAATGGGGCCGTAAAGACTCGGCAAATCGGTAAAGGGCACATATGGCAGGTGGGCGTCATGGGCGCTCTGACATTCCATCTCATCACATCTCGTATTTCGCCCCAACTGATATATTGGCATTAGCTACCCTGCGACAGCGCAAACAAAAAGAGCCGCTACCCCGAAAGGTAGCGGCTCCAAAGCTCAACTATATGAGCATCGCGCGGGCGGGATTAGGCCTTGAGGGCCTCCTCGACGGCGACAGCGCAGGCGACGGTGGCACCGACCATGGGGTTGTTGCCCATGCCGATGAGACCCATCATGTCGACGTGTGCAGGCACGGAAGAAGAACCGGCGAACTGGGCGTCGGAGTGCATACGGCCCATGGTGTCGGTCATGCCGTAAGAGGCAGGGCCGGCGCCCATGTTATCCGGGTGCAGGGTGCGGCCAGTGCCGCCACCAGAAGCGACGGAGAAGTACTTCTTGCCAGCCTCGATGCGCTCCTTCTTGTAGGTGCCAGCGACGGGATGCTGGAAGCGCGTGGGGTTGGTGGAGTTACCGGTGATCGAGATATCGACGTTCTCGTGCCACATGATGGCAACGCCCTCGCGGACGTCGTCGGAGCCGTAGCAGTTAACGGCAGCGCGGGGACCATCGGAGTAGGGGATGGTCTCGACGACCTTGAGCTCGCCCGTGTAGTAGTCGAACTGGGTCTTCACATAGGTGAAGCCGTTGATGCGGGCGATGATCTGGGCGGCGTCCTTGCCCAGACCATTGAGGATAACGCGCAGCGGCTTCTTGCGAGCCTTGTTGGCGTTCAGAGCCAGGCCGATAGCGCCTTCAGCAGCAGCGAAGGACTCGTGACCGGCCAGGAAGGCGAAGCACTCGGTGTCGTCGGAGAGCAGCATAGCGCCCAGGTTGCCATGGCCCAGACCGACCTTGCGGTCCTCGGCGACGGAGCCGGGAACGGTGAAGGCCTGGATGCCCTCGCCGATGATGGCGGCAGCCTCAGAAGCGGTCTTGGCGCCACGCTTGACAGCGAGAGCGCAGCCGAGGGTGTAGGCCCACTCGGCGTTCTGGAAGGCGATGGACTGGGTGTTGTTGACGATCTCACGCGGGTTGAAGCCCTTGTCGGTGCAGATCTGCAGAGCTTCCTCGAGGGAGGCGATGCCGTTGTCGGCGAGGCACTTGTTGATCTTGTCAGCGCGGCGCTCGTAACCTTCGAACGTAACAGTCATAGTTATTTCCCTCCCTTTCTACTCGTGAACCGGGAACACGCTGGCGACGGAGTGAGTCTCCTCGTCGGTGCGCGGGTCGATGTACTTGGCAGCGTTTTCCCACTGACCATAGTGGCCCATAGCGCCAGCGATGGCCTCCTCGGGGGTCTTGCCGGCCTTGACGGCGTCGGTGAACTTGCCGAGGTTCAGGAACTCGAACGCGATGATCTCGTTCTTGTCGTTGAGAGCCATGCGGGTGACGTAGCCCTGAGCGAGCTCGAGGTAACGAGCGCCCTTGGCCTTGGTGCCGAACATGGTGCCGACCTGAGAGCGAAGGCCCTTGCCGAGGTCGTCGAGGGAGGCGCCCACGGGCAGGCCGCCCTCGGAGAACGCGGTCTGGCTGCGGCCGTAAACGATCTGCAGGAAGATCTCGCGCATAGCAACGTTGATGGCGTCGCAGACGAGGTCGGTGTTGAGGGCCTCGAGGATGGTCTTGCCGGGAAGGATCTCGGATGCCATGGCGGCAGAGTGGGTCATGCCCGAGCAGCCGATGGTCTCAACGAGGGCCTCCTCGATGATGCCGTCCTTGACGTTCAGCGTGAGCTTGCAGGCGCCCTGCTGAGGTGCGCACCAACCCACACCGTGCGTAAGACCGGAGATGTCGGAAATCTCCTTAGCCTGGACCCACTTGCCCTCCTCGGGGATGGGTGCGGGGCCGTGGTATGCACCCTTGGCAACGGGGCACATGTTCTCCACTTCCTGTGAGTACTGCATGCCTCTCCTCTCTATCGTGTTGGCGTCCCGTCTGGGGGTCGTGGCTGGCGATTGCCGGGCGACCCTTCGAAAGGGACATGACATGCAGCCCCTATAATACCGCGAAATGCACGGAATATTCGGCGAACGGCTCAGTTTTCGTAGCGAGAAGCGTGGAACTTTTAATTGAAGCGGTTTAACTTAGCATTTTGTGGTCGCGGACTTCCGTAGAGGGGGTCAGTCCTGGGCAAGCTTTTGGTCAGCTTTTGAAAACATTATGACGTTTGACCTGTCGATCCGTTACCGTTCGCCGTTCGTTTGATGCCTTTGACCGTGCCGGGGTGTCATTTTGCGTGGATGTTTTGATGGCACGCTTCAATCGTGTTGTATTGGATGGCAAGCAGATCCTGCGCGAAGGGAGCGCCATGCAGCGCGTTTGGAGAACGGTTACCGGCTTTTACCATGTCTGTGCCCGCGGTGTGGGCAAGCAGCTCATCTTTGAGGGTGACGATGACCGGTGGGAGTTTTTGGAGCTGATGCGTGAGTGCTGCCGCGAGGCGGGCGTGACGGTTATCGCCTGGTGCCTTATGGGCAATCACGTGCATCTGGTGCTTGCAGATTACGAGGACGCGATGAGCGCGGCGATGCACCGGCTGCTTTTGACGTACGCGCGGCGGTTCAATAAACGCACGGGGCGCACAGGTCATCTGTTCCAGAACCGTTTTGACCGGCGCTCGCTCGATACCGACCGTTATCTAATGGCCGCCATTCGCTATGTTCACGCTAATCCGCAGGAGGCGGGTATCGCCCTGATCGAGCGCTATCCGTGGAGCAGCTTTGCCGAGTATCTGCGAGCGTATGACAACGATGCGACGAGGGGATTTTCGGACCCTTCTTGTGTGCTTGAGCTCTTTGAGTCTGCCAAGGGGTTTCTGGATTATTCTCTGTCGATGCCCGATGGTTCCGATCCGGTGATTCACGATATGGATGAGACGGAGTGGGAGCGGCGTGCGTTTGCCGACAAGATGGCGAAGCGCCTGGGCGTTCCGCTCAATGAGCTCAAGACCGTAGCACCCGCGCGGCGAGACGGAATCATTTTCGCCCTGCACGATGGCGGCTACACGGTGCGCGAGATTGAACGGTATACGGGAATCAGCAAGAGTACCGTCTCTCGTATCGTGCGCGCTTATGCGCGGGTGAAGGCTCAGGCTGAGGGCTCGGAATAGAAAATGGCCGAACCACTCTTGTCAAGCGATTCGGCCAACGAAATTCTTAAGATTTGGGACAAATACTACTGATTATTTTGTCCCGTGAGCATGCCGTCGAGGGTGCGCCAGGCGAGCTCGGCGCACTTGACGCGGGCGGGCATGTGCGAGATGTCCTGGAGCTGGGCGGCCTCGTCTAGGTCTTCCAGGTCTTCCTCGGAGAGCTGCTCGCCGCGGATCATGGCGAGGAAGAGCTCTGCCAGGCGGCGAGCTTCTTCGACGGTCTCGCCGGTGATGAGGTCGGCCATGATATCGGCGCTGGCCTGGCTGATGGCGCAGCCGTGACCGGTAAACGAGGCCTCCTCGATAACGCCGTTCTCGACTCGCAGCTGCAAGGTTAGCTCGTCGCCGCAGCTGGGGTTGATGCCATCGTGCTCGTGCGTGGGGGCGTCCATCTCGTACTTGTAGTCGGGGTGCGAGTTATGCTCCATAAACGTGGTGGAGGTGTACAGATTACCCATTGAACGTGCTCCAAACGTGATGCAGTCCCGCGATGAACTTGTCGATATCGGCCTTGTCGTTGTAGAAGGCCACGCTGGCGCGGCAGCAGGCGAGGTTCTCGACGCCCAGCCAGGTAAGCAGCGGCTGCGCGCAGTGGTGGCCTGCGCGGATGCACACGCCGTCCATGTCCATGATGCTCGCGACGTCGTGCGGGTGGATGCCCTTAACGTTAAAGCTCACGACGCCGTGGTGGTTGTCCCAGTAGATGGAGCCGATGATCTGGACAAAGTCAAGCTGCATGAGCTCGCCCATCAGGTAGTGGACAAGTGCCTGCTCGCGTGCCTGGATGTTTTCGTAGCCCACCGTGTTAACGAGGTAATCGAGAGCCGCACCCGTAGCGAAGATGCCTGCGGCGTCCTGCGTGCCGGCCTCGAACTTCTCGGGGACGGGCGCCCAGACGGCGTCCTGCTCGGTGACCGAATCGATCATCTCGCCGCCGGTGAGCATGGGCGGCATGGCGTTGAGCAGGTCCATCTTGCCCCACAGCACGCCGATGCCCATGGGGCCCATGGCCTTGTGCGCGCTAAAGGCGAAGAAGTCGGCGCCCAGGTCGACCACGTTAACCGGCATGTGCGGCAGCGACTGCGCGCCGTCGACGACCAGGTAGCCACCGTACTTGTGCACAAGCTTGCCGAGGTTCTTGACCGGGTTCTCGACGCCCAGCACGTTGGAGACCTGTCCCACGGCTAGGATCTTGGTCTTGGGACCCACCTTGGCAAGAACCTCCTCGGTGGTGAGCTGGCCGGTCTTGGTGGGGTAGAGGTAGACGAGCTTGGCGCCGGTCTCGCGGCAGACCTGCTGCCACGGAATCAGGTTGGAGTGGTGCTCCATGATGGTGATGACGACCTCGTCGCCCGGTTCGAGCACTGTGGGCGCAAAGCTCTTGGCGACCAGGTTGAGCGACTCGCTCGTGTTGCGGGTGAAGACGATCTCGTTGGCGTTGGGGGCGCCGATGACGTCGGCGATTTGCTGGCGGACCTTCGCGATGGCCTCGGTGGCCTCGACGGACAGCGAGTACAGGCCGCGCAGCGGGTTGGCGTTCATGCGCTGGTAGAAGTCGCGCTCGGCGTCGAGCACGCAGGCAGGACGCTGTGCGGTGGCGGCGCTATCGAGGAAGGCGATCTCGGGGTGCTGCTGGAACAGCGGGAACTGGCCCTTGTAGGGGTTGGTCTCGATGTCCACGGTAGGCCAGCCGCGCGAAGCCTCGTCGCTGGCGTCGAGTTCCATGGGTTCGGGGGCAGTACAGGTGTCGCATTTAACGTGCTCGGTGTCGATCATGCGAGCTCCTCTTCAAAGTTGTCGATCAGGTTGTTTCCCAAGCGGACGACGGCGGCGCGGGTACGCTCGTCGGTGGCGGAAAGCGCGGCGTCTTCCAGCTTGGCGCGGATGAACAGGTCCTCGGCGGCGTTTTGGTCAAGGCCGCGGCAGGCGAGGTAGAACAGCTGCTCGTCGCGGACGTGACCGATGGTGGCGCCGTGGTTGCCGGCGACGTCGTCCTCGTCACAGAGAATGACGGGAACGGTCTTGTTGTCGACGCCCTTGTTGGCCAAAAGCACCGTCTCGCGCTCGGTGCCGGTTGCACCCTTGCAGCCGTGCACGAGGTCGATGGTGCCGCGGTAGACCTTCTTGGACGTGCCGGTCAGCACGCCGTTGGCGTCGATCTCGCACTCGGTCTTGCGACCGCGGTGGCGCAGCTCATAGTTAAAGTCGCGCACCTGCTCACGGGCGCCTAGGTAGTCAGTATCGATGGTGACCTTGGCGGTATCGCCCAGCAGGTCGCCGGCAAGGCCGGTGGCGCTGGCGCCGGCACCCAGGACGGTGTGCTGCACGTTGACGCGCGCACCCTCGTCCAGGAACAGGCCGGTGTCGTCGAGCGCGATCCAGCTATCGTCGAGCGTCTGCGTGCAGGTTACGTTGACGGTGGCGTACTCGTGGGCACACACACGCAGCACGGAGCCCACGACACCCTCGCCAGCAACGGGGGAGTCTAGGGCAATATGCAGATTGAGCGTCGACTGGGGACGGGCGACGACGTCGATGGCGGCGATGGCCGCGGCGGCATCGACACCGCTCACGCGCACGGTAACCGTGGCGTGCTTGTATGCGGGCACATCGATGACAATGCGTTTCGTAGCGTGCTCGGCCAAGTAGGCGTAGGCAGCCTCGCCCATGCCGGTTTCGAAGGCCTCAGCGGGGGAGAGCTCCTCCTCCAGCTTAATGGCACCGGCCTGGTAGACAGAGGTGGCGGGCACGTCGAGCTCGGTCTCGGGCGTGATGCGGGCGCGGTCGGCGGCATCACCGGGGGCGGAGGCACGGCGCTCGGGGAAGCGCTCGGCCATGGCGTCCATGGCGGCGTCGAACGCGTCTGTCACGCCAATAAACTGCTCGTCCAAGCCCTCGACCTCGACGGCCTCGGCAGGAGCGACGGCAAGCTCGTCCGAAAGCTCAAGCTTGGTCTGGTTCATTTTCAACCAGCCCCAAGTGGCAGCGGGCATCGCGTTGACCTGCTCGAGCGTGGTAGCAGCGGTGTTCGTGGTCTGGTTCATTATCCGATCGCTCCTTCCATCTCGAGCTTGATCAGGTTGTTCATCTCGACGGCGTACTCCAGCGGCAGCTCCTTGGAGACCGGGTTGGCAAAGCCGTTGACGATCATGGTGCGGGCCTCTTCCTCCGAGATACCGCGGCTCATCAGGTAGAACACCTTGTCGTCGCCGATGCGGCCGATGGTGGCCTCGTGGCCGATGTCGACGTTCTTGGCGCGGATGTCCATGGCGGGGATGGTGTCGGAGCGGCTCTGGTCGTCGAGCATGAGCGACTGGCAGCTCACGGTTGCCTTGGAGCCCTCGGCCTTAGGCGTGGCCACGATGGAGCTGCGGAAGGTCTGGATGCCGCCGCTCTTGGAGATACCCTTGGTCTCGACGGTTGCCGAGGTCTCGGGCGCGTTGAGCACGACCTTGCAGCCGGTGTCGAGATTCTGACCGGCGCCGGCAAAGGTGATGCCGGTAAAGCTCGAGCGGGCGCGTCGGCCGTTAAGCACGCTCATGGGGTAGAGGTAGCCCACGTGGCTACCGAAGGAGCCGCTGATCCACTCGATGTCGCCGTCCTCGTCCACGCGCGCACGCTTGGTGTTGAGGTTGTACATGTTTTTGGACCAGTTCTCGATGGTCGAGTAGCGCAGGTGCGCACGCTTGCCCACAAAGAGCTCGACGGCGCCGGCGTGGAGGTTGGCCACGTTGTACTTGGGCGCGGAGCAACCCTCGATAAAGTGCAGGTCGGCATCGTCCTCGACGATGATGAGCGTGTGCTCAAACTGGCCGGCGCCCTTGGCGTTAAGGCGGAAGTAGCTCTGCAGCGGGAAGTCCAACTTGGTGCCCTTGGGCACGTAGACAAACGAGCCGCCCGACCATACGGCGCCGTGCAAGGCCGCAAACTTGTGGTCGGTGGGCGGGATGAGCGTCATAAACTTCTCGTGGATGAGCGGTTCCCACTGTGGATCGTGCAGGGCTTCCTCAATACCGGAGTAGACGATGCCCATCTTGGACGCCGTGTCCTGCATGTTGTGGTAGACGAGCTCGGAGTCGTACTGCGCGCCGACGCCTGCCAGGTAGCTGCGCTCGGCGTCGGGGATGCCCAAGCGCTCAAAGGTGTTCTTGATGTCGTCGGGCACCGACTCCCAGTCGTGCTTTTGGTCGGTGTTGGGCTTGACGTAGGTGACGATGTTGTCCATGTCCAGGCCCTCGATCGAGGGGCCCCACGTCGGGTCGGGAAAACGATTGAAGATCTCGAGGGACTTTAAGCGCAGATCGAGCATCCACTGCGGCTCGTCCTTCTTGGCGCTGATCTCGCGAACGATGTCGGGCGTGATGCCGGCGTCGAGGCGCTCGAATCCCTCCTCGCCATAGGTGAAGTCGTAGAGGCTGCGGTCGATGTCCGCGACCTCGGTGCGGTTCTTGGTCATTGCGTCGCCCCTTTACGCCTGCTGCTCGGCAGCGGCGGCCTCGGCCTGGGCGCGCTGCTCGGCGGCCTCGCGCTCGAAGGTCTCAAAGCCGTTCTTGTCGATCCAGGGGATGAGCGAGGCGTCGTCCTCGCGCACGATGTGACCCTTGACCATGACGTGGACGCGGTCGACATCCAGGTGCTCCAGGATGCGCGTGTTATGCGTGATGATGAGCATGGAGCCGTCGCAGCTCTTGCGGTAGGCGTCCATGCCGTGGCTGACGGTGGAAAGCGCGTCGACGTCCAAGCCCGAGTCGGTCTCGTCGAGGATGGCGAGCTTAGGCTGCAGCAGCAGAAGCTGGAGCATCTCGACCTTCTTCTTCTCGCCGCCCGAGAAGCCCACGCCCAGCTCGCGGTTGAGATAGGCGGTGTCCATGTTGAGCTCGGCCGCGAGCTCCTTCACGCGACGACGGAACTCCTTGCCCTTCATCTCCAGGCCGGGGCGGCCGGCAATGCTGGCGCGCAAAAAGCTCGACAGCGGCACGCCGGGGATCTCGACCGGTGCCTGGAAGCTCAGGAACAGGCCGGCGCGCGAGCGCTTGTCGGTGGTGAGCTCGGTGATGTCCTGGCCGTCAAAGACGATGCGGCCGTCGTTGACGGTATAGACGGGGTCGCCCATGACCAGGTGGCCGAGGGTGGACTTGCCGGCGCCGTTGGGTCCCATCAGCACGTGGGTCTCGCCGGCGGCGACGTTGAGGTTTACGTTGTGGAGGATGGTCTTCTCGTCCACGGAGGCGGTCAGACCTTCGATGGAAAGCAGCGGATTTGCGCTCATGCTGTCCCTCTCTGTATATGGTGTACTCATGGGTGTGCGAAACCCTAGGAATCTTCTCGGAATAAAGTTACTATGGGTTCGGCGTTAGTCAAGGGAAAACCCGACTAATCCACTCGACTTTTCAAATTCTGGGACAAAATAACCTGTTGTCTTTGTCCCACTTACTTAAGAAATGGGACAAACAAACCTGGTTATGTTGTCCCAGATGCGATGGGAGGGTAGGTATGCTCATTTCTTCTAAGGGCCGCTATGCCCTCCGTCTGATGATCTATATCGCAGCGCTTGGTGACGCCGAGGGTAAGATCGCCCTGCGCGAGGTCGCCGACCGCGAGCATATCTCGCAAAAGTATTTGGAGCAGCTGGTTCGTCCGCTCATGAAGGCGGGCCTACTTAAGAGCGTGCGCGGCAAGGGCGGCGGCTACATGATGGCCAAGGACCCGGCCGAGGTGCGTGCCGGCGACATCCTGCGCGCCGTTGAGGGCAGCACGGCTCCGGTGGCGTGCGATGGTATCGACAACAGCTGCGCCCGCAGCGATCTCTGCTCGACCGTCAAATTCTGGCGCGGTCTGGACGACGTGATCGAAAAGTACGTCGACGGCGTGACGTTGGCCGACCTTGCTGCCGTCCCCGAGATTAACTTTGACATCAAACTGTAGGTTGAGCGCAATTCCTTAAGATTTCGCGGAGGGTTGTTGCCGTTTACCGAGGGGTTGTTGTGCAACAACGGGCGAGCTGCAATACTTATCTCTATCTTTGCAAACTGCACTTTAACTACACCAATGCAGGGAGGATCTTATGCAGCCCAAGCATTCTGCGATTGTCGCGGGCCTGACGCTGGCGCTTTCGTTTGGCGCCGTTACCGCACCCGCACCCGCTGCCGCCGAGGAGCCCACACCGGGCGTTGCCTCGGATGCGACCGATATCGATAAGGGTCTCTATACCCAGCAGTCCTTCTCGGGCGTGCTGAGGTCGGTCCAGGGCGTTTCGTTTGTTAACGTGACCCCCGAGATGAAGTACTTTACCAAGTACGAGAGCCATGGCAACTATAATCAGGGCTTTTCGTATGGCGACGGCTATAACGCGCTGGGTTATTACCAGTTCGACCGTCGATGGTCGCTCATTCCGTTTATGAAGCAGGCCTACAACTACAACCCCGAAAAATACAGCATGCTCAAGGATGCGATTGATCGCGGCAGCGAGATTTCCAACACGAGCAATGCCATGTACGAGAACGGCCAGCTCACCGAGTTGGGCCGTATTGCGCAGGAGGCCTTCCAGGGCGCTTATAACACCGACCCTGCTGAGTTTTCGGCTCTGCAGGATGCGTATGCGTACAACTCGTACTATGCGGTGACCGAGGCGTGGCTCAAGAGCGGCTTGGGTATTGATATTTCGGGCCGTGCCGATTGCGTCAAGGGCATGGTGTGGAGCATCACCAACATGTGCGGCACCGGTGGCTGCAGGGACTTCTTCCGTTGGGCGAATCTCTCCAACGATATGTCCGACCGCGAGTTTGTGACGGCGCTTTCCAACAGCGTGGTCAATAACGTGGCGACCAAGTATTCGAGCCAGCCCCAGTATCATGAGGGCTGGAAGAACCGCTACCGCAACGAGCTGAAGGACTGCTTGGTTTATATCGCCGAGGACGAGGCCGCTGCCGCTGCAACGCCCGTGCAGCCCGAGCCCACGCCGGCGCCCTCGCCGACACCTGATTCGAATGACGACTCGAGTGACGATGTCAATGATGGCAGGATGGATGCGCCCTCGACCGATGCTGACGGTGATGGCTCTGCTGGTGGCACTACCAACAACGGCTCTACCTCGAACGGTTCCGATTCAAACGGCTCTGCTGCGGGCGATTCGTCTTCAAGCTCTGCCGACAATACGGACAGCGACGCTTCTGGTTCGACCGGCGCTGGCACCTCTAACTCATCCACCGGCTCGAGCGATTCGTCCGTTGGCACCGGCTCTAACAACGGCTCCGGCTCTGACGCAACCCCTGGTTCCGATGCTTCCAAGGATGACTCGAATAAGGCGCCGGACGTTCCCGTTGCTTCGCCGGACAAGAAGCCTTCTTTCTCCGAGCAGCTTGGTTCTACGCTGGGCTCTTCGCTGATGGCTGGCGTCAATAACGGCTCGACCCAGAACAAGGGCAACTCTGATCAGGTTTCCACGGAAAAGATCGAAGCCGCAAAGGGCGACTCCAAGGACAAGGCTTCCGAGAAGACCGAATCCGATAAGGGTTCTAGCTCTGAGGAGAAGAGCGACAAGTCCGAACAGAAGAAGGACGAGGATA
Source organism: uncultured Collinsella sp. (assembly GCA_958412345.1). Classification (GTDB taxonomy): domain Bacteria; phylum Actinomycetota; class Coriobacteriia; order Coriobacteriales; family Coriobacteriaceae; genus Collinsella. The sequence continues at coordinate 17,270 of CATYSO010000023.1, read as the reverse complement.
AGAAGTCTGAATCTGAGGAGAAGGACAAGAGCAAGGCCGAGGGCGAAAAGAAACAGTCCGAAGACGACGACAAGAGCGGTGCTGACAACCAGGTCCAGGAGAAGAATGACTCCAAAATGGTGACCACTACAACCACGACGACTACAACTACCAAGTCATCTGGCGGCAATATGCCCAAGACGGGCGATCTGATTGTGATGGCGAGCCTTGCCAGTGCAAGCTTGGCCACGCTGGGCGCCACGTCTATTGTGAGTGGCAAGCATAAACTCGATCAGCAGAACAAGGCTTCAGGGTAGGACGGCTCGGAGGAGTAATCTTCCAGATCGTTTTCTATAAGAGTTTGGGACGGGGTCCGGTGCGGCGGCATCGGGCCCCGTTTTTGTTGTGCAACGATTTGTTATGCCCCCTCGGGGGTCTGTTGCTACCGTTGCCCGAAACGTTTGCATGTCGATATTGTTGCGCTCTACCCGCTCGCTACAATGGGCATCGTGCTGCGTTAGAAGGAGAGTTTACGGTGTCTGAACAGGCGAATTATGGTGTTGCTCATGCGTTTGGCGCACGGTTGCTCAGTTATGCGGATAACGCAGCTCTGCCGGTTGATGTACACGACTTTTCCGATGCAATCAATCGGTGTTTACTTGTCGATAAGACTATGTTTATTGCCGATATATTGGACGGCGAAGCACCTGTTGCGCTTTGTTGTCGGCCCAAGGGTTTTGGCAAGAGCATGAACCTATCGACGCTCAAATGCTATTTGGAACGACCTGATCACCGGCGGCCGGATCGAAGCCCGTTCGTCTGTACCCAGATTTGGCAGGCGGGCGGTGGTCGCTTTCGTGATGAGTACGCGTGCTATCCGGTCATCATGCTCGACTTTTCAGCTGCCGCTGCGAGGCGCGACGCCGATGCTGCGGCGGCTATTCGCAGCGCTGTCGCGCACGAGTGCGCCCGATTGCTGCCGCTGCTTGCCGCGCCTGATCTGTCAAGACGTGAGGTTCGTCTTATCGAGAGGGCGGCGCGTGGGGTGGCCAGCGATAATGAGACCGATGCGGCGCTTTGCGTGCTCATTAAACTGCTCCAGACAGCTTTCGATGAGCAGGTTGTTCTTCTGATAGACGACTACGATGCGGTATGTCCAAAGCGTTTGGACGCTAAGGACGACGGTAGCGTGGATTCTCTAGAGTCGCTCAGCCGAACGTTGTTTGACACCATTGCCGACGCCGGCGACTCGTTGCGATTGACGTGTCTGATGGGCGAGTGCCCCGGTCCTGCCGAGCTTGCGTTGTCCCAGCGTGGGGTTTCCTATCGATCGGCGACGCCACTGTCGAGTTGGTGTGATCGATGGTTCGGTTTTTCGGACGACGAAGTCCAGGTGCTGTTGGATTGCATCGGTCGCAACGGCTGTCTGGATGACGCGCGTGAGTGGTTCGAGGGCTACCTGCTTGGTGGTTTTTATTGCTCGAGCCCGGAGCGTGTGGTGGACTACGCACATCGCGGTTGCGTCGCGCCTGTTCGGGCAGATCTGTATGGTTACGCCGACCGTCTGAGCGCATGCGTCGGCGACTGGAATCTCTTGCGCCTGTCCGCATTGTTCGATTTGCTTGAGCCGCATGGGTTTATTGAGGCGCCAGTGCATGTGCATGCCGAGGAGGCCGATGCCGCCAAGCCCGAAGATATCTGGACAGCGCTTTATCTGTCTGGATTTCTTACGATGGATATGACGGGGCATTCGGAGGACGGCGCGTGCCTTCGTTCCCTGCGTCTGCCTAACAACGAAGTGCGTCAAGCGCTCCGTCTTGTAATTCTGGAATGGTTTGAGTGCGCCGTTGAGGATGTTGGAGTTATCGACTCGTTCCATGACGGGCTGTGTCGAGGAGACGAGGACACTGTAAAGCAAGCTTTGAGCTGTGCTATCGGCGATCTGTGCATCGATGTGGGCCAATCAGATATGCCGACAGCCTATCATCTGGCGCTTCAGGGGCTCTGCTTTGGACTGCCCGGCTATTGCAATCCCAGCTCCAAGCGAAGTGGCGTCTCGGATCGCTGGGATATCCAGGTGATTCCCACCGGTCGGGTGTTTGACGTGGCCGACACTCTCGGCATGCTCGATGAGCGACCGCTCATTACGATCAACATGATGTACGACCCTGGCGTCGATGCCCTGGGCCTGGAACTGTTGGCGGTTCAGGCACTGCTCGACATAGAGCGCGACGGCATCGATGATATCCGCGTGCCGCGCCCCGCCGTCGGGCGCATGCGTTGGGGCTTTGGTTTTGACGGTCAGCGTGTGTCCGTGGTGTGCCAACGACTGTAGCGGCGGGCGAAAGCCCTTTACTGCTCGGCGCCCTTCATGGGAGGCATGGGCTTCCAGTTGGGATCCTTAACGATCTTGCGGGCGTCCTTCATGCCACGGCGCAGCGCCGGAATACCGGTCTTAAAGCACTTGTCAACGGCGGCCAGGCGAATGAACTCCTTGCAGAAGGTCGCGGCGTTGCCCAAGCGGAACAGCATGGGGTGGTAGTCACCGTAGATCTGCATATAGCGAGCGAGGAAGCCTCGGTTGCGCATGATGTAGTAACGGTTGGTGTCGCTCGTGGAGTTGAGCTGGCGCTTGCCGGCGATATCCCAGTTAGAGACGGCGCGGGCTCGCTTGAGCACCACGTCGGCAACAACGGCGGCGGGGAAGTGCTGGCTGGCTACGTAGCCATAACAGGCATCGTCGCCGTAGATAAAGAAGCGCGCGTCGGGCAGGCCGATCTTGTCGACCACGCGGCGCGAGAACATACCGCCCTCAAAGCACAGTTGGTTCATGGTGCGGTAGCCCTCGGGACCCAGGTCCCACTTGGCGATGGGGTTGGGGATGCCGAGTGAAAGGATGAGCTGGTACTGCCAGAAGAAGGCGCCGCCGTCAAAGTCCAGGCGCGAACCTTGGATGACATCGTAGCGGTCGGTCCACTTGGCAAGACGCTCGATGCCTTCGGGGATGACGAGCACGTCGTCGTCCATCACCCAGAACCACTGGGCGCCCAGGTCGTAGGCGCATTTGGTGCCGGCGGAGAAGCCACCTGCACCGCCGCCGTTTTCGAGCTGTGGTGCGTAGATGACGCGGTCGGTGCCGCCCTTCGCGTCGGGCTGTTCGATGTCGGTGCCCCACAGGTTGGCCAGGCGCTCGTTGAATGCGGTGCATATGGCCTCGGTCTCACGCGAATTCTCGTTATCGACGATCACGATGCGCCAGGGCGTTGCCGTGAGATCGGTCATGGAGTCGAACAGGTTGGCCAGGAGTTCCTGGCGCTTGTACGTGACGACGACAATGGCGAGCTTATCGATGGGGGCGGGAAGGGTTGAAGGCATGGGGCAATATATCCTTTCACGCGCGGCGCGCATGCGCCACACGGAAGCTATCGAATACGTCCTTGGGACTGTCCTATTGTAAAGGCTCGCCGTACCTTGACGGCAAGCTTTGAATAAAACGCAGGAACCTGCCACGGGTGTAGCGGCTTTGGCGTCTGACGGCAGCGTGTCTATTGCCGCTTGAGCTTGCGAACGATAAGGCTTCTAGCTGTATCGATGATGAGGAGCGCCAGAGCAAAGACGATGCTAATGACGGTACCCGTGATGATACATGTAGCTGCCGGGCTGTTTTGGCTGACCAGTATGTTTGCGAGCAACGTATTGAAGACGGGACGCCACAGGCTACTGGTGAGCGACTGCATCACATAGAAACCGAGCGTGGCGGTCGATAAGGTGACGATGATACCTGCAGTCCGCGGATTGCCTGAGGCACTGCGTCGGGTTGCCGCAAAGAGCAAGGAGGCGGCAGCGAGGGCAAACGAGATCAGCGAGGTCGATTTGTAGGAGAGGACTGTCATCGCCGTGAGGTTGCCGGTGAAGGAGAGCACTCCTTCCAGGATGGTGGCGAGCGCCAAAACCGCTGCGAGCGACCGCGTGCCTAAGGCGCCCGCCTTGTCCGAATCCATGGCATTGGCAACGTCGCGGAGCAGCCCGCCGATCAAAAATGCGACTACGTACGTGGCAGCGCTCATGAGCTTCTGGAGCCAAGAAAACTCGCCGGCGCTTGTCGTACTCATGGCGGCTATATACCCGTTAACAACAAATGCGAGGATGCCAACGGCGATGACCGTCGTCGTGTAGCTCTTCTGGGAGAGTCGACTCTTAGCCAGTCCAAACCATGGCGTCATGAAGACCGTGGCGGCATAGACCCAGATAAACTCAAGGCCCAGCGTGTACCAGTAGTGCGTGTTGAGGGTAACATCGGGAATGGGGGAGATGACCGTGGACCACGCGAGCGCCACGAGGCAATAAAACGCAGTGGGCAAAATGACCTTGCCAAGGCGCTGCGTCGTCCGCTGTATTTGCGATGTCCACGTTGCCCCATCGCTCCAGGCGCGAGCCGCCGAGGCAATCAGGAAGTAGCCCGAGATCATAAAGAAGACCTCGTTGGCCCAGCAGCCCAGCAGGTTAATAAAACCGAGCACGCCGGAATAGGGGAACATCGCAAGTGGGGCATATTCTACGGCGCCGACACAGGTTGCCTGGAAGGTCCACTGAAACGTGTGGAATACCGCGATGCCGGCGACCGCGATTAAGCGCAGCGCTTCGATGGGTATGTTGCGTGCGGCTTTGGGCTGCATGACGTCCTTTCGTATCGGTTTTTCCTCTGCGAGCTCCATAGATTATATAAACGCCCGCTGGCGAGCTGACCCTTTGATACCATGAAACGACAGGTATTTCCTAAGGAGCACATTTGTCTACTAACGCCTCTGGCAGCCCCGTTCTGTCGCTGCTTATCCCCATTTACAATGTTCAGCGCTACCTGCGCGAGTGTCTCGATTCCGCCCTGGCGCAGACGCTCAAGGATATTGAGATCATCTGCATTAACGACGGGTCGACCGACAACTCGCCGGCGATTATCCGCGAGTATATGGGGCGTGATGGGCGCGTCAAGATGATCGACAAGGCCAACAGCGGCTACGGCGACTCGATGAACTACGGTCTGGAGATGGCGCGTGGCAAGTACGTTGGCATCTTGGAGTCCGATGACTTTATGGCGCCCGACGCACTCGAAAAGCTTGTCTCGGCCGCCGATAGCAATAATGCCGACTTTGCGAAGGCGAACTTTGATTTCTACTGGTCTAAGCCCGAAGAGCGTCGTTCGCTGCACGAGATGTTTAGACCTCAGGACTGTGGCAAGCCGGTGCACCCGAGCGATACGACGCAGTTCTTTAAGCAAAAGCCGTCGATTTGGTCGGCCGTGTACCGTCGCGATTTTCTTGAACGCAACGGCATTACGTTCCTGCCGACTCCGGGGGCATCCTTTCAGGACACGTCATTCGCCTTTAAGGTGATCGCGTGTGCCGATAAGGCTGTTTACCTGCATGATGCCGTGTTGTCGTATCGCCAGGACAACGAGAATTCCTCGGTCAATTCTTCGGCTAAGGTCTTTTGCGTCAATACCGAGTATGCCGAGATTGAGCGTTGGATTCGAGAGGATTATGCCCGCGACCACGCAAGCGGCGATGTCGCGCGCATGCTCAAGTTCAATCAGCTCATTAAGTACGATTCGTATATGTGGAATTACGTGCGCCTGGCGCCTAAGTTCTATAAGGAGTTCCTGGTGCAGATGGCTAAGGAATTTCAGGCGGCCTTGGACGCGGGGGAGTTTTCGCTTGACGACCTCAAGCCGTGGAAGCGCGCGAATCTCGCTGCCATCCTCAAAGATCCTGAGGGCTGGGTTGACGAGCATCCGAGTTTTGCGACGGATGGTGCCTTGGGGCGTGCTAAGTATTACGCCTCGGTTGGAGGCCCGGGCGTGGTCGCTGCCTTCCTCATCGAATCGCTGAGGGGGTAGGTCGGCATGGGAGAGGCCTCGTGTCCTAAAGCTACCATTGTCGTCCCCGTTTACAACTCTGCGCGCTCCATTCGGCGATGCCTCGATTCGCTGTTGGCCCAGTCCGAGCGCTCGATTCAGGTTGTCTGCGTCAACGACGGTTCGGCTGATGATTCGTTGAACGTGTTGCGCCAGATCGCGCAGGCCGACGATCGCGTGCTGGTGATTGACCAGGAAAACGCGGGCGTCTCGTGTGCTCGAAATGCCGGTATCGATGCCGCCGAGGGCGAGACCGTCTTTTTTGTGGACGCCGACGATTACATCGATGCGCAGACGGTCGAGCGCGTGCTGCATGCCATGGAGTCTGCAGATGCCGAGGCCGCCGTTTTTGGCGGCGTCTGTGAACCAGCCGATGCTGCCCCCAAACGCGTCCAGCAACTCATGAGCCCCAAAGCCGGTACCTTCGGCGCCCGTGATCCCCAGTTGCTGTTCCATGCGAATGCGCAGCCGTATGCCTGCCGTGCGGCTTTTTCGCGCGAGCTGCTCAATCGCGAAGGCATTCGCTTCGCCCCCGGTTTGGCTTTGGGCGAGGACGTCGTCTTCCAATTCGCGGCTTATGCGCTTGCCCGCAAGACCGTCGTCATGCCGGACAAGTTCTACCACTACGTGATGGAGAGCGAATCGGCGACGCACGAGTTCAACAGTGCCGAGGCTCGCGCCAAAAAGCTTGATGCCCACATGAGGATGCTCGAGGAGGTCTTGGAGGGCTGGGCGGCCTACGGTCTTTTGGACCTGTGTCCCGGCGAGCTGATAGCTTGGTTTTTGGACCTCATTGTGTTCGACCTGGCGCGCTTGGATGCCGATGACTTCCATCGCGTGGCGGCTCGCGTCAACATGGACCTCACGACGTTTTTGGGAACGGAGTGGGCGGATATGCCTGCTAAGGGCGCCGTTCGCCGTGTTGCCCACAAGCTCGTTGCGGCGACCTCGAGCGTTTCGATGGCAGACGCCACGCTGTTCTATCTTTCGACTCGCGGTCTCAAAGCCTGCCTGGAGCGCTTTCTCTAATTCCAAGCGCTGCCGCTCGCCGCAACTCGGCTGCTAAAATAACCCTGTTACACGTTATTCAACAGGAGGTTCTCTTGCAGAGCTCTGATACCCCTAAAGTTTCGCTGCTTGTCCCCATTTGCAATGTCGAGCGCTACCTGCGCGAGTGCCTCGATTCCGCCGTGGCGCAGACGCTCAAGGACATCGAGATCATCTGCATCAACGACGGCTCCACCGATAGCTCGCCAGATATCATCCGCGAGTACATGGAGCGCGACCCCCGTGTAAAGATGATCGACAAGGCCAACAGCGGCTACGGCGACTCGATGAACCGCGGCCTGGAGATGGCGCGCGGCGAGTACGTGGGCATCCTTGAGTCCGATGACTTTATGTTTGAGGATTCGCTCCAAAAGCTGGTCGCCAAGGCCGATGCTGAACATGCCGATGTGGTAAAGGGCGACTTTTACCTGTATTGGTCCACTCCCAGCGAGCGCCGTGAGCTGTTTGGGATCATCGACGAGCATATGACGGGCGCCGCGTATCGCCCCGTCGATCGCCCGGGCATCTTCTACCGCAAACCTTCCATTTGGTCGGCTATCTATCGGCGCGAGTTCCTCAACGACAATCAGGTTCGGTTCCTTCCCACGCCGGGCGCCTCGTATCAGGACGCAGGCTTTAACTTTAAGGTTTGGGCATGCGCCGAGCGTGCAGCGTTTATCGCGGACCCCATTTTGTGCTATCGCCAAGACAACGAGAAGAGCTCAGTTAATTCGCCCAACAAGGTATTTTGCGTGTGCGACGAATACGCCGAGATGCAACGTTTTTTGGACGAGCGTCCCGAGCTCAAGGCTCAGCTCCAGGGCATTTTAATGCGCATGAAGGTCGATACGTACCGTTGGAATGATGAGCGTCTGGTCGATGAGCTGCGTGAGCAGTTTTGGGAGAAGGCCTCTCCCGAGCTCAAGGCCGACTGGGATGCCGGTCGCTTTGACCTGTCGCTGTTCGATCCGCGTGGCGAGACCGACTTGCGCCTGATGGTCAAGTCGCCCCGCGCCTATATCGATTCGCGCTTTGGCTTTAAGAAGCCGGGCAAGCTCAATACGTTTAAGCATTACTTTAAGATCGGCGGCTTGCCACTGGTCTGGCGCGTGCTGACGTATCAGCGCACCTACGGCGACAACCCGCATCCCGATGACGTTCCGGCCGCACAGTAGGAGCGAGTGACTATGGCTACCCCCAAGATTTCTGTTGTCGTTCCCATCTATAAGGTAGAGGAATGCCTGGCCTGGTGCCTGGACTCCCTGCTTGCGCAGGACATGCCCGATTGGGAAGGCGTGCTGGTCAACGATGGTTCGCCGGACGGTTCACGCGATATTGCGGCTGCCTATTGCGAAAAGGACGCGCGCTTTAGGCTGGTTGATAAGGAGAACGGCGGCCTGTCGAGTGCACGTAATGCAGGCATCGCTGCGTCCACGGCGTCTATCGTCGCGTTTTTGGATTCCGACGACCGCTTTACGCCCGATGCATGCCGCGTGATCGTCGATACCTTTGAGCGCGAGGACTGCGACGTTTTGACCTTTGGCGCGAATCCGTATCCGCTGGAGGCGGGGTATCCGTGGCTTAACTATGTGCTGAGCCCGCGCGATATGTCGTTTGAAGGCTATAGCTCCGACCTGCTGTTTAAGGAAGCTTCTCGCCCCTTTGCATGGCGCACTGCCTGCAAGCGTGAGTTTTTGCTGGGCAACGGGATCGTGTTCGACGAAACCGTTAAGTATGGCGAGGACCAGGTCTTCGATTTTGCCGTGTACGGTCGTTCGCGCAAGACCGCGCTTATCTCGAGCAAGCTGTATGACTACCGCGTGGCGCGCAAGGGTTCGCTCATGGATACCATGCGCTATGACGACGAGACGCGTCTGCTGGAGCATGTGAAGATTTACTCCGCTGTGCTGGCTGACTGGCAGCGCGACGGTCTCGATGTCCAGTATGCCGATGACCTGGCGTACTTCCTATGCGATCTGGTGCTGTACGATGCGCTCAGGTTGCTGGGTTCGGACTGCGGCAAGGTGTTTGCTGCCGTTGCCACGGCGCTTGCCGGTTCTGCCGTGGGCAGCGATGCTGCGCTCGCACAATGCGCTCCTTCTGTTGCTGCTATGGTGCGTGCGGCGCTTACCAGCAAGGCCCCCAATGCCCGTGCATGTAAAAAGCTCATGTTCGATTACGACGTCTTGAGGTTTGGGCGCCTTGGTGCCTGCAAACGCATGGCAGCGAACGCCCTGGGAAAGCGAGAAGTGTAGATGAGTATCAAGCGTTTGGCACTTTGCCGTAGTCAGGGCCGTCTGTTTGTGCTGCTTCGTTTTGCCGGCCAGGATATCGCCGCGCTTATTGAGCGGGAGGGTTCTCAAGCGTTTGCCCATGCCACGACGAGCGGTTCTTGTGTGCCGTCGCTGGTGCTCCCGGTCGATCATGGCCGTGTGTTGGCGCTTTGCCCTTCCGTTTCCGATTACGAGCGCGAGCTCGCCGTCTTGGTGCTTCCCTTTTTGGACGGCTCTACGATTGACGTCACATTTGCATCCGGTGGCCAAAGGTTGGGCTCCATTCGCCTCGATAGCCGCGTGGCCAAGCTGGAATCCAAGGTTAACTACAAAGCAAAGCCTGCGCTGTGCGCGCTTATCCGCGATGCACAGCGTGGCGAATGCTGCGGTCGCTACAAGATCGATGCCATTCGCTATTTGCCGGCCGACGCTGGCGCGGTATGGCGCTATGAGGTTATCTGGGCGGGAGACCCCCAGTGTGCACCTGAGCTCCAGATCTTTGATACGTATATGAATGCCATCGATGCCACCGTGCATGTGTTTGAGTCGCAGGTCGATGTGCCACAGCGCAACGGTTGCCGCGTCAATAAAACGTATCTGAGCGTTGAGATACCTCAGGATATACGGGATTTTGTCGCGATTGTGAGCGATTCCACAGAGCAGATCCAGAGCGGGTTTTGCGCTATGGACGGTCGCCTGTACAACGGCATGGTCGACGACAGTTGGAGCCGCATGAAGGACGCGCGTGCAGACGACGCAGCTTATCGACGTTGGTTCGAGCAGCATCGCGCAAAGCCGGGCGATTTGGCGTGCCAGCGTGTCGCTTCGGCGGCCTTTGCCTATAGGCCGCTCGTGAGCATTGTGGTGCCGTGCTACAAGACTGATCGGGTCTACCTGCGCGAGCTGTTGGATTCAGTGCTAGCCCAGAGCTATGACAACTGGGAATTGCTGCTGATGGATGCCTCGCCTGAATGGGATGCGGTGGCCGACTTTGCGGCGGATGCCAATGACGAGCGCATCCGTCGCATTGAGCTGCCCGGCAACGGCGGCATTGTGGTCAACACCAACGCGGGTATCGAGCAAGCGACGGGCGACTACATCGCGTTCTTGGACCATGACGACATTCTGGAACCGGACGCGTTATTCCGCTATGTTGCCGCGCTGAACAAGGCTGCCGAGGACGAGCGTCCCCAGGTCCTGTTCTGCGACGAGGACATGTTCCAGAAAACGGGGGAGTGGGGTCAGCCGGTCTTTAAGACGCGGCTCAACGTCGACCTGCTCTATAGCCATAACTGCGTGACGCATTTTCTGATGGTGGAGAAGGCGCTCATCGATCGCATTGACATGTCGCAAGAAGACGTCGCGGGCGCCCAGGATTATGATCTGACGCTTCGCTGCCTTGCAGCCGGCGCGCGGTTTGAGCATGTTGCGCATGTACTGTATCACTGGCGTGTGCATCCCGGTTCCACCGCCGATGGCTCTGCAGATAGCAAACCGTATGCTATTGAAGCCGGGCGCCTTGCGCTTCAGCGTCACTTTAACGCGCTGGGCATTTGCGGAACGGTCGAGGAGACCGATACGCCGTTTGTCTACCGCATGCGCTATGCGCTGCCGGAGCCTGCGCCGCTGGTGAGCATTGTGATTCCCACCAAGGACCACGTCGAGACGCTCAACGCCTGCGTGATGTCGATCGCCCGGAAGGCAACGTATGCCAACTACGAGATCGTCTTGGTGGAGAACAACAGCGAAGCCCCGGAGACGTTTGCGTATTACGAAACCCTGCCGGAGCGCGTGGCTGCGGCATCCGAAGGCAAGGGCATCGCGCGCGTTGTGTACTGGCCGGGCGAGTTCAATTACTCCCAGATCATCAACTTTGGTGTTGAGCATGCCAAGGGCGATTACCTGCTGCTGCTCAACAACGATACCGAGGTCATAAGCCCCGACTTTATTGAAGAGATGATGGGGTACCTGCAGCGTCCCGATGCGGGCGTGGTGGGTGCCAAGCTCTACTTTGCCGATCATATGGTGCAGCATGCCGGCATTGTGGTTGGCGTGCGTGGCGCACTTGCCCATGCCAACCAGGACTTCTCGGCAAAGCGCGAGGGCTATCTTGCCCGCGCTGTGCGTCCTGGTAACTTCAGTGCCGTAACGGGCGCCTGCCAGATGGTGCGACGCGACGTATTTGAGCTGGTCGGAGGCTATAACGAGGAATTCGCCGTCGGCTTTAACGACGCAGACTTTTGCCTGCGCGTGTGGGAGGCGGGCTACCGCACCATCTTTACGCCCTATGCCGAGCTGTGCCACTACGAGTTCACCTCGCGCGGCAGGGAAGAGGCCAACGAGGAAAAGCTGCGCCGCTGGAAGCGCGAGCAGGCGCTATTCATGCAGCGCTGGCCTGAGTTCTTCTTGACGGGCGATCCGTGGTTGGGGCCGAACTTATCCGCTGAGAGCGAGTATTTCTCGTTTTAAGGCAATGGTTTTAGGAAGTCCTAAACTTTCTTTCGGTATGAGCTCAGAAGAAAACAGCGTTGGACTACTTACTAAGATAAATAACGAAAGCTCGATACTTTCGCGATAAGTTTATACAAGCTTATACAGCTCGATATTATTCGATATAGTCTGCGATAATTATTTAAACGATGATTGACCGTTAATCGATTCCCTAGAGAGGCAAACAAGTGAGCGCCACAGCATTCCATAATCCGTTTCGTCCCACTGCCGGCGCTGAGCCTCCGCGCATAATTGGTCGTGATGATATTGCCCTTGAGTTTACCGAGAGTTTGAATGCGGGAATTGGTGCACCTGCGAGGCTCATGCGCATTGCTGGACCGAGGGGCTCCGGAAAAACTGTTTTGCTCTGCGATCTTAGGGATCGTGCTCGAGAGCTTGGATGGAAGACCGCTATTGTCTCTGCTGGCCCTAACCTATTGCTGGACTTGAGGGATCAGGTTGCTGATTCTTCCCTTGAGACTAATGCTTCGGTTGGCGTAAACGCTGGCATTGTTTCCGCGAAAGTCGACGTTGTGCCCAAAGAGTCGAGCCTTAGAAAGTTGCTGAGTTCGGCGGCGAAGTCATCCAAGGGTCTTTTTATTGCTATCGATGAAGTTCAGGACGCCCCGATTGATGATATGCGTGCCATTGCATCTACGGTTCAGCTTTTGATAGGGGAAAAAGTAGATATTGCACTTGCATTTGCCGGTTTACCCGCCGGTGTTATGGATCTTATTAACGGTAAGGCACTTACGTTCTTGCGGCGTGCCCTCCCTGAAGATCTGGCGCCTATCAACCAGGTGGAGGTAGCGCTCTCTATGGGCGATAGCTTTGTCGCGACTGGTTTGACCATAGGGGACAACCTTCTGTCGAGAGCCGCTAAGGCTACTAAGGGCTATGCCTATCTGGTGCAACTGGTCGGTTATTCCATTTGGCAGCGCGCCAACTTGCATCGTGCCAAAAGTGCCATTGTGAGCGAGCGCGACGTCACCGAAGGCATTGCGCTGGCAGAGGCTCGTTTTCACGATGTTGTTCACGAGCCCGCGATTTCTGGACTGGGACTTAACGATATAAAATACCTTTTGGCGATGTGCGAGGACAAACAACAGTCCAAATCGGCCGAGATTGCTAAGCGCATGGGTAAAAAGACCAATGAAATCAGCTCTATTAGGGCTAAATTGCTACAAAGAGAGGTTATTCAGGCACCACAGAGGGGTTACGTACAGTTTGCCGTGCCAGACCTAGATATCTATCTGCGAGAGAATGCCGAGGAGATTCTCGAACGGTTCTAGGTCGAGTATATGCCTTCTTGCGATTCCTAGGCATCTGGTGCAAAATATTTTCCACTTCGAAAAGCGGTTCGGCTGTTTTGCAAGGGGGCTTCTCTTTATGGGACGCCCTCTATTTTTATGCCGCGCCAATCGGAAGATATTACATTTTGGGCTACTGCATTTTTCAATCCCCAACGGTTGTAGATCAATACCTACCGCTCGCACTTGTTGCTTAACAAATGGCGAGGTTGGTGGGCTAAGTTAGTGACAGTGTTTTGTTGGAGGAGGGCAAATGTCCTATGCCGAGCTGTACCACTACGAGTTCACCTCGCGCGGCAGGGAAGAGACCAACGAGGAAAAACTGCGCCGCTGGAAGCGCGAGCAAGCACTGTTCATGTAACACTGGCCGGAGTTCTTTCTCGATGGCGATCTCTGGCTCGGGCCAAACCTATCCTTCGACAGTGAGTACTTCTCGTTTTAGCGCGAAGCAATGCCAGGACCCGGCAAAGTACGCTTAAGAGCCATGGAGGCGGGGGTAATTGTTTGCTAGTGTTTGATTCATGAAGACCGTGCCTGGCTTTTCTTAAATGCGGCAACCCGGTTACTCTGTCAATGAAGCCCCAGACGCCTCTGATACAAGCGAAACATTGGGGCATTTTTTTGCTGGTCGATTTCACGGCCTCGTTTTTCTCCGCATGCCGTGTGCTTAAACGATAATGCTGTCCATCGGGTAGCCTTTGCGGAACCTTGTGCAATGGGCATTGAAGTATGGTTTGGTGGCCGCCCGTTGTCGACTGCTGCCGCGGAAATCGAACTAAAACGATGCTAGTAGCTTCATTGCTGTCTCTGACCTATTCATCGCATGTATGATTTGCTATAGCTATCAGTGATTAAATTTGTTGTCCGTGTGGTGGTTATTGATGATTATAAGAAGTGACGATCGTCAGGCTCTTTCTCGTTCGCTTGCAGAAATCGCCGGTATGGGAAGGCTTGAATTCAATAACGCCTTATTGTCCAACTGCGAATCGCTTCTCGTTAGATTGCGGGATAGAATTCTCAGTTCGGATTGTTGCGTTTACGCTCTAATCCATCATATATGCCGACGTTTGGATTTGGACGAGGGAAATTATGCAAGTTTCAATCTTAAACGGTTGCTTACGACAAAGAATGCAATGTCAACGTTTTTGCGAGATCATGAGATTGTCTTCAAGATTATTGATGGGGCTATCGTTCCTTTTGCTGATGGCAAAAGGAACGATCTGACTTACTGTCACACCTCAATTGAAGCAAATCTAAAATACAGGCTTCTTGGTGTAAATGGCGTAATGGATACGTGTGTTAATGGATATGCTCTCGGGGATTCAGTTCAAAGTAATAGTGAGTTTTCTTACTATTCTGGATGCCCAGAGCTGATCCGCATGCTTGACCACATCCTTCCTTCTAAAGGCCTGCTTTTAGACTATCAGGAACAATCGAGCGTGTATTTAATTAGTTATCCCGTTGATATTGCAGATGTGATACTCGATGATTCCGGACAAGTGTGTCATGGCGATAAAGTTGAAGAACTTGTCTGTTGCTACCTCAAACGTTTGTTGGATGGTTTCGGTAAGGACGAGATGATTAATGCCGACCTGGGGAATGTGATTCTTCGTGTCGGTGACGATGTAGATTTAAGTGGAAAAGGCTGCGTTGTTCGAAAGTTTGAAAATGGGCGGCTTGAACTTCTTCAGGATATTGTGCAGGGTATGAAATACGCCTAGTTTTCGTCTTTCGTCTCTGATTAGTTTAAATAGATGCTTCCACTTTAGATTAACCCTTGGTTGGTCGGGCCTAGGCAGGCGTCCTAACATTTGGCCGACGCGACTTACCGCAGCTTGGGGTAGGTGCGGTATCACTCGTTATCTAAACTGTTAGAATTATTTACTAAATCTGAGTTATACAAATAATCTTTTCAGGTGGAATATTAACGTCTTGTTTTAAAAATAAGTATTTTTCTCGGTTTGAACTTTCAAACGTTTCTAATGATGACTCGATCAATTTAATTAATATTTCCTTAGGCGATGCGTCAGAACTGATGTCAAATGTATCTTCGAGATTAACGTCATTTAAGTTTGCGGCAAAGTGGACGCAATAACTATTTGAGATGCTGACCCAATGCTCTTCAAGTGCCTGGAAGTCACTCCCAAGCGATGAGAAATCGTTAATAATTTCTGGCTTACGGTGTATTTCAGTGCCGTACCCTTTTGGACTCGGCGTACAAAGAAAGGCTGTGATACCATAATCTTGTGAAAAACGTAAAGCTATCCGTCCTTTGGCGCTGCTTAAATAGCCTTGGTAATTTCGAGAGTTCAGTGAGAATATTTCTGCGTTGTGTTTTACGCACATTTCGTTTAAATCGAAAGTTATCCCAATTGATTTAAAGGCTCTTGCAAGACAGGTGTTTTCTGAAACGGCGTTTCGTAAATTTAAGAGTCCGTATTTTTTGATATCAGAGCAATCGTCTGTGCTGGCAAGGCAATGATAGCCGTGAATCTTAATGGACTTGATGTCTATCGGGTATTGCGTGCTGCGGATTTCGTCGATGAGTGTTTCAGTAAAGATGGGTCTTGTTCTTTTACCATTTATCTGCTTTTTTAGAATATTTCTTTCGACTTCCTGGAGGAAATTGTTAGCTAATTGCGCTGAACTGATATCGAAATTCATATATCACCCTTTGTCCCCCTATTACTTCTAGTGAGGACTAATTTTAACAAATTGGCTAACAAGTGATAATTTGGGGACGGAAGATCTCCGAATGTAAGTTTCTCCAGCAAACAGAGTATTTGGCCGGGCTTTTGTCTGGATTATTATTTGGTGATAATTCGTTTGAACGGTCGTTCGGGTTGGATGGGTCATTAATGGTGAAAATGACGATCCGGACGATTTCTTGGACCGCGTCTAGGCGTATCCAAGCTTCCTGCGGTACTCCATCGGAATCAGCCACCCGAGGGACTTCTTTATCCGCTCTTCACGATAGTACACGAGGTAGGCCTCGAGCCTGCCCATGAACTCCCCGGCCGTCACGCTCTCCCGGTCCCTGTAGTGGAAGAACTCGTTCTTGAGGTGCCCGAAGAAGCCCTCGCAGGCCGATTTGTCCGGGCTGCAGTTGTCAAGGGAGTTATTTAGATCTTTCCAACCTAGACAATGCATCTAGGCGCCGCCATAAACCATATCTCGTCGCACTCCTTTCTTTGGTTAATCTAGTCTTGCCACAATGGATGGCGTATTCCTCTGTATATTGCGACAGTTGGTGCATTCTGACTCCTGATGTCAGCCTCCTATTAAATCTGTTATTAAGCAGATGCGTTGTCTGCGTCAGCGCGTATTCGCTAAAATGCACTTTTGATTAACTTTGGCATGTTACGAGAATTTGGAATAGCTATGGGTCAGTTTAAAAGGGCGTTCGTCTTTATCATTGCGATGGTCGTGTCATTGGTTGTTGTCGCGACACCGTCTTTTGCTGACGAATCTTCGAGGGTTCTTGTTGAAAATTCTTGGCGCTTTCAAGATGGTCAGTCAATTACTCCTGAAGAAGACTCCGAAGATGCTGGTATTTCTGCGTATTCGCTCAGCAGGCTACCTGACGGTGTTACTGCTCAGGGCATCGATGTGAGCGAGCACCAGGGCAATATCAATTGGGATGCCGTGAAGGCGAGCGGTGTTGATTTCGCTATTCTCCGTGTTGGCTTTGGTGCGCCGTCTTTTGGGGGAAGGACTGATTATCAGTTCCAGCGTAATATCTCTGAGTGTGAGCGCTTGGGGATTCCATACGGTATCTATCTTTACTCATACGCGTGGGATGATGGACAGGCGGCAGATGAGGCGGCATTCGTTATTAACAATATTGCGGGCCACAGCCCGCAGCTGCCTATCTACTACGACCTCGAGGATAATTCGATTATTGCTGACGGTCGCCAAGGAGGTATCGCCTCAAGGGCTTCAGTTTTTTGCAATCGAATTTTAAATGCTGGCTATAAGGTCGGCATTTATGCCAACTTAAATTGGTTTAACAACATCCTGACCGACCCCGTGTTCAATTCACCTTTATGGGACCATTGGATCGCGCAATATAATTATCAGTGTGATTATGCGGGCAAGTACAGCTTTTGGCAGTATGCGAGTGATGGTAGCGTTGATGGAATCAGCGGTTCCGTCGATATGAACTATGCCTACATCACTATCGAATCGAATGAGAAAAAATGGGATCGCGCCGACGAGCTCGCCGCCGCCCACTCCTCCGACCTTCCCGACGGGACCTAT
>CATYSO010000022.1 GCA_958412345.1 uncultured Collinsella sp. | reverse complement strand
AAACAGCCGCCTGGACAAGGTGCGCCATATGTTTCAGAAGGTAATGTAAAGATACCTACCGTCAACGCCGAGAAATTTATGGGCATTGTCCGCAAGCACCTTGCCTTTGAAGAACTGACCCCCACTCTCTTGCGGGAAATGATCGAGAAAATTGTGGTGCATGAGTGCAGCTATGATGAGAACGGCACCCGCAGGCAGGACATTGAGATTTATTACAGCTTTGTCGGCAAGATTGACTTGCCCGAATAACCGCCCGACCTATCCGACACAATGGCCAAGTGTCGGATAGGAACGGCAAAATTTTTTGCACTTCTATTGCTTCTTTATCACACATAAGCAAACGGACGTGTCGCGCAGCACCGTAGCCGTTCCGCGCAACGAAAAGCCTCACCGCCAGCGATCTCGTGCGCACATCGGCCGCAAGCGGCACGGGAGAGGCCGTCCCGATTAGGGTAGCGGCGCCGCGACTCGGAAACGCGCCTCCGTCCTCCACGCGACGTCCCGACGTAACCCTCGCGAGCGCCCCGGCAACCGCCGACGGGCCGCATCCCATGCCCGGAGGGTCTCGGCGCCCATGGCCGGTTCCATGCCGCACGCCTCCGCCCCTCCGACCCGAAACCCGCCCCGGCGCTCCTTGGACGCGCAGGGTCGCACGCCGGCAGGCGGCCCGCAAGGGCCGCGACACTTTTTCGGGTTCTTCGCCCCATGCGCTGCGCGCGCGAACAACGCGAAAAACTGACGTCGGGAGATTTCTACAACCACGTCCGACTTCGCTTCCTCCCTTGCCGGCACGCCCGCGCTGCATGCGACTCACGCGACGCAAGGCACGCCACAGGGGCGGGCCTCAGAGTCTAAGGAGCAAGACATGAACGACATGAAGGAAAAGGCGATGGGCGCGGTCAAGGCCTTCCTCGAGCGCAAGGGCTACGAGATCGTCGACGAGGCCTGGCAGGGGCCCGAGGGCATCGGCGGGATCGACCTCGTGGCGGTGGACGAGGACGGGACCCTGGTGTTCGTCGACGCCACGGTCCGCATCGGGACGGACGGCTTCCCCGAGGCCCACAGGGCGCGCGGGCTGCGCGAGGCGCTGGCGGCGGCGTGGCTCGCCGGCAACGGCGACGACTACGCCGACATCCCGGTCCGCTTCGACGAGGTGGCGATGATGGTCGTCAAGGAGAACCGCGCGCTCCTGCGCCACCACGTCAACTGCTTCGGCGAGATGGAGCCGCTCTCCTAGGCGGCGCGCCCGGCCCCGGGCTCCCGGGGCCGGGTTTCCCCGAAACTCGGCCCCTGAACCACGAAAGCGTACATATCCGTACGTTTTCGTGGTACACTCCGCTTGTCGGACAAATCCGTACGATTTTGTCCCGACGCTCCGAGACTCGGGGCGCGCCGGACCGGATGCGGCGAGGCGCGCCCCACGCTAGAGAGGACGCGACCCATGCGCACGATAGCCATTTCCAACTACAAGGGCGGCGTCGGCAAGACGACGACCGCCGTGAACCTGGCGGCCATCTTCGCCGCCCGGGGCCTTCGGACCCTGCTCGTCGACCTCGACCCGCAGGCGTCGGCCACCGACTTCTTCGGCCTCTACGACCGGGCCGCCTCCGAGCGGCGCACATCGGTCGAGCTGCTCTACGGCGGCGCGCCCGTGGAGGAGATCGCCTACGCCGCCGGGGAGAACCTCGACGTGGTGGCCTCGACCATCGACCTCGTCGACCAGAACGAGATGCTCCTGCGCGAGCAGCGCCTCAAGTTCGCGCTCGACGACGCCTCGGGCTCCTACGACGTCTGCCTCATCGACTGCAGCCCCGTGATGCGCAGGCTCGCCTTCAACGCCTACCTCGCCGCCGCGGAGGGCGGCATGGTCGTCATCCCCGTGAAGCTCGACTCCACCGTGATGCGCGGCACGGCGCTCACCGTGGAGGCGACGCGCTCAATCGCGGACGCCCTGCGCATGCCCACGCCCAGATGGAAGATACTGCGCACCTGCGTGCCCGGCCGCATGACCAACGCCGAGACCACGGGCGCGGCCGTGCTCGACGGGTTCTTCCCAGACGAGCAGTTCGAGACGGTCATACACGCGAGCAGCAAGGTCTGCGAGGGCAGCTGGCAGTGGAAGCCGGTGGCCGCCTTCGAGCCGGGGAGCCGCCCCGCGCGCGACTACGAGGCCCTCGCCGACGAGGTGTACCGTGAGCTCGCCTAGCCAGGTGGCCGCGGGATTCACCATCACGGGGCTCCTCGACGGCGCGTCCCGCACCCGCGGGCGCTACCCGGTGTCCGAGATCGCGGTGGCCGACATCGCCGACCACCCGGCGAACGCCGCGTACTCCATGGACCCGGCCGGCATAGCCGAGCTCGCCGAGTCGATACGCCAGGACGGCCTCACCGACCTGCCGCTGGTGCGCAAGGTCGGAGACGGCTCGTGGCAGATGGTCTCCGGGCACCGCCGCAAGGCCGCCTACGCGCTGCTCGCCAAGGACGACCCCGCCTACGAGAGGATGCCCTGCCGCGTGATAGAGGGCATCGACGACGAGCGGGCGGTGACGCTGCTCCACGCCGCGAACTACTTCACCCGCGCGCTCACCGTGACCGAGCGCGCCGCCGCGACCGAGGCGCTCAGGGGCGACGCCGTGCGCCTGCGCTCCGAGGACCCGTCGCTTTCCGGCATGCGCGTCGACGACGTGAAGGCCGCCATCATCGAGCGGCAGACGGGCCGCAAGGTCTCCGGCAAGACCATCGCGCGCGAGGAGAGGCTTGCCCGCAGGATCGCCGAGGACCTCTCGCCCGAGTGGGCCGCCGAGGCCGACCGAGGCAACCTCAGCGCCGAGGCGGTGCGCTCGCTCGCGGGCATGCCGAAGGAGCGCCAGGCGGAGATGCACGCCGCGATGGAGCCCTGGCGGCGCACCAAGCGGGAGCTCTCCGACTACGTGAGGAGCGAGAGCAAAACGCAGGCCGGCCCCGACGGGCGCATCGCGAAGGCCGCGAGGCTCGTGGCCGACTTCCTCGAGAGCCCGCCCGAGAGCCCGAGCGCTGCCGACCTCTCGCTGCTGCGGGAGATGGCGCTCATGACCGCGCCCTACGCGGAGGCGGGCGCAGGAGCCCGGAAGGTCCGAAGAAGGGCCTCGCATTCGAAATCCAGCAAGTAGCCTATGGCGTCCGACATCGCGTCGGGCGTCCATAGCACTTGGGGACCGGGCGGCCTCGGACCCGTCATGCCGCGGGCCGTTTGGGAGCCCGCTTACGCGAGGCCCGGTCCCAGAGGCGGCGCCCGAGCCGGGCCGCCGCCTGCGGGGAATCCCCCGCGCCCCTAGAGAGACGCGCCCGCCGCACGGCGGGCCCGAGGAAAGGAATCCGCAATGGAAGAGAGCGTCGGCGGCGCCAGGGGCAAGGAGCGCCGCGTCACGTTCCGCATGGAGGGAGGCGACTACGACGCGCTCTGCGAGCGGTGCGAGCGCGCCGGCCTCAGCAAGTCGGAGTACCTGCGCTACCTCGTGCGCATACCGCTGTCGACGGAGGCGAACGCGGGAGACGAGCACCGCATACTCGTCGACCGGAAGGCCCTGTGGGCGATGTCGCGCGAGCTCACGAAGTGGGGCTACCACTACAACCAGGCCGTGCACGCGATGAACCTCATCAACTTCCACGCCCGCCACGGGCGCGTCGACCGCGACCTCGTCGCGGATAGCGTCCCGACGATCGAGCGCGAGCTCGCCGACGTGAACGCCGCGGCCCGAGAGATGGCGGCGGAGCTCGGTCGCATCGGCGCCGACTCGCTCGTGGAGGGCTCGCCATGCCGATCCTGAAGCCGATAAGCGGCCACGGCTCGACGGGCGGCATCCGCCGCTACCTCGAGAAGGGAGGCCGCGCCCTGGCGCGCGACCTGTTCAACCTGAGCTACGACGAGCGCGACGCCGGCGCGCTGGGGGAAGACGCCAAGGAGGCCTGCGCCTGGGACGCCGAGATGGACGCCACGCGCGCCGCCTTCGGCACGGACGCGCCCTGGCGGGGAAAGCCCGCGCGCACGTTCAAGCACTTCGTGCTCTCGCCGGACCCCGGCGACAGCATCGACCTGGCGGCGCTGCGCGAGCTCGCGTGCTCGTGGGCGCTCAAGCACTTCGGCGACCACGAGATCGCCATCGTCTACCACGACGACAACGCCCGCGGCATACCGCACGCGCACATCGTCGTGAACAACGCCAACCTCCGAACCGGCTACCGCATGCAGACCCAGCACCCCGAGGACCTCAACCGAGACCTTCAGGACATGGCGCGCGAGCGCGGGCTGTCGGGGCTCTCCAACGACCGAGCTCCCGAATCGCCGTCGAAGGCGCGCGGGCATGCCGGCGCGGGCGGGCCAAGGAGCCGCAGGAGCGTCTACCTGGGCCGGGCCGAGAAGGAGATCATGCGCTCGGGCGGCTACTCGTGGGTCGGCGACATCCGCGCCCGCGTCGCGCTCGCCAAGACCACGGCGCGCGACGAGGCGGAGTTCCTCGGCATCCTCGACGCCCTGGGCGTGCACGTCGCCGACAACTCGGCCAAGGCGCGGCGGGACGACTGGGTGTTCAGCCTGGCGGAGGAGCCGTCCAAGAAGGTAAGCGGCGAGCGCCTGGGGTTCGTCTACGGCAAGGAGATGCTCCGCCGGCGCTTCGAGCGCGAGGGCGCCTACCGTCCCACGGACGCGAGCACCGCGCGCATCCGCGAGGCCGCCGAGCGGGCTCTCGAGCTCAACGACCTCTCGGAGCTGAGCAGGCTCTCCTCGGCGCTCGAGACCTGCGCGAAGTTCGACGTCGAGTCCATCGAGGAGTTCGGGCTCAGGATGGCGACGTTGGAGCGACGCGGCCAGGCGGGCGGCGAGGGGTATCGCCGCCTCGAGGCCGCCCGCGCCTACATGGCCGAGAACGGGCTCATGCCGCTCAAGACCCGCTACGGGGACGGTGAAGGGCGCGACGATGCCAGCGGCAATTCGCGCCAGTGCCACCGAGCGGACGAGCAGAAGCGCATCCTCGCCGCCGAGCGGCAGCGGGCCCAGCAGGACCAGCGTAGGGAGAGGGGCCGGAGATGATGGTGAGGATAGAGTACGAGGGCGGCAGGACGACGCTGTTCGACACGCTCTCGTTCACGGAGGGGTCGCCGTTCTCCGGCGCGAACATGCTCACGGAGTTCGAGCTCGAGATGCGGGAGGAGCCCGAGAAGGGGCTCTGGCTCACGGCGAACTGGCACCAGGTGCGCGACGACTGGCGCGCCGACGCGCCCGCGGACGGCATCCCGGCGGCGCGCAGGTCCCGCGGCTGGCGCTTCATGCTGGCCTCGGAGGCCGAGCTGGGGCGCGCCCGCCGCGTCCTGCTCGACGGGGACGAGGCGTTCGCCCGGGTGCGGGGGTACCTGTGCGACGCGGCAGCGATCGGCGCCTGCTACCGCGAGTACGTGGGCCCTCCCTCAAAACCGCTGAAGTCGCAGATAAGGGAGCTGCAGCACGCGCTGGGGAGGGCAGAGGTCCCGGGCGTGCCCGACGAGCTGGCGAGGCTGCTCGCGGAGGAGAAGGAAGAGGGCGCCGAGGAGGGCGTGCGTAAGGTCAAGGAAGATTGGGGTGACGTCGATGAAGAGGCTTGGTAGGTTCCTCGTGGCGGCGCTTAAGGTCACGCTGGGCTTTTTCGTCTGGCTGTTCCGCGCCGTGTTCAAGTGGGTGATGTGAGAAGAGGCGGGCAATTGCCCGCCTCTTCTTCTTGGCTTCTAATCTTTCTTATCGTCGATGAGCCAGCAGTCGGTTCCGTCCGTGAGCAGCGTCCTGGCTGTCCGGGATGCCGCTGCGATGCGTTCGATCTCGCCTTTTCGATCTTCGGCTTCGGACCTCAGTTTCGACTCTCCCGAGCGTAGGCTCGTGCGCATCTCGACCTTAGCCTCGAGGAGCTGCTCCTTTGCGGCGGCTCTAGGCGTCTGGGAGACCAGCCTCTTGAGGGCGTTCCCCTGGGTGCCGCGAGGAAGCGCGATGGGCGCCCCCTTCATGCCCCCGATCTTCATCTCCATGAGCGCGGCGAGGACCTGCCTCTTTTTCAGGAAGCCCTGAGATTTGTCGAGGATCCGCTGCTCTTCGATGAGGGCGCTGCGGTCGTCCATGCTGCCGTCGTAGTACATGCGCGTCATGGCGAGCGCCGACAGGGCCTGGAGGCACCCCCCTCGAGGCCTTTTGTCTCCATTCTGGGAATATATCCTGCTCATTTAGGGTTATTCGCGCTGAAAGATTTTGACTAGCTTGGTGTCCTTTATTTCGTAAATAATGTCTGCGACGTTCTCGACCAGCCTCTTATCGTGGGAGACGAACACTATCGTTCCGGCATAGGCGCTCATCATCTGCTCGAGGGCTTCGGCGCTCTTGATGTCCAGGTAATTTCCAGGCTCGTCCATGAGCAAGATGTTGTATCTGCCCAGCAGCATCTTCGCGAGCAGCAGCTTGATGACTTCGCCTCCCGAGAGAACGCCAACGTCCTTTGTCAGGTCGCGCGGTCCGATTCCCATAGAGGCGAGGATGCCTCGAATTTCGGTCATGCTGTACTCGCAACCATTCTGCATGAACGAGATCACAGACTGGCGGGCGTCGAACTTGTAACCTGTCTGTTCGAAGTAGCCGATCTCTGCTTTGGGAGAGATGTTGATACCGTCGGCGCGTCGAACGATTGCCTTCAGCAGGCTGGTCTTTCCCGTACCGTTGCCACCGGTGATGGCCACTTTGGCACCGAGCGGTATCTCGAATTTCGCGTGGTCATAGAGCACGCAGTTGCCGAAGCTCAAGCTGAAATCATCTGCCGAGATGGGAAATTTGCTGTGCAGTTCCAGGGCCTTGCTCTGGCGGAAGCGCACGGCGCGAATGCTATCTGGGGCCTCGATCCCTTCGAGCGCTTCGAGGCGCTTCTCCATGTTCTTAGCTGCCTGATGCATTTTCTTCTGCTTGGTGCCGGTTGTTTTCTGATGCCCCAAGCGACCTGCATACTCGTTGCTTTTTTTCGCACCCTTCCGCTTGGCGTCGACCTGCCGTGCTTTTTTCCGCTGTTTTTCGATGGCGGCTTCGAGGCGCTCGCGCTCGCGCATCGCCTCTTCGTATCGAGTCGCCTGAGCTTTGCGCTCTTCTTCTTTCTGTCGCAGATAGTCGGAGTAGTCACCCCAGAATTCGGAAATGCCGCCGTCTTTGAGCTCCCAGATCTTGTCTACCACCTGGTCGAGAAAATGACGGTCATGGCTCACGATGAGCAGGGCCCCATCAAATGCCTTGAGTTGTCCGACGAGAAGGCGGATGCCGTCTTGGTCGAGGTGGCTCGTAGGCTCGTCGGCGAAGATCGCGCTTGCATGCTGGGAGAGCGCAGAGGCAATCTTGGCGCGTGTTTCCTCCCCGCCGCTCATCGTCTCCTGCGCCACTTCGGCGACGTTGAGACGGGAGAGCATCTCGCCGTTGTCCTGAGCCACATCAAGGTCGAGTTCGTCGAGCTGGCCGATGAGGGCAATGCTGCCGAAGCGCCTGACGTCGGCGTCCGCAATGGTTAGATTGCCGCTCAGGATTTTTAGCAGGCTGGTTTTGCCTGCACCGTTGTCTCCTACCAAGCCGATGCGATCGTAGGGGTAGATTTCCAATTCTTCGATGTCCAGAATATCGCGGCCGGCATATTCCAAAAAGATGTCTTTAGCTTTGACTATGAGTTCCATAAGTTGAACCACCTTTTGTGTATTGTCGTTTTCTGGAAGCGCAGCCATGCCAATAAAGGATCGTTCACTTCGATTTTTCGCCTTTGCCCGATTGCCGGCGTGAGCGTTTTGGCCTTGCGCAAGCCGGCAAATCCGAAAATGATAGTTGGCGGCGAATAAGGAGCGCGATGTGGGATGTCGGCGCAATACCTCGTCGTCGCAAGGGTTTGAAGGCTGACGCGCGAACCGATGGCTGCCGCCTCTTTTTTCGAATGCTTGGGCTATTGAATCTGCCCGGAATCTTTTTTCCCCACGTTTCGGACGCTTGGAGCGAGAAGCATCGCCAACGCAAGCAGTGTCATGGTCGCTCCAGAACCGACGGACCACAACGGAGCTCCGAGCAGGTCCGCAAAAACGGAGGGGGCTGCGAGGCCCATGGGCATGGCCCACGCCATAATGGTTCCATAGAGACCAAAAACGCGGCCTAGGTACTCAGGAGGTATCTGCTCCTGCATAAGGGCAGTCTGGGCTCCCGCGTACAGCGGGGAGCATGCGCCCATAAGAAAGCTCGCCGGTAGGAAAGCGGTGAACAGCGACGGGCCGAGCAATCCGGATGCGATTGCGACGACGCCGAAGCCGGCGATCGCGGCGACCATGGTGAGCGACCTATTGCGGAACCCTCCCGCGGCCGCCAAAATGCCGGACCCAGCCAGCATGCCTGCGGAGAAAAGGACCTCCACCAAAGCAGCATCCCCCGTGCTACCGCCAAAATGTCCCAAGGTCATTATTGGGAACAATGCCGCGAGTGGGGAGAACGCGAAAGCGAAGACGAACCCGCACCAAAGAAGGGCGAACAGCCCCCTGTATCTGTCGACAACGGCGCCCGCAAGGACTCCGAACAAAGCAATCGGCAGAAAGCCTGCTAACGATGCCAGGGAGAGGAGGGAAGATGATCCTGTCGTGAGGGCGATATGCCAAATGAGACCCATTTGGAGAATCGAGCTCGTCAATGTCGACACGAGCTCCCCGCCCCATACGAAACAAATCTTAAATTGCCATGAATGGCACAGCGAAACAGACCTGCGCCGAGAGGTTTCAAACATCATGGTTATGTCCAATCGTGGAATGGCGTGCAAAACAGCGCGACGCCATAACAGCGCCGCTTTTAGGCGCTCATCCACGTGCGGAAAAGACCAACCACGACACCCCTCCTTCGCTGACTCAGTTCGGCAAACCACGCAATTTTAAGGAGGCTGAAGCTCGTTTGTCAAGGATTGCCTGTCGGTAAGGGCAATCCTTTCTGGCCATTCGATCTCTTTTGCATCTTTGGTCGCATGGGTGACCCGCCAGGGCTATTACGCGTGGAAGAGGCGCCCGCCGAGCTGGCCAATGAGGCGCTGAAGATGGCCCTGGCCAGGCGAAACAATCCAAGGGATGTGTGTATCATTCGGATAGTAAGAATGTTGCCAGCAGGTTTTGCGGCAACCGCAAAGGAGCCGTATCCTGCAGTTGGGATCGCGTTGCAGCATCCTGACCCGCATTCCGATTGACGGACGGCCCGCTTCGGCATCCTGACCAGCATAGCGATCGAGCCTTGTCATTCCTTGGATATGCCGGTTGCTCGGGGCGGTCCCGACGGAGGCCCTCGCCTCCCCGGTCCGTGACCCAAGAAGGGCAAGCATGCTGATCTGCATGGCTGGTTCCTCCTTTATGTAGACGACCATGCAAAGAAGGGACAACCGAGGAGGCAGGTTACTGATGCGGGCTCCCGCACGCCCATGACTACCCGACGGGCTGTTTTTCATCTCCGATGCCCGCATTGCAGCATGAACGAATGTGCCTCGACATCTCTGCTGGCATGGTACGACTGGGATCGCACCTCGACGCATCCTTGCGCATACTGCCTTCCAGGTTTCGAAACCGGGAAGGAGAGTGTATGTGAGCGACGATATCGGCGCCGATTCGACGCTCGAGAGGGAGATTGCGCCGATTCTATCCATCGGGGATGCATTCCCGAAGATTCTCATCACTCGCACGAGGCATGAGCCCCATACCCGGGAGGGCGTGCTCGTGCTGAATTTCGCGAGGTGGCTGCTTGGCGGGTAGGGTTCTGAACGTCGCATTGGGATATCGCGCGACAGGGCACGCAGGGCTGCTTGTGCCCGCACGGGAAACGCCGTCGCCATGCGGGCGGCCTGTCGTGTCCGATTAGCCTTTTGCTAAACAGGCTTACGCCAACTCATGGGCAAGCCACCTGAGACTATTCACTTTGCTTATCGTTGACAAAGACCTGTGGCCTGCGGTTTTGTGAACGGCTCGTAAGCCACCCGCGTCGACTCACTTACTGTTGAAGCTGGTGGCTTGCAGGCTCAAAGGCGGTTGAGTTTCAAAACGGGCGTTTTCGGCGCTATCGAGCCTCCAAAGTCGGCTCTCCGTGCCCCTTGGGACAAAAATAAAAACTCAATACTCTGAGTTTGAAAATGGTTTTTGAAGTTGTCCCAGCTTTTGTCCCCGAAGCCGATGAAACGCGACGTCGCGTCATTCAGCGGCACTCACTTCGAGATGCCGCCGAAAACTGGGTGCAACTGGAGTGACGAGACGGCAAAACTGTAACCATCGAGTGGGAATAGAACAGACGTTCGATAAAATAATATAGTATCAAATAGCGGGCACGGTTTCAATCGAATCCGTGCCCGCTGCTGTATGCGTGTCCTTGCACGCCCAATATGCGCCGTAAAATCCGTCTTCTTCAACGTCAAAGTGAATGTGCGTTATTCTTTGCCTCTTAAAATCTTATTTTCACGATTTGCATTTTCATCCCGTTGTCACCGACCCTTGCGAGAAACCGGAAAAAGCCGCTGATAGAAGGGTCTCTCAAATCGTTGTAACCCAGCATATAGCCGCGACTTGTGACCTGCAGACGGCTGTCCCACGTGCCGATTTCCTTGGCGGCATCCGAAACCGCAAAATATGCCCCCACATCCTTGATTTTTGCAGTCTTAAGCCATGTTTTTGCGATCATCTTTACCGCCGTCCGATTGGCAGCATCAAAGACCAGCACACTGCCGGGGAAAGCGTCCGCCATCCCCCGCACCAGTTTCCGGACCTGCTGGGTCAGAAAGTAATAGAACACCCCGGAGGCAAAGAACACCGCCCCGCCGGAGGCATCGATTTTGCTAAACCATGCGGTGTCTTTCAGGTCGCAGGGGATATTTTGTTCCCGATCCCCGGCGGGCAGTAGCTGCTGCCGTAAGGCAATCACATCCGGGAAGTCCAGATTGTAGATCTTGCATTTACCGTTGTCGCAGGTTCTGCCGGTGTTGTCCAGCCCGCAGCCCAGATTGACCACTGCCGCATTGGGGTGGCCTTTCAGGTAATCCCGCACCTCGAAAGCAAGATCACCCTGCCGCATGGCCACCTCCAGCGCACCAAAGCGCTGCATCAGGCTGCGGGAGTTTTTCTCTGCCTCTGAAAAGTCGTAGTCGATTTGGTCGAGCAGACGAACCGCTGTTTCATCCCTATAAAGGTTCGGGTACAGCTCCGTACACAGCTTCCGGGAATACAGCGGGAGGATCAGCGTCTCCTGAACGGTGTTTTTCTCAATTTTACATTTCATAGGTTTCTTCCTCAGTGAATAAAAACTGTCATAATTGCCGCCAGCACAGCCGCTATGACCGTCATGCCTATCGCCATGTGCAGGATGGATTAAAAATGCCCGTGCTTGATGCCCTTACTTCCGCGCCGTGACGCAGAGCCACCTTTTCTTTTTGCGTATCTGCACCTCGTGAAAACCCGCCTGCTCAAGACACGCCTTTAATTCAATGTCCTTGTAGATGGTCATGCCGCCGATGATCTGCGTCCACCTCTCGTCCCTGTCCGTATCGCCATTGCTCTCGTTGCAGATAAGAATTGTCCCGCCTGGCTTCAGCGTCCGCCAGACCTCACGGAAGCATCGGGGCAAATCAGGCCAAAAATAGACGGTCTCAAAGGCCGTGGCAGCATCGAAACAGCTATCCTCAAACGCCATATCCGCCACACTGCCTTGCAGAACGGCGCAACGCCCCTCCTGAATTGCAATTCGGTTGAGCTTTCTAGCCTTCTCCACGCTGACGGGCGAATAGTCGATGCCATTGACGACGCCATGCGGGCATTTTTTCAGCAGCCGTTTTATGTTCGCCCCGCCGCCGCAGCCGCAATCCAGCACCTTGGCGTTTGGCGCAAGTCGTAGAAATTGAAGTCCCCACCGCGCCACAGGACTGTGGCCCAGATTCATCATGGCAACCATAAGTTTTCCGCCGAGGCCCACGGGCTTGCGGGTGTTTTCAAAGAACGACATCTTGTCCCTCCGATTTCGTGCATTCCGCATAGGTCAACGGGAACGAGGCCTTCAGCACTGCGCTTTTCTGCACCGCCCAACCGTTTTGACGCAGGAAACGTAGGTATTCCTCGCTCGTCCACCTGCTGTGGAGGGGAAATCCCGCCATACTCATGAAAAAGGCTTTTGCCTTGCCGGAAACCGAGTTCCCCGCGTGGGTGAAGGTTGGCGCGATGAGCATGCCGTCGTCCTTCAGCACCCGCCTGATTTCTTGCAGGGCCTTTTCCGGATGCGGCACTATGTGAAGCGCGTTGGACGCGATCACCACTTCGAAGGACTTCTGCGCATAGGGCAGGCGGAACATATCTTGTACGGAAAAGTGCAGTTTTGCGGATTGATGGTCCCGCTTTGCTTCAAGGATCATCTTTGCAGAAGCGTCCGTAGCCTCGATGTGTGCCGCCGCATTCACGATGCTCTTTGCGATAAGCCCCGTGCCAGTGGCAACCTCCAGCACGGTTTTTGCTTTCACCACCGGCCTGATCAGCCCATACATCTTCTCATACGCCGCCCGGTCCTTTCGCATGAAACGGTCGTACCGACCGGCGTTCTTGTCCCAGAAACCTTCGCGTTCGTGCATGGCTGTCGCCCCCAAACAGTTAGAGCCATCTAACTATAACACACGAATCATGCAGTAAGATGAGGCTAACCTTCTTTTCTTGGCTAAGACGCATCTCTCCGGTTTTCGCTTATAGCGGCGCGAGTCAGATACTAGGCTGGAGCTGAAGAAGGAGCTTGGCGGACAGGTAGGTCGATACTGGTTCCCGGAACGGTGATCCAGCCAATTACACCAGGGCTCTAGTCACGCAGGTAAACCCAATCCATGACGGGAAATAGGTCCTTTTCTCTAGCTCAACGTCTTTCGCGGGCGACGGGTTAACGAGGCTGGCGGGATTCCCTGCGCAAAGCCGTTGTCGTCACCGCCTCCAGGCATTTCCGAAATCGCGAATCAAGGGCCTGATTCGCCCAAATTGCGCACGAATCAGCCCTTAGGCGGTACGATGCGGCACGTATCGACAACACTCGGACTGGATTAGTCACTGAGCAGGAATAGAAAATTTCTTAGTTATGGGGGTATAAATTTGATTTCCTTTAGGATAAACCCCCATGGCTATATGAATTGACCTGCTGACTCCAATGAAGATTGGAGGGTAACGGCCAGGGGTGACGGCCCAGCGAGTGTTATTTTGCGAGCTATGCGCATTGAAAGCGACCTTTCGTGGTATAAACTACTTGCCGGAAGCCGCGGCTTTCAGAGTACGGCTTACGTGTACGTTTAACCTCCGTGGGCGACGGGGTGCCGCAAGGCGTAGAATATCTCCCACCTGTAGGGGCCTGCAGCGATGCGGGCCCCGCTTCGTATGAAGGGGGCGTAATCGATGAAGATCGTGTCCATCTCCCAGGACTTCTTCGGCCTCGTCGAGGGCGACCGCGAGCTCATGCTTAAGCACAATCGCCCCTGCATCGTGGTGGTGAGGCTGCGTTTCCGCGGGAAGCGCAGGGACTTCGCCGTGCCGCTGCGTTCCAACATCGCCCCTAACGTGCCCAAAGACCAGTACTTTGCGTTGCCACCCCGCCCCACGACGCGCCCCGGCTGCCGCCACGGCATCCACTACATCAAGATGTTCCCCATAACCAAGTCCTACCAGCGCCGCTTCAGGACCGAGGGCTCGGCCTACTACGAGACGCTCCAACGCATCATCGACGGCAACACCAAGCGCATTGTCTCCGAGTGCCAGGCATACCTCGACCGCTACGAGCGCGAGGGAAGGCCCCGCTTTGCCGTCGACATCGACCGCATCGTGGGGCTGCTGGAGGGCGAGAAGTAGGGCACCTCGGCTCAGTTTCGAGCCATGCGGAGTCGCTCCGCATTTTTGAACGCCGCGTGTGCGTCCCAAATACTTGAGAAGGGACTGCGGACGATTTCTTGGACCGCTACGCGGCCCTTCCCAGCGTGGCGTGCCCGTGCCCGTGCATAGCCGTCACCATTAGCGTTTACGCGGCGTCGGCTTCAAGTGGAATTGACGCCCCTGCTGTATATGGTTTGCCTTGCCGCGAATGGCGTGCAATCCACCTGCGTTAATTCACTTGCGATTGCAGCTGGCGGCATGCAGGCTAGGGGCGGTTGAATCGATGTGATATGCCAAATCGGGCGTTACGAGCCTTTTGCGACGCTTGTTTATCTGCGTACATCTTGGTGTCCGCGGCCTTGAATGGCGGCATCAGGGATTCCTCTCCATCAAGGGCCGTGGCGCAGCCCATGGCGACATCGACGTCAAGGGCCTCGTCGCTTGCATCCTGAAACGCTGCCCTCAGGTCGAACAGGAGGCGTTGTGCGTGCTCTTCATCCGTATTGCGTCATACGACCAAAAACTCGTCTCCGCCCATGCGGGCCGCCATGGCACCGGCCGGAAGGACACTCTTGATGGCGCCTGCGACCCTGCGAACCAGCTCGTCACCCATTCGATGCCCATAGGTGTCGTTGGTTTCCTTAAGACGGTTGCGGTCCAGCACGATCAAGGTTTACGGGGAACATGCCGTCGAAATTCCGGGCTTTGGCGCATGCCTTGAGATAATTGCGGTTATAGAGACCGGTTAGCTGGTCGTTCTCGGTCAAATTCTTTAGCCTGGTCTCGAGTTGCTTTTGCTCCGTGATGTCGGAAACGATGCCGACGATACCAACGAACTCGCCATCGAGGTACGCCGGTTTTTGCTGATCTCGAAATACATGGCGCCCCTGTTCGCACCTTAGGCGATGCATGCGATGGAGCTAGAGCGCGAGAATGTTACGTCGCGCCCAGGCGATGATGTCGTCGGACTCGTAGAGCGGCTTGCCGTCGATGAAGAGGCAAGGGGCCTGACGTTTGCCGCCGACTTCGATGAGCGTGCGCTCGGCATCCTTGTCGGTCGAGATACTGCGTTCGGGGATCTCGATGCCGTTCCTGGCGAGGAAGGTCTTGACCTTGAGGCAGAACGGGCAGCCGTTCATCACGTAGAGCTCGAGGTCGTGCGATGCCGCCTCGGCGGCCTCATTGGCATACTCCAGGTGCTGACGTGCATCGTAGCCCTGGGCCTTGAGGTCGCTGCATAGATAGTCGATGCGGCTCGGTACGATCTTGATCAGGTGCAGACGGCTCACGATCTTTTCCAGCGCGGCAGCGGGGATGCCCTTGGCAGCCGCGGCCTCGGCAAAGGCCGGATCGTCGGCTGCGACAAGCTTGGCCGTGCCCGTGACCTGGGCGCTCGCGAGCTTGCCGAAGCCGTCGTAGGGTTCGAAGATGGCAGCGCTCACGTTCTTGTTGTCCTTGAGTCCGCGGAACTTAAGGCCGCCTTCCGAGAAGATCCAGATCGCGCCGTCACGCCAAGCGTATTCGAGCGGCGTACAACGGACAAAGCTCCCGCTGCCGGTGGCAAGGGCACAGGTGTTGTGCGCAGAGAGGAAGGCGTCGATGGCAGCGGCGAGCTCGCCTGCCGGCATGCGTCTCTCGGTATCCTCCTTATCGGTCCAATAGACTGCGGCTTGGTCGAATTCCTCTGGGGTCATGGGAACTTCCTTTCGACGGAGATGCTCGATGTTCCTTTCTGCTTTTACCCAGAGTGGGGTAAGGTCCCGCCGGGCCATCGTGGCGTCGTCGCGAC
The DNA here is from genome assembly GCA_958412345.1 of uncultured Collinsella sp. Classification (GTDB taxonomy): domain Bacteria; phylum Actinomycetota; class Coriobacteriia; order Coriobacteriales; family Coriobacteriaceae; genus Collinsella. The sequence goes on along the minus strand of CATYSO010000022.1, from coordinate 23,146 downwards.
AGGTTGTGTTGTGGATATCGGGTTCAATATATTATAGTTAACCAAACCTAACACTGTTGTCTATCATGTGAGGTGGCCCATGGCACGCACGGCCGAGGAATACAAGCAGCTTTCGATCAAGGAGTTCACGGAGGCGGCGCGCATCTACGAGTCGGGCCACGCCGGTCTGTACGAGATGTGCAAGGATGACTATCCGCTCTTGCTGGCCGAGCTTGAGCACGAGCCGTTTGAGACGCTGCTCGACGTGGGTTGCGGCACCGGTGCGGTGATCGAGCTATTGCACGGCGAGCACCCCGAGGTCCATTGCCACGGTCTCGACCTCACGCCCGAGATGATCTCCGTCGCGCAGTCCAAGTCCCTGGAGAACTGCCAGTTCACGGCGGGCGATGCCGAGGCGCTGCCGTTTGAGGACAGGTCCTTCGACGCCGTCATCACGTCCAACAGCTTCCATCATTACCCGCATCCCGAGCGCTTCTTTGCCGAGGTCTATCGCGTGCTGCAGCCCGGTGGGCGCCTGATCCTGCGCGATTACACCTCGAACGATTTCGTCGTCTGGCTCATGAACACCTTCGAGATGCCGCTCGCCAACCTGTTCGGGCACGGTGACGTGCGCATTCTCAAGGTGTCGGAGTTTCGCGCGATGGCCGAACAAGCTGGCTTTGACGTGCTGAGTCTCGAGGCTCAGAAGAAGTTCCGCGTGCACCTGGTGGCGCGCAAGCCGCGTTAAGTGTGCGGAACAGGGGACTGTCCCCTGTTCCGCCTATTCGCGCATCTTCCTGACGTTTCTGTTCATCAGGTGCCGTCCAAGGTGGCGGTATGCAAATGCCTTGACGGCGCTCATCTGTTGGCGGTGTTCAGCGAGAAGGTCGTCGGGGCAGTCATAGACCCCAAAGTCTCGGTTTATCCCCTCGCTCTGGATATAGGTGTCGTTGCGGTTGAAGCTGACGGTAGGGTCGCGGAAGTCTGTCGTGGCGATGCCATACCCGCAGAAGGCGCCCGCGCAGTCTGGGTTGGCGGCCTGCACCGCCGCCAGGTAGCTTGCGTCGAGGATGAGTCCCTCAAGCTCGTACCAACGATCCTCGAAATAGACCTCGACCCAGCTGTGCAGGACGTTTCTCGGCGCAAGGTGATAGACGGGCCCCGTCATCGTGCCCTTCTGCAGCGCCTTGTCGATGGTGAAGCCGTGGATGCGACAGGGGATGCCGCAGGCCCGCAGCAGTGCCATGAAGAGCGTCGCCTTCGTGTTGCACTGCCCAAAGCCATCCGCAATCACCCGCGAGGCCGGGATGTCGTCGTCGACGTTGTAGCCAAAGAGCACCTCGTCGCGGACAAAGTCGTAGATAGACCGAAGCCGATCGAACTCGCCTAGATCACGCCAGTTGCGCCTCTCGATGAGGGCCTGGATGCTGGGGTCGGAATAGTCGAGAAGGGTGGTTTCCCTGAGATACTGCTTCATGGGTTCCTATGCCTTTCGCTTGGAACAGGGGACTGCCCCCTGCTCCACCGGGAGGGGAGTACGCCCGTCTCGCGCTTGAAGGCGGCCGAGAACTTGCTTGGGTTGCTGTATCCGGCGGCGCAGGCCGCGGCGGCGACCTGCTCGCCTCGTTCGAGCGCGTTTCGGGCGATTTCGATACGTCTGCGGCGGGTGTATCGAGCAATGGTCATCCCGTAGACCTTCGCAAAGTACTCGTTGAGCGTGGTGGCCGAGATGCCCATCTCCGCTGCGATTGTCCTCGCATCATGGGGTTTGGTCGGAGCTGCCTCGATTTGGTCGTGGGCGGCCTTCGCCATGCGCAGCTGCGCCGGGGCAAGCAGTGTTTGGGGAGTGGCGGAGCCGTAGTCTTGCCTGGCAAGGGTCCAGAGCAGCTCGATCGCGGCGAGCTTCGCCTGTCCCCAATCTGCTGTCCGTGCTGACGCCAGGCATCGCTTGAGCTGGGAAATCAGCGACTTTTCGTCGGAGAATATCGCCGAATATCCCGCTTGTGCCCAGGCAGCGCCTACATCGTGTGCCGCCTCGTTGAGGATCGAGAACGAGGGGTCACGGACGATTCGGGTGTTGACGAAGGCCTCTATGCCGACGTAACGGGCGAGCGGGTATCGAAAGGTCCGCGGCAGATGCCGCTCGCCATCGGGGGTATGGGAAAAGCTGATGCAGACGTCTCCCTCTCCCACGACGGCGGTGCCCACATGGGGAATGTCCGTTTCGCAGCGTCCCTCCAGGCAATAGTTGATGGAGAACCACTCGCCTCGTCGTTCGCGCGGCTCCTGTTCGCGGTGGCCTTGTTTGTCTTGAGGTTCGGGGGTCATGTTGGGGCATTCCCCACAGCGGAAGTCAACAAAGCACACCACGAGGTTGGGGGAGAGGACATAACCGGTCATCGTGCCCTGTCCGATGGGGTCGGAAAGGCGAAGCTCGATCGTCCGGTTGTCCTTGGAGTGCAGGCTCATCCCCTTGTGGACGATGAGGTTCGAGAGTGATTCGTTCACGGTGCGTCCTTGTCCCATCTCGGTACCATAAGGCCGAGAAATGGAGCTATGATTTGCCATATGGAGTTGCAGACGGTTAACTCCATGACTATTATACCCAGACTATCTGCTGGTTTAAATCGCATATCTACGGTTTGGGGGATAGCATGACAAAACTTAGCCAAATGGAAACGGGACAAAAAGGGAGGATCACTTCCGTCTCGGGGCCGGACCGTTTCGTCTCGCGCGTTACGGCGATCGGGCTGACCGAGGGGTGCCGCATCGAGATGGTGCAGAACGCTCGCAAGCGGCCGTTGCTCGTGTTCGAGCGCGACAGCGTCGTCGCCATCGATCGAGCGGATTGCGACAACATTGAGGTGGAGGTGTTTGCATGAGCTGCGAGAAGTGCGGCGCCGCCTCGACTGGATGCGGCTGCTGTTCCGCTTCGGGCGCTATTGGCTTCGAGAAGAAGGGCGATGACTGCATCGCGCTGCTCGGCCAACCCAATTCGGGCAAATCGACGCTCTTCAACGGTCTGACCGGATCGCGCCAGCATGTGGGCAATTGGCCGGGAAAGACCGTCGAGCGCAAGGTGGGCGAGTTCTCCCGGGAGGGAAAGAGCTACCAGGTCGTCGACCTGCCGGGTGCCTATGGCCTTTCTGCGAACTCGCCCGAGGAGCAGGTGACGGTCGACTTCGTCACGTCCGGCGTGGCCGACGTGGCGCTGGTGATGGCGGATGCCTCCCAGCTTGAGCGAAGCCTCTATATGCTTGCCGACTTCGCGTGCGTCGCCCCCGATTCTCCCTGCGTGCTCGTCCTCAACCTCATGGATGTGGCAGAGCAGCAGGGAAGGAGGGTCGACGCGAAGAAGATCGAGCAGCGCCTCGGCGTTCCCGTGGTGCCGTTCGTGGCCGCTGACGTCTCTGGGTATGATGTGCTGCTGGCTGCCATCGACCGCGCGGTCGCCAAGAGGCATGTCCTTGATACGGGCGCCCTCAAGACAGAGCTCTTGGCTCATGCGGATACCATTCAAGGCCGTGGCGCGGCCAAGTTCGCCTGGATCGAGAAGGTCATCGATGGAGCGGAAGTCGTGCCGCCCTCGGACCACAAGCTCTCGCGCTTCGACCGGTTGGCAACTGCCTCGCGTGTCTCGAAGCCCCTTGCCATCGGCATGATCCTGCTCGGCTTCATCGCCGCCTTCATCCCGGCGACACCCATCATGCTGCTGGGTGGCGTCATCTCGAGCTTGGGGCAGATGGCGGCGACGGGACTCATCGCGGCGGGCGTGCCGGCGATCCTCGCCAACCTGCTGTGGGGCGTCATCGCCAACAGCCTGTGCTTCGCAGTGATGATGACGGGCTATGTTTTCGGTATCAATCTGGTGTTTCTCGCCTATGAGGAGTGGGGCTATATGGCTCGCATCTCCTATGTCTTCGATGAGACGCTCTCGCGCTTCGGCCTGCAGGGCAAGTCGCTCATGCCGTTTCTTATGTGCTTCGGCTGCACCATGGGCGGTGTCTCCGGTGCGCGCGTGATCGACTCGTGGGGCCAGCGCATGCTCACCATGATGATGTCGTGGGCCATTCCCTGCGCTACCACGTGGGGTATCGTGCCCATCCTCGCGGTCACGTTCTTCGGCGTGGGGGCGCCGCTTGTGATCGTGGGCATCTTCGCCGTCTGCCTTCTTGTGATGTGGCTCATCGGTATCATCTTTGGACCCAAGCTCGTGCCTGCGGGCGAGCGCGCGGGGCTCGTTATGGAGTTGCCGCCCTACCACAAACCCCGCATCAAGAATGTGCTGCGCGGCGCATGCCTCAAGTGCTGGAGCATGTTCCGCCGATCCTTCAAGGTGGTCGCCCTGTTCACGCTCATCATCTGGTTGCTCACCTACACCGCGAGCGGCAACATGGAAGATTCCGTGCTCTACGCCATCGGCGTTGCCATCGAGCCGGTGACGCGCATCTTCGGCATGGGGTGGCAGACGTTTACCGCCTGGTTCTGTGCGCTTGCCATCAAGGAATCGGCTGTCGGTGTGTTCTCGGCCCTGTTTGCGGGTGGCTCCACGCCCAATGCGGCCATCGTGGGGGCGGTTACGGGGACGGCGTTTGTGGCTCCCAACATCGGCGAGCTCATCGCGGCGCACATCTCGGCTCCCGAGGCGCTTGCGTTCATCTTCGCGTTCACGTTCAACATGCCGTGCGCGGCGAGCTGCTCGATGACCGTCGCTGAGGCGCACTCGCCCAAGTGGGTGGCCATCACGGCGGCGTTCTATATCTGCGCATCCCTGCTGCTGGGATGCGCGGCGTATCACGTGGGGCTGCTGCTGTTCTAATTTGGGTTGGAGCAGGGGTCGCCTCCCTGCTCAAACGTTATGTAAACGAGCCGTCTCGTGTTAACGCACTCCCCGTCATGTCAGATAACGCAAGACAGCCTGTGACCATGCGCGTTTGGTCCGCGGTTTTTGCCTGATGACCCTGTGACTTTATCAATGGTGATGAGAAGTCCGATGTCATGTTTTTCGAGCTGCTTAAAGATGCCATTCATGCGTGTACGCCAGTTGCCTTGGGCCTCTTGAGCATATGACCAATCGATGCCCACCGGACCAATTTGAACGCCGTTTATACGCGCGTGCGGCCGTGAGAGGTGTTCGGATGAAGTTGATAATCAAGGGGCTCAAGGAACCCTTTCACCCCTGAGCGGTTAAGACTTCGCAAGCAGTATTCATGTGCTATTATCCAAAAAAAGTTAGCCCCGGTACGACCGCTGATTCAAGTCGCCGGGGCTCAATTATTTACTGGGGAAAGGTTTCCCATGTTGAACGCTCCGAAGATAGACCGGGCGCATGTCATATCGTGGCTTTCTGAGCCGCGATATAGCTAATATCTCGAAGTGACGCAAGGCGATGACGCTGTCGCTCTCGACCTCTACCTCTGGAACATCGGCCTTGCGCAGGCCGTCTTGAAGGACGTTTCGTTCTTTGAGGTTGCTCTCAGAAACGCGTACGACAGGGCAATATCCTCCACCTGGAACGGGTCCGACCACTGGCTATTCGATGAAGAGTCTCCCGTGAGGCGCCCGATTCTCAGGACGAATAAGCGCGGACAGGTCAACGATGCCAACCGGCTGAACAGGAACTCGATAGACCATCTGAGAAACGGCCTTCGCGAGAATGCGACCGCAGACGATATTGTCTCGAACCTAACGCTGGGCTTCTGGGCCCACATGACGGACCGCAGCCACGAACGCGATTTGTGGATTCCAATCATCCATAAGGCGTGGCCGAAGGGGACCGATCGAAACGATGTCAATAATCAGATAGCGGGAATCAACGAGATCCGTAACCGCGCCGCGCATCACGAACATCTCTTCGCGCATGCGGGATGCGGGTGCGCGACTTTGCGGTCATGCCGAGACGCCGCTTCGCTGTTCGCTCAGCTTGAGCCGGTCGCACATAGCTATGTTTATAAAAGCCGCATCGGTAAATGCTCGGTCGATAACTACCTGAAAGAGTGCCCGCCACCTTGCGACGTTGCGGTCTGAGAATTCCCTTGTTATGAGGGTGTTAATCGCAAGATGGATAAAAAACACCCCCATAAATCTGGTGTTTGAAACGTTGCTCAACCGAGCAGGCGCGGCTTCAATGGAGGTTGCTCCTGCTGCGATATGGGAATCAGTGCTGCCGATCAATGACCGCGATGCTTCTGCTTGCGCTTCAGCTTCCGCTGCTCGAAGCGCGCCTCCGCCTCATCCGCGCGGCGTCGGCTTCTCGCGTGAGCCGATTCCCGTTTCATTGCCTCACGTTGATTCGCGAGCGCCTGCTGCGCCTTGGTGCTCATCGCCGGCTGCTTGAGGGCCTTCGCCGCCTCGCGAGCGCGCCGCTTGGGATTCTTCGCGGGCTTGTTCGCTTCGGCGGGATCGCCGCCGAAGAATGAGAGCTTCTCCCATTTGCTGACAACGAATTGCAAGATTTCCTCATTGGACGGCTCTGCGCCGAAGACGATGCGGGCGGCGCCGTATCTGCCGCTCTCGACATGCTCCGCCAGCCCGACCCAAAATTGGCCGTCGTGATATACGGTCAGGGTGGACGACACGCTGATCTGCATGGCTGGTTCCTCCTTTATGTAGATGACCATGCAGAGAAGGGACAACCGAGGAGGCAGGTTACTGATGCGGATATTCGCACGCCCACGACTACCCGACGGGGACTGTGTTTTTATCTCTGATGCCCGCATTGTAGCATGCGCGGATGAGCATTGACCTCGCTGCCGGCATGCTGTGACCGGGGTCGGAATTTCGGAATTTCGAATTCTCGATATATGTCTACGCGCATCGCCTCTCGGTTTCGAAACTTAAAAACATTGTGAGTTTCGAAACCGGGAGGGAGATCGCATCGCTTCTGTCCATCGGGGATGCGTTTCCGAAGGTTCTCATCGTCCGCACAAGGCATGAGCCCTATACCTGGGAGGGCGTGCTCGTGATGGATCTCGCGAGGTGGTTGCTTGGCGAGCAGAGGTTCTGAGTGTAGCATGGGGCTATCGCGGGACTCTGCCGAATAAGAAAAAGCCGAGGGAAACGCCCCGGCACCCGGAAGCCCTCCTGGCGGAAAATCATCCGCTTCATATCATCGCCCGCGCAGGAGTTCGAACGCGCACAAATCGATCTGGATGCAAGCGAAGCCCCCAGCCAGCTCCGTGACTCATGGGCAAGCCACCTGAGACTACTCATTTCTCCTACTAGCAATGAAGGCCTGCGACCTGCAGTTTTGCAAACTGCTTGAAAGCCACCTGCGTTGATTCACTTTCTATTGCAGCTGACGGCTTGCGCGCGGAAAGGCATTTGAGTTTCGAAACGAGCGTTTTCGTCGATATCGAGCCTCTAAAGGCTGCCTGTCTCGCTCCATTGGGAGAACAATGGCGTCGTATTGATTGAGTCGTGCGCCGGGCCGACGGAGGTCTCTTGCTTCGGGAGCAAAACGCCAAAAGAATGCACTCATAGTGGACTCATGCGGTTTCGGGGCACTCACGAGCGGCTTCACGAGGACGTTTCGCGAGCTAGAGCTTCTGGAGATGATTACTTTCGGTTGGAGCTCTTCACGCGGCTTGCGGGCAATATTCCTGAGCTCGCGGACCGTTGACAGGGTTGAAAACCACCCGGTGCCGTCCTCGCCGGATCTCTTTTGGCGTCTTCGGGCTTTCGAATCCTATGGTCGGGTCGAAAGCTGGACTGTACCTCGGATCTCGGGGTACGGCGCCGCGTTCAGGTCGCGTTGGCGCCTATGGGTTCCGCTCGGGACGGGCGGTCATCCGCGATCGCGCGCAGGGACCGGAGAATCTTTACGATGAGAGTTGACGTCTAATACCTTGCATCGTATAGTGTGCGTAGCACAGTATATGACGAGGGGAGGTGTGCGGATGGAGGCTCAGATGAAGCGCGGCTTCCTGGAGGCCTGCGTGCTCGCGGCCGTCTCCGGCGAGGAGTCCTACGGCTACCAGATCGTGAAGGACGTTCCGGCGAGCATGGGGCTCACGGAGTCGACGCTCTACCCGCTGCTCAAGCGCCTGGAGAAGGCCGGGTGCATCACGGCGCGCTCCGCCGAGCACAACGGGCGGCTGCGCCGGTACTACCGCATCACGGATGCGGGGCGTGCGCGCATCGAGGAGTTCCTGGCCGAATGGCCGTCCGTACGGGAGATCTATGCATACGTTGAGGGGGCGCACCATGAAGCGCGATGAGTTCCTTGGCCGGCTGGGCGAGCTGCTCGCCTGCCTGCCGGCCGAGCAGGTGGAGGAGACCAAGGCGTTCTACGCGGAGGCCATCGCCGACCGCATGGAGGACGGCATGAGCGAGGAGGAGGCCGTGGCCGCCATGGGTACCCCCGGCGAGGCTGCCGAGGCTGCGCTCGACGACCTGCCCGCGGTGCCGCGCGCGATCGCGAGGACGAGCCGGCGCAGCACCGTGCTGCTGTGGGCGCTGGCCATCGTGGGGTCCCCGGTGTGGGTGCCGCTGCTCGTCGCCTTCGCCGCCGTGGCTCTCAGCGTCTACGTCTGCATCTGGGTGCTGGCGCTCTGCGTGTGGGTCATCGCCGCGGCCCTCGGCGCCGTGGGCGCGGCGTCGTTCGCGCTCGCGGCGGCGGGCGTGGCCGTCGGCCACGCGCCCTACGTGATCGCGATGCTGGGCTGCGGGCTCGCCTTCGTCGGCGCGGCTCTCCTCGTGGGCGCGGGCGCCTGGGAGGCATCCAAGCAGATCGCGCGCCTCTCGGCGCTCTGGGCGAGGAAGGCCGCCTCGCCCTTCTGGAAGGGCAAGGGCGAGAAGGGCGGCGCTGCCGTTCATCTCGCGGCGTAGAAAGGAACGAGTACCATGACCAGCGCGAAGAAGATTTACCTCGCCGTGGCGGGCGGGCTCGTTGCCGCGGGCGTCGTCCTCGCGGGCATCGGCTTTATCGCCTCGGGCTTCGACCCGGCCGTGTTCACGACCCAAATCGACATGCGCGACAACACCATCGTGCTCGGCGGCGTCGAGGCGGACGACCCCGAGAGCATCCCGTTCAGCAGCCAGCTCGCTAATTTGGGCGGGATCGACACCTCCGACGTCGCCGACCACGTTGCGCCCTAGGGGCAGCGGGGTCGGGCACTTCGTCCGCCAAGCTGCGTAAGCCGGCGAAACCCGAACCTCAATCCCTATGCAACTGGCCCCAATCCAATTTTCTCTCGTCGGGCATGGGGAGGCTTGTTCCTTCCTTGCCGCCGCAGGCGCAGCAGTGTTGCTGGTCGGTTGCGGCGCCGGTGTCGTAGCGGTCCTTTGCCTTCAATTCATGCGCCCCGGGAACTTCAGGAAGTGACGATGAGCAGCAAGTCGCTGAAAGCCGCTCTGCGAAGCTAGTTGCCTTGTTCGCAGCCGGGCCCAGGGCCGCACCTGCGCTCCAGCTCCGCCACGAGGGCGTCGTTGTCGGTCACCGAGACGATGGCGTCGCCGTCGTAGGGCGCCTCGATGTAGACGCGGTCGAGCGAGTTGGCCGTCCCCGCCCAGAGCGTCCTGGTGCGCCGGACGCCCCGCACGTGGGTGTAGGGTATCACCGAGCGTGTCCCGGCGTACACGACGACGAGGCGGTCGCCGTAGAGCTCGACGCGGTTGCTGCGGACGGGCAGGGCGGCCAGGGCCACGAGGGCCGGGACGGGCAGAAGCGCGAGCCAGTCCCATGGGAGCGCGAGACTCAAACTCAGGAAACACGCGATATACGCCGTGGATAAACCGCCCGTCGCAATCACCATAGCCGCTATGAACCACGGGTCTGTCCTGCCGGGGAACACCTGCTCCGGCCGCTCGCCTTTCTCACCCATTACGGCCTTCCTCCCGATGCCCTCCTAGCGGCCCTCGCGCCGCCAGACGAGGAGGCTGTAGGTGCCCACGACGAGGGTCGCGAGCAGGGCCGCTACCATGCCGACCCAGAACTACGCCTCGGGTGCCACGGCCGAGAGCAGTGCGGCGACGAACATCGCCACGCGCGACGACGAAGACGGAACCAGCGAAGTAGCGCGTGCTGTGCCAGTTGTCCTCGCTCACGAGCGTCCAGGGCATGCGGATGCAGAAGGTGTAGTTGTACTTGACGCGCAGCATGGCGAGTGCGAGGACGAGCGGCATGGCAGCCGTGAAGAGCGTGCCCGCCTTGTCGCCCCAACCGTCGACCGCACCGTCGGCGCCCCAGTGCGTGGGCACCGTCTGGGGCATGGCGGGGTAGGCCGGCAGCACGTGCGCCCGCAGGTGAACCGCTATCGCCGCGAAGAGAACGATCAAGAAGGCGCGCTCCCCGCGCCCAAGCTCAACCTTCATCCGAAGCCTCCGTTTTCGTGAGTCCGAGGAGCTCGAGGATGCGGTGGCGCGTGGGGCCGGAGAGTGCCTTGAACCCGTCGCCGACCATCTCGCCTCCTCTCGTTCCGCGGGCCTCCTGTGGTGGTGTATACCCCCGACTGTTCGATGGATGTCGTACTACTAAACATTTGTCGAACTTTTTTAAGACGGGTGCGGCAAGATCGAGCAGATTGTCCGCGCGAGAGGCTCCCCGCCGCAGCGCTCGGTCTCGGGTTCGATGCATCGACATCCGTCTCAGGTGGTTCCTCCGCTGCGGGCATTGCAGAGAGCAAAGCCGAGGTGCCACGGGGGCGCGCCGAGGCTTTGCCCGCGGGGCGGAGATTCTAGGGGTCCGACGTGGCCCGGAGGGGAGACGTACATGCAAGCGCTTATGACCGAGGAGCTGGCCGAGGGCTTGCCGCCACTGTACGCGACCGAGGGGGGAGGGCGACCCCATGGCGCTCGTCTACTACTTCTCGTGCCTCAGCGGGTGGGACTGGTGCCTAACCGAGTACGACCCCGAGCCCGGCGAGGCGTTTGGGATCGTGCGTGGCCTCGAGACCGAGTGGGGCTACCTCTCAGGCGCCATAGAGGGAATACAGCCGTTTTGGCATCTCTTTCGAGCGGCTCGGGACCTCAAGGCCTTGCCGTTTTTGTCCCCGGGACAAAAATGAAACTGTGAGCTTGCGGTTCGAAATGGTTTGCGAATTTGTCTCAGGGCTTGTCCCAAACGCCTACGCGAGGACGCGCGGAGGGATTCGGCGGCAAAATGGACAAAACCGACAACCAAACTAGACCCAATTGGAATGGCACCACGACAAACGAGCGTGAAAGAGTGGGAATAACGGAAACTGGCTTCTGAACTCGTGTTTTAGTGCTGCCGAGTACCGCCAGATGCTGTTTCGGCATCGCCATAGAGCAAAGTCACCAGCGAGATAACGGGAATAACGGCCTCCAAACCTTTTGGTTTGGAGGCTTTTTTGTATGTCTATCTGGGAAAACGACCTGATTAATCCCCGCTGCCGGCAACGCCGCCCCCGCAATCGACTGAAGGCCGTTTCGGTTAGGAAATAGAGCGCATTCTTCGGAGAGCATCAAAGCGAGGCCTCTGTGCGCTTTCGCTTGTGGGCTTTAGCCACCGATACATAAAACGGAGCGTAACGCTGTTCACGCTCGCCCCCTGCTCGCATTCTGGTCGTTAAGGCTATTCTGCATCTACCGCTTCTATGAGCATGATGACCGGACGCAGCCCGTCCACGCAGGCGAACACCCCTTTGTCGTCATCGCGCATCCATGTCCCTTTTGGCTGAAGGAGCTCGCCGTCGGAAAGCGACGCAGCCATTTCCTCTATCGGCTTCCATGCGTGCTCGCACAGGCCGTTCGGCTTGTGCGAGCCATCGCTGACAAATACCTGTCCAGCTTTATGAAAGGGGCAGGGACCGAGGTTGGGAATCGCGTATTCCTCGGCTAGTTTTTTATCGACTTCCGATTTCAATATCGTTATTCTCACGTCACGTTTCAATCCCTCATCCTCCAAACTTATAAATGAATACGCGAAAGGGTCTTCAGGGCCTGCGTGCGGGCGAATGGGGCTGCGCCTCTTGTTCACGCCTTTGGGCGGTGAGCTGCGTCATGGCGAAAGGCTAACGACATCATTCGCTGCCAGCTCGTGCCGTCGAAAGTAGCTTGCCCAGTTCTGCCTGAATCGCTTCCGCCTTGTTTCCAAGCTGCAGCGGGGCGGAGTCGCCCGAGATGTTGACGCTCAACAGGTGTGCGTTCGGCAGCTTTGCGGCCATGCTCCAGAAGGGGAGCGTGATGATGCCAGGGGTCATCTCGCCCACACCGAGCTCCAGCAGCAGCACGCGACTGTTGCTGTGCTCGTGCACGAAGCGTTCGTATCGTCCGAGGCTTTCGTTCCACACCGCTCCCTGCAGGAACGTATCGTCGCGCACCCACGGCACAAGCTGCCAGCCGCAATGTGGGCAGCGGGGGATGTCTTCGCTGCGCACCTCGAACCCTCCCATGCCTGCAAGTATGCGCTCGACATAAGGAGCCGCATCGAAAATCTCATCGCAGCACGGTTGCTTACACTGAAAGTGAGCGAAACTTCCCTGGTAGTTGCAGATCCTTTCAGTGGGAAATGTCTTCTCGACCTGGGTGTCCACGTTGGTGCTCAGGATGAAGTAGTCCTTTTGGCCGATAAGGGACCGCAGGTCGAGATAGGGCTGCGAGGCCGGCTCGCGCAGCATGAAATCGATGTATCGCGCGTAGTGGGCCCACTGCTGCTCGAGGCTGGGGTAGAGGTGGTAGAAGCCGTCGAAAAGGCTCTTGAAGCCAAATGCCTGCTGCCAGTCCTCCATTCCGGCGCGCATCATGCCCGCGCGGTTGTAATGGTTGAACCCGGCCGCGCTCGACATGCCCGAGCCGATCCCGACGATGATGACGTCGGCATCATCGATAAGGCTTCGAAGCTTATTTACTTCTCTTTCTAGAGATGGCATCGGACGACCCCCTCAAAAGCCGGGGCCATATCGCCTTCAACGAGAATTGTCTCGCACGAAGCGTCGGGCGCCATGGCCTGGTTGTAGTTGAACAAGATGTAGGTGGCGTGTTCGCTGGCGTTCGCGACCTGAGCGAGCATGTGCTTTATGATGCCGTTGCGCAGCCCCTCCGCCATGTCGAACCCGTTGCTGGCGCCGATGACGATGAGGTCTGCCTTGGCGAGCGCCCGGCAGACGCGAACTGCTGTTGCCGTTTCCATACGCTACCTTCCTAGCGCCTTGCGTGCATCGGCAAGCACATCGGCGATGTCGGCGCGGATTGCCATGCCCCGGTCTTCGATCGCGCGGGGCAGAAAGCGCGTCTTGTTGTTCACGGCGATGTAGCTCGCCTGCGGCAGCTGCGCCGTGAGGGCCCAGAACGGCTCCTGGATAAACGCAGGTGTGATGCGGCCCACGCCCAGTTCAAGGAAAAGAATCTTCTGCTTCGCGTGCGCGTCGAGCCAGTTGGAGACCTTGCGGTACTGCTCCTTGTAGAGCTTGCCCTGCAGGAAGTTGCCATAGCCGCGAACCCAAGGGAACGCCTCGGCTCCGCAGTATGGGCAGCGCGGCACGAGTTCAGTGGGGACCTCCAAGCCGTCGCCCATGGCGTCGACCATGTGGGAGACCGGTTCGGTTGCATCCCGCACCACGTCGGTGCAGCATCGAGAGCATTGGAAGAAGCGGTGGTCGCCTTGGATCTCGGCCACCTTCTCCCAGGGGTAGATCTTCACGAACTGCGTGTCCTGGTTGGTGGTGAGCACGAAGAAGTCCTTATCGCGAAGGATGGCGTCAAGATCTATATAGGGTTTGCGTAACGGAGCGTTGAGCGTAGTGCTAAGGAACGTCGCAAGATAGCCCCAGCGCGCTTCGGCGGTGGGCCAGCGGTAGAACGAACCATCGAAAGCTCCCTTGAAGCCATAGCGCTCGGCGAATTTGCCAAAATGCCTACGGTAGGTCGCGTTGTCCTCGTAGTAGAAGTCTCCACCGCCCGACGCAGAGAGCCCGGAGGCCCCGCCCACGAGTACGCAGTCGGACTCCTCGATCATACGGGCAAACGTTTTGATTTGCTGCTCGTAGGGGGCGGGGTCGCAATCGCTGAGGTCATAGGGCGTGCCGCCGTTTCGATAGGCGGCCTGATGGGTAAATGATCGGTTGGTAAGCTCGATAACGAGATTCTCGTACAGTGTCATCCGGTGCCCCTTGATCCGCCTGTGTACTCAAAAAACGGGCTGCTTTGGCGAAAAGCGATGCCCCGCCGACAAGCCCAAGCATTCCTCGATGAAGTCAACGCGCTATGTCTTTCAGCAAGCCTCTGATTTGGATAATCGATTCCGTTTAGCGACTCCTCTTTCCGGTGTTTTCCGACCCGCGGATTTCCTCGTGATAGAAGTAGTCCACTATCACCGGATGTCCCTGCGGGACCCTGCCATAGGGCATTTCGTTGTCCACGAAGGGGCAATCGTACTCCTGCGCCATTTCCTCGGCTTTTGCTTCGAGCGCTTCGAAGTGGCTGCGGTTACGCTTGTTGTAGATCTCGTTGTAAAGCGGTACAAGATCGGGGTATTTATCGGCGATATAGTCCATGATCGCCTTCTTAAAACCGCCCCTAAGATTGAGGTTTTCGAGCCAGAACAGGTCGCACTGATCCTTTACCCGCTCAAAGATTGCTTCAAAGTCCGTGATGCCGGGAAACACGGGGGACACGAAGCAAACCGTACGAATGCCTGCGTCATAGACTTGCTTCATAGCAGCGATTCGACGTTCAATGCTCGGTGCAGAGTCCATATCGTTCTTGAAGTTTTCATCCAGCGTGTTGATCGACCACGAAACGGTTACTTGTCCAAGCTTCTTCAAAAGGTCGATATCCCGCACCACAAGATCGGACTTTGTGCAGATCAGAATATCTGCGTCGCTGCCGATTAGCTGCTCCAGGAGTCTTCTGGTATTCCCAAATTGCTCCTCCTGTGGATTGTAACCATCTGTCACAGAGCCGATGACCACCCGCTGCCCGGCGTATTTCTTAGGATTTTTAATTGCCGGCCACTGCTTCACATCAAGGAAGGTGCCCCATTCCTCCTTGTGCCCGGTAAAGCGTTTCATAAAGGAAGCGTAGCAATATTTGCAGGCATGCGTGCAGCCGACATAGGGATTGACCGAGTAGCCGCCTACCGGCAAGCTGGACTTGGTCATGATGTTCTTTGCCTCTACCTCGCTCACGAGGATTCCGTCGATTACTTCTGCCATGACCTCTGCGCCTCCAGCACCTTATTGAACTCTTCTGGCAATTCCTGAATCATTTCTTCGTCCCCTATAGTGGGGACGAGGTCTTCCTTCATAAACACCGGAATACCGAGCGTTTGCGCCTGGTCCGTCAGAGACCATGCCCACTCCGGCTTCGTATGAACCTTTCTGCTCTGCGCCCCGGTCATGGTGCCGACGACGATCCAGTCGATTTCGGAAAGGTTGGCCGTGCCGGGATCGTCGAATAGCGGCTCAAAGGTAACAAAGTAGTGTTTTGCCCTGACGTTTTCCCGGAGGGCATCAATGCGCCATAGCTCCGCTTTCCTCGTCACCGTAACGCCAAACCATGCGTTTTCCAGACCGGTATCAATATTCAGCAGATCGGGTCGTTTGGTCAGGAATAGGAACTGATGCTGCGGGTTTTCACGGATTTTTGTAAATACCTCAGCTTTCCATTCCGGCTTCCATCCGGAGAGGTCGCTCATACCGGTAAGGAGAAAGTTCTGCGGGCGTTTCTTCTCCATTATCTTGAGCTTGTTCGGGAAAAACTCGGGGTCAGCGAAGTCATCAATCATATGCCAGCGCCTCACATTGTTGCGGGCATAGCAATAGGTGCACCCCACCGTGCAGCCAATGACGATATTCATGTTCTGAATCTGGTTTTTGATACAGATACTCATGGCTTCTGCCCATCTTCAAGATAGTTGGTGAGCCCGATGACAAGCCGATCGCATGCAGTCACCCATGCACTCCTTTAGCTATAATCAACAGGTGTCTATAAACAGTATCCGTGTTGATTTTTACAAGGGCAATGAACAAACATTGGACATTGTCGATAAACGTACGGGTGCCGAATATTGTCGGGTGACTTTGATTGGAGAGATGATGGGGGAGAAGAAGCTCGACCGCCGCCGACGCTACACGCTTGCGGTCATACGAGAAGCGTTTTTTGCGCTGTTGGCCGAGGTCGGCTTCGCAAAGATGACGGTGGCAGACATCTGCCGTCGCGCCGATATCAACCGGGGCACGTTCTATCTGCATTACGAAGACAAGTTTGCTCTGCTCGATGCGCTTATAGATGAGGCCCTAGAGGCGGCGTCCCCACTTGAGGGGACTGAATCGGTGTCACTTTGCCAACGGCCGCCAGCAGACGACGATTATCGCCTACTGTATTCGGACAGCGATGCATATGCCCGCGTGGCCCAGCGCGTCATAGATCGTGGGGCGGAGCAGATGGTCCCCTGGGTCATGGAGAAAACAGGGCTTTCGCGCGAGGATGCGTTCCTGCTCTTCGTTCACAACGTTCAAGGCAACCTGGCCGTCAACCGCCTGCTCGGCTGGAGTCGGGGGCCCGAGTTCGCCCATGCCCAGGAGCTGCTCAACGTTTATTCCGAGGGAGGCCTGCAGGCGCTTTCCGCTCTTCGCGATGCTCGTGGCACATCGTGTCCTTTGGGACAAAATGAAAACTCAGCGTCCTGAGCTCCAAATGGGGTTTCGAAACGTCTTGGCTTGAGTTTCCAGAACCGACAGCACGCCTCCGCCTTTTTCGCGCGGCGTCGGCCGGGATATGAGGTAGTTTTGCGTCAGCAGTATTCAACGCGAGAGCGCATGCAAATACGAGTACGCACTTATCTCCCTGTGTTGAGTATGGTCTTACTGAACTCGGTCGCCAAATTAAGTTGATAACGTCTCGCCTATAAACCTACGGGCATTTCGTCGCCCTTATCGAGAGGGTCGCCGATTGCCGTGCGCTGGATTCCCGCGGGCAGTCCCGGCGTGCTAGGAAGCTATTTCGCTTAAGAACTCCCTGAATGCGGGGATGTCAAAACCGACGAGGCCGCGCCCGCGTTCTCCGATGACGCCGTCTTCGAGGAGGCGGCGTTTGTACTGGCTTGCGTAGTTACTGGCGACACCCATGCGCTTGGCTATTTCCGAGACCCTGCTAGGACCAGAATCGGGCAGCATGGCTTGCAAAAACTCAATGTCTTTGTCGGAGAGCTCTCGATAAGTCGTTTCGAGAATTCGATCGCGCAGCTCCATGCGGGCAAGCAGAGAACCTTGCTGAACATCGGACGCGTTAATCTCGGGCGAGCTCTCCGAAACATCCCAAGTGCGATACCCGACGAGCTGCATCATATAGGGGAATCCGTCGACGGCTTCTACGGCAGACTCGAGCGCTTCTGGCGCAATCGACCGTCCTCCTGCTTCAACGGTCTTGCGGAAGGCATTTGCAATCTCAACATCGGTAATTCGTCCCAATTGATGATATTGGGAGCGCCTGAGGAACGATACCGAATCGTTGCGCAGTAGCGCCGACACCTTGTAGGGGAGTCCTGCCATGAGTAGGGCAACTTTTTTGCCCTCACGTACAAAGTGCTGGTAGACAGAGGCGAATTGGAGCATTTCTTCAAGGTCGACCGTGACTTCGTCGATGGTAATGAGAAGCCCGATGTCATGCTTCTCGAGCTGCTTGAAGATGCCATTCATTCGTGTACGCCAGTTGCCCTGGGTCTCTTGAACATATGCCCAATCGATGCCCACAGGTCCAACTTGAATTCCGCTTATGCGCGCGTGAGGCTGCGAGAGGTAGCTGTCGGCTGCCTCTTTGGTGCGCTCGATAATATCTTCGAGCATGCCAGGCATGGCGGAAACATTCGCTGCAATCCAGCCGTGTTCGAGTGCCGTTTCGGATAGGAGCGAGAGGAGTGCTGTCTTGCCCGTTCCTCTTGCGCCCGTAAATATGGTCGACAGGTTGGGGTCTCCCGGACCGTTGATAAAACCACGGTTGATATCGCGCAGGATATGCTCGCGACCCGCTAGAAAGGGAGGGACGCTTCCGAATGTCGGGGTAAAGGGGTTCTTGCTGTACTCCATGGTAGCTCCTTTGCAAGTTTTGCTAATTTTTGCAAGTTTTGCTTATTTTTGCAAATTTTGCTAACGACTGACCAAAGGGCATCGAAGCAGTGACGCTGACATTTTTTAACGCAGAAAAATAAGCAGAAATCAATTAATCTGCGTTAAGAAATAGTTGAGAAGAAAAACGACGAGTCCCGGGCGCAATGCCGTTGCGTTCCGGGCCTCGTCGCTTTGCGAAGTATCTAACGGTCTCGTTGCCGTGGTGCCTAGTCAAACAGGCTCGGCATGTCGTTTTCCTTCATGAGGGCACCGGCAGAGGGGAGGCTCTGCGCGGTGAACTTCTCGGCCGAGACGCCGGCGCCAAGAATCTCCTCGGTCGTGCCGACGGTGGTGACCGAGCGGCCCTTCTTGGCCGTGAAAGCCTGGACGCCCTGCGTGTTGGTGGTCGTCTTGGTCTTGAGCAGCGACGTGTTGAAGTTCATCAGGCGGTAGTCGCTCGAGACCAGCGCGAGGTCGCGATCTTCCTTGAGCACCTGGGCATACAGCAGCTTGCTGCCGCTGTAGATTGCGTTCTTCAGACGCTTGCGGTTGGTCTTGGTGACGTATCCAGAAAGCGCGACGCGGACCACGCGGCCGTTCTCAAAGACGAACAGCACGTCGGCCTTATAGTCCTCGGGGTCGATGACCCAGATGACACTCTCGTCGGGTTCCATTTCAAGATCGGTCGGCAGGTACGAGCCCAGCTGGGCCGACTTGGTGTCCTCAAACGCCGCAACCTTGCACTTGTACACCTGGCTCTTGTTGGTAAAGACCAGCAGCTCGTGGGTGTTGGAGGACGGGAACTCGATAAAGGGCTTGTCGCCGTCCTTGTACTTGAGCGTGGTCGCCTTCTTGAGCACGCGGTCTGTCATCTTCTTAAGGTAGCCATCGTGCGAGAGCATGATGGTGACCGGGTACTCCTCGACCTCGGGCTCCAAGCTTACCTCGATAACCTCATGGGGCTCGATCCTGCCCGTGCGGCGCGGCATCACGTACTTTTTGTTGACCGCGGCCAGCTCGTCGCTGATGACCTTCTTGATGTTCTCTTCGCTGGAGAGGATCTCCTCAAGCTCGGCAATCTCGCCCTCGAGCTTGGCGATATCCTTGGTGCGGTTGAGGATGTACTCCTCGTTGATGTTGCGGAGCTTAAGCTCGGCAACAAACTCGGCCTGGGTCTCGTCGATATCGAAACCCTTCATAAGGTTGGGCACGACCTCGGCCTCGAGCTTGGTGCCGCGGATGATGGCGATTGCCTTGTCGATGTCGAGCAGAATCGCCTCAAGGCCGTGCAGCAGGTGCAGGCGCTCAGACTTTTTGCCCAGGTCAAAGTTAATGCGGCGACGCGTGGACTCAATACGCCATTTGACCCACTCGTGCAGGATCTGGCGCACGCCCATAACACGGGGATAGCCGTCGACGAGCACGTTGAAGTTGCACGAGAACGAATCCTGCAGCGTGGTCGAGCGATAGAGCTTGGCCATGAGCTTGTCGGGGTCGACGCCGCGCTTAAGGTCGATGGCGATGCGCAAGCCCGAGAGGTCGGTCTCGTCGCGGATGTCAGCGA
Organism: uncultured Collinsella sp.; assembly: GCA_958412345.1. Taxonomy (GTDB): domain Bacteria; phylum Actinomycetota; class Coriobacteriia; order Coriobacteriales; family Coriobacteriaceae; genus Collinsella. Next base: position 3,595 of record CATYSO010000022.1, on the reverse strand, counting down.
TCTCTTTGACCTTGCCCTCCTTGGAGAGCTTGACGATGCGCTCGATGATGACATCGGTCTTGGTGGTGTAGGGGATCTCGTAGACCTCGATGATGCGCTCTTCGGGAATCCAGCGCCAGCGGGAGCGGATCTGGAAGCTGCCCAGGCCGGTCTCGATAATCTTCTCCATCTCCTCGCGGCGGTAGATGATCTCGCCGCCGGTCGAGAAGTCGGGCATGGGCATGTACTCGAGCAGGTCGCAGTCGGGATCCTGCAGGTAGTGCATCGTTGCGGTGCAGACCTCGTTGAGGTTGAAACCGCAGATATCGGACGCCATAGCGACACCGATGCCCTTGTTGGCTGAGACGAGGATGTTGGGGAACGTGGTGGGCAGCAGACGCGGCTCCTTCATGGCGCCGTCGTAGCTGTCGACAAAGTCGACCGGGTCCTTGTCGATGTCCTTGAAGATCTCGGCACTGATGGGGGAGAGCTTGGCCTCGGTGTAACGAGAGGCGGCGTAGCTCAGGTCGCCCGAGTAGTACTTGCCAAAGTTACCCTTCGACTCCACGAAGGGGGCAAGCAGCGCCTCGTTGCCGGTGGCCAGGCGCACCATCGTCTCGTAGATCGCGGCATCGCCGTGCGGATTGAGCTTCATGGTCTGGCCCACGATGTTGGCGCTCTTCTGGCGCTCGCCCTTGAGCAGACCCATCTTGTACATGGTGTAGAGCAGCTTGCGGTGCGAGGGCTTAAAGCCGTCAATCTCGGGGAACGCACGCGAGACGTTGACGCTCATGGCATAGGGCATGTAGTTGACCTCGAGCGTCTGCGTGATCGGCTGGTCGGTGACCTCGGAGTGCAGGCCGATGACGTTCTCGGCGTTGACCTGCTTTTTCTTTGGCTGGTTCTTCGTCTTCTTCTTTGCCACGATTTCCTCTTGAACTTCTTGTGGGCCTTCGTTATCGATTTGCTGCTATTGCAGGTCCAGCTGATCCAGGTATTCCTTGCCGTGCTCGGAGATATGGCGCTTGCGGCCCGCCTCGTCGTTGCCCAGCAACAGGTTGAACATGGTCTCCATCTTGGTGACGTCCTCGGGCTCCACCTTGATCAGGCGGCGCGTCTCGGGGTTCATGGTGGTGAGCCACATCATGTCCGGATCGTTCTCACCAAGACCCTTGGAGCGGTTGATGGAGCACTTCTGGTCGCCGATCTCCTTGAGGATGCCGTTCTTCTCAAGTTCGGTGTAGGCAAAGTAGGTCTTCTCTTTGCAGTTGATCTCGTAGAGCGGCGACTCGGCGATATACACGTAGCCCTCGTCGATAAGCGTGGGCACCAGGCGGTAGAGCATGGTGAGCACGAGCGTGCGGATGTGATAACCGTCGACGTCGGCGTCCGTACAGATGATGACCTTGTTCCAGTTGAGGCTGTCCAGGTCAAAGGCACCGAGGTTCTTGATGCGCTTGTCTTTGATCTCCACACCGCAGCCCAGCACGCGCATGAGGTCCATGATGATGTCGGACTTAAAGATGCGCGGATAATCTTCCTTTAGGCAGTTGAGGATCTTACCGCGGACGGGCATAACGCCCTGGAACTCGGCATCGCGCGACGTGCGGATGGCGCCTGCTGCCGAGTCGCCCTCTACGATGTAAATCTCGCGACGGCTCTTGTCCTTGGAGCGGCAGTCGATGAACTTCTGCACGCGGTTGGCCATGTCGGTCTTCTGCTGCAGGTTGGTCTTGATGCTCTGGCGCGTCTTCTCGGCGTTCTCGCGCGAACGCTTGTTGATGAGCACCTGCTCCATGATCTTATTGGCGGCGTCTTTGTTCTCGATTAAGTAGGTCGAGAGGCGCTCCTTAAAGAAGGCGGTCATGGCCTGCTGGATAAAGCGGTTATTGATGGCCTTCTTAGTCTGGTTCTCGTAGGACGTCTGGGTGGAGAAGCAGTTGGTCACGAGTACTAGGCAGTCCTGGACGTCCTGCCACTTAATGCCGCTCTCGTTTTTGTTGTACTTGCCCTGTTGCTTAATGTAGGCATCGATGGCGCTGGTCAGAGCACTGCGGGCTGCCTTCTCGGGCGAGCCGCCGTTCTCGAGCCACGATGAGTTGTGGTAGTACTCCTGCATCATGAAGGTGCGCGAGAAGCACATGCAAGCGGTGATCTTTACGTTGTAGTCGGGCAGGTCCTCGCGATCGCGACCGCGGCGGTCGGCCTCGATAAAGAAAGGCTCGGTGAGGTAGTCGGTACCGACCTTCTCGAGCACGTAGTCCTCGATGCCCTTGGGATAGCAGAAGTCCTCTTCCGTAAATTCGCCATCGTCGCCCTCAATACGCAGGCGGAAGGTCACGTTGGCGTTGACCACGGCCTGGCGGCGCATGGTCTCGCGATACCAATCGTGGGGAATGCTGATGGAGGTAAAGACCTCAAGGTCGGGGCGCCACTTGATGGTGGTGCCGGTGCGGTTCTCGTCGCTGGGCTCAATCTCGAGTGCCTTCTTCTTGGCGCCGACGACTTTGCCCTTCTTAAAGTGCAGGGAGTATTTGTTGCCGTCGCGCCAGACGGTGACGTCCATGTACTCGGAAGCGTACTGGGTCGCGCAGGAGCCCAGGCCGTTGGTGCCGAGCGAGAAGTCGTAGTCGCCGCCCTGGTTGTTGTTGTACTTGCCGCCGGCGTAGAGCTCGCAGAAGACGAGCTCCCAGTTAAAGCGTTTCTCGGAGGGGTTCCAGTCGAGCGGGCAGCCGCGGCCGTTGTCCTCTACCTGGATAGAGCCATCGCGAAAGGCGGTAAGGGTGATGAGCTTGCCGTAGCCCTGACGCGCCTCGTCAACGGCGTTGGACAGGATCTCAAAGGCGGCGTGCGCACAGCCGTCGAGTCCGTCCGAGCCAAAGATGACGGCGGGGCGCAGGCGTACGCGCTCCTCGTCCTTGAGCTGGCGGATACTGTCGTTACCATAGTTTGCGGTGTTTTTTGCCATACTCGCTCTCTCGATGCTCCTTTGCTGCGTTTTAGTCATATAGATAGTCAAGGTAGCATAGCCCAGCCCTTGGGCGATTCCAACTAACACGAAATCCATCGAACAATCGTTCGGATTAACGGGTAAAACGTGTCGTGCGGATTGTTGTCCCGAATCGAACATTGGGACAAGCGTCTCGTTTTATGGGCCGGGACTGCGGACGATTTCTTGGACCGCTACGCGGCCCTTCCCAGCGCGGCGCGGAACTCGGCCGGCGTGCGGCCGCCGAGCGCATCGCTGCGCCTCTCCGTATTGTAGCGGCCGATCCAGGCCCCGAGCTCCTCGATGAAACGGGCGGGGGCCCAGCCCGACCAGTCCCTGCCGTGCCAGAACTCCCTCTTGAGCAGGCCGAAGAAGCCCTCCATCGCGGCGTTGTCCGGGCTGCAGCCCTTGGCGGACATGCTCCTGGTGAGGTCGTTGTCCTCGCAGATCGAGATCCAGCCGGGCCAGCGGTAGTGGCCGCCGCGGTCGGAGTGGATGACGGGGCGCTCGCCGGGCGCCAGCCGGGCGCAGGCGTCCTCGAGCGTCGAGTTGGCGAGCGCGGCGTCCGGTCTCTCGTGTTACCGTCAATGGAAAATCGGTCAATTGCGCTACTGTAAATTGCCCAAC
>CATYSO010000021.1 GCA_958412345.1 uncultured Collinsella sp. | reverse complement strand
GGATTTGCAGCGACGGACCTCAGGACGCTCTTACACCACGTCTGCGCGCGCGACCTACTTCGACGGGGCGGTTTCCTTTTTCGCGAAGGTCCCCCTCTAAGCACCGTGCATTTTTGGGAGTATTCAACATAACCAAGAGCATCGGGCGCCATGACAAAGGCTAAAGACCGCGAATATGTCCGCAGCTCGAACCCCAGCTGCCCATAACCCCGCCCATCATTCGTAGAAAACATCGAGAAATCCCGATTTTTTGCCCGAGGTCGGTATGCAGGGGCCTTCGATTGCAGAATACTCGCAAAAATGCACGTCGCCACCACCCCCACATGGCGCGAAGCAAAACAAAAGCGCGGCCTAAAAGGCCACGCACCATCTTTATTCAGATTAATTATTACCTGTTGTGACAACGCCGAACCCGCAGGGCAGAGAGCAAGTTCCCTCCCGGCGCACTCCGCAGGACGAAAGAACCTCCGCCGCACGTAGTGCGCAGCGGAGGTTCTTTCATGTCCGAGGACGCGCCGGAAAGGAAGGTTGCCCTCGGGCCGAACAGCTATGGCAGCTTACGCGACGGTGTAAACCCAGTTGTGCTTATCCTCGACAGCACCGGACTGGATACCAGTCAAGGTCTCGCGAAGCTTCTTCATCACAGGGCCGATCTCGGTGTAGCCAGCCGGGAAGGTCACGGTCTCATCGGCACCATAAACCTTATTGTCGATCTCGCCCACCGGGGAGATGACGGCGGCGGTGCCGCACAGGCCGCACTCCACAAAGGTGCCGGCCTTGACCTCGGCCCACTCGACGGGGCGCTGGTCGACGGTTATGCCCAGGTCCTGAGCAACCTGAACGAGCGAACGACGGGTGATAGAGGGCAGAATGGAGTCGGTGTGCGACTGCGGAACGACGAGGGTGCCGTCCTCCTTCACGAACAGGACGTTAGCGCCACCGGTCTCCTCGACATAGGTGCGGGACTCGGAGTCGAGATACAGGTTCTCGGCATAGCCCTCGCGATGGGCCTCCATCGTGGGCTTGAGGGACATGGCGTAGTTGAGGCCGGCCTTGATGTTGCCGGTGCCGTGCGGTGCGGCGCGGTCGTACTCGGAAACGCGCAGCTTGACGGGCTTGAGGCCACCCTTAAAGTACGGACCGACCGGGGTCACGAGAATGCGGAACGTGTACTCAGGAGCGGGAGCCACGCCAATCACGTCACCGGAGCCGATCATAAACGGACGCACGTACAGGGTCGCGCCGGAACCGAAGGGCGGAACCCAGGCGGCGTTGGCAGAAACGACCTGCTTGACGGCCTCAACGAACTTGTCCTTGGGGAACGGGGGCATCTCGAGGCGCTGCGCAGAGTTGTACATACGCTCGGCGTTCATGTCGGGACGGAAGCAGACGATGCTACTGTCCTCGGCGGTGTAGGCCTTCAGGCCCTCAAAGACCTCCTGGCAGTAATGGAAGATGCCACCGCACTCGGAGACATGCAGGGTGTGGTCGGTGGTCAGGCCGCCCTCGTCCCACTCGCCATCCTTCCAATGAGCCTCGTAGCTGTAATCGGTCTTCATGTAGCCAAAGCCGAGGCTACCCCAATCGATATTCTTCTTCTCGACAGTCATATGTCGCTCCTTACATACACAGTTGCAAACTCGCGAACCCGCACGCAAGGACCGAGGCCGACCGCGTCGCAACGTCGCACGCCCGGAGCGTAGAGCCGGACGGGACACGCAAACAGCATCAAAGCCGATGGCACGTCGATTCGCATGCACGAGATTGTACTCCGCACGCGCGTCGGATAAAACGTTTTTCTTTAACTAACTAAAGTATTTTCATTTGACCGAAACTAAAGAGGCCCGCCACCGTAAGCGGTGACGGGCCTCAACTGCACGGTTTGCGCGCTGGCTCGAGCTAAGCGTTCTTTTTGCCCAGCTTAGCCTTAACCAAACCGACCACAGTCGGGATGATCGATACGGCAACGATGCCTACAATCAGCAGCTCAAAGTGCTCCTGCACAAAGGGGATGCCGCCAAAGAAGTAGCCCAGCAGCGTAAAGAGCGTCGACCAGGTAATGCCGCCCAGCACGTTAAAGATAACGAAGTTACGCCAGTGCATGCCGCCCATGCCGGCGATAAAGGGCACAAAGGTGCGAATAAACGGGAAGAAGCGGCCCAGGAAGATGGCCAGGTGGCCCCACTTGTCCAAGAAGTCCTCGGACTTTTTAATACGCTCGGGCGTCATGGCCTTGACCTTACCCGAAGCGATGATCTTTTTGCCAAAGAAGTGACCGATCATAAAGTTGCACTGATCACCCAAAATGGCAGCCGCCCATGCGACGGCCAGCAGGGCCACGATGTTAAAGCCACCGTTGTGGGCAAAAAAGCCCGAAGCAAACAGCAGCGAATCGCCAGGGAGAAACGGGAAAAACACCACGCCTGTCTCGATAAAGATGATCAGGAACACGCAGCCGTAGGCCATAAGCGGGCCGGCGGCGATCCAGCTGGCAATCGCGGTGCGCGGGTCTTTGAGCAGCTCGGCGATAAAATTGATGAAACCCATGAAGTAAAACCTCTCAGTTGTGGGCGCGGATACGTCCAAGTTGACCAGTATACGGTTGCGGCGCCCCCTCGTGCGCAACCCCACAAAAGCATGACCCCATTACCAGCAAGTTTGCATAACTGACACCTGTTGCGCAATGCCGCCAAGATTGTTCTTCCTAATCCCTAGCGAATCGCTATACTTTATTGAATCGCATTGCCATGGCGCTAAGGGAGGGCGGCCGGTGAGCTTTATCAATACCATTCGCGAGGACATCAAGACCGTCCAAGCGCAAGACCCCGCTGCGCAAAACGGCCTGGTCATTTTCCTTTCGTACCCCGGTCTTCATGCCAAGTGGAATCACGTGCCCGAGCACTGGCTCTGGGAGCACGGTCATCGCTCGCTCGCCCGCGTGCTCTCGCAAATCACCCGCCACATCACCGGCGTCGAGATTCATCCCGCCGCACAGATCGGCAAGCACTTCTTTATCGACCACGCCATGGGCGTCGTCATCGGCGAGACCACCATTGTGGGTGACAACTGCGTGCTCTACCAGGGCGTCACGCTCGGCGGTACCGGCAACGAGACCGGCAAGCGCCACCCCACCCTGGGCAACAACGTCACCGTGGGCACGGGCGCCAAGGTGCTCGGCAACATCCGCATCGGCAACAACGTCAAAATCGGCGGCAACTCGGTTGTCGTCAAGGACGTGCCCGACAACTGCACCGTCGTGGGCGTGCCGGGACGCATCATCAAGCGCAACGGCTGCCGCGTGTTCGAGGAGAGCTTCGACGCCAAGCAGCATCGCGAGTACATGCCCGATGACGCCGCCGAGCAGTCCGCCCTCAACCGCCAGGGCATCACCGAGAACGCCCGCCGCGTCAAGGAACTCGAGCGAGAGGTGGCGGAGCTCAAGGCCCTCGTCGCCAAGCTCGTGGACGAACGCTAGGAACGCAAGCAGCACAAAACGACATCGGCATCAACGCAAGAAGGCGCGCCAGGGAATTCATCCCCGGCGCGCCTTGTTTCCAATGTGACAAAGGGGCTGCCCCTTTGTCACCTTAGGCGAACTGACTCAGATAGAGGTCGGCGTAGGCGCCCTCGGCAGCCAGCAGTTCCTTATGCGTGCCTTGCTCGATAATGTTGCCGTGATCCATGACCAAGATCAGGTCGGCGTCCACGATCGTCGACAGGCGATGCGCGATCACAAAGCTTGTGCGCCCATGCATGAGCGCGTCCATGGCACGGCCGATGGCAAGCTCGGTGCGCGTATCCACGCTTGAGGTCGCCTCATCCAGAATGAGAATCGCCGGGTTGTTGAGCAGCACGCGCGCAATGGTCAGCAGCTGACGCTGGCCCTGGCTGATGCTTTCGGCATCATTGGCCACGCGCGTGTCGTAGCCCTGCGGCATGGTGCGCACAAAGAAGTCGACCTGCGCGGCGCGGGCGGCAGCCACGATCTCGTCGCGCGTTGCCTCGGGGCAGCCGTAGGCGATGTTTTCGGCAATCGTGCCGTCGAACAGCCAGGCGTCCTGCAGCACCATGCCAAACTGCTGACGTAGCTCACCGCGGTTCATGAGGCGCGCATCCACACCGTCGAGCGTAATGCGGCCGCCGTCAATCTCGTAGAAGCGCATGAGCAGGTTGATGAGCGTGGTCTTACCCGCACCCGTGGTTCCCACCACCGCAATCTTCTGACCCGGTTCGGCGGTAAACGACACGTCGCGCATGAGCGGCTTTTCGGGCGTGTAGCCAAAGCGCACATGCTCAAAAGCGACGCGGCCCTCCACGCGACCCGGCAGATTGGCAGCCTCGCCCGGCTGCGGATCGGCCTCCATCTCGGGCTCATCGAGCAGGTCGAACACGCGCTCCGCACTCGCCAGCGCGCTCTGCAGCGAGTTGAAAGTGAACGACAGCTGCGTCATGGGTTCGGACGCCTCGTAGATAAACTGGAAGAACGCCTGGAACACGCCGACGGTCATGTGACCGGCGACCAGCATGCTGCAGCCCACGAGCGCAATCACGATCTGCGCCAGGCGACCGATAAAGCGAACCGCGGGTCCGACGGCGTTGATCATAAAGTCGGCCTTGGTGCTCACGCGGGCCAGCTCGCCCGAGGCCTCGTGCACCTCGGCAGAGCTCTGGTGCTCACGGTTGAATGCGCGAATCACCAAACGGCCCGAATAGCCTTCCTCGACCGCGCTCGTGATTTTGGACACCCACTCCTGACGCTCGCCCGTCACATCATGCGTACGGCGCGAAACCACCTTGGTCACCAGCAGCGATACCGCCGTAAAACCCAAAAAGATCAACGTGAGCCTAACGCTATAGACGAACATCATGATGATGGCGCCCGTCACGGTACCGATCGATACCAGCAGCTGCAGCAATCCGCGCTGCATACTCTCGGACATCTTGTCCAAGTCGTTGGTCGCGCGGCTGACCACTTCGCCGGGGCGATGCGCGTCAAAGTAGGCGAGCGGCAGGCGGCTGAGCTTCTGCGCGATGCGGTTGCGCAGACGCAAGTTGAGTCGCTCGGCGACGCTCGACATCAAAAAACTCTGCAGCGCATAGAACGATCCGGCGGCCGTCCAGATCAAAAAGTAGACAAAGATGGTCTTACCGCACTGGTCCCAGGTGATGCTGAAGGTGGTTCCGCTGGCAAACGCCACCTGTATATGGCCCCACAGCTCGTCGATAACATGGGCGCTATATGCCGGCGCGGCGGTGTTAAAGATGACGTAGAACACGATGCTCGCAAACACGATGTAGAAGCGCCAATGGTCGCCGGCGGCCTCGCCCCACAAGCGGCGCACCGTCGCCCAGGTATCGCGGGGTTTCTCGTCCTCATCCTCGTCGTCCACATCGCGCATGCGCTCTGCTTCCGCGCGGGCACGCTCGTCCTCGGCACGCTCGTTTTCCTCGTACAGCGCTTGGCGGCGAGCCTCACGCTCGGCCGCGGCCTTGGCAACGTCATCCAGCCCGGTCGACGCGGCAGCCTGCTCGACCGCTTCCTCGGCAGCGTCCACAACGACGGCATCGATAGCGTCGCTGCGCTTCTTGAGCTCCCCGGTCATGCTACTCACCTCCCTTCATTTGCGATTCCGCGATGGCGCGGTATACCTCACAGGTTTCCATAAGCTCGCCATGCGTGCCCAAGCCCACGACCTCGCCATCCTTGAGCACGACAATCTGGTCGGCGTGCAGAATCGTCGAGATGCGCTGCGCGATGATGAGCACCGCGGCGTCGCGCGTCTCGTCCTGCAGCGCATGGCGCAGGGCCGCATCGGTCTTAAAGTCCAGGGCCGAAAAACTGTCGTCGAAGATATACAGGTCGGCGCGCTTCATGAGCGCGCGAGCAATGGCCAGGCGCTGGCGCTGACCACCCGAGAAGTTCGTACCGCCCTGGGCAACCGGGGTATCGAGCCCCTGCGGCTGATCGAGCACAAAGGTGCTCTGGGCAACCTGCAGCGCATGAAGCATGTCCGCCTCGGTCGCGTCCTCGTTGCCAAAGCGCAGATTGCTTGCCACGGTGCCCGAGAACAGCCACGCCTTCTGCGGCACATAGGCAATGCGCCCGCGAATCTCGTCTTGCGAAAGGTCGCGCAGGTCAACACCGTCCAGGCGAATGGCGCCCTTCGTGGCATCGTGAAAACGCAGCAAGAGCTTTGCCACCGTCGACTTACCCGAACCGGTCGAGCCCACGATCGCGGTGGTCTGCCCGCGACGACAGGCAAAGCTCAGGTCGCACAGGGTGTCCTCGTCGGCATCGTCAAAGCGAAACGACATGTGATCGAACACGGCGACCGCATCGGCCCCGTCCTTTGAGTCGGACGCGGCCGCATCGAGCGTACGCTGGCCATCGACGATGCTCGGCTTAATCTCCAGCACCTGCTGTGCGCGGTTCAGACATGCGGCGGCACGCGGAAGCGTCAGCACCACCATCTGGGCCATCATCACAAAGAACAGGATCAGAAGCGCGTACTCCAGCACCGCCGAGATGCTCGCGATCTGCATGGCGTGGGCGCCCACGCGGTTGCCGCCCACCCACAGTACCGCCACCTCGGCGATATTCATCAGAAAGAAGGTGGAGCTGTCGAGGCCCACAAACAGATGGTTGACTTTGATGGCGTTGGCGGCGTAGTCGCTAAACACCTCGTCCAGGCGCTGTTCCTCACGACGCTCCTTGTTAAACGCACGGATGACGCGCACGCCCACGATGTTTTCGCGCAGCACCACGTTCATGCGGTCGATAAAGCTCTGCAAGCGCATAAAAATCGGAGCCGCGTTGGCAACCGTAAAGACCGCCGCAACCAGCACGATCGCAACCACGACGCCCAGAAGCATGCCCATGGCCGGATCGATGAGCCAGGCGAAGATGATGCCTGCCACCGCCAGGAACGGCACCGGCAGCACCAGCTGAATGGTCTGCAGAATCGCCTGCTGAATCACGTTGATGTCGTTGAGCGAGCGCGTGATCATCGAACCCGTGCCAAAGCGCTCAAAGTCACTGGCAGACAGCTCGAGCGACTTGTCGTAGACGGCATTGCGGATATCGCAGGCCACGTTGGCGGCCAGGCGCGCCGAAAGATAGCAGCCCAACACCGCGCCGCCGCTGGCCATGCCGGTCGCGATAAGCATGTAGAGACCGTTGCGCAAAATGTAGTCGACATCGCCCGTGGTAATACCGGTGTTGACCATGTTCGCCAGCATCGTGGGTACCAGAAGTGTGCCAACGTTGTCGATTAGCAGCACCAACAACGTCACCGCGACAAGCCTGCGATACGGCTTCATAAACCTCATTAAGAGTCGCACGACTCCCCCTCACCTTGATTCTCGGCCTGGCTCTCGGCAGCGATATGCTGCTTAAAGGCATCGCACTCATCGCCGAGCGCATGGGAAAATTTTCCGATTAGGCGCATGATTTCGCGTTGCTCACACGGCTCAAGCGCGCCAAAGGCTCGCTGCTCGGCCTTGAGTGCCGGCAGCGCATAACGCTCGGCAAACCGCATGCCCGCTTCGGTCAAACGCACAACCTTGTTCTTACGGCTGCCTTCGGCAAACTCCAACGTTGCAAGGTCCCGCGCCGTCAAGGTTTTAATGGCCGAGTTGATGGTCTGCTTGCTGTAGAACCATTCGCTTGTCAGACGGCTTACGGCAATACTGCCACCCGCCGTGCTGGTATCGACGAGCATCCAGTAAGCGCAGTCCGAAAGACCGCAGGCGCGCGAGAACTCCGAATAGATATGGTCGAGTCCATTGAGCAACCGGTCGAAGTCGACCAGCGTAACCGCACTATTCATCTATCCCACCATTCGATTGTCCGATTTTTGACCAATTTTGTATCTCTAGATTAGTCCGAGTTTTGACTATCGTCAACAGGCTCTCCGCAAATGCCTGCACTTTTATGGCCTATCGGCAGAAAAAGACCGCCGGCGCGGGGGCGGCGCCAGCGGTCGCGTGAAAATCGGGTTTTATTGCCTGTTAGGCGGCGACGGCCTCATAGACCGTAGCGCCCGAGAAGCTGTCATGCAGGCTCTTGCCGGCAATCCACGGCAGCTCGACAACCTCGCAGACCGTGTTGACCAGCTCGGAGCAGTCAGTAAAGTGGCCCTTATCGTTGAGGGCCTCGCAATCCTGAACACGCCAATAGCCATCGGTGTGCGTGATGTAGTACTCGTGATCGTCAATCGTCACAAAAGCGCGCGTCTTAGAACGCAGCAGCTTCAGAAATCCTTCGAAGTCGGTCTCGACGACATCTCCAGCCTGGAACATGATGTTACCTCCTGGCCCGGCGCCACCACGGCGCATTGATAAACGTTGGTACTCCTTTAGTAAAACCTTTATCAGAGGTTATGCGTTCGTCATTTAGGCAAGTGGTAAAAAACCGCAGGGTAGACGGGATAAAACGTTTAACCATCCCATTTGTTTGTCACATTCTGAAGGTACTTTTATGCAAACCTACTTTCCCAATCGGCATATATCCTTTTGGCCGGGCAATTGACCGTCTATCGTTTGAGCCCGACGGGTATGAACGGGGCATCTGCAACGCCACTACAAGGAGACACCATGGAGACTATCGAAGCGCTCATCCACCGCCGCAGCTGCCGCAAATACAGCGATCGTCCCGTCGAGGCCGAAAAGCTTGTACGTATTATAGAAGCCGGCCAATATGCACCGAGCGGCATGGGCCGCCAGCCGGTGACGTTTGTCGCCGTCACCGACCCCGCGACCGTCGAGCGTCTCTCACAGCTCAACGCCCAGGTCATGGGCAGCAGCAGCGACCCCTTCTATGGCGCCAAGACCGTTGTGGTGGTGCTGGTCGACCGCAGCGTGCCCACGCATCTGGAAGACGGCTCGCTCGCCATGGGCAACTTGCTCAACGCCGCCTATGCACTGGGTGTCGATTCGTGCTGGATTCACCGCGCGCACGAGGTCTTTGACTCGCCCGAGGGCCTGGAGCTGCTGGCCAGCTGGGGCCTGCCCGCCGACGGCAGCCTGCGCGGTGTCGGTCACTGCATCCTGGGCTATGCCGATGACGCGCTACCCGAGGCAAAGCCGCGCCGCGACAACGTCGTCTACGTAAGGTAACCCAGGAGCGTCATAGGGGTAGCCAATTTGGGACGGGGCTATTTTAGCTACCCCACTCGCAACTTATATTGACGTCGCCGTTGTCGTCGTTTCGTTCGTGTGGGTCGTTTCGGCGTCGTCGCCTTGCTCGCCCTCGTCCTTTTGCGCATCGGCGATGGTGGAGGCTGCCGCAACGATACCGCGCTGGGGCGCGACGCCCGTCTGGGTCTGAGCACCCTCGACAACTTCTGTGCCTGCATGCGCGAGCTCGGGCGATTTAAACACTGCGTCCAAGTTGGCGCCACCGCCGGCGTAGCCAAGCGCAGCGAGTGCGATGACGATCACCGCAATGACGACTGCGATCGGAACATAACGATGCCAACCAGCCGGATTGAGTCCGCTGCGACGAGCCGCCCCGCGGCTGATGTAACCGAGCGTTCCGTCGTGCTCGAGCTTTGAGCCCACCACGCGTTTACGGCCCCACAACGAGGACTCTGCCTGCATGGCCAAGCGGGCGCTTGCCGAAGGATAGCCGTATTTAGTGCGCTTGAACGAGCCATCAAACCCCGAGGCGTGTTTGCCCCACGTCACCGATGTCGTGCGTCGGTTGACCGGCGCGGCGCTCCGCCTTCTGCGGCTCGGTTTTGAAGTCTCAGCCATATGCCCTCGCACGCCGTAACCAAATCGAAACAATAACGCTTTGGACTGTAGCACACGCGTCGCGCGCGGTCACGGGCGCCTCGCTCAACGGTCATCGTCCTTCAGCAAGCGCCACAGCGTTGTACGGCTTATGCCCAGCACCTCCGCCGCACGGGTTCGGTTGCCGTGGAGATGGTCTACAACCAAATGCGCGATATCTCGCTCGGTATCGGCCAGCGGTCGCAGGATATACAGGTCACTTTCGAGCGTCGGGGCGCCAAAGGTCGCAGTTTTGATAACGTCCTCCTGAGCAAGTACCTCATCTGCCACAGCACGCTCCACCGTACCCGCCCCTACTAATATATAGAGTCGTTCCGAGACTTCGCGCAGCTGCAGATAATTGCGCGGCCAGCGGTACGCGTCAAGCGTCTTCGTCGCCGCGGCAGACAGCATGGGCGCTGCCGTCCCAAATGCATCGGCGAGATATTCCAAATAGCGCGCGACCTTCGTCGACGCGGCTCCCTGCTCGGCGATTGCCGGCGCCACGCTCACCGCACAGGCGAAGCGCTCGGTCACAAAGGCGGCTTGATCACTTTCGCTGCCACCCGGCATGTCATTCGCCGTCAGCACCACATGGCAGCGCGTCGCTAACGCGGTGTCGGCCATCGTGGATACGAGCTCGCGGAGGCGCTGGGGGCCAACCGCATTCCAGCCCTCAATGCAAAGGGTCAGCCCTGTTTGGAACAGCGGCGATTCGGAGCTTTTGAGCACATGGCGCCAACCGCGATCGGTGAGCTCATCGAGCGCAACGGAAACAAAGGGTTGATCGGCAAAAGGACCGTCCAGATAGAGGCGCTTAGCGATCTCGACCTGACCCGCTCCCAGCTCGCCCTCGAGCATAAGGGGCACACCGCGCGCATAGCTCTCGGCGACCGGCGCAGCCACCGAAGCTGCCCCCTCAACGATGCCGTACGCGCTCGATTCGTAGCGGGCCTCAACTTCGTCGGCATTGAGCCACTCAATGCCCGCATGTGCCGCGGCGCCGCGCACCTCGCGGACCACGACGACCCAAAGGCCCCCGCCCTCTTTGTCGGTGGGGCGAACGGTCAGGCTCAAGCGCGTACCCGCACGCCCCATAACCAGACGCGCGCCGTCTCCTATACGGTCGAGGCGTTCGGCAACAAAAGCCGCCACACCCCGCTCAAGCGCCGCGTCATTCATGGTCGAAATCGCGACGTCCCCACGCACATCGATTGCCAATGCCGAGGCCCCGGCAGCAGCCAGGGCCTCGGTCAAGATGTTCAGCTTGGCATCGCTGTCCATGGTTCGCCCCGTCTCCAGCCACGACCCTTATCTGTGGCTTGGCATCTCAAGTGTTTCAAAATTGAACGATATTGCTCACCAAACACTATAGGGCAGAAAGCGCCGTCCTGCGAGTATAGGTGTTGCCCCGCATCGCCATCCTGGCGGGGCGATAAGAGCTCTTCGGGACTTATAAACCTGCGGACAAGCCATACCCGCAAGAGCTCCTATCGCTCCACCGCAAGCTTGCGCCCACCAGCAACCAGCACGCAAATAAGCTACTCCTCTACCAGATTCCCAGCACGTGCTGCATTCCCAAACTCATGCACGCAATGCCAATCCAGCAGCAAAAGCCCAGCGCGATGGGCTTGCCGCCCTTTTTGACCAGCTCGACGATATCGGTATTAAAGCCAATAGCCGCCATGGCCATCACGATAAAAAACTTCGACAGCTCCTTGATGGGCGCCGTGATGGACACGGGAAGCTGAAGCACCGTGGTGATTACGCTCGCCAGCACAAAGAACAGCACAAACATGGGAAACGCGCGTTTCAACGAGAACGTGCTTTTGGCGTCGCCGCCGGCCTTGCGCGCCAGATGCATCTGCCAGCATGCGAGGACCAACGTGATGGGAATAATGGCCAGTGTCCTGGTGAGCTTGACCACCGTGGCGCTCTCGAGCACATTGGCGCCGGGATGCATGCTGTCCCAAGCGCTCGCCGCAGCCGTTACGGACGAGGTGTCGTTGATGGCGGTGCCGGCAAACAGGCCAAAGCCCTCGTTGGTCAGCCCGAGCATACCGCCGAGCGTTGGAAACACGAGCGCCGCGATAACGTTAAACAGGAAGATGACCGAAATGGCCTGGGCAATCTCTCGATCGTCGGCATCGATGACGGGTGCGGTCGCGGCGATGGCAGAACCGCCGCAAATCGACGAACCCACACCCACAAGCGTCGCGATCTTGCCCGGCACGTTCATGACGCGGCAGAGCACAAAGGCGATGACAAGCGAGGTCGAGATCGTCGCCACGATAATCGGCAGCGACTGGGCGCCCTTGGACAGAATCTGGGAGAGGTTCATGCCAAAGCCAAGCAGGATAACCGCGTACTGCAAGACTTTTTTAGACGTATAGGTGACACCGGCGGCGAGCTGTTCGCGGCGATTCTTGGGAAAAACAAGCGCCAGGACCATGCCAAAGAGGATGGCAAATACCGGCCCGCCGACCACCTCAATCTGTTTGCCGAGCAACGTCGCGGGGATAGCGATGATCAGGCAGAACAAGACGCCCTTCCAGCGCTCGCGTACGATATTCGCCAGTTGCATATGGGATTCCTTCTTTCTATTTCACGTTTGCGACGGCTTATGATACGGCAACATCGAGCACAGTCTCGCGCAAACAAAGACTAAGATGCCGCAATAGTTCTCGGGCGACAGTCGAATTACTCACCGCGGAGAGCTGATTCGCGGCATAATAAACAACTGACATATGAGTTTGATAGAACGGTTGCGAGGCACTATGGAAGAATCGATGCACGTCGGCGAGCAAGAAACAAGCCTACAAGACCAGTCCTACCACACCATTCGACGCAAAATCGTCTACCTTGACTACAAGCCGGGCGAAAAGCTAGGCGTCAAGCAGCTTTGCGACGACCTAGATATGGGGCGCACCCCTGTGCGCGAGGCACTGGTGCGTCTGGCACAAGAGGGCCTGGTGCGCACCGTGCCCCAGAGCGGTACCTACGTCTCACCCATCAATCTCACCCTTGCCGAGAGTGCCTGCTACATCCGCGAGCACCTGGAAAAGCAGGTAATTGTGGAGTGCTGCGCCCGTGCCACCTCGGCAGGCATCGAGCAGCTCGACCGCGCCATCGCACTGCAGGAAAAGGCCATGGCCGAAGAGGATCGCATCGGCTTCTTTTTGAGCGACAACCTCATGCATCACATGATTTTTAGCATCGCATGCCGCAGCACCGTGTGGTCGTGGCTCGAGGAGACCAATGCCGACCTGGAGCGCTTCCGCTGGCTGCGCGCCGCCACGCAGGTTCTCGACAATCAGGACATCGTGAACGAGCACAAGCAGATTCGCCGCGCCATCGCCGGTCGCGACCCCATCGAAGCGAGCTTTTTAGTCAGCAAGCACCTGCATATGATGTTCCGCAACCAAACCGAGGTTCTGGATCAGTTCCCCGAGTACTTCGAGACCAGCAAGCTCCGCTAACCTGCCAAAAAGGGACAGGTTCATCTTGGCAGGTTTTATCTGGGCAAATGCAACAAGGCCCGACTCCGTCTTGATGCGGAGCCGGGCCTTGGTCGTTAGGACGGCGGAATATTAGTTATTCCACGGTCACGCTCTTGGCGAGGTTTCGGGGCTGGTCGACGTCGCAGCCGCGCAGGATGGCGACCTCGCGGGCGAGCAGCTGCAGCGGAACGCTCGCCGTGATGGGGCTGAACACGTCGCGGACGGCCGGCACACGAATGATGCAGTCGGCAATCTTGTTGATTTCCTCGTCACCCTCGGTGGCAACGACGATAACCTTGGCGCCGCGCGCCTTGCACTCCATGAGGTTCGACACGGTCTTGTCGTAGGTGGCACTCTTGGTGGCCACAGCGATGACAGGGAAGCCCGGGTCGATCAGGGCAATGGGGCCGTGCTTCATCTCGCCGGCGGCGTAGGCCTCGGCATGCAGGTAGCTGACCTCCTTGAGCTTGAGCGCGCCCTCGTAGGAAATAGCGGCACCCATGCCGCGGCCCACGAACAGCGCCGACTGCGCGTCCTTGCACAGCATGGCGGCCTCATGAACGGCCTCGGTCTGGGTATCCAAAATCCACTGGATCTGCTCGGCCGTATCGGAAAGCTCGCGGAACAGCATGCGCGCCTGCTTGGTGGTCAGACGGTACTTAACCTGCGCCAGCAGCAGAGCCAGCAGCGTAAGGCTCACGACCTGACCGATAAAGCTCTTGGTCGAGGCGACCGCGATCTCCTTGTTGGCCTTGGTGTAGATGACGCCGTCGCTCTCACGCGCCACGGGGCTGCCCACCACGTTGGTGATGCCGAAGACCTTGGCACCCTTGATGCGCGCGTCGCGAATGGCGGCAAGGGTGTCGGCCGTCTCGCCCGACTGGGACACAGCCACGACAAGCGTCGTCGGCGTGATGATGGGATTGCGATAGCGGAACTCGCTGGCCGCCTCAACCTCGGTGGGGATGCGAGCCCAGCCCTCAATAAGGTTCTTGACGATGAGGCCAGCGTGATAGCTAGTGCCGCAAGCGATCACGTAGACGCGGTCGATGTCGTTGAGTTCCTCGAGGGACAGGCCCAGCTCGTCGATATCGAGCTCGCCGGCGGGGGTCATACGGCCCACCAGCGTATCGCGCACGACGCGCGGCTGCTCGTGGATTTCCTTGAGCATAAAGTCGGGATAACCGCCCTTTTCTGCCATGTCCAGGTCCCAGTCGATATGGGTGACCTTGGGCTCGATAACGTTGCCGGCCTCGTCGGTGTACTCGACGCCTGCGGGCGTGAGCTTGGCAAACTGACCGTCCTCGAGCACCACGACATCGCGGGTGGCGTCGATGAGTGCGATGACGTCAGAGGCGACATAGGCGCCGGTCTCGCCCGCGCCGACCACGATCGGGGAATCCTTGCGGGCCACGGCGATCACGCCGGGCTCGTCAGCGCACACGGCGGCCAGACCATAGGCACCGACCACGTGGGTGCAAGCCTCGCGCACGGAGGCCATCAGGTCGTGCGTCTCGGCATAAGCCTCTTCGATCAGATGCGCGAAGACCTCGGTATCGGTCTCGCTCTTAAAGTGGTGGCCGCGACCCTCCAGCTCTTCGCGCAGCTCGGCGAAGTTCTCGATGATGCCGTTGTGGACGATGGCGATACGACCGTCGCAGCTGGTGTGGGGATGAGCGTTAACGACGGAGGGCTTGCCGTGGGTAGCCCAACGGGTGTGGCCGATACCGCAGGTAGCGTCACTGTCAATGTTGGAAAGCTCGCTCTCCAGGCCCGCGACCTTGCCCACGCGGCGGATGACGTCGAGGTGCGCCGCGGCGCCCTCGCCCACCTCGAGCGCGACGCCCGAGGAGTCATAGCCGCGATACTCCATACGCTTGAGGCCCGTGACCAGGATGTTCTTTGCAATATCAGAGCCGGTGTAGCCGACGATTCCGCACATAGGATAAATCCCTTCGTTCGCGTGACTGCAAGACGTCCACGCACAGGGGGCGCTGAGACGTATAACGTTCGAGTATTGTACTCACGCAAACGCAAGCTGATATACCAGAAGTGGTATCTCAACTTAGATACCACCCGATGCACACACGTCCAGCCGGTCCAAACCACCACAATGGGGACAGGCACCTTTGTGGTGGTTTGGACCGGGGCGGCGCTCTGTCCCGGCGAAAGACCTCGATCTGTAACATTTGGGACTCCGGAAGCCGGCTTAGCGTTACAGATCAAGACATTGCGGTTCGGCCCCCGCACTATGTCTCGATCTGTAACAGGTAGAGCCGGTTTTGCCGTCCAGATGTTACAGACCGAGACAATTGAAGGCCCGGGCAGCTCAAACCACCACAAAGGTGCCCGTCCCCTTCGTGGTGATCGCGCTGGCAACGGCGTTTCCCCAGATAAAACCTGCCAAAATAAACCTGTCCCTAATTGGCAGGTTTTGACACCCTGGGGGCGGGCGATGCTACAATCTGGCTTGTACTTGAAACGCATCAAAGGGGCCGCTATGGCAAAGGTAAAAATCAGCGACGTCGCGCGCGAGGCCGGGGTTTCGTTGGGCACGGTTTCCAACGCGCTCAACCATCCCGAAAAGCTGCGCCCCGAGACCCTCAAGCTCATCAACGAGACCATCAATCGCTTGGGCTACCTGCCCAACCAAAGCGCTCGCCAGCTGGCCGGCGGCACCACCAAGTCCTTTGGCCTGGTCCTCCCCCGTCTCGATCACGGCTTTTCGCTCCAGATTGCCAGCGGTGCCCACAACGAGGCACGCAAGCACGGCTATGACTTGCTCATCGCCAACGCCGATAACGACGGCATTCTCCAGGACCATTACCTGCGCTACTTTATGGGCACGCAGATGTCCGGCGTCATGGTTCAGCCCATGGCGTCCCCCGACTGGCACCCCGCTATGACCAAGATGCCCGTGCCGATTGTCCATCTGGACATCCACTGTTCCGAACCCGGTTATTACGTAGCCGCCGACAACGAGGCGCAGGGGCGCATTATCGCCGAGCTCGCCGTTGCTCGTGGCGCACGCCATATCACCGTTGTGGGCAGAGCGGCATTTATGCAGCTCACCCTGCGCGTACTTGGCATCCACAAGGCCCTCGCCCTGCATCCCGATATCAAAATTGAGGTCATTGACGCTGGAGAGTGGAATACCGCAGCCGACGGCTACAGCATCGGTGCCCAAATCGCCGAGCGTTCCGGCGACGAGCGCCCCGATTTTGTCATCGGCCTCACCGACGTACTGGCCTCGGGCGTCATCTCAGCGCTGGTCGATAAAGGCATCTCCGTCCCTGAGCAGGTCCGCGTGGCAGGCTGCGACGGCAATCCGCTCGCCTGGAGCGGGTCGGTCCCACTGACCACAGTAGCGCCTCCGGGCTACGAGATTGGCCGCAAGGGCGTTCAGTTGCTGATGGAGCAGATCGAGAACAAGCCCGCCGCCAAGACCAAACGCGTCCGCATCGGCTCCGCCGCGCGCACCGTCACCGCGGTCACGGCCATCGAGGACATCAACCGCCAAGAACTCGTGCGGCCGTTCCTGCTGGAACGCGCCAGCACCCAGGCAAGCAGCCAGACCGACGCCACGGCCATCAACCTCGGTGCATATCTATAGCACGCCCTCAAGTATGCTAAGTCGCCGCTTAAGCAAAAGAGGCCCGACCATTGCCGGACCCCTTTTGTTTAAGCGCAAACGTAAGCAATTGCTCGTTTCAACGCCGCAATTGTCTAGCGCACGGCCTTGACCGCCGCCGTCAGATCGAATAGCGTATCGAGCACCGCCTCGCAGCCGTCCACCACGTCCTGCGGAAGCGGCACGATATCGGGGACAGCAAAGACGTGGCAGCCAGCCGTAATGCCCGAGACGCAGCCGTTGCGCGAATCCTCGACCACGGCACATTCCTCGGGAGCAAAGCCCGCGCGCTCGCAGGCAAGCAGATACATCTCGGGGTCGGGCTTGCCGTGCACGACGTCCTCGCCGCAGGTCACCGTTTCAAACTTGTCAAAGAGGCCGACCATCTTAAGGTTGCGTTCTGCCGTGACATGGCGCGATGACGTCGCAAGGCCCACGTGATAGCCCGCAGCCAGCAGCTCGTCTATGCACTCGGCGGCGCCGGCCTTAAGCTCCAGGTCGGTCTTGACCATCTCGTCGCGAATCTCCTTGTGACGATGATAGATCGCCTCAGCGGTTTCCCTACTGCCGTAATGTGCCTCAAGGATGTCCATGACATCGGGCAGCGTGCGACCGATAAACTGATGAATCAGCGTGTCATCAATCGCGACACCCAGCTCAGCAGCGGGCGCTTTCCATGCCTTGATGCCCAGACGCTCGGTATCGACCAGCGTCCCGTCCATGTCAAAAATAACAGCCTTGATCATATCGGTCCCCCATCGAATCTCGCTGTCGCATTGCCGCAACTCTACCGCATTTGGCAACTTGTATATAACGTATATACCATATTGCACTTTCGTTACATAGATAGAAGTCTTATGACAAGCAGTCCAGTAGGATTATAGTTTTCGACCGAGTACATATTGGTAAGGATTGATTCATGTTTTCAGACACTACCGCACCCGCAGAGGAGCTTCAAGACAAGCTATCGGCGCTCGAACAGCTGCTTTTGGCATACGGGCGCGTGGCTATCGGGTTTTCCGGCGGCGTTGACAGCAGCTTTTTGGCCGCCGTATGCGCCCGCATCATGCCTACCAATACCCTCCTCGTCCATCTCACCACGCCGCTCATCGGCACGCCCGAACAGGCTTCGTTTGAGCGGTCCGTTGACGGACAAACCGATGAGGGTCCGCATTTTATGCTCCCCGTGCTCAATCTTTCGGTCGATCAGCTGCAGCTCCCCCAGGTAGCCTGCAACGATGCCGACCGCTGCTACCACTGCAAGCGCGCCGGCTTCACCGCCATCGTCAACCACGCCAAGTCGCTGGGCTTTCCCACCGTCATCGATGGCAGCAATGCAAGCGATCGCGGTGACTACCGCCCCGGCATGCGTGCGGCAGAAGAGCTCGGCGTGCGCTCGCCGCTTATGGAGGTCGGCTTTACCAAAGACGAGGAGCGCGAGCTGCTGCGTGCATGGGGCTACCCCGTCTGGAACCTGCCGGCAGGCGCCTGCTTGGCCACGCGCATCCCCACGGGCGAGGAGCTTACGCGCGAGAAGGTCGATTTAATCCGCGCCTGCGAGGATTACCTGCACGATCTTGACCTGGCTCAGGTCCGCGCACGCCTCGTCGGCGGCTGCATGCATATCGAGGCCGCTCCCGCAGATGTCGCAAAGATTGCCGCCCTCGGCGGTACCGCCGTCGACGACAAGGGCAAGACCCCGCTGCCTGCCGCTATCGAGTCCGCGCTGCGCGACCTAGGCTGCGGCCACATCTCCCCCGAGGTCACCCCCTACATCCACGGCAACATGAATCAGTAACCTGCCAAAAAGGGACAGGTTTATTTTGGCAGGTTTTATCTGGGGAAACGCAGACAGGGCCGCGACGTCTATAGCGTCGCGGCCCCTTTCCTTGGAGAAGGATCGATTAATGAAACGGAGAGCCCGTTCTAGCCCTCGAGTCCGGCGTTGATGAGCTCGGCAATCTCGACGGGATCGGTGCTCGCGCGCACCTTGTCACGGAAGCCGGCGTCCATCAGCATCACGGCAGCCTTGGAAAGCAGGCGCAGATGCGTGGTTCCAGCTTCGCCGGCGGGCACGTACAGCGCAAGCGCGACATCGACGGGCACGCCGTCAAAGCTCGGCCACTCGACAGGCTCGGCCAGCTTGAGCACGGCAACGCCCGGCGTATGGATCGCGTCGCTCTTGGCATGCGGAACGGCAAAACCGGCGACAAGGCCCGTCTCGGCCTCGTTCTCGCGAGCAATGAAGGCCGCCTCTACAGCAGCAGCATCGTCGGTAAAGCCGAGCTCGATGGCCTGCTCGGACAAATAATGCAGGGCGTCCTCGCGCGAGGCGGCGGCATACCCGATCGTCACTTGGTTGGCAGATACAAATCCCATGGAAACCTTCCTTACAACACGGACCTGACCGTGGCTTCGATGCCGTCGGCGTCCAAACCGTACTTGTGCAGCAGATCAACCGCAGGGCCGGACTCGCCGTACACATCGCGCACGCCGACGCGACGCATCGGCACTGGATGCTGCTCCGCGAGCACCGAGGCAACGGCCTCGCCCAATCCGCCGACAATCGAATGCTCCTCGGCGGTGACCACACGACCGGTCTTCTTGGCGCTGGCAACCACCAGGCGCTCATCAAGCGGCTTGATCGTGTGCATGTTGATGACCTCGGCGTCGACACCATCGGCAGCGAGCGCCTCGGCGGCCTCGAGCGCCTCGGCGACCATGAGGCCGCATGCGACGATAGTCACATCGGAACCCTCGCGCACGACCACGCCGCGACCAATCTTGAACTCATAGTCCTCGTGGTCGTTGATAACCGGCGTAGCCAGACGGCCAAAACGCATGTAGACCGGGCCCTCAAACTCATAGGCGGCGCGCACGCAGGCGCGAGCCTCGATGTCATCGGCAGGAACGATCACCGTCATACCCGGGATCGTGCGCATGAGCGCGATATCCTCGCAACACTGATGCGTGGCGCCGTCCTCGCCCACCGAAATGCCGGCATGGGTGGCGCCAATCTTGACGTTGAGATGCGGGTAGCCAATGGAATTGCGGACCTGCTCGTAGGCGCGACCGGCGGCAAACATCGCAAAGGTGCTCGCAAAAGCAACGTGGCCCGTGGTCGCGATGCCGGCGGCAAGACCCATCAGGTTGCTCTCGGCGATACCGGCATCGTAAAAGCGCTCAGGGTGGGCAGCCTTAAACTTACCCGTCTGCGTAGCGGCAGCCAGGTCGGCATCGAGCACTACAAAGTCATCGTGCTCATTGCCCAGCTCGACAAGTGCCTCGCCATAGCTAACGCGCGTGGCGACTTTCTTGACCTCTGCCATTAGAGCTCCTCTCCTGCTGCCGCGAGCTCGGCCATGGCCTGCTCAAACTGCTCGTCATTGGGCGCCTTGCCATGCCAGCCAACCTGGTTCTCCATAAAGGAGACGCCTTTGCCCTTCACCGTCTCGGCGATGATAGCGACGGGCGCGCCATCCACCTCGCGAGCTTCGGCAAAGGCGGCGGCAATCTGCGCCATGTCGTTACCGTCGGCAAGCTCGATCACATGCCACTTAAAGGCGCGAAACTTGTCCGCGAGCGGCATGGCCGAGTTGACTTCATCGATCGTGCCGTCAATCTGCAAGCCGTTGTGGTCGACGACGGCAACAAGATTGTCGAGCGCATGGTTGCCGGCGAACATGGCCGCCTCCCACACCTGGCCTTCCTCGCACTCACCGTCGCCCAGCAACGTGTAGACACGGTAGCTGTCGCCCCAGTGCTTAGCGGCAAGCGCCATTCCAACTGCAGCAGAGATGCCCTGACCGAGCGAGCCGGTGGACATATCGATGCCCGGGGCGTCGTTCATATTGGGATGGCCCTGCAGGCGGCTACCAATATGGCGGAGCGTCTCGAGCTCTTCGACGGGAAAATAGCCGCGATGTGCCAGTACCGAATACAGGCCCGGCGCCGCGTGACCCTTGGAGAGCACAAAGCGGTCGCGATCGGCCTTGTGAGGGTCGGCAGGATCGATATTCATTTCCTCAAAGTACAGATAAGTCATGATGTCGGCAGCACCGAGCGATCCACCCGGATGTCCCGACTTGGCCGCGTGAACCGCAGTCACGACACCCTTCCTGACCTCATTGGCGACCTTCGCCAGCTCCTGGTTGGTCATACGAATTCCTCTCTTGAGAACAACCCCGGCACCGGATGACGCGATGCCGGGGCAACCCACTCGTTAGGCCTGAGCGACGACCTTCTGCCAGTCAGCCTCAAAAGAGGCGAGGCCCTGGTCGGTCAGCGGGTGATGCAGGCACTTCTTGAGAGCGGCCATGGGCACGGTCGCAATGTCGGCACCAAGAAGAGCCGCCTGGGTCACGTGGTTGGGCGTGCGGACCGAAGCGGTGATGATCTCGACGGTGTCGTCGACGTTCTTGCCGGTCCAGTCATAGTTCTTGATGCAGGTCACGACATTGTCGAGCTGCGAGATGCCGTCCTCGGCGATGTCGTCAAAGCGGCCGACAAACGGGCTGATGTAGCGGGCGCCGGCATTGGCGGCCATAAGGGCCTGCGTCGGCGAGAAGACGAGCGTCATGTTGACACGCACGCCCGCATCGGCCAGCGCGCGGCAGGCGGCGAGGCCGGCCTCGCAGACGGGGAGCTTGACCACAATGTTGGGGGCGAGGGCGGCAAGGCGCTTGCCCTCCTCGATCATGCCCTCGGCCGTGGTGGCGGTAGACTCGGCGGAGACGGGCAGGCCCTCGCAGAGCTCGGCGATCTTGAGCATATGCGGCTCGAAGTCGGCGAGCTTGCCGCCGGTCTTGGCGTACAGGGACGGGTTGGTGGTAACACCGGCCAGGCAACCCCAGCTCTTGGCCTCGGCGATCTCGTCCAGGTTGGCGGTATCGATAAAGAACTTCATGCTTTACTCCTTCAAATAAATAGCGGGTAATCTAAGGACAACAGCTGAATCGCCGGTCGAACCAAAGTCAGCGAGCGGGCAGCTGCCGTGGCAAGGTGGCGCGAAAGAGGAGCGAAGCGTACTTTGGTACGCGAGCGACGGCTTGAGCGCCAGATTGCCCGGCAGATGTCCGCGCAGCGTCGAGTGGTCCGGCGTTTGTTAAAACGCCGGAACCCCTTAGTCCTCGAGAGCCTTCTCGATGCGGCTCGTGACGCCCTTGAGGTTAAGACCGACGACGTACTGCTTGATCGGGCGCTTGATGTGCTCGATCACAAAGCGCTTGCCGTCGATGTCCTGGGCAGCGAGGTTGCGGTAGAGCTTCTCGACCTGCTCCTTGACCTCGGGGTCGTTGAAGGCGTAGTGACCGGAGACATCCAGAATCTTCAGGCTGAGCTCGTCGTCTGCCAGGATGTCATCAACCTGCAGGTTAACGTCATCGCCGGTCATCCACTTGCGCCAGCGCTCGGTCTTGATAGCCTTGACCAGCAGCGTGTGATACAGGTCGGAGGGATCGTCGCACAGGCCGTTGTCGACCAGGATCTGCTCGGTAGCGCAGAGCTTGAGGTAAGCACGGGTCTCCTCGGTGCCGTACTGAGGGGCGACATTGGAGGCCGTCACGTGAGCCGGGATGTGCTCGAGCAGCGTCGCGTCATCCAGATAGTCGGCGTTGTGCTCCTTCAGGCCCACACCGTAGCGCTTGGCCATGTCGGCGAGCTCGCGGGCATTCTTAAAGTTGTAATGACCGACCTGCTCGGTCCAGCGGGTGAGCGTACCGGTCTGGCCGACGATAAAGGTGGGCATGGGGCAGCCGCGCTTCTCGAGCTCGGGCTGCAGCTGAGAAATGAACTCCTCGTACTTGTCGGTGGAGGTCAGGCCGCCATTGGTCTCCTCGGTACCGACCTCATAGGCAACCTCGGGCAGGTTATGCTCGCGACGGTACTGCTCAAGGTAGTCGATAAGATCGATCGTGCGGCGAAGCACCACGTCGAGCGGAATAACCTTGCCGATCTGATAGGGGTCCTTGGTGGGGTCGACCATCAGCAGGTCAAAACCTGCCTCCATGTCGGCGACAAAGGACTTGCGGGCGAGCTCCATGGCCTCGTCCTCGGGCAGGTGGGCGTTACGCTCCTCGTCGCGCTGCCACGGACCGCCGTGATCGCGGCACAGGTAGTACGGACCGGTGTAACCCACCTCGTCGGCAACCTTCTTGATGTCGGCGGCAAAGCGCGTCTGGTCCCAACCGTTGACGTAGCCGGCGCCCATCTCGTCCATATCGACCTGGTTGCGGCTGGCGATAAACATGGGCGGGAAATCCTCGTCCTTGGCAAGCTCGAACACGGCCTGAATCAGGTTGGGGCTCATGGGGCCAATGCCGACCATGGTTGCGTGATCGCCGCTATCCTGCAGCTTGAGCATGCCCTGAACGGCCTGGCGGATGGTGAGGTTGGACATTTTGTTCTCCTTCTCCAGAGGATTTTTGACAAAAGTTCCCTGGGACCCAGATGTGGGCCCTATCAGTACGGATGGATTTTGTTGTGTAGGGGCGGTTGTGCGGAGTCAAATCCATCCCTCCGCATAACCGGAGTCCTTAAAGGTTTACTTGGCCTGCTTATCGAGCGTGGGCTTCATGGCAATCAGGATTGCAGCGGCGACCAAGGAGCCAATCACGATGTCCAGGCAGAACAGCGCGACGTTGTTGGTGGCGAGGGCGACGATAAAGCCACCATGCGGAACGTAGCAGTCGATGCCCTGGAAGGCGGCAAGCGCCGCGCCCACGGCAGAGCCGATGCAGATGCCGGGCAGGGTGTGGCCAAGATCCTTGACCGCGAAGGGAATAGCGCCCTCGGTAATGCCGATGCAGCCCATGAACAGCGCGGAGATGCCCATCTGACGGTCAGCGTCATCGAACTTGTTCTTGGCGATGAGCGCAGCGAGGCCACAGGCGATCGGGGGAACGGCGACGGCGACGCGGAACATACCATTAGGACCGTAGATTCCGGAGGCCATGATGGCCATGGTGAAGGTCGAGGCGGTCTTGTTGATGGGGCCACCCATATCGAAGGCGGTCATAACGCCAATGACCAGACCCAGGACAACCGCGGAGCCGCCTTGCAGACTGCCGAGCACGCCGGTAAGCCAGTCCATCACAAAGCCAAGCGGCGTGGCCAGGATGTAGATATAGGCCATACCCAGGACAAGCGAGGTCAGAATCGGGATGATCAGGATGGGCATGATGGTCTGGATGGTGTTGTTGACCTTCCAGGTCTTCATCCAGCGGACAAAGTAGCCGCAGATAACCGCCATGATCATGGCGCCCAAGAAGCCGGTCGAAACGCTGTTGCCGTTAGGAGTAACGACTGCGTTGTTGACCAGGTAGCCCAGGACAAAACCGGGGGCGAGCGCGGGCTTGCCGGCCATCGAGTAGGAGATATATGCCGCAAGCACCGGGATCATCATGGAGATGCCGGCCATGCCGATGGTGTTAAGACTCACCATCAGCGGATTCGTAACCTCCATGCCGTTGGCGCCGGCGGTACCGGATGCCAGCGAGAAGGCGAGAAACACGCCGCCGATAACGACGATGGGGATAAAATAGGAAACGCCGGTATTGAATGCATTGAGCAGCGTCTTACCAGGATCGGCAAAGATAGACTGCTTGGACGCCGGTGTCGGGGCCTGCGGGGCAGCGGAGACGGCCTTCTTCTCTGCCTTGGCCTCGGCCTTGGGCGCGTCAACGGCGCCACCCGTCGCCTTGATGATCTCAACGGCCTGGTCGATGATCTTCACCGGATCGGCGATTACATCCGAGGTGCCGACCTTCAGGAACTTGCCCTCGGCCATCTTCTGCTCAAAACGATCCTCGTTCTCGACGCCCACGTCGACGGACTCGAGCACCAGGTCGGCGGAATCCACGTCTTCCTGCGTCAGCTCGTTCTCGATACCCAGGCCACCCTGAGCCTCGACTTTGCACTCGATGCCACGGGCGGCGCATTCATCCTGAATCGCCTTCTGGGCCATATACGTGTGGGCAATACCCACGGTACAGGCGGCAACGCCTACGATCTTCATTGCTTCCCTCTTTTCATAGAGTTGCGTGCGCAAGACACCGTTTGCGGAGGCCTCCGGAGCATCCCCTGCCGTTTGGACTTGCTGTCTTTTCGACAAGACCAATATAGGTGCTCGTTTTTCTTAATGCCAGCTTATTTCGGTAAACGCGCAGGTCAGAGCGTTGGTTATGCTATTTGGTTATGCGTTTAACCAAAAATGAATCCTGCGATTTTACCCTCGATTTCAAAAGTCAAGAAGTATTTGATTTTCTCGGTAGACGGCAGATGCGCATGCCGGTCACAAATTTCGACCCCACCCGTATACCGCATTTGTTGCATACTCATATGAAAGGAAAAGGTCGCTCACCGAAGCGCATCCCTCACCAAGACTCAAAGTCATCATGTTGGAAAATGCTCATCTGTCGGAAGGAGTCGCTGTGGCAAAACAGCGCGTTACGATCGCAGACGTCGCTCGAGAGGCGGGAACCTCGACGGCAAGCGTCTCGTATTACCTCAACGACAAACGAGAAAAGCTTAGCGAGAAGACGCAGGCAAAGATTGCGCGCGTCATCAAGGAACTCGGATACGTTCCCAACGCCCAAGCGCAAACGCTCACCGGCAAGCAGACCCACGTCATCGCCATCATCATTTTGGATAACACCAACAAGTGGGCGGGCCTCGTCCTCAACGGCATGGAACAAGTCATGCTCCCCGCGGGCTACCAGACGGTCGTTTGCACGAGCAACTTTAACCCCGAGACCGAGCTCATGTATGTCGACAAAATGCTCTCGCTGGGCGTCGATGGTTTTATCATCCAGCCCACGGCAAATTTCAAGGCAGTCCACGACCGCATCAAGCGCGCCGGCAAGCCCGTCGTCTTTTTTGACGCGGCCATCTACAGCCCAGGCACCAGCTGGATCAAAACCAACCTCTACGACGGCGTGTACAATGCCACGCAGGCGCTTCTCGATGCCGGCTACGAGGACTTTTTCTCCATTGCCGCTAACATGACCGAAATGCGCACCCGCATGGAGCGTTTTCAGGGGTATGCCGAGGCACTGGCAGCGAACGGACAGCTCTACAAAGCGATTCCCATCGACCACAACAAGCCGTCGGTCGGTGAGCTTACCGAGTACTTTAAATACAAGTTCAACCCCGCCAAGCGAACCCTTATCTTCGTGCAAAATCAGTGGGCACTTCCCCGTGTCTACAAGGCTCTCCAGCCCATGGCCCATCTACTTCCGCAGCAAATCGGTCTTTTGGGACTCAACTGCGAAGACTGGACCAACCTCACCACGCCGACCGTCTCCACGATCATCGAGCCCGTCGACCAGGAAGGCAGAGAGGCGGCCGAGATGCTCCTCGCGCTACTCGATGGCAGCAGCACGCCCGGTGAGCAGCGCATTCTCGAATGTAAACTCAATTGGCTCGGTTCCACCTCGATCTAGCCATACGTCAAATATGAGGCAAATGAATCCGTAGCGTTTGTCCCAAATCTTAAGTATTTGTTCGACAGAACGGCCTCTGTCGGCTCCTGCTAGACTGATAGATTCCCAACCGTCCATCTAGGAGCCTCCATGTCGCGCAAGCCCGCTTACAAGCAAGTACTTTCCATCGGCACCGCCGTGGTGCTGGGGTTTGCGCTGTTCACAGGGTCGCTCGACGGGGCGCCCAAGCTGTTGTCGCCGCAAAGCGATGAGCAGGCGGCAGCCCTGGCCGAAAAACAAAACGAAAGCCCCAGCCGCACCGACGACGAAGCAGACCTGGTTGCCCGGCTCGAATCAGGAACAGCGAGCTCCTCGGACTCTCAAAATAGCCAAGACTCTGGCGATGGCTCCGAGTCCACCGCGACCAACACCAACGGCAACGTTACCTCCGCGGATAGTGCCGCCACCCCCATCGACGAGGTGGAAAACCCCGACCTCAACCGCGCCCGCGGCGTATACCTCAGCAGCATTCCCGACTACGCGGGTAACCCCTATGTTGCCCTTCGCGCCGACAGCACGCACCCGCTCGGCACGCCGTCGTTCACGCTCGATGAATACGAGCGCGCTATCGAAGAGGGCTGCTTTAAGAAGTTCTCCAAGCTCGACAGCTTAGGCCGCACCCGCAAAGCGCTCGCCTGCGTGGGTCCCGAGTCGCTCGGTCAAGGCAAGCGCGGGGATATTTCGCGTATCCACCCCGCCGGATGGCACCAGCAGCGCTACGACTTTATTCCGGGTCAAAGCCTCTACAACCGCTGCCACCTTATCGCCTGGTCGCTCTGCGGCGAAAACGCCAACCGCAAGAATCTCCTCACCGGCACGCGCTATCTCAACGAAACGGGCATGCTGCCGTTTGAAGAGCAGATCCTCGACTACATCCACGACACAGGCAACCATGTGCTCTACCGCGTCACGCCCATGTATAACGAAGAGGAACTTGTCTGCCGTGGCGTGCGACTTGAGGCGCAATCGGTCGAGGACCGCGGCAAGACGCTGTGCTTCCACGTATATTGCTACAACCTGCAGCCGCATGTGCAGATCGACTACTCCACCGGCCGCAACCAGGCCTCGGGGGACTAGGGCCGACCAAGCTGCCCCAAAACCTAACGTGATCCGTTTTTCTCCGCCCCCCAGGGATCAAAAAGGGCCGCCCCGGATTACCCAGAGCGGCCCTTGCATCGGCACGTATGTTACAGGCAACGCCACACGCTACTTGGCGCGGCCCTCCTCATAGCGCTCGACCAGCTTAGCCTGAACGTCATAAGGCACCTGCTCATAGCCGGCGGGCTTCATGGTAAAGTCGCCCGTGCCGCGCGTGATGGAGCGCAGACGCGTCGAGTAATCCGTCAGCTCGGCGAGAGGCGCCTGGGCGATGACCACGGTATCGCCGCGCTCATCGGTCTCCATACCCGTCACGCGACCGCGCGAGGCCGAGATGTCGCCCATCACGGCGCCGGCGTAGCTCTCGGGGATCGTCACCGTGATTTCCTCGATGGGCTCCAGCACCACCGGGTCGGCATCGGCGCACGCCTTGCGCAGGCCGATGCGGGCCGCCGCGCGGAACGCCATCTCGTTGGAGTCAACGCTGTGATACGAACCGTCGTACACCGCGACGCGAATGCCCGTGAGCGGATAGCCGGCGATAATGCCGTCCTTCATGGTCTCCTGCACGCCCTTGTCCACAGCGGGGATGAGCGAGCGCGGAATGCGGCCGCCCACGACCTCGTCCACAAACTCATAGCCGTCGCTCGTACCGTCGGGCCCAATGAGCGGCTCCACGCGCAGCCAGCAGTCGCCGTACTGGCCGGCGCCACCGGTCTGCTTCTTGTGGCGGCCCTGGGCGCTCGCCGTGCGGCGGATGGTCTCGCGATACGGAATGCGAATCGGCACGCTCTTGGCCACGACCTTGGTGCGGTCCTCCAGGCGGTTGAGCAGCACCGAAACCTGTGCCTCACCAACGGCGGAGATAATGGTCTGGCCAGTCTCCTCATCGCGGTCGATGCTCATGGTCGGGTCTGCCTTGCAGGCCTTCTCGATAAACGTGTAGAGCTTCTCTTCGTCGCCGCGATTCTCGGCCTCAATGGCGATGCGGTACTGCGAGTTGGGGAACTTAAACGCCGCAGCCTCGACCTTACCGGTAATGGAGAGCGTATCGCCCGTCTCGGCAGCCAGCTTGGGCGCCACGATGATGTCGCCGGCATAGGCATGGCCAACCTCGGTCATATCGCGGCCGCACATCACATACAAGTGAGCCAAACGATCGCCCTTGCGGGTACGCGCGTTGACCAACTCAAGACCCGGCTCAAGCGTGCCCGTCAGCACCTTGATAAAGCTGATGCGGCCCTGCTGCGGATCGGCCAGCGTCTTAAACACAAACGCCACCGGACGGTCATCGTCACTCGAAATCTTAAGCGAATCACCGTCGATGAGCGGCATCTCGCCGTAGTCCGTCGGCGCCGGGAAGTATGTGGCGATGTCGTCCATCAGCGAGTTAACGCCCTGCTCCTTAATGCAATCGCCCGCAAAGACCGGCACAAAGATGCGCTCGGCGATCGCCTTAGACAGCAAGCCTTCAAGCTCCTCCTGCGTCAGCGTCTCCTCGCCTTCCAAGTACTTCATCATCAGCTCGTCGTCAGCCTCGGCCACCAGCTCGCACAGATGGTCATGGGCTTCCTCGGCCTGGGCACGATACTCCTCGGGAATCTCCGACTCAACGGCTTCGGTGCCGTTGCAATGGCGCGCCTTCATGCGCACCAGGTCGATGATGCCGTCAAAGTCCTCGCCCTCGCCCCAGGGAAGAGTCACGGCGCCCAGGCGCGTGCCAAAGCGCTCCTGCAGCAGGTCCATCGTGGTCGCAAAGCTGGCCTCGGAGCGCGACAGGCGGTTTACGAACACCGCGCGTGCCAGGCGCAGGTCCTCGGCGGCATACCAGAGCTTAACCGTCGTAGGCTGCGGGCCGGCCTCGGCGTCGACCACAAACAGAGCCGTCTCGCAGACGCTCATCGCAGCAAAGGCGTCGCCGATAAAATCGGGGTAGCACGGGGCATCGAGCACGTTGATGCGGGCGCCCTTCCAGTCGATCGGCGCAATGGTCGTCGAGATGGAAAATGCACGCTTGACCTCTTCGGGGTCATAGTCGAGCGTGGGCTTGGTGCCGTCGTGGCCGCCCAGGCGGGCGGTCTTGCCGGAAAGGTGGAGCATGGCCTCGGCGAGTGAAGTCTTGCCCACCCCGCCTTGGCCTACGAGCACCACGTTCCTTACGTTACCGGTCTTGGGAGCACCCATGATGACCTCCTTGCAGGGCCGCGCGCAATGCGCGACGCCAACGGGGAGAGTTCGCGGTCGGTGCCGTCCCGGGAGCAGCATGGTCGGCAGCCGAGCCGACTCACCCTCCAAATGTCCTATGCCACCACCCTACCCTCACGGGCGGCTGTCCATGCATACCTTTCGGCACACGTATGAATACAGGCGGCGAGAGGAAGAGACAAGCTTGTGAGGCAATTATTGAACCCCGTCGATGTAAACAAAAAGCCGCCACAGACCGTAAGACCTGTGGCGGCTTCGCCTCAATTAATAGTTGAGTAAATACCTGAGCCTATCCCTCGATACGGCTCAAGAACTCACGCGTGCGCCGCTCGCGCGGATGGTCGATGACCTGCTCGGCAGGACCCTCCTCGACAATACGACCGCCATCCATAAAGACCACGCGGTCGGCAACATCGCGCGCAAACTGCATTGCGTGGGTCACGATCACCATCGTCATGTTCTGCGCAGCGAGGTCCTTAATGACACGCAGCACCTCGGCCGTCAGCTCGGGATCGAGCGCCGAGGTCGGCTCGTCAAAGAACAGGATCTCCGGGTCGAGCGCTAGGGCGCGGGCAATACTCACGCGCTGCTGCTGACCGCCCGAAAGCTCACACGGAACCTTATTCTCGTTGCCCACAAGCCCCATCTGAGCAATCAATTCATACGCACGAGCTTCCGCCTGCTCGCGCGGGCGCTTAAGCACGCGGATCGGCGCGTCGATGATGTTTTTCATCACGGTATAGTGCGGGAACAGGTTGTAGTTCTGAAACACCAGACCAAACCGCGAGCGCGCCTGTTTAGGTACATCGCCCTTTGCGTACACCGCGCCCGAGCCCGCATCCGTCGCGACGGCAAGGTCGCCAAACGAGAGCGAGCCACCATCGAGCGCCTCAAGCAGCGTGGCACAGCGCAGCAGCGTGGACTTACCGCCGCCCGAAGGCCCGATAATCGCCACGACCTCACCGCGCTTGACTTCGAGTGAGATATCCTTGAGCACCTCATTGCCGCCAAACGCCTTGCGCGCGTTCGATATATTCATTACCGTTCCGGACACGGGGACCTCCATGTGTTTGAGAAGTCAGCGAGCGTGTGGATGACGAGACAATGTGCTTCGAAAGAGGAGCGCCGCGTACTTCTGTACGCAAGCGACGGCTTGAGAAGCAGATTGGCCGTCAGACACGCGCGCAGCGTCGAGCAGTCCGCCGTTCGTTAGAACGGCGGAACGATCTAGTCATGATAATAGTCCAGCTTCTTTTCGGCAGCGCCCAGCAGCATCTCGACCACAAAGTTAAAGACCCAGTAGATCAACGCCGCAATCGCAAACGGCACCATGCTCACCTGCGAGGCGACCAGCGCCTTGGCGGTCGAGAACATCTCACCCACGCCGATGGCGAACGCCAGCGACGTGTCCTTGACCAGTGTGATGATCTCGTTGCCCATCGCCGGCAGAATACGCTTGGCGACCTGCGGCATCACGATATACAGAAACGTCTGCAGACGCGAGTAGCCCAGCACCTCGGCGGCCTCATATTGACCGCGCGGAATCGACTGCAGGCCCGAGCGATAGATCTCGGCAAAGTAGCCGGCGTAGTTGATGATGAATGCCACGACGCACGCCGTCCATTTGGAATCGGGCGTGAGCGAGATGCCAAACACGTAGTACGGGGCAAAGTAGATGGCAAACATCTGCAGCATGAGCGGCGTACCGCGCATGACCGAGATATAGATGCGCGCAATCCAGCGGAGCGGCGCAATTTTACTCATGCGCATAAACGCCACGGGGATTCCCAGCGGAATCGACCCCAGCAGCGTCAGCACAAACAGCTGCAAACTGACCAAGAATCCCTGGCCAAGCATCTGCATCATGACTTGGATAGACAACCTACCCTCTCTTTCGCAGTAACGGAACAGCAAACCCAATGCTAAAGCGGGTTTTCCAGGTGCCCGGGTTTGCCGTGAAAGAGGAGCGCCGCGTACTAAATGTACGCAAGCGACGGTTTGAACGGCAAAATCGGGTGCCTGGGAAAGCCGCTATTTGAGAACCCAGTTGTCGAAGGAAAGACCGTAATCTGCATATTTATCGCACAGGTCCTTGACCGTACCGTCCTCGTAGAGTGCCTTGAGCGACTCGGTTACAGCATCGGCCGACTTGGTGTCGCCCTTCTTAAAGCCGACGGCGTAGTGCTCGCTGGACAGCGGCTCATCAAGCTGCGTGTAAGCATCGGGCTTGGCGGCAAGCTGATACTGGGCAATCGAAAGGTCGCACGCCACGGCATCGACCGCGCCGCTCTCGAGCTGCATAAAGGCCGTGTTGTACTCGCCAATCGTGTCGAGCGTGGCAAACGTCGCCGCCAGATCCTTCTGGTCACCCTCGAGCACGTCCTGAGCGGCGGAATCGGTCTGGGTAATCACAGTCTTGCCGGCAAGATCGTCCCAGCTCTTGATACCCGCGTCCTTCTTGACCACGAGCACCTGCTCGTTGAGCATGTACGGCTCGGAGAACGTGTAGTCGTCCTCGCGGCCCTCCATGGTAAAGCCGTTCCAGATGCAGTTGATGGCACCCGAGTTGAGCAGCGTGTCCTTGGCGTCCCAGTCGATGGCCTCGTATTTGACCTCCCAGCCCTGCTTATCGGCAACAGCCTTGGCCAGATCGAGATCAAAGCCGGTGTACTCGCCATCGTCGCCCACAAAGCCGTACGGAGGATAGGACTTATCAAAGCCCACCACGAGCTTCTTGGACTCCGCGGCGCCCTTCACGTCCTTGGCTGCGGCAGAACCGGCAGCGGAGCCCTTGCCGGCACCACCGCCGCAGCCGACAAGACCAAGGCCAAGCACCGTGGCGAGCGAGCCGGCTAGACCAACAAACTGACGACGAGACATATCGGTATTCATGGTATTCCCCCTTGATGGCACTTTAGTTAGGTAAAGTGAGTCATGTAACGTTCAGAATCATACACTTTACCTTGATGGAGCACAAGGTTGGGGCTCCCGGTTGGGCGGCACCCGGCGCGGAGTTTAATTTGCTGCTCTACAGTCCTGCTCACGACGGAGAGCACATTAAGTGCTCTCCTGTTCGTGCGGAACTCGCGACAAATTTAACTCCGCGCCGGGTGCCGCCCAACCGGGAGACAACGTGCTCGGGGCCTTAAATAGGCGTCCTCTCCAAACGAGCTCGTTAAATGCACGGTACAATTGCTTCGGACTTTTCTTTTTCTTTAATAGTGGGGTTATTGATGACAGAATCTCGTGCGGAGCGTAAGGCTCGTCGTGCTTTGATCGAGGCGGCTGAGGGGTCGGAGGAGAAAAAATCTTCTAAGAAATCCAAGTCGTCTCAGGATGCGAAGGGTAAGTCGGCCAAGGGCAAGGCTAAGGCCAAGCGCCCCAGTTCTCGTCGGAGCGAGGACAAGACATCTCAGGCTCGCTCCAAGCGCTCGCATAAAGATCCGGTTTTGTCTGCGCGTAAGGCCGTGGACCCCAAGTCTCCCTGTTCAATCATGAAAGCTTGTGGTGGGTGCACGGCGCTCAATCGTCCTTATAAAAAGCAGTTGGCAGCTAAGCAGACTGCTATGGAGGAGCTGTTTGCTGAGCTCTGTGAGCGCGAGGGCATAACCGTCGACCCCATTCGCGGTATGGGTGTTACCCTGGGCGACCCGGGCAAGTATCCTGCTCCGCGCGGTTTTCGTCATAAGGCTGCCACCCCCTTTGCTCCCGGCAAGGAGGGCGCTGTCCGCTGCGGCTTCTTTGAGCGCGGCACGCACAAGATCGTTGCCGTACCCGAGTGTCCTGTCGAGGCACCGGGTGCCCGTCAGATTCTCAACGGCATCGCACGCGAAGCTGAGCGGTTGCATATTCCCGCCTTTAATGAGGACAAGCATCTGGGGCTGCTTCGCTATGCCGTCGTTCGCTGCGGCTGGCGTACCGACCAGGTCATGGTTACGCTCGTGACCGCTCAGCGCGACCTGCCGCATGCGCAGGAGTTCTTTGAAGCCGTCGCGGCGCTTGATCCGCATATCGTCACCGTCGCTCAGAACATCAACGGACGCCCTGGAAATGCCATCTTGGGCGAGGAGACCCGTATCGTCTATGGCGCCGAATGCATGCGCGACCAGCTACTCGGTTGCGAATTCGACATCTCCCCTACCGCGTTCTATCAGACCAACCCGCAGCAGACCGAACTGCTCTATCAACTCGCCATTGACGGTATGGATCTGCAGCAGGGTGACGTACTCATGGATGCCTATTGCGGTAGCGGAACTATCGGCCTGTGCGCAGCTAAAGATGCCCAGGACAAAGGTGTCGGCATTATGCTGCTCGGTGTTGAGCGCAACCCCGCCGGCATTGCCGACGCACGTCGCAATGCCGAGCTCAACGGACTCACCCGCAGTGCTTGGTTTATGGCCGACGACGCCACCGATTACATCCTGGACGCTGCCGACAACAACGAGCGGATCGACGTCCTTTCCATCGACCCGCCGCGCGCCGGCTCCACCCCCGAGTTCCTCGAAGCCGCCTGCGCACTCAAGCCGCGCCGCATCACCTATATCAGCTGTAACCCCGTGACCCAAGAGCGCGACCTGCACCAGCTCCTCGACGGAGGCTATCGCCTGCTCAAGATCACGCCCGTCGACATGTTCCCCCATACCGACCACACCGAAACCGTAGCGGTCCTCGAACGCCGCTAATCCACCGGCACAAGAAAGGGGGCGGCCCGTCTGGACCGCCCCCTTCACTTGGTTTATGAACGCCGTTACATGCCCTTGCGCAGGTCGCAGACGCCGGCTGCCGCCATCTCGCGAAGCAGCGTCTCGCGATCGCGCGTCACAATCAAATCCAACGGGAAGTGAATCTCGTCGAGCATCTTGCGGGCATGGTCGAGCTTGCCAATTGCCATGCCAATGTGGGCATCGGTCGACACGCCAATGCCAACGCCCAGCTCGGCGCAGCGCTCGGCGATCTTGCGGCATACGGCCCAATGCTCAGTGTCGGCACCGTGCTCAAGGCTATGGTTGTTGATCTCGATAATCTTGTGCTTGGCCTTGGCCGCCAACAGCACCTCATCGATATCGAACGGCACGCCCGAACGCCCCGTATGCCCAAGCATGAACACCTTGGGGTGCTCCAGGGCATTGATGTACATCTCGGTCGTCTGGGCGAGCGTCGCGCCTTCGGCAAACTGCGGGTTATGCACGCTTGCCACCAAATAATCCAAATTACGCGTCACCAAATCGAACAGCGAATGCTGGTGACTGTACGAATCGCCGGCAATATCGAGCGAAACGGGAATGTCCTCGCCAAACAGGCCTCCATCCAGCGAAACGATATCGGCCTCGGCGCCGCGAAGCACCAGCACGCCGCTCCAAATGCGCGGCCAGATATCCTGGTTAATAAAGAATTGGAAACTGCGCAGGTCATTGGGGCAAGGCGTAACCATCGAGCTTAAATGATCGGCGGAACCGAGCACCTGAAGGCCGCGCTCTGCCGCCCAATAGATGTTCTCCTCGATGGTTGAGTACGCATGCGCAGAGAACATCGTATGAGTATGAATATCACAAGAAAGAAGGTAGGGCATCGGGTCTCCTTGTCCAGTATGGCCGTCGCGTATATTCATTGTACGCATAGCTTTCGGCAGTCGTAAAACTGCTTCATCCCAATCACACAACGGCATAGACAACGGGGTCTGGCTTAAAACCAAACCCCGTTTCACGTAAAACATTGTAAGCAGAGCGCTTTACTTTCGACGATATTCGTCGGCCAGCTGCTTCCAGGCAGGCAGCGAGTTGACGATTGTCTCATAGCTCACGCAGTAGCCCAGGCGGAACCAGCCCGGCATGCCAAAGCTATCCGAAGGCACCGCGAGCAGCTCATACTTCTTCGCGCGCTCGCAGAAGGCGTTTGCATCGGGCTCCAGCGCTTTCACCCACAGGTAGAACGCGCCATCCGGCTCAACATAGGTGTAGCCGTACTCCGCTAGTGCGTCGGTAAGCGCGGTGCGGTTGCGCGCATAGGCCTCGACATCACTCGGCTCATCAATGCAGTCGATGATTACACGCTGGAAGAGGGCCGGTGCGCACACAAAGCCCAGCGTGCGGGCGGCACCGGCAACGGCCGGCATTAGACGAGCTGCCTGAGGATTCGTATCGGGAACCAGAATCCACCCCACGCGCTCGCCCGGTAGCGAAAGCGACTTGGAATACGAGTAGCACACGATGGTGTGCTCGTAGATCGAAGGCACCCAAGGCACCTCGGCGCCATAGACAATCTCACGATACGGCTCATCAGAGATGAGCATAATCGGATTCTCGGGATCGCGCTGAGCGTTGGCCTCGCGCAGAACATTGGCCAGTCGCGTCAGCGTGTCGCGTGTATATACGGCACCGGTCGGATTGTTGGGCGAGTCGATGATGACGGCAGCCGTCTTATCGGTAATCGCCTTGAGCACGTTACTCACGCTCAGCTGGAACGTATCTTCATCGGCGAGCGCCTCGACGCACGTGCAACCAGCTTTCTCGATCCACACGCGATACTCCGGGAAGTACGGAGCGATAACAATGACTTCGTCACCCGGGTTCGTAACGGCATTGAGCGTGCAGGTGAGCGAAGCCGCCGCGCCCACGGTCATAAAGACATCCTTGCCCTCATAGCTCGTACCGAAGCGACGGTTGAGCGATTCGGCGACGGCTGCTCGACATTGCGGCAGGCCCGGTGCGGGCGTGTATCCGTGCAGCTGCTCGCTCGGCAGTTCAAGCGCCTTTTTGATGGACTCCGCGACGGCAGCGGGAGCAGGAACGCTCGGGTTGCCCAGCGAGAAATCGAACACGTTTTCCGCGCCGATTTGCGCCTTGCGCTCAAGGCCATAGCTAAAAATCTCGCGAATGATGGAGCTCTCCGCACCGCGAGCATACATGGTTTCGTTGATCATCTGTTCCCCTTTCGCATAGGCGCTATTGTACGCTTTAGCTGAGCAAAGTGCCGCAGCAATGTTGATTGGGGACAGACTTAAATGCGTGAAAACGCTCATTTAAGTCTGTCCCCAATCAACAGACGGCCCCATATCGGCCAAAAGGAAAAAGCCTCCGTAGGTTTCCCCGCGGAGGCTCTCGTGACAAAGATTACTCGTCGACGTCAGTATTGCCGTCGGCCTTCTTTTCGCCAGCGCTCTCGGCATCGTCAGCATCCTCGGATGCGGCTTCGGCATCCTCCTGCATCGCCGCCTGCGCAAAAGCCGCGGCATCAGCCGCTAGCTCCTCCTCGCTCATACGAGGCGCGCGCTTCTTGGTCGGTATGCCGGCCGCCTTGGCATTGCGTTCCTCCTTGGCCGCCAGGATATCGCCCTCGCGCTCAAGGTAGGCATCCCACTCGTTGTCGAGCAGGGCATTCACGGCGTCGCCCTCGACGGTTTCGCGCTCAAGCAGCACCTTCGCCATCAGATCGAGCTGATCGCGACGGGCACCCAAAATCTCGATCGCACGGCGATGGGCTTCGCGCATGATGCGCTGAACCTCGATATCGATGCGGCGCGCCGTCTCCTCGGAGTAATCCTGGTGATCGGCGTAATCGCGACCAAGGAACACCTGATGCTGCGCCTCACCAAACACTTGCGTGCCCAGCTCCTCGCTCATGCCCAGACGCGTGACCATCTCGCGTGCCATCTTGGTCGCGCGTTCCAGGTCGTTGCTCGCGCCCGACGTAATGTCATCGCACATGAGCTCCTCGGCGACGCGACCACCCAAGAACACGGCGAGCTCGTCGAGCATCTCGTTCTTGGTCTTGAGGAAGTGGTCCTCCTGCGGAAGCTGCAGCGTGTAGCCCAGGGCCTGACCGCGGCTGACGATCGAGATCTTATGAACCGGATCGGAATGCTCCAAGATGTGGCCCACCAGGGCGTGACCGCTCTCGTGGTAAGCAATCGTGGTGCTCTCGGCTTCGGTCATCACGCGGCCCTTGCGTTGCGGTCCGGCAATCACACGCTCCATCGACTCCTCGACCTCGTCCATCGAGATCACAGAACGATGACGACGAGCGGCCAGCAGTGCAGACTCGTTGAGCAGGTTCGCCAAATCGGCACCAGTAAAGCCAACGGTCATCTGGGCGAGCTTCTCAAACTTAACGTCCTCGTCCATCGGCTTGTTCTCAGCATGCACGCGCAAGATCTGCTCGCGGCCCTTTACGTCCGGACGGTCGACCGTGACCTGACGGTCAAAACGGCCGGGACGCAGCAGCGCCGGATCCAGAATATCGGGGCGGTTGGTGGCAGCGATCAGGATGACCGACTCGCTTTCCTCAAAACCGTCCATCTCGACCAGCAGTTGGTTAAGCGTCTGCTCGCGCTCGTCGTGGCCGCCGCCCAAGCCGGCTCCGCGCTGACGTCCCACGGCATCGATCTCGTCAATAAAGATGATTGACGGAGCCTGGGACTTGGCCTCCTTAAAAAGGTCGCGCACGCGGCTGGCGCCAACGCCCACGAACATCTCGACAAAGTCAGAACCCGAGATGCTAAAGAACGGCACGCCCGCCTCGCCGGCAACGGCCTTGGCCAGCAGCGTCTTACCGGTACCCGGAGGGCCCACCAGCAAAACGCCGCGCGGAATCTTGGCACCCAGCTTGCGATAGCGGTCCGGATCGCTCAGGAAGTCGCGGATCTCCTCGAGTTCCTCGACTGCCTCGTCCACGCCGGCAACGTCCTCGAACTTGACCTTGGGACGCGTAGCCTCGTTGGTCTTGGCATTGGTCTTGCCAAACTGCATGTTCCTATTATTGGCGCCCATCATCTGGCGCATAAAGTAGAACATGATGGCGATCAAGGCAATCGTCGGAAGCACACTCATCGCCAAGTCGCCCCAAAAATCGGGATCGTTGGTGTTGATGATGTACTTGGTATCGGGGTGCTCCGCCATGAGCTCGGCAAGCGAATCGGAACCGACATAGGTCGAGGAAAAGCTCTTGAGCTCGCTCGTGTCGCCCTTGTCCTTTTTCGTCTTCCAGTAATGACCCGTCACGCTTCCGTCCTGAACCGTATAGGTCAGATCTTCGACGCGATCCTGCTTGATGGCGCTCACCATCTCACTCGTCGCGAGCTTTACGGTATTGCTGGAGTTGGCAAAGCCGGAGCCCATATTAAAGAAGGCATAGCCCAGAAGCGCGCAAGCCAAAATAAAATACAGCCAGCCCGTACGCGTGGGCTTCTTGCCTCCGGGCATCCCCGGGATCTTAGGCTCCCGGGGAGTCTGGGAATTGTTATCGTTACGGTCGTCGGGCATCTTACGAATAAACCTCCGGTTTCAAAATGCCCAGATACGGAAGGTTGCGATAGCGCTCGGCATAGTCGAGGCCGTAGCCCACCACAAAGGCATCGGGGCAATGGGTTCCAACATACTTGGGCGTGACGGCCGAGACGCGGTCCTCAACGTCCTTCCACAGGAAGGCAGCGACCTCCAGTGAAGCGGGCTTACGGCTCTCGAGATTCTTCATCAGGTACTTGAGCGTCAGGCCCGAGTCCAGAATGTCCTCGACAATCAGCACGTCGCGACCACGGATGTCGATATCCAGGTCCTTAATGATACGCACGATACCCGAAGACTTCACACCGTCGCCATAGCTCGAAACAGCCATGAAATCGATGTTGGTCGGCAGCTCGATCTTGCGCATCAGGTCGCCCATAAAGACAACAGCGCCGCGCAGGACCGCGATCAGCACCAGATCCTTACCCGCATAGTCGCGCGTAATCTCCTCGCCCAGGCGAGAGACGATACCGTCGATATCCTCCTGCGTAAACAGAACCTTCTCGATATCCGGATGTTGAGAAGCCATGACAACCCTTTCTTGTGCTTAATCGCCCACGCACCGCCGCATGGACGCGAACTACACATTCTAGCAGCGCACGGGGTATATTTTCCAGCCCGCGCACCATCAGCGCGGGAATACCGTCAACGCCGCACAGAAAAGCTGGTGCGAGGAGCTAATCCGCGTCAACCACGCGAAGCAGATAGGCCACGCGCGTCGCCGCCGTGCACTTAAAACGTTCGTCCGCGCGAACGCCCGCGACCCATACTACGGCACCTCCCGGAGCCGTTCTTACCACGGGTACGCCAGAGCGGTCTGAAACAGGAATGCGCGCCTCGTTCAACAGGTCTGACACTTTCTTGCTTCGACCGTTCATCCCCAACGGGCACATCACGTCTCCCGGCACAGGGCTATCCACCCACAGGCGCGCCAATCGCGCCTCGGCGGGAATCTCCCCGCGCGAGCCCGCCAGGATCCGCTCGCTATCGCGGTCGGCGAACCCCAGGGCCGCCGCATCCACCAAGGCCGCAACCTCTCCGGCAGCAGCAAGCTCGCGGGCACGGTGCACGATATCGCGCCCCGGCTCCACAGCCATCGGCTCTGCTGTCAGCATACGCCCCGCCCCCAGCGGCAGACGACCGGGAACGGAGATCCAGTCGGCCACTAAGCCCTCGCGCGCCGCCGGGGCCTTGAACGCCAGCATGCCAAACTCCACACGGGCATCAATTCCCGCAGGAAGCGTTACCGAGCCCGAGCCCGCAGCGACACAGGAGAGCACACGCTCCACATGCCGCATCTCCGGGCGAGCATCCGGATCGATACGCTTAATCGCCAACCGCACGATACGCCGCGCGATCACAACCTCGGCAGCCGCAAGGCGACGCGCGTCAAGGACCAGCGCGCCCGCCGCCTCTTTGCGCAGGCAGCTTCGAAAGGCTTGCGCCGAAAGCTGAGACAGAAACGCGTCCTCGTCCCCCAGGATCTCGCAGGCAGCGCCGATCGTCTTGCAAACGCTCGCGTTGCGCTGCGCCACCACTGGCATAACGCGATGGCGCACATAGTTGCGCAAGTACGATACGTCCTCGTTGCTCTCGTCCTCTCGCCACGGCTGACCATGTACCTGCAGATAGCTCACGAGCTCATCATGAGTCAGGTCGAGCAAGGGCCGCACCACGATATTCCTCCGGCGGGGAATGCTCGATAGGCCTGCGGGCCCCGATCCTTTAATGGCATTCATCAAAAACGTTTCCGCGCGGTCCGAAGACGTGTGCGCGGTGCAGATACGAGCTGCCGTTCGCGGTGCCCCCGTCTGGGCGCAGAGCTCGCGAACATATCTGCGTGCCGCGGTATAGCGCACTTCGCGCGCCGCGGCCTCGATATTGCCCGACTCGTCGTCAAAATAGGCATGC
Organism: uncultured Collinsella sp.; assembly: GCA_958412345.1. Lineage (GTDB taxonomy): Bacteria > Actinomycetota > Coriobacteriia > Coriobacteriales > Coriobacteriaceae > Collinsella. Next base: position 2,537 of record CATYSO010000021.1, on the reverse strand, counting down.
TCGACACACAGCGGCAAGCCGTATTGTGCACACAGGTCGCGCACAAAGGCTTCGTCGCCATCGGATGACTCGCCACGCAGATGATGGTTTACATGCAGCACATGCAGCCGCTCGCGCGCGATGGGGGCTACGCCACGTCCATCCTGTATATCCAGCTTTGATGTGCAAGCCATGAGGAGCAGCGCCGTCGAGTCCGCACCACCTGATACCATGAGCACCACGGGGGCAGCCGTCTGCCGCGTTGCCGGGGCCTTATCATCAGCCCTCAACGCAGCATGGTGTCCATAATGCTGAGATACCGTTGGCATTCGCTTCCTCCTCTATTCGACCGCACCCATTGTATCCTTTGGAATCTTATGTCTCGTCTGCACCTTCATATCCTCGGCAGCGGCTCAAAAGGCAACTGCGCGCTCATCGAGGGACCGCAAGGCCTCATCATGATCGATAACGGCCTGTCCCGCCGCGAGACACTTAAACGCATGGCGGAGCTTGGCCTCTCGGCAGACGACGTCGCCGCTCTTGTAATCACTCATGAGCATGGAGACCATATCAAGGGGCTCGATGTATGGTGCAAGCACTGGCATGGTCCCCTCTTTGCCAGCAGGGACACCCTTTCATGCAAAGAAAACCTCGCGCACCTGCGCGTAGAGGAATTTGACCCCGGCGACACGCTCCCCATTGCCGGCATCCACGTGCAAACCTACTCAACATCGCACGATGTCATCAATCCTGTCGGTTATCGATTTAATGCTCTCGATGATTCCATTGGGTTTGCCACCGACACCGGAGAGTTGTCGAGCAAGGCCATAGGCATCCTCAAAGACTGTCGAGTTCTCGCGCTCGAAAGCAACCACGATGTAACTATGTTGCGCGAAGGACCGTACCCACGCTTTCTTCAGGAGCGCATCCTGTCCACAAAGGGGCATCTCTCCAACAACCAAGCCGCCGAAGCCGCGCGAGAACTTGTTACCGATCGCACAGAACAGCTCATCGCCATGCACATCAGCCAGGACAATAATCGTCCAAGCCTTACCGTCAAAAGCTATGCCAACGCGCTTGATGCAAGTCTCGATGATGAACTCGGCAGCTCAGCCACCTGTCTTCAAGGGCCACGGAAGCTCTCGATACGCCCTGCAAGTCAGTATCAACCGACAACTATTCAATAGCCCACTCGAGACAACAAAAGGGGGCTGGGAATCACTTCCCAGCCCCCTTAATTCATACTCTCGATTGAAGCAAAGCCATCGTTAGTCGATAGAAATCTTCGTGACGTTCTTCTTCTCGACAATCTTGGGAACCGTAACGGTCAGGATGCCGTCAGCATACTTAGCCGAAAGGCCCTCGCTCGAAGCGTCCTTCAGATACACGCCGCGCGTCGCGCTGTACGAGCCGAACTCCTTCTGGAGGAAGTTCTTGCCCTCGTTTTCGGCGCTCTCCTCGACGTTCACACTGATCGACAGGCGACCCTCATTGAGCTCGACGTCGATGTCATCCTTGGCGACACCGGTCAGATACGCCTTGACCTCGTAGCCATCGCCCTTGTCCTCAACGTCAACGGGGAACGCCTTGGAGGCAATCGAGCTATTCGCCAGGTCGGTCATGTCATCAAACAGATCGAAAAGCGAGCTAGCAGAAGGACGAACGCCAAAAACCGAACGATAAGGAACCATGCTTGCCATGTTTACCACTCCTTGTAAGGACTGCCGAGTCATCTTCTAGGTGACTGGGACTTCTTTTGACGCTTTTATATATGCCCAGCAGCTTCTCATATATACACTGACTATAAAGTTTTTTAAGTCTCTTACTATAAGCATATCTAAGTGTTCATGACTAAGGTTTTAGATAGATTAAGGTTCTTTGAACCGTGCCTTAAATAGCGAGTATGTCCCTAGCAAATTCGGGCACGGGGCTTACAATGAGCGCGTAAGCGTTGTTGATAACGAGCTAAAGGGCACCATGGACGATCAAAGACAGGACAACAGGTTTATGCCGACGCAGGGCGAAGAGTCCACCCAGCAGCCGGCACGGTTCCATCGCCCACATATCTCGCAAGAGCCAATCAATGATCCCGAACCCGAGTATGTAACGAGAAATCGATATCAAACACTCGAGGACGCACAAACGGGGCGCAAAAATATGGGCGTGGCCTCGGGAGACCCTGTATATCTGAAAGATGCGCCGCTCTCTAAAAACAGTGCAGATAAGGATGAGCCGATGAGAGAATCCGTCACTCATCAACAACGAGGGCCTCGGCCCAAGCAAACCTTGACGCATTCGGCTCGCTATCTCGAAACGCCAAAAAAAGGAAAGTCGATCTTCGTTTCGTCAAGCAAACGACGCAAGCAACATCGACTGGCAATCCTGCTTTTGATCATTGCGGCCATAGCAGTTGCCCTCGTTATTCGATTTATTTTCTTTAAATAAAAGCTCAATACCAAAAACGATAAGATCGTCTGGTGTAATTGAGTCATTTACGCCCCGTAAACGCAAAAAAGGGGGAGGCCGCGAGGCCTCCCCCTTCTGCAGTTCAAGCGTAC
>CATYSO010000020.1 GCA_958412345.1 uncultured Collinsella sp. | reverse complement strand
ATGGCCACCGGACCTATCGAAACACATCTCCACCGTTCCTTCAACTGGGAAAACGCCGTCTCCGGGGCCCTGATGGGGCCGCGGGGGCGTTCGGCTAACTGCGGGAACGGCCTATTTGCTCAATGTGTTCGGCTGAGATCGGAAATCAACCTTTGCTATCGAAGTTCATTCATCGTCCATGTACATGAGCGGAACAGCGGAAACCGTTCGCTATGCTCCTGACCGTGCCAAAGAATTACTCGAAACGGGACCACGAGAGTACGATCGTTTGCCGGATAGCCGCCACTACGACGGATATCCTTGATAGTAAGCGCTAGAATGATTTTGCTCTTATGGAGCTCAGCCCCGGCTGGTAAACCTGACGTTCGGCGCGGTGTACGTGGACGCGCCTGGAGAGCTTGACCTCAAGTACGTTCAAGACTAGGGGCCTAAGCCCCCCCCCGCGCTCAAGCCTAGGCTTGAGAGGGCAGACTGGCAGGCAGCAACCGGGATATAAACGATTTAGGGGGAGTACTGGCGTACTCCCCTATTTTTTACTGAGTAGCCGAAAAAACGAGGCAACGAGAGGCGATTTAAGGTGCCTGAAAACAGGTACCCCTAGCGGGTATCCAAGTAGGTCTTTTTGGGGTCGTATTCGCGATTGTGTTAAGCCGTTTACCTGGGCGTTTGGTTTCGAATGGGCGTTTTGGCTATTTTTGCGGTGCGCTTGCCGCTGGGGTGTCATCGTCTGGGTCGTGAACGACATACCAGCTGTTTTGGTAATGGCAGATGTCGCGGCACGTACCGTCCCCGACGATCACGCGCCAGGACTCGGACCGCTTGTTCCTGCCGAGCGCCCACGAACGGGAGCTGTAGGACTCGATGCGGTCGAACGGGTAGACGGTGCCGTCGTACCATTTGATGCCCCACGGGGCGTACTCGCCGTCGGGGCGGCACTCGACGAGGGCCGTGACCAAACGTATCGACTTATCGCTCTCCCCCACGACGGCACCCCTCTCGAATCAATAACGAACGCGTGTTCTATAATAGCGTAATCACGATTGTTGACCATCGGTGCGGTTGCCGCTGCGGCAAGACCGGAGCAGAATTATGGAATAGCCCTACGCTCGGCAATGTATCTACAAACCCTGAGCGAAGGGAGTGTCGCAAATGCATGCAGCGGCAGTTAACCTTCGGGGGGGGGGTATCTCCTAGGAGTACCCGCCTCCGAGGACAGTCAATCATCGAGTACGTCCTGATCATCGCGATTATCGGCCTGGTGATCGTGTTCGCGGGACCCGGCGTGGCCGGGGCCATCCGTAACCAGTTCAACCTGGTCGGCAACACGGTGAACAGCGGGACGGCCGGCGGCGTAGAGGGCGGCGGCGCGTCCGGTGGAGGCTCCGCCGGGGCCGGTTCCGCGACCGTCCAGGCGGCTATCGCCAAGGACGCGAAGGACTGGACGCTGGATGAGCAGAAGGCCGTGGCCGAGGACATCGCCGCGAAGGGCGAGGCGTCGCCCGCCTACGCGAAAGCTAAGGCCGCAATGGATGCAGGGACGAAGTTCTCGATGAAGCTCACCGACGGACAGACGCTCAAGTACCGAATCATCGGGATCAACCATGATGACTTGGCGGACGGGTCTGGTAAGGCTGGACTGACATTTCTTACGACACCAACAGGCATTCGGTCTCAAATGAACGCAACGAAAATGAACGAAGGCGGCTGGGAGAAGTCCGACTTGCGCCGGAAAATGAATTCCGGCGAGATTTGGAATCTAATGCCCTCCGAGTTCAAGTCCAAAGTGAAGCCTGTGACGAAGCTCACAAACAACATCAATGGTGACTACACCGGTAGGAATGTCACCGCAACAAGCGATAGGTTATTTCTGCTCAGCTGCTATGAGATCGTGCCGCAATCCTATGGCTGGGGCACTCACTATCCATGGACTTTCTCTGAGGGCTTCCAGTACGAGGCCTTTAAAGACAAGGTGTCTGGCAGCGGGACGACCAACGATTGCCTGAACATCGGCGTTTCTTGGTGGGAGCGTACGGTCTATATCAACAGTGAAAGTACCTTTAGCTCTGTTTGGAGTGGCTCCGGCCACGCCTCGTATAGCATGTATGCATCGGATTCGTTATGCGTCTGCCCCGCTTGGTGTTTCTAGCCTGTCTTCTAGCATGGTTAGTGAAAAGCCCGCACGATTCCGCGCGGGCTTTTCTTTTGGCAACCGAGCGAACGGATTGAGGCACGTGGCGCAGGTAATCGAATTGAGGGGAAATGGGGCCCTACAGCGGCTCTCAGAGCGTCTACTGCACTCCCCCACGAGCTCCGTTGCCGCTGCGGCAAGACCAGTGCAAATACTTGGAATAGCCCTACGCTCGGCGATGTATCTGTTAACCCTGAGCGAAGGGAGCCGCATATGCATGCAGCGGCAATTAACCTTCGGGGGGGGGTATCTCCTAGAGGTACTCTTCTCCGAGGACAGTCAATCATCGAGTACGTCCTGATCATCGCGGTTATCGGCCTGGTGATCGTGTTCGCGGGACCCGGCGTGGCCGGTGCCATCCGCAACCAGTTCAACCTGGTCGGCAACACGGTGAACAACGGGACGACCGGCGGCGTCGAGAGCGGAGGAGCGTCCGGCGGCGGTTCCGCCGGGGCCGATTCCGCGACCGTCCAAGCGGCCGTCGCCAAGGACGCGAAGGACTGGACGCTCGAGGAGCAGAAGGCCGTGGCCGAGGACATCGCCAAGGATGGCACGGCTTCTCCCGCATACGCCAAGGCGAAGGCAGCGATGGATGCGGGGACGAAATTCTCCGTCAAGTTGACCAATGGCGAGACGCTCGAGTACCGCATCGTCGGCATCAACCACGACGACCTCGCGGACGGCACCGGCAAGGCGGGACTCACATTTGAGGCGACCAACGGCGCAATGGGCAAGCAGTGCATGAGTGACTCATATTACAATTTCGGCGGATGGGAGCAGTCCGAGCTGCGCGGCCGCCTCAACTCCGGCGACCTCTGGGCGCTCCTGCCGGCTGAGATCCAATCTAGGGCGAAAGCCGTCACGAAAATGACCGACAACAAGTTGGACACATACCCCGGCACCGTGACGGCCACGACCGACAAGGTCTTCCTGCTCTCGACGACCGAGGTCTACGGAAACCTCCAGGCCAATGGGCACCTCCAGTCCGACGGCTCCCAGTACGAGTATTACGCCTTCAAGGGCGTGACGCAGGAAAAATTTTCCGGGGCTTCGTCCGGCTCTAGCCACTGGACTCGCTCCGTATGTCTGGATGGCTCCCAGTACTTCCGCTATGTCCATAGCAACGGTGACTGGAGCAACCACGGCTACACGGCAACCGACTTCGTGTTTCCCGCTTGGTGTTTCTAGACAGTTTGTCCTATAAGCTGACATATGGATAAAGGCCCGCGCTATCCTGCGCGGGCCTTTCTTTTAGCAGCAGAACGAAGGGGTTTGAGGTTCATAGCACAGGTTATCGAGTTGAGGAGAAATGGGGTCATACAGCGGCTCTCAGAGCGCCTGCCGTACTCCCCCGCCATTACCTCTGCGGCGTCCTCGTATAGAGCCCATCCTGCTTGGCGTTTCGTTGCAACAGCCCACTTGTCCACCGATCAAGTGAACTACTGGAATAAATACAGCGACACGCTTGTTCGTTACAGTCGCTATACCTATGTAAATCGCCGCGATAAATACAGCCTGTACTCGGCTGTATACCAGCTACGCGTATGTAGATTCACATCGCGTTAATAAATCGGCTCAAGCGTGTGCAAAACGCGCAAGTAACCGCAAAAAGCGAATATCGCGCAGGTAGATTTTGGCGTCCTGTTGCTTAATCAAAATTAAGCAATTGCTTAAAACAAAAAAGGTCAGGCACTAGGTGCCTGACCTGCAAACTTCTGGTCGGGACGACTGGATTCGAACCAGCGACCCCTTGACCCCCAGTCAAGTGCGCTACCAAGCTGCGCCACGTCCCGAAGCTTTTGTTTGTTGCTCTGCTCTCGCTCGCAACAGGGAGTATATTAACCCGAAACTTTGTCCTTGTGCAAGAACTTTTTTACAAATTTTGAAGCAAGTCCAAAATTGTATCTGCGAGCTGGGGTTTTGTTAGCACGGGAAGTTCTTGCGTACCCGCTTTGCTCACGATCCAAGCCTTGTTGGTATCGGTTCCAAAGCCCGAATCGGCGCGCGAGACATCGTTGGCGATAATGGCATCGCAACCCTTGCGCGCGAGCTTGCGCTGCGCGTACTCCACGACGTTATCGGTCTCTGCCGCAAAGCCGATCACGCACCGCTCGCCCTTCTGCCGCGAGAGCTCGGCCAAAATATCGACCGTCTCGACAAGATCGATGCGATCCAGGCGTTCATTGGCTTTTTTGAGCTTATGGTCGGCAGGGGCCGCGGGGGTGTAGTCGGCGACAGCGGCCGCACAAATGGCCGCATCGGCCGTCTGGAAGGCGCTCAGCGTCGCCTGCAGCATCTCTGCGGCAGTTTGCACGCGCAAGCACTCCACGCCGCGGGGAACATCGAGCGATGTCGGTCCCAACACGAGCGTGACCGCAGCACCGCGGCGAGCAGCCTCCCCCGCCAGGGCGATGCCCATCTTGCCTGACGACCGGTTACCGATGAAGCGCACGGGGTCGATCGGCTCGTGCGTGGGGCCGGCGGTAATCACGATGCGCTTACCTGCCAGGTCCTGAGGCGCGGGATTGAGCACCCTGCAGACAGCCTCGACGATGTCCTCGGGCTCGCTCATGCGGCCCGTGTCCACGTCGCCGCAGGCAAGGTAGCCGCTGCCGGGTCCCACCACATGCACGCCGCGGTCGCGCAGCGTGGCCATATTGGCCCGCGTCGCCGGCGCCTTCCACATGCCGTTGTTCATAGCGGGTGCGATCACGATGGGTCGCGGCGTGGCAAGCAGTGTGGTGGAAATAAGGTCATCGGCGATGCCATTGGCCATCTTGGCGATGATATTGGCCGTCGCGGGCGCCACGACCACCAGATCGGGCTCCTGCGCCAGCGAAATGTGGTGGATGGGGTCGGAGGGGTCGTCGAACAGACCCACGGCAACGGGCTCATTGGTGAGCGCACGGTAGGTGAGCGGGCCCACGAACTCCGTGGCATGCTCGCTCATAACGACCTTGACGCGCGCACCGCGCTTTTGCAGCAGGCGCACGATATTGCACGACTTATAGGCGGCGATCCCGCCGGTAATGCCCAGCAGGATCGTTTTTCCCTCAAGTTGCATTGAATTGTTGGATGCCGCCGTCATCGTTAGGCTTCCTTGCTCGGGAGTACCAGGAGGCGGTGGCAATACGGGCAGTGCGTAATCTCACTGCCGTCGTGGTTGAGGTCGCTCATGGACGATGCCTGCAGCGCGGTGTGGCAGACCGTGGGAATGTTGCCCTGGATGGTCTCGACGGCCAAGCCGCGGAACTGCTTGAGCAGGCGCTCGTAGTCGGTGAGCACGTCGGCCGGCAGCGTGGCAGCAAGCGCCGTGCGCTCCTTCGTGGCGGTGTCAATCTGAGCCTGCAGGTCGGCGGCCTTGGCGCGGGCGGCCTTGGTATCGGCCTTTACACCCTCCTCGAACTTGGCGATGATGGCCTGCGCGCGAGCCTCGCGGTCAAGCGCTTCCTTATGGGCGACGACGACGTCCTTGCGGGTGTGCTCGATCTTGTCCAGGCGTTTGGCTAGGGTGGCGAGCTCGTTTTCCAGATCTTGGACCTCGCGGTAGTCAGAGCCGTCAACGTGGCGCTTCTTGGCAGCCTCGATGGCGTTGTTCGTCTGAATCTCGGTGGTGTTGAGATCGTCGAGCTCAATGTCCAGATCCTTGCGCTGGGCGTAGAGCTTGGTCATCTCGGACTTGAGCTTCACATAGGTCTTGCGCTTTGAAGCGAGCTCCTTGAGCTCCGGCATATTGGCAAGTTCGCTCTTGTTGCGGGCGAGCTCCAAATCGATCTGTTGCAGCTTGAGTAGCGTAGCGCCGGCGCTCATAAGTTCTCTCCTTTTGTCACAGTCCACCATTGGCAAGGGTTCAGTATTTTAATCGCATGACGGGGGTCGACCCCGGCGTCAACTGCAGAGTTCATCAATATATCAACGAACGGTTCCTCAGAGCGGTCGTGACCGAGCAAGATCACCGGCAGCCCGCGCAAGGCAAGGTCTTGCGCCACGTGGTAGCCCGCCTCGCCCGTCACGACAACATCTGCGCCCGCGGCGATAGCAAGCTCTCCAAAGTCGCCCAGGGAGCCGCCCAAAATGGCGACGGTTCGGCACGGGTGCTCGGCTTCACCCCATACGCGCGGGTTGCTGCCGAAGGCCGTGGCAGCACGGGCGGCAAGATCGCGCAGCGTGCACGGGTCGTTGAGCGTTGCAAGCGCGCCCAGGCCGGTGGTCTCGGAGTCGTCCACGTGCTCCAGTGAGCACACGGGTGCGGCACCCAGCAGCTCGCTCAGGCAGATGCGGGCTTCGTGCGAGCGGTCCAGGTTGGTGTGGAGCGAGATAATGCTCACCCCGCAGCGGGCAGCTTCGTAGAGGGCCGCGCTGCACTGGGGTCGTGCGGAATCCGCCGGGCAAAAGGCCTCGGGTGCCTTGATGTATATGGGATGATGCGTCAGCAGCACGTTGGCGCTTGCTTCTTGGGCGCGGCGAACATTAGCCTCGGTCGCATCGAGTGCGCAGGCAACGCCGGCGATCTCCGCGGCCGGATCGCCAACGGAGAGTCCTACGTGATCCCAGCCCTCGGCGTCCGCCTTGGGATAGCGTGCCAGCAGCGCGCGCTCAAGCTCGGCGACGATCATGCGGCACCCACGATCGAGAGCAGCGTTTGGGCGAACTCGTCCAGATCGGCCGGGTCCACACGGTCATCGAAGGAGATACGCAGTGCACCCAGGGCCTGTTCGCGGCCAATACCCATGGCGCTGAGAACATGGCTCGGGTCCATCCTGCCGCTCGAGCAAGCCGATCCGGCCGAAACCTCAAAGCCGGCAGCGTCGAGTTTGATGATGAGCTCCTCGGAGTCCATGCCGTCGACGTAGATCGAAACCATACCCGGCAGACGATCGGCCTGCGCGTAGTCCCCCATCGTGGCGTGAATGCGCGGGTGGGCCGTAAGCGTGGCGTAGAGCTTGTCGGAAAGGGTTTGCAGCGTCGCACGCTCTTGGGCCACGTGTGGCGCCAGCGTGCGGGCGGCAGCGGCAAAGGCCAGCTGCGTGCGCAGGTCCTGCGTGCCAGCACGACGACCGGCCTCCTGTCCGCCGCCAAAGATACGCGGGCGCAGCGGCGTGCGGTTCTTAAGGTAGAGCGCGCCGGATGCCACAGGGCCGCCGATCTTGTGCGCGGCAACGGTCATAGCATCGACGCCCAGCTCGGTGGCATCGAGCGGAATATGCAAGTAGCCCTGGATGGCATCGGTATGAAACAAGGCGCCGACAGCATGTGCGGCGGCGGCCAGCTCGCGGATGGGCTGCACCACGCCGGTCTCGTTGTTGGCGACCATAATGCTCACGAGCGCCACGTCGTCGCCGAGCAGCTCGACAAGCGCGGCAGGCTCAATGTAGCCCGCGCGGCAGGGCTGCACCAGGTCGACGGTAAAGCCGGCGGCACGCAGCAGCGGCAGGTTGTCCAGAATCGAATCGTGCTCGATGGCCGAAACGATGACACGATCGCGCTTACGATCGCGTTGACGAGCTCCCTCGGCAAGACCGAGCAGTGCCAGCTGGTTGGCCTCGGTGCCGCCGTTGGTAAGGATGATCTCGGACGGGCGAACGCGAGCGCCAAAGCTGCGGGCAATCTCTCGACGCGCCACTTCCAGGCGTGCAGCGGCCTTGCGGCCGAGCGAATGCAGCGAGTTGGGGTTGACGCCGGCAAGCTCGCTGTCGTCGTACTCGCGCTGCGCAAGGAGCGCCTCGGCGCGCATGGGCGTCGAGGCGGCATAGTCAAGATTAACGGGTATGCGGTTTTGACCTGCGGTCATAAGGGTTTATGCCTCCTGTGCGGCCTCGTTGCCCAGCTTCTGCAGCAGCGCAACCTCGGCAGCGGGATCTTCGGACTTAAATACGGCGGAGCCGGCCACCAAGACATCGGCACCGGCCTTGACGACCTCGGCGATGTTTTTGGAAGAGATGCCGCCGTCGACCTCGATCATGGGCGACACGCCGTGGCGCTCGCACATGGCTTTGAGCTCGTGGAGCTTGGCGATGGTGCCCGGGATAAAGCTCTGGCCGCCAAAGCCGGGGTTCACGCTCATCAGCAGCACCATATCGACGACGTCGATGATGCTCTCGAGCACGCACACGGGGGTGGCGGGGTTGAGCACCACACCGGCCTTGACGCCGCGCTGCTGAAGATGGGTGAGCGTGCGGTGCAGGTGCGTGGAGGCCTCATAGTGCACGGTGATCATGTCGGCACCGGCGTCGGCGTACCAATCGACCGTCTCATCGGGGTTCGATACCATCAGGTGCGCGTCGACCGGCACGTCGGTGGAGCGCTTGACGGCCTTGAGGATGTCAACGCCAAAGGTGAGGTTGCCGGTAAAGTGACCGTCCATAACGTCGAAGTGCACGTAGTCGGCACCGGCGATCTTGTCGAGCTCGCCCCTGAGGTTGGCCATATCGGCCGAAAGGACGGACGGAGCGATTTTAATGGAACCCATGGTAGAAGCCTTTCTGCGCTAGTCGGTGAGTCCGTAGAACTCTTGAGAGGGGACGCGATCGGTAAGAATCTCGAGCGCCCTATCCAAAGTAACACCGTTGTAGAGCGTTTGCTCCACGGCAAAGGTGAGCGGAATGTCTACGCCCAGTGAACGGGCGAGCTCGCTGACGCTGCGGGCGGCGACGGCGCCTTCCACCACCATATGCGTGCGCGTCTGGTACTCGTCGAGCGACACGCCGTGGGCAAACTCGTAGCCAAAGGTACGGTTTCGCGAATGCTCCGAGGTGCAGGTGGCAATGAGGTCGCCCATGCCGGCAAGTCCCATGCAGGTCATAGCTTGACCGCCGCGGGCGTGCACCAGACGGCTGATCTCGGCCAAGCCGCGCGTCATGATGAGGGCAAGTGTGTTGTCGCCCGCGCCCGAGCCCGCGGAGATGCCGCATACGATGGCGATAACGTTCTTCATGGCGCCGCAAACCTCGACGCCGGTCATGTCCTGCGATAGGTAGATGCGGAAGGCCGTGGAAAGCAGCAGCTCCTTAAAGGTCTCCCCCACCTGCTGGTCCTCGCTGGCGATGACGGCGGCTGAGAGCCCGCCGCGGCAAATCTCCTCGGCATGGTTGGGGCCGGAGAGGGCCGCGACGCGCGTCTCGTTGCCGATCTCACTGGCGATGACCTCGCTCATGAGCAGGCCGGACTCGGGCTCGATGCCCTTGGTGAGGCAGAGCACCGGGGTATCGGCGGCGATAAAGGGCGCGGCCTGGTGGCACACGCTGCGAAGGTGCGTCGAAGGAACGGCAAAGATGATGGCATCGGTGCCTTCGAGTGCCTGCGCCAGATCCGTCGTGGCAACAACATTGGTCGGCAGTTCATAGTCCACTAGGTAGCGAGGATTACGGTGCTCGCCGTTAATGCCGGCGGCCGTCTGCTCGCTGTGGGCCCACATGGTCACGCGCTCGGCTCGCGCGGCGGCAAGGCCGGCGACGGCGGTTCCCCAGGAGCCAGAGCCAATCAGCGCAACATTCATGACTCTCTCCTACTTATCGTCGGGCTCGGTGACGCGCTTGGTAAACGAGAGCTTGGACTCCTTACCGGTCATGAGCTTTTTGATGTTCGCGCGATGGGCCCACACCACGGTGATGCCGATCATCGCCATGCAAAACTTAAGGCCCAGGCTGCTGTACGGAAAGACCGCACAAGCGGCGATGGGAAGGCCGATGGCGGCAGCAAGCGAGCCCACGGACACAAACTTGGTGATGGCGACGGCCACGATAAACATGCCCAGCAGCGAAAGTCCGATGGGCCAGTACCAGGCGAGGATGACTCCCAAGCCCACGGCGATACCCTTGCCTCCGTGAAAGTTGAGGTAGGGCGAGAAGATGTGCCCCCACACGGCCGCCAGGCAGATGACGCCGAGCATCCAGTCGCCGGCGGCACCGGGGGCCATAATGCTCACGGGGAAGCCATAGCCCATGTCGGCGATAAGCGGACGCGCGATAAGGACGCAGATAGCGCCCTTAAGGCAGTCGAGCAGCAGCGTGAGCGCGGCCACCTTGGGACCGGCTACGCGCAGGGCGTTGGTGGTGCCGATGTTGCCGGAGCCCGCCTTGCGAATGTCGGTGTGGTTAAACACGCGGCCCAAGATCAGGCCAAACGGAATCGCCCCGATAAAGAACGAGACCACGGCGCAGATGGCGGTCAGCAGAATCGGATTATGCATCCTTTTGCTCCTTCTTCCTAAAGAAGAGTCGAATGGGCGTGCCGGCAAAGTCGAAGGTCGAGCGCATGCGGTTCTCTACATAGCGCTGGTAGGTGTCGTTGACCAGGTCGCTGTGGTTGACGAAGAACGTGAACGTCGGTGGGTTGACGCCCGTCTGGGTCACGTAGTGCATGCGCAGGCGACGCTTGCCGTCTACCACGGTGTGGCCAAACTCGCGCAGGTCGGTGAGGAACGTATTGAGGCGCGAGGTGCTGATCTTTTGCGAGCGCGTCTTCTCGGCGGCGTCGACCATCGCCCAAATCTTCTCGACGCTGCGGCCGGTCAGGGCCGAGATGCGCAGGTACTGGGCCCAGGGAGCCATGACGCCCAGACGGCGGTCAACGGTCTCCATGCAGGCCTCGCGCTTGCGGTCATCGTCGAGCAGGTCCCACTTGTTGAGCAGCACCACGATGGCGCAGCCGCGCTCGATGGCCAAGCCCATGACCTTCTGGTCCTGTTCGGTGACGCCCACGGAGGCATCGACGACGAGCAGCGCCACGTCGGCGCGGTCGATGGCGCGCAGGCCGCGGACCATGGAGTAGTACTCGATGTTCTCGTACACGGTGCTCTTCTTGCGAATGCCCGCAGTGTCGACCATGCGGTAGTGTTTGGCGTTGCGCTCCACGACGGTGTCGATGGCGTCGCGCGTCGTGCCGGCAATGTTGGACACGATAGAGCGGTCGGCACCCAGGATGCGGTTGAACAGCGAGGACTTACCGGCGTTGGGGCGACCGATGATGGCCACGTTCAGCGCATCGGGGAACTCATCGGCGACCTCGTCCTCTTCCTCCGGAAGCAGGGCCACGATGTCATCGAGCAGGTCGCCCGTGCCGTGGCCATGCAGGGCCGAGAGCGGCGTGGGCTCGCCGATACCGAGCGAATAGAACTCCCAGATGCTGTCGTTTTCGCGATCGGGGTTGTCGAGCTTGTTCACCAGCAGAAAGACCGGCTTGTCGCAGCGCTTGAGCATGCGGGCGACCGACTCGTCCTCCTCGGTGACTCCGGTGCGGCCGTCGACCACAAACAGGATGACGGCGGCTTCCTCGGCGGCGGCGAGGGCCTGGTCACGGATGGACGTGGCGAAGACGTCATCGCTCTTGAGCGGTTCGATGCCGCCCGTGTCAACGATGGTGAACTCGCGGCCGTTCCAATCGGCCGTGTGGTACGAGCGGTCGCGCGTGACGCCGCGGGACTCGTGGACGATGGCGTCCGAGGTCTGGGCCAGGCGGTTAACGAGCGTGGACTTGCCCACGTTGGGGCGTCCGACGACGGCGACGATAGGTTTCATCTGCTCTCCTTTAATGGGTAGGGTCAGTGGAAGTGTTAGAGTCTGCGGGCACAATGCCAAGGATGCGCTCCAGGGTATCGAGCAGCTCATGCGGCATGGTCGATACCACATGAACCTCGGCGCCGCGACTGGCAAGGCTTGCGAGTAAATCGTCACGATGATACTCGTCAAGCGTCATGCCGTCAGCGTTGAACATGAGCTTAGGCACAAAGAGCATAACCCCCGACAGATCTTGGGGCAGCTGCTCCAAGATGTCACACGCGACGATGAGGCCGGTCACGTCCACGTTGCCGCCAAAGTAGCGGTTCTTGATGGCCGTGACAGTGCCGGCGAGTCCCTGGGGCGACTCCACAAAGCGGGCCACCGTGTCGCGTGCGCTGGCGCCCGAGAGGCACAGCAGGTGCTGGCTGCGGGCGGCGATGGCCTCGCGGACGCGGGCCAGACGCTCGGTATCGGCGGCAAGCACGTCGTCGGTCTCGTCTAGATACGAGCGGATCATGCCGATGCCGTCGTAGTACTGCGGGTAACCGTCGTAAAAGCCCGCCTCGGGAGGATCGATGCCGGCGTCCAGATAGAACTCGTCGCTCATCTGGAAGGTGTGGCGGCCAAAGCGCTCGAAGGCACGGTCCTGGTAGGGACGGATCATGGCAATGGTCTCGCGCGCCAGCTCGGGCTTGTCGCTGTAGGACCAGCTAAAACGGTTCTGATGCTTGGTAAAGCCGAGCGGCACGATGCCCAGGCTTGTGATTTGCTCGTGCTCCTCGCAAAAGCGCAGGGTCTTTTCCAGCTCCTCGCCGTCGTTCATGCCGGGGCACAGCACAATCTGCGCGTGAATCTCGATGCCGGCGGCCATGATGGTTTCGAGTACGTCCATGCCTCGCTGAGCGTTACGGCCCATCATACGACGGCGGACGTCGGGGCTCACAGCGTGGACCGACACGTTCATGGGACTCATGTTGCGCTGGATGACGTTTTGCACGTCCTCGTCGGTGAGGTTCGTAAGCGTGACAAAGTTGCCTTGCAAAAAGCTTAGGCGATAGTCGTCGTCGCGAATATAGAGCGTGGAGCGGCCGCCCTTGGGGAGCATGGTCATAAAGCAGAACACGCAGGCGTTGACGCAGGTACGCATGCCGTCGAAGATGGGGCCATCGAACTCCAAACCCCAATCCTCGCCGGGAAAGCGGTCGAGCTCGACGGGGGTGACGGTGCCGTCGCGCGGGTCGAAAACCTCGAGCTCGACGGTATCATCGTCGGCCTCCCAGAGCCACACAATCATGTCGGTAAGCTGCTCACCGTTGACCGTGAGCACGCGCATGCCCGGCTCGATACCCACATCCCACGCGGGCGATTCGGGACGCACGTTTTTAACGAGCGCGCCCTCACCCGGCTCGGGGTCGCGGCTGCGCCCGTAATCGGCCACCTCGGCGGCGTATGCGGGTACGGTCTGGTCCATGATTAGCGGCAAAGCTCCTTGATGCGCGCGACAGCGCGTTCGATGTGTTCTTGCGGGGTGGAAGCGCCGGCAGTGATACCGATGTGGCGCGCGCTGGCAAACCATGCGGCCTCGAGCTCGCTTGCCTCCTCGATATGATGCGTGCGCTCGCAGGCGTCAGCGCAGATCTGCGCCAGACGGCGGGTGTTGCCGGAGTTCTTGCCGCCCACGACGACCATGCAGTCGCAGCGGTTGGCAAGTGTGGCTGCTGCCTGTTGACGCTCGCTCGTGGCGGCGCAGATGGTGTTGATCACGCGCAGCTCCTGCACGCGTGGGGTGATAGCAGCCACGACCTCGGCGAGGTTCTGCGCAGTCTGGGTGGTTTGCACGACGAGGCCTACCTTGCCCTTGAGCGACAAGGCGGTGGCGTCGGCGGCACAGCTCACGACCTGTGCATCATTGCCGGCGTGGCCCAGGATGCCCTCGACTTCGGGGTGGCCCGGCTCGCCCACGACTACCACGCGGTAGCCTTCGCGCACCAGGCGCTCGGCTGCCACATGGACCTTCTTCACGTAGGGGCAGGTGGCGTCGACCACGTCGAGGCCACGCTCGCGTGCGGCATCGATCACCTGCGGCACCACGCCGTGAGCGCGGATGATCACGGTGCCCGATGCGGCATTATCCAGGTTTTCGGCCAAGCCAACGCCTGCCTCGGCAAGCTCGCGCACCACGATGGGGTTATGGATGAGCGGACCCAGGGTGTGGACCAGAGCGCTCTCCCCTGTCTGCGGCGCTGCAGCCAGCGCCATGTCGAGCGCGCGCTGCACGCCGTAGCAGGTGCCGGCGCGGGCGGCGATCTCGATGATAGGCGCGGTGGCTTGGTCGGACGCAGTCGCGGCGGTGTTCGTTACGTTCTCGCTCATGGCTAGAACCTGCCCGGATGTTCGGCGCACAGATCGTCGCGCATGGCGTAGACGCGGTTCATGGCCTCGGACTCAAACCAGGCCAGACGCTCCGTGCGCTTAAGCCCGGCCGGTGCATCGGAAAACAAGACGGCCTTGCCGGCACGAATCCAGCACTTCTTGGGACGCATAAGCTTTTTGCCCGCGGGCGTGATGTCGGACCAGCCGCAGATGGCGAGCGGGTTCACAGGTGCCTTGCCCATCTGAGCGATGAGCGCAAAACCGCCGTGGACCTCGGGCTTGATCTCGCGCGAGCGGATGCGCGTGCCCTCGGGGAAGATCAGGACGTCCTCGCCGCGCTGCAGCGCATGTTGGGCGGCGCGCAGGCACTTCATATCGGCAGTACCACGCTCCACGGGGATGCCGCCAACACGGCTAAAGGCCCAGCGCACAATCTTGCTCTTGGCGAACTCGGACTTAAAGATGGGACGAATGCGGCGGCCCCCAAAGAACAGCGCCGTCTCCACGGCCAAGAGCTCGGCCATCGAGGTGTGGTTGCAGATGACCACGCTGCCGCGGCCTTCCTGGCGCTCAAACAGAAGATCGGCGTCCTCGACCTTCCAGCGCCACATGAGCTTGGAGAAGGCCCAAAGGATGGCCATGACTACGACGACGGTGCCGCGGATGAGCGCCGGAAACTCGTCATAGGGAGCGTTGTAATAGTCCTCGGGCGTCTGCTTAAACAGGCGCATGGGCTACCTCCTTTGGTTGATGAGGCCCTCGATAATGCGGACGACCTCGTCGATGGTGTGGGCGGTGGAGTCGACGTGCACGGCGTCCTCGGCAGGCACGAGCGGTGCGACCTCGCGGCTGCTGTCGAGCTTATCGCGCTGCTTGAGGGCATCGAGGGTCTCGTCGACTTCGGTCTCGAGTTGCGCGGGCGTGAGCGGTTGGGCGTCGTTTTGGTGGCGCTGCAGCACACGGCGACGGGCACGCTCGCGCGGGTCGGCGGTCAGGAACACCTTGACCTGCGCGTTGGGGAACACGACGGTGCCGATGTCGCGACCCTCGGCGACGATGTCGCGGTCCTCGGCGGCACGACGCTGGTGGATGAGCATGGCGGCGCGCACGCCCGGGTAGGCCGAGACCTTGGACACGTTGGCGTCGACCTGCGGGGTGCGGATGGCGGCCGATGCGTCCTGGCCGTCGATGGTCAGGCGCGTGTCCTCGCCGGTGCCGTTGGTAAAGCGAATCTCGATCTGCTCGGCGAGGGCGTCGATGGCCGCCTCGTCGTCCAGGTCGATGCCGCGGTCGAGCGCGGCGAAGGTGACGGCGCGATACATAGCGCCCGTGTCGAGCTTGTTAAAGCCCAGCTGGCGGGCGATCTCCTTGGCGATGGTGGACTTGCCGGAACCGGCGGGGCCGTCGATGGCGACGATCATGCAATGCTTCCTTTCGGTGGTTGACGTGCTGGTATGGTTCGCGAGTGCTGGGGCGCGGCGGGTTGCCTAGCCCGTGTAGCGTTCGCGGTAGGTGTTGCGCTTGGGCGCGGAGCCGTGGCTGCCGTGGTGACGGGTGCGGCTCGCGGGTGTGTCCTGAGGTTTGCCGCCGCGTTTGGCGCCTGCCTGCTTGGGCGGGATGCCGCCGTCCTTGAGGATCTGCACCTCGCGGTCGGTGAGCTCGCGCCACGAACCCTTGGCTACGCCTTCAAGCTCTAGGCCGGCAAAGTTGCAGCGATGCAGGCGGATCACCGGGTGGTGGATCTTGCTCAGCATGCGCTTGACCTGGTTTTTGCGGCCCTCGCGGATGATGACCTCTACAGCGGTGGTGCCGGGCTTGACGCCCTGCGGTGCCACGGCCTCCGCCTCGTGCGCGGTGATGACACGGCAGATGGCCGGCTGACACAGGCCATCGTCGAGTTCGATTCCGCGGCGCAGCGGCTCCAAATCGCGGTCGGTGAGCCGGCCGTCGACAAGCGCCTGGTAGGTCTTGTAGACGTGCTTGCTGGGGTGTAGCAGGTCCTGAGACAGGTCGCCGTCGGTGGTGAAGAGCAACAGGCCCGTGGTGTCGCGGTCCAGGCGCCCCACCGGGAACAGGCCTGGAAAGCGGTCGCGGGGGACCAGGTCGGCCACGCAGGGGCGCTCCTGCGGGTCGCTCATGGTGGTGAGGTAGCCGGTCGGCTTGTAGAGCATCAGATACACGGCGCCCTGGTTGAGCTTGACGGGCATGCCGTCGACCTCGATGTGGTCGCGGTCGACATCGACCTTGGTGCCCAGCTCGGTCGCGACCTCGCCGTTGACGGTCACACGGCCGGCGGTCATCAGGTCCTCCGAGCCGCGGCGGCTCGCCACGCCCGCGCGCGCCAGAAAGCGCTGCAGGCGCATGGTGTGCGGGTAGACGGGCTGGGCGTCGGTCGTGGGTACTGCGTTGCCCATGGCGCGCGTCTCCCCTGCTTCGTTAGTTCTCGTCATGCATATCCTCCGAGGTCTCGTCGACGGCAAGGGCGTCCTCGTCCTCAACTGCCCTAACATCCTCAACATCGGTATCGAGCAGCTCACGCTCTTCATCCAGGTCCTCGGCCTGCTCCTCGAGCGTGGACTGAATGCTGCGGCCGCTCAGGCGCTCGCGGATAAACTGGCGCGACTGCTCGTCGGGGGCAAACTGCTCAAGATCGGGCAGGTCGCGGGTGGAGCGCAGGCCGAACTTCTCAAGGAAGGCGTTGGTCGTGCCGTAGATGATGGCCTGACCGCGTTGGGGGTCGCGGCCGAGTTCGCGCACCAGGCCCTTGTCCACGAGCGAAGCGATGACGCCGTCGGAGTTGACGCCGCGGATGCCCTTGACCACCTCGCGCGTGACGGGCTGGTGGTAGGCGATGACGGCCAGGGTTTCGAGCGCCGCCTGCGACAGCTTTTGCGTGTCCCAGCTCAGCACATAGGCCTCGACAACGTCGTGGTAGGCGGGGTGCGTAAACAGGCGCCAGCCGCCGGCGACCTCGCGCAGCTGAAAGCCGCGGTTGGCCTCCTCGTACTCAACCTTGAGCTCGGCGAGCAGCGATGCGCACTCGCCCGGGGCGATGTCGAGCGCACCTGCCAGCGCGGGCGCGCTCACGGGGTCGCTCGAAACCAGCAACAGCGCTTCGAGGGCGCCTTTGAGGCTGTTTGCCTCCAGCGTGGAAAGGTTTGACATGGTTGGTCGCTCCTATTCGGTGAGCTCGGGGCCCTCGCCGGGCACATAGGCCTCGGCGCCCTCGACGCGGTTAATCTGAATGGTTCCGAAGATCTCGTCCTGGCTCAGCGTGAGCGAGCCGCGCTTGGCGAGCTCCAACATGGCCAGGAAGGTGACGACGAGCTGCTCGGTGGTGGCGTCGCCGTCCAGCAACTCGCGGAAGGTGCAGGTTTGGTGCGCCATGGTAAAGCGGTCGACCGAGGCAACCGTCAGGTCGAGCGGCACGCGATGCGGCGCCACATGCTCGGCCTCCAGCAGGAAGGTCTGGCGCTTGCCGTCCAGATCGGCGCAGATGACGGCCAGGCCGCGTAGGGTGATGCCGGCCAGGTAGTCGGGCATAAGGCCCAAAAACTCGGGGTCGGGGCCGGCCACGCGCGGATGCATGCGGCTTTCGGCCTGCATGCGGGCGCCGAGGGCCGCCGCCGCGCCCTTAAACTGCTTGTAGGCAATCAGGCGCTGGATCAGGACCTCGCGCAAGGCATCGCCGTCGAGCGCGCCGAGCTCCTCAAGGTCTTCGTCGAACTCGTCATCGTCGTCATCGGCTTTGCGCGGCGCTTCCTGGGGCACCAGCGAGGCGGCCTTAATGTCCAAAAGGGTTGCCGCGACTAGCAAAAAGTCGCTCGCCACGTCCAGGTCCAGCGCCTCGATGCGCTCGGCCTCGGCCAGGTACTGCTCGGCGACCTCGCTAATGGAGATGGCGCCGATATCTACTTTTTGGCGGGTTACCAGCTGCAGCAGCAGGTCGAACGGTCCGCTGTAGACCTGCGTCGACACGCGATACGACATCTTCGACCTCCTTTGACGGCGCCTTCGCGGCGCGGTTTGGGTGCATGTTACGACCGTTTTGCACGGTCGACCTGTAAGTTTACCCTAGATGCCGGCGATTGCGAAGGAAAGCAGCTGCTCTGCCAGCGGATACACGGTAACGTCGAAATAGCGACCGATCACGTCGATGCCGGTCCACATGGGCAGCAGATACAGCACGATGATGAGGATGGGCATGGCGTATTGCTGCAGGCGGTAGTAGTTGTCGAGCGCCTTGCCTTTGAGGAACGGGACGACGATCGACGAGCCGTCGAGCGGCGGAATCGGGATGAGGTTAAAAAATGCCAGCGACAGGTTGACCACGATAAAGGTGGCGCCGAAGTTCATGATTTGCGAAGCCACGGCAAAGGACATGCTGGTGTAGAGGCTGCGGTGGGTCAGGTGCATGAGGGCTGCGGCCAGGCACGCCAGCGCGATGTTCGATGCGGGACCTGCCGCGCTTACCAGGACCTCGTCGCGCTTGGGGTGCTTGAGGTTGTTGAGATAGACGGGCACCGGCTTGGCAAAGGCGAACACCGGGCCGCCGGCGGCAAGCATCAGCAGCGGCAGGAGGATGGTGCCAAACGGGTCGATATGGTTAAGCGGGTTGAGCGAGACACGACCGCGCGAACGGGCCGTCTTGTCGCCGAGCGCCCAGGCCGCGGCGGCGTGCGCGCTCTCGTGGATGACGATGCCCACAATGACGGCGACGGCGCTGGCGAACAGGTTCATGAGGTAGCTGCTGGACATGGCGCTCCCCTAGCGGACGCGGCGCGAGGCGCGCGTGAGCAGGTAGTCGGCCACAAACAGGATGACGGCCACGATGGCGTAATCCAGGCGGAACACGCCGCCAAAGGGCGACGTGATGACGCCGTAGCCGGCAATGGCGCTCGGCAGCGCGCGCGAAAGCTCGACGACAAAACCGACGATCTGCAGTTTGGCGGTCAGCCCGCTAAAGCACAGCAGCACGGTCATCGCGCTCATAAAGATGCCGCAGATGCGGCAGGCGATGGCGATGATGCTCATCGCCACGGCAGCGGCCTTACGAGAGTTCACGCGCGGTCTCCTCCTCGATCTGGGTGGAAAGCTCGAGCCATTCGTCCTCGAGCTTGGGCAGCTCTTGCTTAAGGCCGTTATATTCCCCCAGCGCGGCGTTGAACTTGTCCTGATCGGCATAAAGCTCTTCGCTTGCCATCAATTCCATAAGCTCGTCATAGCGGGCGCGCTTCTTGTCGAGCTCGGCCTCGATCTTCTTGAGCTGGCTGCGCACGCCCTTGAGCTTTTTGTTGAGCGCAGCACGGGCCTGGGCCTCGGCGCGCTTTTGCTCCTTGGTCTTTTTGCCCTCGGCCGGTTTGGGTGCCGCGGCGGGGGTGCTGGCCTGGGCGGCGCTGGCGTTTTTGGCTGCGGCCGACACGCTCTCCCCTGCCGCCTCGGCGGCGACGCGGGCTGCGAGGTCCTCGCGCTTGTAGAGGTAGTAGTCGTAGTCGCCGTCGTAGACCGTGACCTTGCCGTCGCGGATGTCGATGACGCGGTTGGCCACGGCGCGTACCAGGTGCTCGTCATGGCTGATCAGCACGATGGTACCGGGGAAGTTTTGCAGGGCGTTCTCGAGCATGTCCACCGAGTCGATGTCCAGGTGGTTGGTGGGCTCGTCCAGGCACAGGAGCGCTTCGGGGGCCACGAGCATCTTGGCCAGGGCCAGACGGGCCTTCTCGCCGCCGGAAAGAACGCGGACTTGCTTCTCGATTGCGTCGTTGTCGCTAAAGAGGAAGGCGCCCAGCAGGCTGCGCTGCTGCGGCACGGTCCACTTGGGCGTGACGGTGTCGATCTCTTGCAGGACCGTGTTGGACTCGGTCATGCCCTCGAGTGCGTGCTGGGCGTAGTAGGCAACGCCCACGTTGGTGCCCAGGTCGCGGGTGCCGGTAGTGGGCGGCTCCAGGCCGGCGAGGATCTTCATGAGGGTGGACTTGCCGGCACCGTTGGGGCCGACGAGCGCCACGTGCTCGCCGCGGTAGAGCTTGAGGTCGATGTCGCTGTAGATGTGCTTGTCGCCGTAGGACTTGGATACGCCCTCCAGGCCCACGACCATGTCGCCGGAGCGCGGCGGGTCGGGGAACTTAAAGTCGATGTGCTTGTGGCCCTCGGGCAGGATGACGAGCTCCTTTTTGATCTGCTCGATCTTGCGGATGCGCTCCTGGGCCTGGGCGGCCTTGGTGGGCTTGTAGCGGAACTTGTCGACAAAGACCTGCATGTGGGCGATGTCACGCTCCTGGGCGGCGCGCTTAGCGCGCATCTGCTCCAGGTTGTCCTCGCGCTGCTTGAGGTAGCTGCTGTAGTTGCCGGTGTAGGTGGTCACGCGGCGGTTCTCGAGCGCGGCCACGTGGTCGACGCAGGCATCCATAAAGGCGCGGTCATGGCTGACGATGAGGACGGCGCCGTCGTAGCTGGCGATAAAGCCGCGCAGCCACTGGACGCTCTCGAGGTCCAGGTGGTTGGTGGGCTCGTCCAGGAGTAGCAGGTCGGGGTGGCGCAGGAAGAGCTTAGCAAGAGCGATGCGCATCTGCCAGCCGCCCGAGAACTCGGAGCACGGGCGCTCAAAGTCGGTGACCTTAAAGCCCAAGCCGGACAGGATCTTGCGGGCGTTGCTCTCGAGCTCGTAGCCGCCCAGATGCTCAAAGCGGTCCTGGACCTGGCCGTACTCGTTAAGGAGCGCGTCGACATCCTTGCCCTGCTCGGAGAGCTCGGTGATCTGGGCCTGCAGCTCGTTGGCGCGCTCGCCCATGCGGCGAATTTCCTTGGCGGCGGCCATGACCTCGGCGAGGATGGTGGTGTCCTTTTGCTCCAGGTTGGTTTCCTGCTCTAGGTAGCCCACTTGGCAGTCCTTGGCGTACTGGACCTGGCCGGCGTCGGGGCTGTCGATGCCCATGATGATCTTGAGCATGGTGGTTTTGCCGGCACCGTTGGGTCCCACAAGCGCGAAGCGCTCGCCGGGGTTGATCTGGAAGGACGCGCCGCTAAAGAGGACGCGCGCGCCGAAGCTTTTTTCGATCTTGTCGACCAGGAGGATCATGGTGCTGCCTTTGATCTTGTTTGCCTATATGAAAAAAGGCCCCAACTTGCGTTGGAGCCTCATTCAATGCTCGGGTGGAGACGAGGGGGATCGAACCCCTGACCTCTTGACTGCCAGTCAAGCGCTCTCCCAGCTGAGCTACGCCCCCGTGCGAAGAAGTACTATACGGGAACTCGGACGGCGATGCAAGGACATTTTTGGAAAAACTTTCCGGGGGCGCGGGCGCCGGAGTCCCGCGGGGTCGCGACGGCGGAGACCAGCGCCCGCGGGGCGCGTCCCGCGGGCGGGCGGCGCTGCCGCCGCCCGCCTATCAGGCTCCACTCCGGTCGCCCCCGGGATCCCCGCCACGAAACCGGCCCATCTACTACGTTTGGGCGGCATCCCCCGACCATGGCGTCTCGGGCAAAAATAAAACCGCAGGTAGACGGCCTGCGGTTTTCGCGAAATACGGGGTATGGTCGAGGGGCCGGGACTAAACGTAGTAGATGGGCCGGTTCCGTGGCGGCGGCATCGCAGACCGCCGACCGAGGACACCCGGAAGTGAGCAAGCAGGCTATTTGCAAGTGAAAACTAATGCCATGAAAAAACAGGCCAGACATATTGCCTGGCCTGTTGAAAAACCTGGTGGGCCCTCCGGGATTCGAACCCAGAACCCAGGGATTATGAGTCCCCTGCGCTAACCGTTGCGCCAAGAGCCCTTATAAAGTGGCGCTTGCAGTTGGGGTGGCAGAACAGCCTCCAACGCTTTGAACCACGATGTGAAATACTACCATGCGCGCGGCACCCGTTCAACGCACGATCTTGTCGACCGGGAGGATCATGGTGCCGCCTTTGATCTTGTTTGCCTATATGAAAAAAGGCCCCAACTTGCGTTGGAGCCTCATTCAATGCTCGGGTGGAGACGAGGGGGATCGAACCCCTGACCTCTTGACTGCCAGTCAAGCGCTCTCCCAGCTGAGCTACGCCCCCGTGCGAAGAAGTACTATACGGGAACTCGGACGGCGATGCAAGGACATTTTTGGAAAAACTTTCCGGGGGCGCGGGCGCCGGAGTCCCGCGGGGTCGCGACGGCGGAGACCAGCGCCCGCGGGGCCGATGCGGGCGCGCGTCCAGGGCGTCTGGGCCCCTCGATGCCCGAGTAAGCCCGCGGGGCGCGCCCCGCGGGCGGGCGGCGCTGCCGCCGCCCGCCTATCAGGCTCCACTCCGGTCGCCCCCGGGATCCCCGCCACGAAACCGGCCCATCTACTACGTTTGGGCGGCATCCCCCGACCATGGCGTCTCGGGCAAAAATAAAACCGCAGGTAGACGGCCTGCGGTTTTCGCGAAATACGGGGTATGGTCGAGGGGCCGGGACTAAACGTAGTAGATGGGCCGGTTCCGTGGCGGCGGCATCGCAGACCGCCGACCGAGGACACCCGGAAGTGAGCAGGGCACCCGTCTAACGACCGATTTCCAGCCAATTGCACAGTACGTTGGCCCGTAACTCCATTTCCGTTGTCTTTTGCGCCTTAGTTTTGCACCTATAGCGCAAACCCAAGCGCGAGCAAAGACTTCGCACGATCGCATCAAGCTGCTCAGCATCATTAAGCATGTCGTGCGTAACCAGAAAGACGTCATAACCCATGCTTTGCAGCGCTGTCATGCGTTTGGGATCGTGGTCCAGCACGGCGCCTGATCCGTGAATGACCTCCCCCTGAATCTCCACGATGTCTGCTTTCATTATGGTTGGATTTACGATCACAATATCCCCGTAGCAGACTCTTTGCCCTGCAATGCTCTGCGCCGATGCGGTAAGCGGCGTAAGGTCGTTAACGTAAACGCTTCGAAAGCCGGCACCGCCGCGAGAGCGAGGAAGCGACAACAATAAAATTCCTGCAACTTCAAGCGGAGAAGCTGCTATACCTGTCACCAGCTGCGCGGCGTTGTAAAACTTTGTACCCCACTTTCGTCTTTTCATCTTACTGGCGTACTCATGAAGCTCGTGTAATTCGATGAACGGCTTCCTCATCCAGAGCGAAGTGCCCTTTAGCCTTGTGACCTCCTTCGTTTTCTTTTGTCCGTTGGGCTCCTTCGTGTTTACCTGTTCTTTGACTTTTATGCGCGCATAAACGCGTTTCCATTGTGGTTCGTCTTGGCTTTCATCGAGGTCAAAGAGGGATTCGGTGGTTGCATTCTCGGCAGCCTCATTGGCTTTGTCTAGCTCCGCTTCTACTGCTACCGTGGGCTTAAAGACTGAGAACCATCCGCAGAATTCGTACATGGCAAGGACAAGATCGATTGGAGAAACATAGCGCGCCATGGTAAATAGCGTCGCAAGTGGATTGGTAACCCTAAAGCTCATCGCGGTTTCCAGCGTGCTATCTACCTCCGAAGCATCATCACAGTGGATTGTTGTCCGTAATCCCGAATGGCAATTAACGACACCGGGCACCGTTGTGGTAATAATCGGGGTCTTGAGTATGTCGGTTACGAAGGGTGATTGGGATAGGGCCCGCCAGCCGTCTTCGGAGTTGGGCAGGCGCGGGTAGAGGTCGCGCACCTGAGGCGGGCAGCGCCAGTAGCGGAATGCGGTGTTTGCGCAGACGATTTCTTCCATTTGCGTCTCCCCTGGTATCGGCCATAGACCGTGCGGATTGTGGACCTCGCCGATTATCTACTGGGGCATCATACGGGTAAGTACTGGAAGCTGGCCAAACGCTGACCAAAAGCTTGACGAGTTCTGCCAAAAAACCGTCGTGTGATAGAAATCCGCTGGAAGGCGCTCTAGGCATGCGGTCCCTGTCTCCACATTTGCGCTCGAATCACATGGGGAGTTCAATGAAAATACGGATGTGTTATATACAAAACATGCAATGGCGTCAGTAAAAAGGGCGCGATAACAAAAGACGCCTTATACAACATCGATTCGATTTTGGTGTCACTTTTGGTGTCAACCATGGTGTCAAAAAGAAAAAGGCCAGAGGCTTAACACCTCTGACCTGCTCTTTAGATGGTGGGCGATACAAGATTCGAACTTGTGACCCCATCCGTGTGAAGGATATGCTCTACCCCTGAGCCAATCGCCCGTCGCCTTTCGGCAAAAGAGATACTATCATAGCCGCGCGTGGTTTACCAAGAACTTTTTGCCCTCGATTGTAAATTCGTGAGAGCAAACCGCACTGTTTCAACCTAGTCAACCAACAAAACCGCAGCTTAACCACCCTTTATCGTTTAATCCACGAGGTCTCGGGACGGCAGATAAGTCGAGCGTTGTTGTAAGCCATGTCGAGCGTGAGGCAGGTGCGCGCGGCGTAGAAACCGTCCTCGCGCTGGATGGTCAGCGCCAGTTCGGGCTTGTCGCCGGTCAGGCACAGCGGCAAGAGCAGCTGGATCCGGCCGCCGTAGAACTGCGGCACCGCGAGCGTGTAGTTGGCTGCGGCGCGGCGGGCGGCCTCAACGACGGCTCCCTCAAAGGCGCGGCGCAGCAGCAGCGAGTTGCCCTCCCCCATCAGGCTGGCAGGAATGCGCGTCAGGTTCTCCTCGTCGCCCAGAATATGGTCGATGTTGGAGCGGATGGGAAGGCGGTAGTCAAAGACCAGCTCGGAGGGGTCCTCGGCAAAGCGCACACGGCACGGCAGGTACTCAAACGAGACCAGCATGGGGTCGCTCTCCTTAAAGAAGCCCTTCAAAAACCAGCGCTGGCGCGCGTCGGGCTTGGTGTTGGGCTCAAACAGGCCGTAGATGGTCTCGTAGCGGCGCGTGTACAGGCCGGTGTTGAATAGGCAGCGGTCGTCGTCGAACACCAGCGGCAAGTTGGACGGGGCGGTCTGGTCCACGTCGCGCTCGGTCAGGAACACCGCGCGGCTAAACGAAAACGACAGGTAGTTTTTGAGGATGCGGTTGCCGGGACCCCAGTCCTCGGGGTCGGCGAGATCGACCAGACGGTCGTAGCAGGGCTCGGGGCAAAACGCAAAGTCGTAGACATTGCTGCACAGGGTGCTAGGGAGTTCCATGTGGCGTCCAATCAATTTATTAACCGGCGTGCGGATGCTTAGATTCTATACGAGCGACAGATCGCCCGTGCCCGCAACGAATCCGCAGCGCAGCTCTTCGGCTAGCTCGCTGTTCGTGCGGCGACTGGAAACGAGGTCCTGGATCCAGGCGTAGTACTGGTTGTCCTTTGGTTCGGGGCTGTCAGACAGCACGACCGGAGTGCCTGCGAACCTTAAGAGGACAACGCAAAGACAAGGCTGGTTCGTTTGTTACCGTCTTCAAAGATGTGGTCCTTGACCATGTGCTCGGCCACGTAGGTGACCTGGTCAAAGATGTCTGTGAAGCGATCGGCCGGCGATTGACCGAATATCGTACAGAATGCACCCGCAAGCACGGACTCGACGCGTCCAAGCTCAAGCGCGGCCCGGTCGCCTGTGGCGTCGGTTGTATAGCAGCGCCCGACCGTCATCAGCGTGCTGTGCAGGCGCATCACGGCCGCGGCCATATCTTCGAGCGAACCGGCATCATCGAGCACGAGCGGCGCGAACGGATGCGCTCCCCGCTTCGTGTCCGCCATCATGAGTTCTCCAAGAGCCTGAGCGCGTTGGGCATGTTCGAAATGGTCAGACGAATAGCTTCGTCGATTGACGTGGTGCCGCCGAGCAAAATCGGTGATGCTGAATTTGCCACGTGCGCAGTTGAATGATCTTCTTGAGCAACGCAATCAGCGCCGTCATCTTGTTGAACGTGGCTCCAAGGCATGTCTGACTCCTCTATAGCTTTACAGACGAAATAGCCTGCGAGTCGTACTCCAGAGCAATCGGTTGCCAGACGAGGTCTTCGATGGTGCAGTTTAGGGTGTCTGCAAGCGCCAATGCCGAGGAAACCGAGGCGCGGCGTAGGTCGAGCTGGTTCTGCTCGTAGAGTTGTATGGCGCGAAGCTTAACCCCCGATTGGGCGGCGAGCTGTTTTTGCGTTAGTCCGGCAGCCTTTCGTGCCGCCTTGAGGCCCTTTTTGTCTGCCTGGGCGTTGTTCCATTTTTCGATGACAATCTCGGCGAATTTATCTTCGGAGGCCTCGTGGAGCGGATGGTACGAGCCGATGATCCAATCGAGCGGAGCGACTTCGAGTAGCTTATTAAAGCCCAAGCTGCTCATCCATTGCGTATAGGCCATAACCCACCCCGCCCAATACTGAGGCGAACGGTCGAACGGATAGGTCTCCCTACATCTGACGGGGGTCAGTCCCGCATGGGCGATAATATCGCGCGCGAGCTCGTCGCCCGCCATGCCGCAGACGACGCGAGGCATACCGCGCTCAAACTGTTTCATCTCAAGAGCGTTCGACATGATCGCCGTCAACTCGGCTGGAGTCAGCCCTTGGTCACAGAGAGCAAAATCGACCGCCTCGCCCAGCGTTCTCATTGCATCCTCGAGATACATCTCACTGTAGGCGTGGGTCATCGCCCGTCATCCCCTCTCGAATGATATCGACGATACGTATTCCCTCAAACGGGTTTTCGGCAAGGAGCTCCCGATACTGCGCCCTTGCCGCTTCATCTCGTTCCTTGGCCAATGGACCATACAGAGCTTGCTGCGCACGTTCAAATCCAG
Source organism: uncultured Collinsella sp. (assembly GCA_958412345.1). Taxonomy (GTDB): domain Bacteria; phylum Actinomycetota; class Coriobacteriia; order Coriobacteriales; family Coriobacteriaceae; genus Collinsella. The sequence continues at coordinate 17,867 of CATYSO010000020.1, read as the reverse complement.
CAAAACGAATGCTCTTAAACGCACGCTCGCTTTTGAGCACAATCTGCTCCCCCAGGTTACCGAGCCTCATAGATCGTCCAAGCTGATCGACGGTGATCGTATTGTTTACAAAAGCTCTGGCATAGCTAAAGTACGAGTCGTCCGCACGCCACCCCCTTATTACGTCGCAAGTGCTCGTCTGAGGTAGAAAGTGATCATGGAGATATTCGCACGCCCCCGCGGCAATGGCGGTATCTTTGCGAAAAGAACGATGCTCAACGAGCAACGCTATCCAATGCAGGACGCAATATTGCGGCGTTAGCAAGTCGAGAACTTTGAGATCGGCTATATCGAGTTCATAGCGATTCGCAAAGCCATCGGCATCGCGCGAGCATGCCCATTCCCTTGCAAGGTCGAGGCTCTCTGTGCAATAGAATCCCTGTCCATAGTCGTTATGGATTTTCCCCAGGCCAAGCTGGGGAGTCTCAATGATTTTCTGAGAACCATGCCACAGTTCCACGCGAGTCTCCTAACAGGTATCGCTCTAGCGATAGTATAACATACTATCGCTAGAGCGATACCTGTATTCAAATAGCAAGAGGGTGTCTGGAACCGAGTTTGAGTTCAATACTTGCTTCTAAGGCTCGCCGAGTCCGGAAGTATGCGACAAAATTCAGACTTGCTGATCATGCCGGAGCACACTAACGCCTCGTCCTGCTTACAGAGCTTCATAGACACGCACCTCATCTTGCTCGATGCTTTTGCGGAATGCCGGGCGCATGTGCTCTGGTGGGTTGGTGACGATATCAACCTTTCGCCCAAGTTCCCTCTCGAGCTCATGGGAGAGTTCGTAAAGCGTGCTGAACGTCATGGTGTTGCCGCAGACTAGGCGCAAGTCAATATCGCTATCGGGCGTTTGTTCGCCTCGGGCAAACGAACCAAATAAATATGCTTCGCTGACGTCGTATTGAGCAAGCACGCGAGAGGCGGAGGTGGATATGTCGGTAGGCGAAATCATGGGTTATTTGCCGTTCAACGGTTGAACGTCAGGGGGCCAGCGTCGAAACCACCGGTCCGGTTTTTTGCCGTTCTGCAAGCTCGAAGATAAACGGAGCGTTTGATCTAACAAATTCTGTCAAGAAATTGAGGTCATCAGCAGTAAATCCTTCGACGTTGAACCATTTGACCGCAGGCAAGAAGCATTCTGCATGGTCAAAGCCAAGGTCAACCGGACGCTCGACGGCTACGCGAACGGTCCCGTCATCTCTTGTCTCTGAGTAGGCAAGCTGAGTACCGTCATCTAGCTGAACATAGCTCCAAAGCATTGCTACCTCGTTTACAACTTTTTGAGTTAATAGCCTGCCCCTAACGCGGGATGAATCGCACTAGTTACCCGACCCAAATACGTCATCTACAAGATCAGGCAAGTCAGTCCATACTTGATAGGCGACAACGTTGTCCGGATTCATTTCTCTTGCACGACGTTTATTATCCGTATTGTGCTTTGCGGCATTGGTCAAAGCCTGGCCCTTGTTGCCGTCAATCATTTCGAGATTTACCGACTTGAACTTTGACGCGGAGGACCTGTTGGGGTCAGTAGATTTTAGAACGCCAAGGTCGCGCGCTCTTTTCTCACATTGTGGCGTCGATGCAAAAGTTTCCGGGCATGGTGAGACATGATCGATAAGCCATACTTCAAAGCATGGATTGGAGATCGCGAGCCTAACTCCTTTTGTCTTTGCTTCTCGTTCTGCTGCGGCTAGGTTTCTGAACTCATCTGAATCAACAGCGATCCATGCAGAACTCAATGCTTCGATTTCGCCTGCTTTAACAGCCTTTTTATCATTCTCAAGCTCTCGCGACAGCTGCTTGGCCACCTTCAAGGGGTCTCCGTCAATATGCCGATACCGCACGCTTCCGCGAACGTCCATTTCATTAATTAGGAAGTTGAAGTATTCGGTTTCGGTCACCTTGCCATTAGACACAACTAGATGACGCTTTCGCTTGGCTCTCGTTTGCTTTTTACGGCCGCGAGCAAGCCCTCTCCTTTCTGTCTTAGCCATTTACGTCAGTGCCTTCCTTCATAAGCTGAGCCACAAGCTGATGGAAGCTCGGATTTGGCAAGGGCACGTAGACCCCGTTCAAATAATTGCGCCCCAGATTCTCATTTGCGCGGGGGGAATACTCCATTGCCGCAATTAGCTGAGAAGTTCCCTCAAAATCTTTTTCTACAAACCAGACCTGATCTCGCTCAAGCACTTCTTCCATTGGGCTCGTTCGCGTCATCAGGGTAACATCATGAGTAGAAAAGATAAGTTGTGCGCCCTTAGGATTGGTGTCAGGATCAGAAAAAAGTGAAACGAAGTCACGCAACAGCGTAGGATGTAGGCTCGAATCTAGCTCATCAATGAGAGCTAGACTTCCGCTGCTTAGTGAGTTTACAGCCACGAAGAAGAAAGCTAGAGCTGCTTTCGTCCCTTCAGATTCCTGATTTGAACTGAACCAAAGCCCATCTCCAGCCCCTTTATGATGAAAGAACAGGTCGTAAGAAAAAGACCATTTAAAATCTTCTTCAATTAAATTTCGTGCTTCTTCTGGAATGTCTTTAAGGTCAACGAATGATTCCTTTAAACCAAAGACGCTTTCAGCTTGGCGAACATCGATATCGTCAATTCCGATATCAGCAAACTTAATAAGCTGAGATAATATCCGGGCCCGCGCATCACCCTTAATAAATAACTTTTTAATTGCCGTCAGCTCGTTGGTATATCGCGTTGCATCATAAAGTTTTATTTCGTGAGCAAGCGATTCAAATGCCGGTTGGACAACAGTGCTGCCGGCCGTTGCCGCGGCAGATAAAAAGAGAGAGTTTTTACGTGTAATATCCCACAGTTGTTTTTTTGCGCCCGTAAAGGAGCTTCCGAATTTAATGGATTGCTCTCCATTTGCTAAAGAGCGATCATACAGAAGGGACGGTTGCTTTGATCGATAGACGACGAGATTTTCGTATGTAACTTCATTTTTATTTAGACCAAACGAGAACTCATATTTTTCGTTACCGGAAGTAAAGTCGATTGAAAACTCGGTGTCGCCATCGATGGAATTGGAATCGAGCAAAAAGGGAACGACTCGAATTCGCGTATGTGCATCGCCCGATGCGAAGCCTGTGCGAACAAAATACGAGACAAAGTTAAGCGCATCAATGAAGTTTGATTTTCCAGAAGCATTAGCACCATATACCGCAGCGACGCGCACGGGGCCAAACTCTTTTTTACTGGAAATTGGTTCGAACGAAAACTGCTGTGCATCTCGAAAACTGAGGTAATTCTTAAAAGAAAAATTGAGGATCATCTTTTGAATCCTTCTCGCAAAAGTCGATTTTTCACAGACATCCTTAAATAACAAGAACAATTATATAGTTTTAAAGCCGATATTTGTTAGCATTGAACAAGTATCGGCTTTAAATTGAGAATTATTGAATAGACCTTGTAAGTACGTATAACATAATTATTGAAGCATGCTTCTCTACGCTGCTTTTAAGAGCAATCTTCAGTAACTGTGTCTCTTAATCTCACTCACTATGCCGGCGCATCTCTTCTCAATGCTGTCGGGAAAGAGCGAAGCTTCGGTAATGCCAAGTTTACTCAACTCGTTCAGTATTGATGCTTTCCTATTAGATGGCACTATGCAACAACCGGCTATCACGGGACTGTCTTTGGGCAGTGGACTTATTAAGTCATCAAACGACAAAGAAGAATCCTTACCACGAATGTCATTTGGGAAAAGAATATATTGGCCGGACTGAGCGGCTTGTCTATCAAGAAATCTAGTTCCGTAGACAAATAATGTATCTTCGCAGCACTTCTTAAACCATTTTGCCTGATCAGTTGGCTCAGGGTAAATTGAAAGCACTAGATCACGTTGATAGTCAAAGTATGGTTTTGATATTGCAAGTGAGGCAAAACGAGACAGAAGCTTTGAGTTCATAAACAGATGCCAAGAGTCCGCAATTGCCTGGCAGATGGGATATTCCCGCTTATCCCCTCCCGGTCGCCTAAAGATAAATACTTCGCCCACGTCATCAGGATTGCCGCAGGCGAAATAGAGGGCGGCAAGTGCGTTTGAAGTTACATCTAATAGCCTGGTAGGGACTCCGTAGTGCTGGAGGCAGGCTAAAAGATCAATCGGAAGCAAATCTCGCTTGAAGACATTTGGCAATATGCGGCAGGCAGTTTCAATAATATCCGCCTCGTGCGTAAGGCTGCCTGAGATAGGGGAAATGGTGTTCGATCCCGGTTTACGCCAATAGCTGTCTCTTCCGATTGACGGAACAAGATCAAACTTAGTCGATCCTTGTCCTCGGAAAACAAATGTAGATTCATATGTCTTGGCGTCACCATTTATTGTTGGTGAAAGTCCGTTGATGTATTTGATATACGAGGCTACATCTTCAACCTCAACTTTGGCTTCACTAGACATATATCAATCCTTTAGTGGAACAAGAAGCTTTATAAACGGCAGCATTTGGATTGCAATTATCTTATCGCTCTGGCAGATGGGGTGTAAGGCTCAACATCAGTAACAGTTCGAGAGGCAGTCGAGCTGAACAAAATAGTGCCGTCGCAGCGATGGCTGATACGGCACCAATCTCTAATAAATTGATTTAGTAGAAGGTTAAAGACTTCTGCAATAGCTGTATTCACCTCTCCCTTGGTCTCGCTTAAACGGGGCCTAAGCAGCGATATGAGGCGGCCAGGAGCGCTGCCCCCAGCAGGAAAAGCGTCACGGAAGCGGCGATCCAGTTGTTGTCGCCGGTCTTGGGGAGTGCCGCAGTTGTCGCGGTGGCAGCCTTGGACTTGGGGATTTTGGCGACCGTGGTCTTGGTTACTGTCGTTGCCGTCTTGGTTGTCGCGGCCGCGGGTTTCTGCGTGGGAATTGCCGTGGGGCCCGTGGTGGGCTCTCCAGCAGCGGGGCTTGCATCGGCAGGTGACTTGTCCGTGCCATCACCCGGCACCTCGCCTCCATCGGTCTCCCCTGCCGGCGGCGTGGCCACATCGGGCTCAACCACCACATGCGGTGCCACCGCACCGCCGGCATCAACCACGCCGCCAGCACCAAAGGCCCCACCGGCAGGCGTTACAAACCGCGCTGCCACGAGCGAACCGCCCGTGCACGCAACGCCGCCGTCGTCACCGGTCGCATTGAGCCACGAGGCATCGACAGAAAGCCGACAACCGGCCGCACCATCGCCAAGGCCCGCATCTTGCAGATACACGCCGTAGGCGCGCACGCCCGCTCCGGACCCGGCGCCCGCGGCAACGACGCGTCCGCCGCCGCGCACGGCCATGTCGCCTGCGATCACGCCGGCAACCGCCTCGTCCGTAATATCGGCCCCGTTCGCCCCCTCCATGCCGCACAGCGTGATGTCCGCATCGGGCGCATGCGACTCCGTCACGGAGTTTTGCCCGGCAAGCGTCAGCACCAGGTTGCCCTCGGCGCCGATGGCCTCGCCCGCGTAGCCGTTAAGTTCCAGATGGCCGGCATCGGTCCAGGCCCAGCCGGGGCCCGACACGCCCGGCTCGCAGTACGTCGCGCCCGCGATAAACAGGCTCTCCGCGCCCGCGGCACAAGAAGGCCCGCCCAGCAAAACGCATAGGCAGGCCATGGCAGCGATCGCGATGTGATGACGGCCGGTGTGGGACTCGGCGGCAAACATAGCCGCTCCGATCTTCGCAGGAGCCAATAGAATATGCACCAGAAAAATGCCCTGGTAGCAGCACCTATTAGTTTAGCGAGATCGATGCGGGAGCAAAGAGAAATCGCGTGGGCAATGTCCACAATTAGGTGTAAATCGTTTTGCCAGCCGGTGAAAGGAGGGATCAACGGATTAGATATCCATCTTATTAAAGTCGATGGAATATCCCATGGACTTGAGTTCTTTCAAGAGGCCGAACTCCCAACTGTCTGTTCCGGTATAAACGACGCCCTGTAGATCGGAGGGAATCTCGATGCCTTTGTCAACAAGAATTGCAACGTTTTCCCTGCCAAGCCGACCAATAAAGTATCCGGCTTCAAATACAACATTTTGTCTAGCCCTGGGCTTTTCCGACTGTTCTGCCTGGGCTCTTCCTTCGTCGTCCGCCGTAAAAAGGCATACCGCTCCTGCTGCATCGCCTTCAATTTCCAGCTTTTCGATGATTGTCTTGCCCTGATTTGACTGCTCGTTTAGGACAACCGCCGTCAGGCCCTGCCTTTCGATGATTCTCGCGACCCTTTCTCTAAGCTCTCCGTTGTGACCATGAACGATAAATACCTTCGAATAATCTCCAACATTTGCAGTCGATCCGGTTTCCCCTTCGTCTGAAAACTCATCAAGGTATGTCTCCAGCACAGCTTTTGCACTGCGCAGGCCGTCCGCACAGGCTTCAACGAAAGCCGAGTCGGGCGTACCGGAGGTGAAGAAAGACAACGAGTAGCTGATTTTGTTAAAGCTTTTAAATTCGTAGCTGTCTTTTCCAAATCGCCTAATTAAAAGCCTGTCCGCCCTTGTCTTCCATGCTTTAAAGTCAGGCGAACTAGAGCTGATGTATTTCTTTGAAAGTTCGTCTGCTGTTTCGCACAACTGCTGCAAAATTTCAAAATCAGACATTAAGCCTTCTTTCTATAACCAATAACGGAGCTAAGAAGCATCTTATTCCAATGAGCGGCCAAATCTCTTTACTGTTTCCTCGGTGCCCCTATCGGAGATGGACTTGCCCAGTGCGAACTCAATAGCGTCCAGCAAAGCCATGACGCGAGCTTTGAAATAGGCATCAAAGTCATCATTAATGAACGCATCCCAGTCAATGAGATTCGATTCGATGACGGAGTTCACAGTGTTCGATGTCAGCTTTCTTAACGAATTTCGCTGAGTAGACGCTGGGGGCCGCGCCTCCAATTTCTGTGCCCGAATAGGAGTACGAGCACGTCGGTCAAGATGCATTCGGTGGTCAACATGGCGGGATCTATCTGCGAGCGGAAAACAAGCGGCGCTGCTAATGGTAGCGCCGCTCGCATCATCAAAGAAGAATCGTTATCGATTGTCTCTGGGACTTTTCGTTCAAAACCAGAGCATGTCGACTACTGCTTATCGAAGTACATCCACCCTACAGGCTGCATTAGATCGTAATAATCGACGGGCGTTTTGAAGCGAGTCCTGCCCAAATAACCACGCTTTTCAGCAACCAACTGCATCTGTCTGCGTCACGGCAAACTCTTTGAATTGGCGTTGCGGCAAGTTTGTCTTAAGAAAATAAGGCTGTTAAGACAAACCCATTTTGACGTTTACGTAACGTCGACCATCGATCAAGCCGTATTATTCGGAGTTAGAATTATCGCCCCACGATGCTGAGCCGGTGACCATCCAATGATTTTTGGCATCGATATGGACATCGCCAATCTGATTGTCCAAGCATTCATCGGACTCGTTACCTTGGGGGCCTTGATTGCCGCACTCTGGCAAAGTAACCAGAGCAAAAAGAACGGGGAGGACGACATCAAGCGGCATCAGCCATCCCGCATATCGGCATGGTACGAAGGGGATCGAAACCGAACTGATCAGCCCGAGGACAATCGGTTCGTCTGGCAATTCGTCGTGCTTCGAAACGAAAGCGAGTCCCCCGTCTACGACGTAATCGTCACCTGCGTCGGGATTAGCGGGGCCGGCCCCTCTTTCAAAGGTGAGGATAACCGCCCCGCTTATCCCAACCGCGTCTGCGTCGGCACGCTTCCTCCTGGAGCATGGTGCATATGGCTCCCGACGGAAGGGCACGGAATGGGAGTACGCACGGCACCCGAAACGGCTTTCACCGACGCAAGCGGAACTTCATGGGTTCGGCGGGGCAACGGAAGGCTCGAGGAGATCCCTATGGAGCCAACCTCGTTCTACAGGCTGCCCCTTCCCTTGACCTGGCACGGATGCAAGAAGCTGACCGAGTAACCCCTTGGCATCGTCGTTTCAGGCATTGGGTTTTCCGGACTGGGACGCGAACTTCCCCAGATGTTCCGGATAACGGGAAAGTCAGAACTATTCGGGTTTGCGAGGCGGGATCGAGAGAGCGACTCCGCCCTATTATTTCGATGCGTCCATGAATTGAAGTGAGATCGGCATCATCACCTCGAAGCACTTACATACAGATCCATATGGCAAAGGCAGCAATTCGCCACCTTGGTTGCAGCAGCGGAGGTTATTACTCAGGATACAAGCGGAAGTAGCCAAATAGGCGCTGGGCGCAACCGAGACGCAGCCAGAGAAGGGTGACATGAGAGTTGTTTCAGAGGATTGGGGTGATATGGATGAAGTTGACTGGTAAGTGCATCTCCAGGTTCAACGGATGGCTGATCAAGGCCGTCTTTAGGTTCACGTAGGGATCCGCTTTTGCTGACAAACAAACACGTGATTGATTTATGGCTTCCAGACGCTTAGCGTGTCTGGAAGCTCATTTATTTTATTGTCAGCAACCACGAAGCCAGCGCTGAACCTCGCCCTAGTAATTGCAACATAGAGCTTGGAGCGTGTCTGCGGCTTCAGGCCCGTCGAGGCATCTTGCAACCAAGAGGCCATATCGGCAACTGGATAAATCAAAACATGGTCATATGTTCGGCCCTTTGCTTTGCCGAAGTTGCAGATCGATGAAGCGTTCGCGGTCTGAGTGGCGACGCTACGTCTCAAAATCACTGGATCCAAAAACTCGCAATACCTTTGCGCAAGTGACTCTGGAATGGCCCAAACTCCATTATGGGTTTCATTTGAGGCGGCGCGCAAAGATGCGGTTGGTGAAAACTCCGGATAAACCATGTTTGCGAATCGCCATTCTTGATTTGCTGCTTTTTCGTTATCTTGTCTATGCAATGCAACTGAAACGCATCGGTGTCTCATCTGCAAATACTCGTAGGGCGATAAATGATTATTTAGCCGATCCTTCTTCGAATCCGAAAAGCAAACCGTCCTCATTTGGTAAACAGCCCCGTTCGACGCATTCCAAGATTAGCGCTTGCAATAATTTTGCAGAATCGGAAACACAAGACTCAGAAGGTTGTTTTCCCTCATGAACGGCTTCTGACCTTGCTCTATATAGTTTCTTTATTTCTTGCTGTTTTTGCTTGCCTCCTCCAAGAAACAAAGCTGCGAGAGTACTGACACGAAAAACAAGTTCGCTCCGGACTCCAAACAATGACTCAATCCCAGCCCATATAATCGCCATTTGAACTGAAGGTCGAAGCGATTGCTTGTAGCTCCACAAGGAATTCACCGCGGTCTCAAATCGCGTGTTTTTATCAAACAGTTCCCATGCGTCCCGATAATGCTGTCTTATCCACTGCTTCTCTGAATCGTTGATCACTTTCAATTTTCTTGGAATGAACAACCTTGTAGAAAGAACAACATTGATTGCCGAGCATGGCGAAAAATCTTCTGTCCGCGAATCGCTCTGAACATGCCAATACAATTCGCAATTCAAAAGCGCGGACAATAGAACTATTGCAGATTGGGCATTCCAAACTCGAACTGCAAGCTCTTTGCCCTCTCCAACAACGCGCAACTGAGCTGTAGTTTTCCTAAGGACGGCAATCAAGACACCTAAATCGGTCTCATCTCCGCTGCCATATTTCATCACAGAATTTATCATGTCGTCCGGCGAGGCCTTGCACGTGGCCGGCAATAGAGAGAGGTGTTGCGTAAGCGGCAGCTCTTCGTCTATGGTTAATCCCATTAGGTATAGATATGAAGCAGCAGCCGATTCATTTACAACAATCATCGTCTTCGCCCCCCTGCCATAGCGCTCTATACCTAATCCATCCGAACAGCGCCAAACTGAGAGACGTCGATTTCGCCCTACATGAGTTTGGGAAGCAATGCGTCACGCAGTTCGCCAAGAGCCTACGACTTGAGTATATTAGCCTATATGAGCTCAAGAATACCATTGAGCGTCGAAGTCGTTCTTTCTATTGCACAAGCTGGAGCAAACGGGACGTTCATCGACTTAATGTTTTTTAATGCAAGCTTGGTCTGAACGGCACCAACAGTTCCAAGCCTAATAGCTTCCATGCCCATTGAGCTACGAAGAAAGAAATACGACCACGCCGCAAAGTCGCCTTTAAACGAAGTAAGTTTGTTGCAATTCTCTGTGAGGTTTGCCTCATCGAGCGTTTTTCCGATATACGCCGTAAGGCCAATCGTTCCGACAACGGAAACAATTAGATCGCCAGTGTTGACAACGTAGCGCGAAATATTAGATCGTGTTTCATCGTCGATATATAGCATTTCCGAAGTGAGTAAGAGAACAGAAGCGTTGTTTAAGTCGCGGACTCGAATATATGGATGAGAGTTTGCCTCTGCAATTAGCTCTGAACCTTTAGGGAGCCTCTAACCGCCCTTGACTTCGCAGAATGACTCGACTGAACGGTAATGATTTTCTCGCTTGTTCTCTTCAATTGTTTGAGCAAAAAGGGCTTCTCCGAGTTCAGCTAAATAATCATTTACCGGAACATAGGCCTGCACTTCAGAATTGTTTCCATCGAACCAAGGGGAAAGGAGCCCCCGGTGGAAGCGATGATCAATATGGTTCTAACACAAATGTAGCCGGTTCTAGACTATCTGCAGATAAAGCAATCTTAAAAGCAGTGCTCGAAAGCACTATGTGTAGCCATGCCGAAAGCAGCGTGCCCAGCAACTCGAGTCTACTCGGTCTCTTCCTTACCGACAAGGAAGTCGAGGGGTGCTCTCCGAGAACAATCGCGTACTACGAAAGCACCCTCAAACCATATGAGGCATGGATGGAAGAGAAGACGATGCTGAGCGAAGACGGCCGAATCGTCAGGGTGGACAACCCATGGTGTTCGTTCTACATCGACACCGAGCTGGCACCTGCGCTAGACGAGAGCAGGTGCGGGAAATGGATGTTCTACTTCAACGATATCGAGTTCGCGGAGGAAGTCTGCCGCAAGGCGGCCCTCGGAATGGTCGTCGCGGAATGCAAGCACAGCTCATTCGAGTCCGTTATCGAGAACGGCAGAGGCGTCGCCTGCTTCTACCTGAACTTGGACGACGTCGAAGCACATCGCCGCGTTGTCGCATTCATGTTGGAGCATGGCCTGGTTCGGAAGACGAAGTCGGGGAAGCTGTATAACATCGGCTTCAAGTTGGATGACCAGGCACGGGCGGGAGAATATGGAGCCGGTTTCAAGGCACGAATCACGTTGAGCGATCGCTCGAATTAGGCGAATTTTACCTGCGAAGAACAATGAAGGGCGGGGGTGTATCGGCTAATGCCGAACACCCCCGCCCTCGACGCGGTTAAAATAGCGAATGATTGAAGCGGATCAGCCTGGTTCCGCCCTCTCCCCTAGTCCCTCTTAAACAGATCCCTCGTGTACACCTTGTCCGCCACGTCCACGAGCTCGTCGCTCCAGCGGTTGGCGACAATCACGTCGCAGCCGGCCTTGAAGGCCTCCAGGTCGTGGGTCACCTCGGAGCCGAAGAACTCCGGCGCGTCCAGCGTGGGCTCGTAGACCACCACGGGCACGCCCTCGGCCTTGACGCGCTTCATGACGCCCTGGATGGAGCTCGCGCGGAAGTTGTCGGAGTTGGACTTCATCGTCAGGCGGTACACGCCCACGACCGGCTTCTCCTTGCCCTCGTACACGCGGTCCCAGACCATCTGCAGCACCTCGTCAGCGACGAAGTCCTTGCGGGTGCGGTTGGCCTCCACGATGGCCTCGATCAGGTTCTGGGGCACGTCCTTGTAGTTCGCCAGCAGCTGCTTGTTGTCCTTGGGCAGGCAGTAGCCGAAGCTGGGGCAGTCCCAGTTTAGTCCGATACGCGGTAACGAATGGTTGTTCTACTTAGACCCACTCTTAATTCCCGAGAAATTGTTTTACGGCTGCTTCAATCAACGGAATGACAATTGACGCTAATGGGCCAACGTTCTTTGCGATAGCCGAAAGCTTTTCAATCTTTTCGAGAAAGTCCTTCTTATCATCCCTTTTTGAGGATTTATCTAGATCAGCGATTGCGCTCAGGGCGACATTCCTGTCTTCATCACTTAGTTCAAGTTTAAGCACCATCTGAATGGCATTAGTTGAATTCATAGTCGACGAGGAAGTAGATGAGGACGCTGAAGTTGAAGAGATGCTCGGATTATTTGAGACGTTATTGGTGAATACGGGGTTTACATTGATATTCATTGGAACCTCCTGGTCCAGAAACCATCCTTCGAAGTAATTCCACCCGTCGTCGGTAATTGAAACTAAATAAGGGATATTGCTTGACCATTTAACTCGCAATAGGCTATTGCGAGACAATTCACGATAATCTTCGACTCGATTTCTTACATATGAAGGCCCCTGATGAGCTTTAGCATTATCGTCGCAGCACAATATATTGAGAAGCTCGTCTGCGCCATCGCTTATACGCTTGAATCTTCTTCTGGCTTGGCGCGTTCGACTATAGTGCTCGCGTCCAGAAGGGCGCAATGCCTCAACATATGCCATTGTATTGGACATATCGGTTTGCATAGATATCATTCCGCTATCGCGAAGCGCCAAGAGATGCTTCGTGATTTCCAAGTCTGTCAGATCAAGCGGAAGTTGGTCTTGGCGCATCCAAACAATAGATAGCGCCATCTCCTGCTTTGCGTTTAATTCAAACATGCATCACTCGTTTCCCACTATTGGATTTGTTAGTTTACGGCAGGTTTCATTACTTGAGGATAAGACATTGTAAAGACAAATATCCGCGTCGAATCAAACCAGCTCACCAAGAAGCTCGATAGGTGGGTCGGATGGCACGTACTCACGATCAGTTATTTCTTGCCGGCCTAGACGCGATGACATTCTACTTGCATGCTTTGTTTAATCCACTTGAACAGTTCCGTTTCCTTTAATTCAAACATGGTACATTGGCCTGTTTTGATCCGGCTCCAAAGCCAATCAAGCTCATCTGCCGCTTTTCGGCCTAGCTCAACTTCATTGTCATCAAGAAGCTTAGCGGTCTCAACGCAAACAAAATCTGACGCAATAGAAAACGAAGTAATGAATGAGCTAACGGGAGAAAACTCATGCGATATATCAAGACTAGCGAGATGACAGATCTCCGCGAGTGGAACGTTGACTCCGCCAAGTTGACTCGCGTAGTCACTCATGTCTGAAAGGTACAGACCGCTTGATGGTCTTGCCGAATTACTAAACGCATCAAGCATGCCGGTTATATGAATGGCAATTACTTTCTCTGAGAATAGTGCAGTGAATAAAACAGCAGTTGCCTCATATAACGTTAACTTATCTAGCTCATCAAGAATGTCTTCGATGCTAGACAGATCAATATAGTGCACGTTTGAAACATTATATGTTGCCTCCTTCAACTGAGGAAATGTTGACTTAATCGCATTCACCCAATTGCGGTAATAATTCGTCTCAATGTAGTGTTTAACAAACTCGTTTCCCAAACAATTATCAATAAAGCTCTGGCCGAATTCGAGTGTCATACAATCAGGGAATCTGAATTCGCATTCGGGGTCGCTCAGTAATATGGGGAAAGGATCGACGGCAAGTCGAAAAATTGCACAGACCTTTACAGTAGTCGTGAAATAATCGGTGAAATCCTCTCGAATATGCTTCGCGCTTTCGGGAACCACCTCGTAAGGCTTGGTATAAAAGGATTCGTGGCCTTGTTTGTGAATATACTTGTTCGCCCTCTTATTGAGCTTGCTGATTAGCTCATCAATTTCGGGCATTTGTTCAAGAAGGTCTCGATATTCAATATCTTTTGAACGCAGCATTTTGGACAGTTCGCTAAATGAGGGGAACCTGTCGAGCGAGACCCATTTCTCATATTTAGCCTTGCGCTCAGATTCTTCTAGATTCGAAAACAATGTACCGACAAGGATGATCTCTCCAGCTTGTCTAACTGAATAAAAGGCGGCGTCGAAGTAACCTTGATGAATTAGATCTAGCGAGTTAGCCAAAAGCTGACAGGATTCAAGTAAAAACTGATTGAAAGGTGGAGTAGAGACAATTCCGCTAATGGAATCTGCCAATTGTTCTACGTAGTTATAAAGATGACTGTAAGCGAGCTCATCCTCCCTAGCCACGTACCGCAGTGGATGATGTCTCCAGCTGGACATCTGACTATTTATGTATTCGTCCTTAAAGTTCACCTGAGTCAGCTTCCAAATCTAATTCCACCACAGGGTTCTATTCTAGATTGGTAACGTTCTCAAACTCGCAGCAATGAAAGCTGGCGGGCTTGCGTTACTTTAGAGCTTAAGAGTTTTTGCCCATTGGGCCAAAAGCATTGAGATTAGGTGAGGTATCGACGTCTTAAGCACCTAATTTTGGCTCAGCGCCATATAGGGCCTGCTAGTTGTATTTGGCGCTGAATTGCACCACGCTTGTTTTGCTGACATAGAGTCTTGTATGAAGCGGCAAGAGCGCATTCTCTTTCAAAGAGATCTTTCCGTTGATTGGGCTCATGTAACTTCTCAGAGGCCTGTTCAAGCATCCATTGAAATTCCTTTGCATTCTGATGCATCCTTTTAACCATAATTTGATACTGATAGATTGAAAACAAAAGGGCTTGATAATCTTCTATGAAGTCGGCGAGTGCGTCTCCACTCTTTCCTTTGAAGCAAAATCTTGCCTCCATGGCAAGTGATCTCATTTCATCAAGCTTTAAATGTAATTTAAGTTGATGGTCGGCATCTAGCACATGATTTATTGAGGCTGAAATTGATTGCAGGTACGTGGTATTAGTTAACCCAACAAATAGTAGGTCGATAGCCATTTGCGGTTCGTCATCATGTTCCAAGTTCTCCGCGTTTTTTGCGCAAACACCCATGAGTTTATCGACGGTTATCCATATATTTAAACGTCGATTGAATAGAGACTGTTTATTGCTGAGACGAGCTTGGTAACAAGAAATGAGCAACGCGATGATTGCCACAATCGCTGAGATGTACTCAGGTAGATTCGTCAGGTTCATTGTCTCCTCCGCCATTAATAATCAATTGGCAATACTTCAATTATCGCTCTGCATTCAGGATTCTCTGATTCAGCTCCTAAATAGTGGAACTATGAGAAAGGTTATCCAGCAAGGAGTATTCTATGGGCAGTAGCATAGCTTGCTCTAAAAGCAACAAACGATTCTCGGTTTAGAAGCCTGTAGAAATAAGGCCGGACCGCCTTGTTGCTAGTTAACAAAGCGGTCCGGCCTTAAAAATGTCAGCATTAGCAAGCGGGATGATAGATGACCCTATCGTATATGTCGCTACTCTTATTGGCCCTTCTTCATTGAATCTGTAAGGGAATTTACGAGGAAATCCCGCATCTGTGGCGCCGCCATCACATTGCCCACCATTGAACCAATTAACTGCGTGGTCATTTCATTCTGGGCATTTGAGTTAGCCAGCTCGAGGGAATATCTATGCTCCGCTTCGAGCTTCTCCATCTCAAGCTTATGAGTCTCCTTTAAGTTGTCTAAATCAACTTCATGCTGTTTCATGAGCTTTTCGATTTCATGCTCATTTGATTCTTTGAGCGTTTGAATATCTGAAGCAGATTTATTGCGAGCAACTAAATAAGAGCTAATGCCCGAAACAATTGAGGCGATTATCGAAACGATATACGACGCAATAGTTGATAGCTCCATGATGCTATTCCTTACTGCCCTTGCGCCCTGTACCTGGCCTCGGTGGCCTCCTTGGCCGGGCGCCACCAGGACTCGTTCTCCACGTACCAGTCGATCGTCTGCTTGAGCCCCCCGGCGAAGTCGGTGTGGGCCGGCCTCCAGCCCAGCTCGCGCTGGAGCTTGGTGGAGTCGATGGCGTAGCGGCGGTCGTGGCCGGGGCGGTCGGCGACCCAGTCGAAGTCCTCGGGGTCGCGGCCCATGGCCTCGAGGATCATGCGCAGGACGGTGATGTTGTTCTTCTCGCCGTCGGCGCCGATGAGGTAGGTCTCCCCCATCTCGCCCTTGGTGAGGATGTCCCAGACGGCGCTGGAGTGGTCCTCGGTGTGGATCCAGTCGCGGACGTTCTCGCCCCTCCCGTAGAGCTTGGGGCGCACGCCGTCGATGATATTGGTGATCTGGCGCGGGATGAACTTCTCCACGTGCTGGTAGGGGCCGTAGTTGTTGGAGCAGTTGGAGATCGTGGTCCGCAGGCCGTAGGTGCGGGTCCAGGCGCGCACGAGCATGTCGGAGCTGGCCTTGGTTGAGCTGTACGGCGAGGACGGGTGGTAAGGCGTCTCCTCGGTGAACTTCGCCGGGTCGTCGAGCGCGAGGTCCCCGTAGACCTCGTCGGTGGAGACGTGGTGGTAGCGGATGCCGTGCTTGCGGACGGCCTCCAGCAGGCGGAAGGTGCCCTCCACGTTGGTGCGCAGGAAGGGCTCCGGGTCGGCGATGGAGTTGTCGTTGTGGCTCTCGGCGGCGTAGTGCACGATGGCGTCGTGGCCGGGGACGAGCCTGTCGAGCAGCTCGGCGTCGCAGATGTCGCCCACGACGAGCTCCACGCGGTCGGCCGGCAGCCCGGCGATGTTCTCGGGGTTGCCGGCGTAGGTCAGCTTGTCCAGGACGGTGACGTGTACGTCGGGGTGGTTGTTGACCACGTAGTGCACGAAGTTGCTGCCGATGAAGCCGCAGCCGCCCGTGACGATGATGTTCCGAAAAGAATTGGTCATCATTTAGCACCTTTCTCGCTGAGGGGCATACCTTCTAAAGCTTTAGTTAGCACCTGCGTCATAGTTTCAATTGCAACTGTTGCGGCTTTGACCTCAGTCTCATTTGGATCAACAAGTCCTTTTGTGACTAGCCCAAGATGAATTCTATTAGCGACTTTGAAAAAAGGATCATCCTTCGGGTATACATATTTTTCTTCGATACCGAGATCGTCTTCCCAGTCTTCACCAACCGGAATTGAGAACTTGGCGAGGACCCTTACGCCCAAGTTGGACTCATAGATAGATTCCTTTCTCCGATCGGGACGTTCGGAACCAACAAGAACTGCCTTCTGGAAATAAGGACGCTCCGCCTGAGGCGGCATCAGACCAGATAGCTCCATTTGGAAAAGCCCATCATTGGAATTTAGCGAAAGTGGTCCATTCATGTACGGCATTCCAAGAGCATAGACTACCGGGCTATCAGACGGATCCGCATTATGAAGAGCAAACCAACATGCAGTTCTAAGGGATCTCGTGAGATCAATAAGCGGTGTCGGGCAAATTCCGTAGTGCTGCAGTAAAGCCCATTGTTCAACCCTTCGGGAGGCAAATCTTGTTTTCTCCTTGCCAAACAATCCCTTATACTTCCCGGCAAGCTCGCTTTCAAGTAGCGAACATGCTGCCCCAAGCACATCGAACCGCGAATCGAGCTCTTCACGACTCAGCTCACGAGCGTTATTGGCCCTATAAATTGAAGGCATTATCAATGAGCGCCCGGTTGCATCATCTAAATAATCGTTATTTTGACCCCGAAACAAAACCATGTAATCGGGGTTATAGGAAGATATTGACGCGGTCATCCTTACAAGGTCCTCGTAAAGTCCCACGAAATAAGGAGACTGACCCGCCATTGAGTTGGCGTTGATGCGCGAGGAAGTGAAGCCCGTTTTCAGTTCAAGGGGAAGTGAGACGGATCTAATTAATCTCATTGAATAATCCGTCATCTTGAATTGGCACTAGCCCTCCGGCGGCGACCTTCTTGAGGTGCCGGCCGTAGACCGACTTGCCGTAGGCCTTCGCGGCCTCCTCGAGCTCGGCGGTCGTGATCCAGCCGTTCTCCCAGGCGATCTCCTCGGGAACAGAGACCGGCAGGTCCTGGGAGTGCTCCACGGCGCGGACGAACTCCGCGGCCTCGTGCAGGC
>CATYSO010000019.1 GCA_958412345.1 uncultured Collinsella sp. | reverse complement strand
AACCCGCGACCCCAACCTTGGCAAGGTTGTGCTCTACCAACTGAGCCATGTCCGCATATGTAAAACAAAACGGGCGCCGGAGCGCCCGGATGTTGCCTGGAGGCGAAGCCCGGATTCGAACCGGGGGTAAAGGCTTTGCAGGCCTCTGCCTTACCACTTGGCCACTTCGCCGAAAAAGGACCGCTTGAGACGGTCCGGAAACGCAATGGAGCGGACAACGGGGCTCGAACCCGCGACCCCAACCTTGGCAAGGTTGTGCTCTACCAACTGAGCCATGTCCGCTTGCGGGTTATTAATTTACGCGAGTTGTCCAAAAGACGCAAGTACTTTTTTCAAAAAAGTTGTCCAGCACAAGCTCTTGGCAGGTAAACATGCCAGAACGATTTACTAGGCGCACGATTCCAATGCTCCGCTAAACAGCTTCACCATCCGGACACGCGTCCCGGCGCCGTCTGTGCGACAGGCAACCTCCACATTGTCGACCAGCATGCGCATAAGCTTGATACCGCGTCCACGCTCTTCGGTCGCAACCGGCTCACTCGACCCGTCGATCGAATAGCCCATCCCACGGTCAACGACCTCGATTACCACTCGATCGCCATAAGCCTGAACCGTCAGGATGCACCCGATGCCGCCCGCATGGTCATACGCATTGCCCAGCGCCTCCCCCGATGCCAATGCGACGTCGTAGCGCTCGTCGCGGCGTAACGGAAGCGACTCGAGGAGCTCGGCAATACGGTGCCGATAATATGGGAGGTTCTCGATACCCTGACGCACCTCGACGCTCTTACTCCAGCGCGGCAGCTCCCCCACCGGAATGGCAGGAATCGACTCCCGCGCCGGGCCCGCAACATGAAGGATATCGACGAGACGGGCGATCTCCAAAAAGCGAACGACCTCATCAGATGCGTTGACGAGCGAAAGCAGGCCCTCGCGCCTCATGAGTTCGCGGGCACGCGTAAGCAGGAACGCCAAACCTGTCGAGTCGATAAAGCCGACGGCCTGGCAATTGATGACAACTCGACGCACGCCCCGGTCGATCAAAGCATCTAACCGTCGGCGCAGCGCGGGCACCGAAGCGATGTCGATATCGCCCGGTGGCGTCAAAACCGCTATGTCATTCCACTCATTCATACGACCATGGTTCCCCAAAAGAGCTTGTTCGATGCATGCGTTTCCGCAACCGCGCGGATTCGGCCTGGCCAACGTCACTTACGACCGGCCACGCAAAAACTCAAGGGACACCAGTGCGATATCGTCGTCCAGCGCCGACTCGGTAAAGCGATCAAGTTCTCCTAAGACCTTGCCGCAGAGACCCGAAACGCCCTCACCCGAAACCGATAGCAAAAGATCGCGTAGACGTTGTTCGCCAAAGAACGCCCCCGTGCGGTCGCGCGCCTCAATCGTTCCATCGGTGTACATAAAGAGCATGTCACCAGGAGCGAAGGTAAAGGCGCCCGTCTCGTACACCATGCTTTCAAACGCGCCGATCACGCCCGACTGGCATCCAAGGAGCTCGACCTCTCCCCCACGAGCCTCGTCGCCGCCAAGCGGCACCGACTCGGGCCTGATAACCATAGTGGGAGGATGGCCCGCCGAACAATAGGTCGCGCGCCCCGCCTTAAGATCGATTTTGGCGATAAAGGCCGTCACGAACGTCTCGACCCTCGAGAAACCCATGAGCATGCAGTTGAGGGAGCGCGCCATGCGAGCAGGGCCCGCACCTTCCCAGGCATAGGCCGTCAAGGCCGTCTTGACAAGTGCGGACATGGATGCCGCCTCGATACCCTTGCCGGACACATCACCCAGAATCATGACGGCGCAGTCGTCGGGAAGACGGATGAGCGTATAGAAGTCGCCGCCGACCAATGCAGAGTTCGTGGCCGACAGATACACCGAGTCGGTCGCGATGCCCGGAACATCGCCGAGCGAATTCCTCATACCGACCTGAAGCGTCTGAGCGATATGGCGCTCTTCACGCTTTTGTGACTCGCCCTCATAGATCAACTCAAAATCGTGGGCTAAGTGCACCAGATAGTCGTATTCAAGGTCGTCAATCGGCTCTTGGCTGCCGTCGCGAAGCAACAAGGCGCGCGTCGTCGGCACCTTGGCAACGTCGGCCGGAACGATCGCGTCGTTGCTACGCCTGCTGTCAGCATCCGAGCGATAATGCCCCGCCTCGATGCCAGAGTCGACATAGAGGCCTTGGCACGGCAGGCCGTGAGCCCTCAACCATCCGCCCATGGGCATAGACTCATCAACGCGCGTCAAGCGAACATGCTTCAGATCGTCAGCGCTCGCACCGCCCAGAACCGACACCTCAAAGCCATCCGATGCCGCACCCAAACGAGCAGCAGGTGCCGTAGTCGAAAAGAAGAGCGACTCCGGATCTCCCGGCAACGCCACGCGGCTGCCACCCTCAAAATCAATGACATAGGCCTCGAGGCCTGCATCGTACTCCACAGGGCAAAAATGGCAATTGAGTACAGCGCAGATTTCGGACGATACAGCACGCGAAGCAGCGACCGGATCGTCAAGATAGGTAAAGAGCTCATCGCGCAACACATTGAGCGAGCGGCCAAGCTCTGCGGTACGACGCGAGCGTAGGCTCGATGCCATACCGACCAACTGGATGGATAGGTAATCGCAAATGACCTCGAGCACATTAACATCATAGGCAAGCGGCGCCTGGGGGCGTTTCCAACCAACTTCCAGTACGCCAAGGACCTGCGTGCCGTAAAAAACGGGAAGGCAGATCTCGCTGCGGTATGGAGGCATGTCCTGAACGCGAAGTAGGTGCTTAGAGCGATTGTCCAGATCCATGAACATACCCGAGGCGACCCGATCACCCTCAAGATCCTGCTGAATCGACAAGCGGCAAGCGCGCGATTCGCGAAGCACATACGTCGGTATGCCCGCGCCATACGGCATGAACTCGGGTAGATAGCTATCCTGAAGTTCCTTGGAAACGCCTCGGAGCTTAAACCCACCGCTCTCAGAAAAATAGATAGCAGCGCCCGATGCATCGAGCGTGCCCACAAGCTGATTCAAAACGGTATCAAGCAGGCTAGGCAGCTCGTCGGAACCCACGGTACTCATAATGACCGAAAGCGTGCCCGAAAGGCGCTTATTCGCCACTCTGAGCTCCGATAGCGCACGTTTAAGTTGACGGTCGTGGGAATATTGCTCTTCGATGCTGTGAAGTGCCACCAGGACGCGCGGCGCACGGCGACCAAAGATACGTGGAGGCGTAACGGAACCCGCGCGGACCAAGACGGGAATAAAGGACCCATCGCTCAGTTTGAGCATGAGCTCACTCTCGGAGCCATCGGTCTCAAACGGCAGACGATGTTCGGTCGCGCGCTCAAAGGCGGACGAGTACAGCACATCCTTAACGTCACCATTGATGACATCGACGCGCTCCTCGCACATCAGGTCGAGCAGGCGGCTATTCACATGCAAAATAGTTCCGTCGAGTTCGCAGATGATGACAGCATCGCTCGTGATCTCGACCAGCTGGGCAACATCTGCCCACTCGTTGCGCTCAAGCGTTTCCATCGTGGACCTCACCGTCTATCGGTAACAAAAAAGCCTCCGAAGAGGCTTCTCAAATGCGATGGTGTCGGAGGCGGGACTTGAACCCGCATGACCAAAAAGCGGTCACTAGCACCTCAAGCTAGCGCGTCTGCCAATTCCGCCACTCCGACATGCTATGTTGTTGATTCGCGGTTCGTTTTGTTGGACCCGCGCGTTCAACGAGGAAGATAATAACCTATGATTCGAGAACTGTGCAAGCACTTTTTTGAAAAAAGTTTTCGAATTTGTGAATGCG
This sequence comes from uncultured Collinsella sp., assembly GCA_958412345.1. Lineage (GTDB taxonomy): Bacteria > Actinomycetota > Coriobacteriia > Coriobacteriales > Coriobacteriaceae > Collinsella. Next base: position 41,935 of record CATYSO010000019.1, on the reverse strand, counting down.
CTGGTAGATGTATATGTCCGGCCCCGAATCGGTGTTGCCTCCCGGCGCGTCCTCGGGCATGAGCGATATTTTGCTACGCACTTCGTGCTGCAAAATATCGCTCCCCCTGCGGAATGCGCCGGGAGGCAACACCGATTCGGGGCCTGCAAATACGTACTCCGGGCACAGTTCTCAAACATGTTCTGGGGGCTGATATAAAGTTTGTGGCTCGGCTTTGCCGAGCCCTTATGTGGGGAGGTCGGAGCTTAAGCTCCGGCCTCGCTAAATTCTTATTAGATTAAGTGAGCGATCTAGGAATCGCACTCCCCTCTGTCGAGTTAACGCAGGGCCCGTGCTGGACTTAGCTTTCAGAACAATCCGCAGACCAGGAAACCCCCTTATCCGCAGCTCCGAAGGAGCAGGATAAGGGGGTTTCCATGGTCGAGGACGTTCTGAAAACTAACTCCAGGGCGGGCCCGAACAAGAACAACCGGCTACAGGTCGATGTGCGATTCCTTGATCGGGAACGGCTCGGCGAAGTGGCAGGCGCAGCAGTGGCCCGGGGCGACTTCCTTAAACTCGGGAAGCTTCTCGGAGCAGATGCCCTGCGCGATCGGGCAGCGCGTGTGGAAACGGCAACCGGTCGGCGGATCCAGCGGCGACGGCGGATCGCCGGCGAGGATGATGCGCTTACGAGTCTTCTGGACATCCGGATCGGGCACCGGCACAGCAGACAGCAGCGACTGCGTGTACGGATGATGCGGCTCGCTATAGAGTGTCTTCCAGTCCGAAACCTCGACCATCTTGCCGAGGTACATAACGGCAACACGGTCGGAAATGTGCTGCACGACAGAGAGATCGTGGGCGATGAAGAGGTAAGCCGTACCGAACTTGTCCTGGAGCTCCTTCAGCAGGTTCAGAACCTGAGCCTGAATGGAAACGTCCAAAGCTGAGACCGGCTCATCACAGATGATCAGCTTGGGCTTCAGAGCGAACGCGCGGGCGATGCCGACACGCTGACGCTGACCACCCGAGAACTCGTGTGGATAGCGGTTGATGTGCTCAGGGTTCAGGCCGACAACGTCCAGCAGCTCGCGGACGCGCTCGATGCGCTCCTCCTTGGTACCCACGCCGTGAATGGTCATGGGTTCGGAGACGATCTCGCCAATCGTCATACGAGGATTCAGCGAAGCATAGGGATCCTGGAAAATGAACTGCATCTCGCGGCGCATGTCCTTGATTTCATGCTTGCTCATCTCGGAAACGTCTTTGCCCTGGAAGAACACCTTGCCAGCCGTCGGCTTGGTGAGGCGCATGATGGTGCGGCCCGTCGTGGACTTACCGCAACCGGACTCGCCAACCAGACCGAAGGTCTCGCCCGGATAGATCTCAAACGAGATGTCGTTCACAGCAGAGACGACACGCTTGGAGAAGCGCTTGGCGAACATGCCGGACTCAGCGGGAAACTCCTTAGAGAGGTGCTCAACCTTCAGCAGCGGAGTACGTTCGTTGGTATCTGCCATTACGCCTCGCCTCCCTTCTTGGAAACCTTGCGCGTGCGCGACGTCTCGGGTGCATTCTTGAGGAACTCAGGGTCACCGGAGTAGTGGCACGCAGAGTAGTGACCAGACTCGGTGACAACGCGCTCGGGGCGCTGCTTGCGGCACTTGTCCGTGGCATACGGGCAACGGGGCGAGAATACGCAGCCCTCAGGCAGGTTCATGAGCGAAGGCGGGTTGCCGTGAATCGGCGTAAGCGGCTTCTTCTCATCGATGGCCTGCTCCGGGATGGAGCGGATAAGACCCCAGGTGTAGGGATGACGGCTCTCGTAGAAGATCTCTTCGGCCGTGCCGAACTCAACAGGGCGACCGGCGTACATAACCATGATCTTATCGGCCATGTCGGCGACAACACCCAGGTCGTGGGTAATCATGATGATGGCGTTACCGTTCTTCTCCTGCATCTCCTGCATGAGCTCAATAATCTGAGCCTGGATGGTAACGTCCAGAGCGGTCGTGGGCTCGTCGGCAATCAGGATGTCGGGATCGCAGGCAAGGGCCATAGCAATCATGACGCGCTGACGCATACCACCGGAGAACTGGTGCGGATACTCATTGACGCGCTTCTCGGGCTCGGGGATACCCACGAGGTCCAGAAGCTCGGTGGCGCGCTTGAGCGCCTCCTGCTTGGAGTAGCCACGGTGCAGACGAAGGCCCTCGCCCACCTGCTTGCCGATCTTGTAGACCGGGTTGAGGGAGGTCATAGGATCTTGGAAGATCATCGCGATATCGTTGCCGCGGATGTGCTGCATCTCTTCCTCGGACATCTCGAGGATGGAGCGACCGCGATAGCGAACGTCGCCGCCCTCGATCTTTCCCGGAGGCATCGAGATAAGGCCCATGATGGTCATGGCGGTCACGGACTTACCGGAACCGGACTCACCGACGACACCCAGGGTCTCGCCACGATCGAGCGTGTAGGACACACCGTCGACAGCGCGAACGACGCCGTCCTCGGTATGGAAATACATCTTAAGGTCATCGACCTCGAGCAGATGCTGGCCCTCGGGAACCGGCTGGTCCTTCAGGTCCACATAGTTCTTGTTCTTCTTCATCCTTATGCGTCCTTCATCTTGACGTCGAGGGCGTCGCGCAGACCGTCACCCAGCAGGGTGAAGGCGAGCACCGTCGTAAGAATTGCCAGACCGGGCATGATCATCATCCAGGGGGCGGTCATCAGATACTGCTGACCGTCCTGAATCATCGAGCCCCAAGAAGGCGTAGGCGGAATAACGCCCATGCCAAGGTAGGACAGAGCGGACTCGGTCAGGATGGCGCCACCGATGTTCATGGTTGCATAGACCACGATGGAGGCAACGGAATTCGGGAAGATGTGACGCATGACGATACGGGCGTCGGATGCGCCCATAGCGCGAGCCGCATCAACGTAGTCATTCTCTTTGACCGTCAGAATTGCCGAGCGGAAGACGCGCGCAATCGAGGGCCAGCCGAGAATGCCGATGGCGATAAAGACGTTCTGGAGGCCACGGCCGATAACGGCGATCATGGCGACAACGAACAGCACGTACGGGAACGCCAGGAAGATATCGGCGCAACGCATGATGATCGTATCCCAGATGCCGCCGTAGAAACCGGCGAGGGCACCCATGACCAGACCGATGACCGTCGAGATGGCGGTTGCCATAATACCGACGGAAAGCGAGACGCGGGCACCGTAGATAACACGGACCAGAATGTCACGGCCGAGGGCGTCGGTGCCAAACGGATGCTCGGCACACGGAGCCAAAAGTGCCGTCTCGGCCATCGTGGTCGAGTCGGATGCCGTCGGAGAGCCGAGCCAAGGCTGAGCCCACAGGTCGGCAGTCAAAGCGATCAGGACGACGATGACAATCCAGCAGACGCCGATGACGGCGAGCTTGTTCTTACGAAGACGCTTAAAAGCGTCGCCCCACAGCGTGCGGGACTTGGCGGGAGCAGATGCGGCCTTGGTGGCGGTAGCCTGCTCCTGAGACTGAGAATCAGTTTCCTGCATAAGACGTACCTCCCTTAGGCCTTATCCGACGGACCGCCAAGGCGGATGCGCGGGTCGAGGAATGCATAGCTGATGTCGACGAGCAGGTTAATAACCATAACGACGACGACAACGAGCGTAACGCCGCCCATAACGACAGGCCAGTCACGCATGCTGATAGCACGGTAAATCTCATAGCCGATGCCGGGCCAGTTAAAGACTGTCTCGGTCAGGATGGCACCCGAGAGCATAGCGCCAAAGTCGACACCAATATAGGTAACGACAGGGATGAGTGCATTCTTTAGCGCATGCTTGACAATGATCGCGCGATTGGAGAGACCCTTGGCCTTTGCCGTACGGATGTAATCCTGGTTCATGACGTCAAGCAGCTGCGAGCGCATAATGCGGGCAGCATAAGCGGTCGAAACCGAAGCCAGCGTAATGGTCGGAAGCACATAGTGCATCCAATCCTGATACTGAGAGCTAGCACCGCCGGCACCCGAGATCGGCATGGAGAATGCACCGCCGGTGGCATCCTTGAGAATGACGCCAAAGAACAGCTGCAGCAACATACCGAGCCAGAAGGCCGGAACAGCAACGAGGATCGACGTGGTAAGCGTTACCAAAATATCCCAGAAGGAATAACGCTTAACCGCCGAAATGATACCCGCACCGATACCCATGATTGCCTCGAGCACGATGGCGCACGCGGCAAGTTTGACCGTATACGGATACTTCTGGGCAAAGATTTCCGTAACCGGCAGCTTGCGCTGGTACGAATTGCCCAGATCGCCATGAAGCAGGCCGTTCATGTAATACAAGTAACGGTCCACGAGCGACGTTTGAACGGGGTCGCCGTTCTCGTCAAGGATTGCGTTGCCATCCTCGTCCGTCTGGACCAGGTGATAGCGCACGCGAAGCTGAAGCTCTACCTCGGGGGACAGAGCCTTGTCTCCACCGATCAGCTTGATCGGATCTCCCGGCACGATATTCTGGAGGGCGAACAGAATCAGCGTGACGCCCAAAAATACCGGGATGAACTGAAGCACACGTTTAACGATGTACTTACCCATACCACTCCCCTATCTAGGGATTAACCTAAATGGGATGCCGATCGCCAGACCGGCATCCCAAAATTACCATCAGCCAGTTTACCCCAGGTTAGGGAGAACTGTATGTTTCCCATGAGGTCTACGTAAATACTTGACCCTCACGGAAGCTGCAAACTCTTAGGCGAGCTCAGCGGTACCCAGATCGGCGTGCTTCTGCGGATCGACATAGAGGTGCTTGATGCGATCGGAGCCGGCGATGGTGTGCGTGTAGAACATCACCGGGATGACCGGGCAGTCGGCAGCGACCATTGCGTCGGCCTCCTGCATCTTAGCGACGCGCTCTTCGTCGTCAACCGTGGTACGAGCCTCGTCGACCTTGGCGTCGAACTCGGGGTTGTTGTAACCGGAGCGGTTGTCGCCACCGAGGGAGTCGGAGTGGAACAGCGGATACAGGAAGTTGTCCATGATCGGGTAGTCGGCAATCCAGCCCAGACGACCGAACTGATAGTTGAAGTTCTGGTACTGCTCGAGCAGGGCAGACCACTCAGGGGTATCGGAAGTAGCGGTAACGCCCACCTTGGCGAGGTCACCGATGATGGACTCCATGATCTCCTTGTGGCCACCGTCCTGGTTGTAGGAAAGGGTAACGTTAATGCCACGATCGCCGTTAGCGCCAGCGGGAGCAACCTTGTCGAGGTACTCGTTGGCCTTGTCGACGTCGTAGGCGCAGAACTCCCATGCGCCCTCCTTGTAGCCATCGATGCCCGGAGGAACAATGCCGTCGGCGGGGGTACGGGTACCCTTGAAGATGGTCTTGCAGATGGCCTCACGGTTAATGGCCAGGGAGATGCCCCTACGCAGGTCGGCGTTGTTGAACGGCTCGGCCGTGTTGTTGCAGGTCAGGTAGTAGGTGGAAGGCTCGGCGCCGAGCAGCATGTGCTCGCCGTCACCCATGGTGTAGCCGTCCTTGGACACGCCGCGATCCTTCTTGGCAGCGTCGATCTGAGCAACGGGAACGTCGCAGATATCGAGGTTACCGGCCTGGAACTCCTTGTAGGCGGTCTCCATGTCCTTGATGACCTGGAAGTGGATGCCATCGATCTTGGCCTTGTCGCCATAGTAATCGTCGAACTTCTTGAGGTTGATCTCCTGACCATCCTCCCACTTGCCGTCCATCATGAACGGGCCGTTACCGATCGGGGCAAGGTAGAAGCTCTTAACATCGGACTCGGCGCACTCGGGAACCGGGGACAGGGCCGGGTGAGAGGCGACGAAGGGGAAGTCGGCGTAAGCGGAAGACAGCTTGACGACGAGGGTCTCATCGTCGGGGCAAGTAACACCGCTGAGCTCGGTAGCGTTACCGGCAAGCAGGTCGTCATAGCCCTCGACCATGGAAAGGTGATAGGAGACCTCGGAAGGGCCGTACTCGGTAGCGATAGCCGACTTGGTGTTGACCAGACGCTCCCAAGCGAGCTTGAAGGACTTGGAGGTAACGTCGTCACCGTTGTGGAACTTGGCCTTCTTGATCTTGAAGGTGAACTCGGTGGCGTCGTCGTTGGCCTCGAAGGACTCGCAAGCCAGCGGGACAATCTTGCCCTTCTCGGCGTCATAAGAGGTCAGAGCGTCGAACAGCTGGTAGTTAACCTGAGTGCCCTGGTCCTCCTGGACATTGTAGGGGTCGATGCAGACCGGGTTGTTGATGTAGAAGTTCAGCGTCGAACCGGACTCAGAACCGGAAGTGTCGCCGCCCTTCTTGCCGCATGCGGCAAGAAAAGCCATGGAGCTCGCAGCAAGGGTGCCGCCAACAAAGGCGCGACGACCCATAACGGGCTGGTGGAACATAGAATCAGCCATGCCATCCTCCTTATGAGATAGGACAAAAATAGGTAGACCGGACATATGTCGAGACACCCGATCCAAACCATCAAAACGCGGCCCATTGCAATGGCTGGTTATGCACTACAGGCCAACGTTTTGCAATACAGTAGCGCATTTTATGCACAAATTGGGCCTGATTCCGGTCAACGGTCGAGAATTTCTTTAGTTGGGCGCAGTATGTGGGGATATTTTGGCTCCGTTACAAGTATGTAAACAAAAAGGGCCCCGCACTTGCGGGACCCTTTGTAAACACGTATACGCCGATGCTTAGTAGCCGACGATGCCCTGCGGGAAGAAGAACATGCACAGGACGACGCACACGGCAAAGACAACAGCCATAATCACCGTCAGGCGATCGAGGTTCTGCTCCATGACGCCCGTGGCAGAGCTGGAGTTATACAGGGAGCTGGCGATCATATCCGAAACGCCGGTACCCTTACCGGAGTGCATCAGAACAAGAATCGTCAGCGCCACGGCAGAGACAGCCCAAACAACAAACAGAAGAATCTGGAACGGACCCATAGATAAGCTCCTTAATAGAACAATTCAAACTCCAGTACTGTACCACAACCCCCAGCACTCCCCTACCTGCCATTTAGGGATGGGGTAGAAATGGCAGAAATACCAAAAAAGGGGGTTGCCCGGATGCGGGCAACCCCCTTGCAGGAAAACGCTTCGAGTTTTCTTTTAGGCCTCGGTGGCGAGCACGCGGCCCGTCATCTCGGCGGAAGGCTCCAGACCAGCCATGGTGAGCATGGTCGGGGCGATATCGGAGAGACGGCCGTCCTCGATACCGGTGAGCTGAGCCTTCTCATCAACGATGATGAACGGCACACGGTTGGTGGTGTGAGCCGTAAACGGATGCTTGGAACCGTCGGAAGCAACGTCAAACATGTGGTCGGCGTTGCCGTGGTCGGCGGTAATCAGCGCAAAGCCGCCCTTGGCGAGAATCGCCGGGACAACCTTGGACAGGGCATCGTCAACAGCCTCGACGGCCTTGACGGCAGCGTCGAAGACACCGGTGTGACCGACCATGTCGCAGTTCGCGAAGTTCACGATGTAGAAATCAGCGCGGTCCTCGTTGATAGCAGCGACGAGCTTCTCGGTAACCTCGGGAGCGCTCATCTCGGGCTGCAGATCGTAGGTAGCAACCTTGGGGGAAGCGACGAGCACGCGCTCCTCGCCCTCCTTGGGCTCCTCGATGCCACCGTTGAGGAAGAACGTCACGTGGGCGTACTTCTCGGTCTCGGCGGTGTGCAGCTGCTTCAGGCCGTTGGCGGCGATGACGTCGGCCAGGACGTTCTCGGGGAACGTCTTGGGGAAGGCGACCTCGACGTCAAACGTCGGATCGTACTCGGTCATCGTCACAAAGTGCGAGAGCTTGATCTGCTCGCGCTCAAAGCCGTCGAACTCCTTGTCCGTGAACACGCGGGTCATCTGGCGGGCGCGGTCGGGACGGAAGTTGAAGAAGATGGCCGCATCGCCCTCGTGGATGCCCTCGTTGTGGGCAGCGAAGGGCTCGACGAACTCGTCGCCGCGCGGGTCCTTCTCGTAGTAGGCCTTGATACCGGCAACGGGGTCAGTATCGGCATCGGACGCATTGACCATGACATCGTAGGCGCGCTGGATGCGCTCCCAACGGTTGTCGCGGTCCATGGCCCAATAGCGGCCCGAGACGGTTGCGACGCGGGCGTCACAACCAGTCTCCTCGGAGATCTTGGCCAGGAAAGCGCAGAACTCGCTCATGTAGCCGGCACCGGACTGCGGGTCGACGTCGCGGCCATCCATGAAGGCATGAACGCGAACGGTCTTGACGCCGCGCTCGGCAGCCATCTTGACCAGAGCCTCGACGTGATTCATATGAGAATGAACGCCGCCAGGGCTCATGAGGCCCATGAGATGGAGGGTCTTGCCGTCAGTCTTGACGTCGTCCATAGCCTTGACGAAAACCTCGTTCTCGGCAATGGAGCCGTCCTTGATGGCGTTGTTGATGCGCGAAAGCTCCTGGAACACGATGCGGCCGGCACCGATGTTGAGGTGACCCACCTCGGAGTTGCCCATCTGGCCATCGGGAAGGCCCACGTCCTCGCCCGAAGCGCCGAGCGTGGTGTGGGGATACTTCTCGTACAGGCTATCAAGGAAGGGCGTCTTGGCAGCGGCGACGGCGTTCTCGCCATCGGCCGGGGCCAGGCCGCAGCCGTCCATGATGATAAGGATTGCAGGAAGATGACGCTGTGCCATATGTCCTACTCGCCTGCCTTGACGACCATAGAGGCGAAGTCAGCAGCCTTGAGCGAAGCGCCGCCCACGAGGGCGCCGTCAACGTCGGGCTTGGCGACGAGCTCGGCGATGTTGCCGGGCTTGGCCGAACCGCCATACAGCACGCGGATGCCGTCGGCGAGCTCCTCGCCGAACATCACCTTGAGGGTCTCACGGATAGCGCCGCAGACCTCCTGAGCGTCCTCGGCGGTAGCGGTCTTGCCGGTACCGATGGCCCAGATGGGCTCGTAGGCGACGACAACCTGCTTGGGGCAGGTGATCTCGAGACCCTCGAGACCAGCCTTGACCTGGTTCACGACGTGCTCGACATAGGTGCCGGCCTCGCGGACCTCAAGGGACTCGCCACAGCAGAAGACGGGAACGAGACCGGCGGCAACGAGAGCCTTGGCCTTCTTGTTCTGATCCTCGTCGGTCTCGTGGAAGTAGTCACGACGCTCGGAGTGACCGATGATGCAGTAGGTGCAGCCAGCGGACTTGAGCATGTCGCAAGAGGACTCACCGGTGAAGGCACCCTTGGCCTCCCAGTACACGTTCTGTGCACCGAGGGCGATGGGGGCAGCCTGAATGCGGTCATGAACCGTGGTGATGTCGATGGTCGGAGGGCAGACGAGCACCTCAACGCCAGCCGGAACCTCGGGCAGAGCCTGGGCCAGCTCGTCAGCGAGCTTGGCAGCCTCGGCGACGTCGTTGTTCATCTTCCAGTTACCAGCGATAAGAAGGGTGCGATTAGGCATCGAGAAGCGCCTCCACTCCGGGCAGGGCCTTACCCTCGACGAGCTCCATGGAAGCGCCACCACCAGTGGAGATCCAGCTCATCTTGTCGGCCAGGTTGAACTTGTTGACAGCTGCGACGGAGTCGCCACCGCCGATGATCGAGGTGCAGTCGGCCTCGGCGACAGCCTCGGCGATAGCCTGGGTGCCGTGAGCGAAGTTGTCGAACTCGAAAACGCCCATGGGGCCATTCCAGAACACGGTCTTGGCGCCCTTGACGGCCTCGGCGTAAAGCTCCTCGGTCTTGGGGCCGATGTCCATGCCCTCACGATCGTCGGGGATAGCGTCGGAAGCGACGACCTCTGGGACAGCGTCCTCGCCAAAGTGATCGGCAACGCGGTTATCGATGGGGAGCAGGATCTTGACGCCCTTCTCCTCGGCCTTCTTGAGCATCTCGCCGGCGCGCTCGACCCAGTCCTCTTCCTTGAGGGACTGGCCGACGGTCAGGCCCTGAGCCAGGAAGAAGGTGTAGGCCATGCCGCCACCGATGATCAGGGTGTCAGCGGAGTCGATGAGGTGATCGAGAACACCGATCTTGGAGGAAACCTTGGAACCGCCGACGATGGCGACGAAGGGACGCTCGGGCTCGGCGAAGATGCCGGTCAGCGTGTCGACCTCCTTCTCGAGCAGGAAGCCGGCGACGGCAGGCAGGTAAGCGGCGGGGCCCACGACGGAACCCTGGGCGCGGTGAGCGGTGCCGAAGGCGTCGAGAACGAAGACGTCACCGTAGGAAGCGAGGGTCTTGGCGATCTCGGGATCGTTCTTCTTCTCACGCTTGTCGAAGCGGACGTTCTCGAGAACGAGAACCTTGCCCGGCTCGACGGCGGCGACAGCCTCGGCAGCCTTCTCGCCGTAGGTGTCGGCGACAAAGGCAACGTCGAGACCGGAGAGCTCAGCGAGCTTCTTGGCGACGGGCTCGAGGGAGAGCTCGGGCTGGAAGCCGGTGCCATCGGGACGGCCGAGGTGGCTCATGAGGATGACGCGAGCGTTGTGCTCGACGAGGTAGTTGATGGTGGGCAGGGCAGCCTTGATGCGGGTGGTGTCGCCAACGACGCCATCCTTGATAGGCACGTTGAAGTCAACGCGGACGAGAACGCGCTTGCCGTCGACATCGATGTCGCGGACGGTCTTCTTGGTAAAGGCCATGTTTGCTTCTACCTTTCGTACGTGTCTGCCTCCCATTACGGCAGACGATTTCTTATAAAAAGGGCGCGACCCTAGGGTGTAAGCCCTATAAGGCCGCGCCCTTCTTTAGACGCTCAACGAGCTATTCGCTAAAAGCTAAATTAAGCAACGAACTTCTCGAAGTACTTGATGGTGCGGACCATCTGAGAGGTGTAGGAGTTCTCGTTGTCGTACCAAGAGGTGACCTGAACGAGGGTCTGGCCGTTGCCGAGGTCAGAGCACATGGTCTGAGTGGCGTCGAAGATGGAGCCGTGGGTCTCTCCGATGATGTCGGTGGAGACGATGTCATCCTCGTTGTAAGCAAAGGTCTCGGAGATGGTGGCAGCGTAAGCCTTCATAGCAGCGTTGACCTCGTCGACGGTGACCTTCTTGTCAACGACAGCGTAGAGGTTGGTGAGGGAGCCGGTCGGCGTCGGGACGCGCTGAGCAGCGCCGATGAGCTTACCGTTGAGCTCGGGGAGAACCAGGCCGATAGCCTTAGCAGCACCGGTGGTGTTGGGGACGATGTTGACGGCGCAGGCGCGGCTACGACGCTTGTTGCCCTTGCGCTGCGGGCCGTCGAGCGGCATCTGGTCGCCGGTCCAGGCGTGAATGGTGGTCATGATGCCGGACACGATGGGAGCGAAGTCGTTCAGACCCTTGGCCATCGGGGCGAGGCAGTTGGTGGTGCAGGAAGCAGCGGAGATGATGTTGTCCTCAGCGGTCAGCGTCTCATGGTTGACGTTGTACACGATGGTGGGCAGATCGCTGCCGGCCGGAGCGGAGATGACGACCTTCTTGGCGCCAGCGTTGATGTGGGCCTGAGCCTTAGCCTTGCTGGTGTAGAAGCCGGTGCACTCGAGCACGACGTCGACGTCGAGGTCGCCCCAAGGCAGGTTGTTGGCGTCGGCCTCCTTGTAGATCTTGATCTCCTTGCCGTCAACGGTGATGGAATCCTCACCAGCGACGACCTCATGATCGCGAGCATAGTTGCCCTGCGTGGAGTCGTACTTCAGCAGGTAAGCGAGCATATCGGGAGAGGTGAGGTCGTTGATAGCGACGATCTCGGAGCCCTCATGACCGAACATCTGACGGAAAGCCAGACGACCGATGCGACCGAAGCCGTTAATAGCAACCTTTACTGCCATTGTGTCTCCTTTCGTAAGGCCCCCGCGAGCTACAGCGCCCGCCGTTGAGGCCCACAAACTAACCACTCGCCTAATATACCTTTTTTTTGACTTGAATTTCACGAGAATGCTCGAAATTGAAAATCAAATTTACGTTAAAACGTTTTAAAGAATAAAATAGCAGCTAAATCCGTATATAAGTCGATACTTCAAACTACCTGTTTGCTTCAATGAGTTTTTCAAGCCGTAAAACACGATGGTAGAGGGCCGACTTCGACAAGGGAGGGTCAGCCATCTCCCCTAAATCACGCAGCGACAGATCGGGATAGCGCTCGCGCAGGTCGCAAAAGACCGCCAAGGCATCCGGAAGCGCATCGCGAAGGCCGCGCCGCTCGAGCTCATCGATAAGCGCAAGCTGATGTTGGGCAGCACCGGCGCTTCTGGTCTGGTTGGCCAGCTCGGCATTCACGCGACGGTTCACATCGTTCTTAACCAACTTGACCGCGCGTGCCTCCTCAATCTCGGCAACGCTGCGCTTGGCACCAATCAGCTTTAATAGATGCTCGATTTCCTCGGCGCTCTTAATGTACACGGCATATGACCCCCGCCGTGCATTAACACGAGCATGGACCCCAATCTGCTCCAACAGATCGCAAAGCCCCTTGGCATATTGCTCGCCCTGCACCGCGATCTCCAAATGAAAATCGCCGCGTGGATCGGCCACGAAGCCGCCCGCGATGAGCGCGCCGCGGATATAGGCAAGTCTACAGCAAGGACGGGCAACGATATGTCGGGGCACGCCGGCGACAAGTCCTCCCCTACGGTCGAGGATACCCAGCAGAACCAAGGCCTTATCCAGGTCTGGCTGATCGGGCAAGGTGATGAGGTAGTTCCGAACCTTATGCAATACAGATTTACGGACGGTGAACTCCGTTTTGAGCTTAAGGATGCGATGCGTCAGTGTGATCATCGTGCGCGCGACGGCGCCCGTCTCGGTCGCGACCGTCAAACGATACCGCCCGGAGCCGGCCAGCGAAAGTGTACCGCTCACACGCGTCAGGGCGGCAAGCGTCGACAAGTCGCAGTATTCACATTCGGGTTCGCAGCGCGCAAGCTCGTCGCGCACCTCAGCGGTAAACGACATGCAGGCCTATGCCTTCGTGTTGGCGCGCGACAGGTCGCGGTGGGAAATGCTCACGTGATATTGGGCACCTTCCAGGTAACGGGCCGTGGCCTCGGCAATGGCGACGCTGCGGTGCTGGCCGCCCGTGCAACCGATGGCAATAGAAAGCTGCGGCTTACCCTCCGCGATATAGCCGGGCATGACCGTATCGAGCAGCTGCGTCCAGGCCTTCCAAAACTCCTGCGTCTTGGGATGGTCCAGAACAAAATCGGAGACCTTTTTATCGAGACCGGTCATCGTGCGCATCTCGGGATCGTAGAACGGATTGGGCAGGAAGCGGACATCGATCATAATGTCCGCCTCGACGGGCATGCCGTGCTTAAAGCCAAACGAGAACACATGGACGTCCATGAGCTGTTGGTCGGACAGTTCGGAAAATGCCATACGTAGCTTGTTGCGCAGCGCAGAGGTGCGCAGACGGCTCGTGTCGATAATCATATCGGCTCGATCGCGCACGCCCTGCAGCTGAAGGCGCTCGCGCTGAATGGCATCGGCCGTAGTCTCCCCCGGCTTGGCAATGGGATGACGGCGGCGATTTTCGCTGTAGCGACGAATCAGCACCTCGTCAGAAGCCTCGAGAAACACGATGTCACAGCTCATCTCGCGTTCTTCGAGCGCGGCGACCGCATCGAGCAGCTCATCGAACAAGCCCTGGCTACGCAAGTCACAGGTGACGGCAAGGTGCCTGCCCACACCCGTATTGATGCCGACGAGCTCGGCAAGCTGGGCGATGAGACGCGGAGGCAGGTTATCAATGCAAAAATAGCCCATGTCCTCGAACACGTGCATGGCCTGTGTGCGGCCCGATCCGGACATTCCGGTGATGATGACGATATCGGGGATGCGCTCCGAGCGCTCCGCCGCATCCATGGCATCTCCCTTTTGCATGTGCTGCCTCCCAAAAACAAGCGCGGGACCCAGCAACCCGGATCCCGCGCGGTCAATTGCCTATATTGAGTATACCGCCCCAAGCGGATACGAGGTCCGTCTTAGGCCTCAAGCGCAGCCTTGAACCAACTCGTAATACTCGTGGGGTGCGTGATGGCGGTGCCGACGACAACGGCCCAGGCGCCAGCATCGATCGCGGCGCGAGCCTCCTCGGGCGTGTGCACGCGGCCCTCGCAGATGATGGGAAGACCGGGGAATTCCTCAGTCGCCTGACGCAGGAGCGGCAGATCGGGACCGTCGGCCATGGTGCAGTCGATGGCGGCGACACCATGAGAAAGCGTGGTGGATACAAGGTCGAAGCCCATATCAACCGCACGGCGAATGTCCTCGATGGTGGCACAATCCGCCATCAGGAGCACACCCTCCTCGTGCAGCGGACGGAAGGTGTCCTCGACGGTCTTGCCATCGGGACGCGGACGATCGGTGGCATCGATCGCCACGATATCGGCACCCGCGGCAACGCAGGCGCGAGCGTGACGCAGCGTCGGCGTGATGTAAACGCCCTCGTGCCCATCCTTCCACAGGCCGATAACAGGAACCTCACAGCGACCCTTAATGGCGGCAATGTCGGCAAGGCCCTGACAGCGAATGGCAGCGGCGCCGCCAAGCTCGCAGGCGCGAGACATTTGAGCCATGGTCTCGGGCGTACGAAGCGGCTCGCCCATATACGCCTGAACGCTCACGACGAGCTTGCCCTTCAGGGATTGAATCAAAGGATCGACGGTCATAAGGCTGCAACCTTTCTCAGAACAGCCTCCCGAGGCGTGTTGTCTCGGGAGGCTCCTACAGCAGATACGTTTACTTCAACGAGGCAAGAAGATGCTCAGCGGCACCGATGAGCGGAGCATCGCCCTCCAGAGAACCGATGAGGATCGGCGTGTCCTGAAGCGGATCGAGCGCCTGGCTGGCATAGCCCTCGTGCACCGAATCCTTCCATGTCTGCGAACGCCAATCGGGACCTTGGTGAATCACGCCGCCCGAAAGCACGATGACCTCAGGGTCCAGGATGTTAGCGAGCGAGCCCAAGCTGGCACCCAGCGCAAAGCCGGCGTCATGGATGACCTCGGTCGCCTTTGCGTCGCCTGCACGGCACAGGTCGTTCACATCGCGACCGACCGAAGGACGGCTGGGGTCGACGCGGCCAAAGCGCTCATCGTACATACGACCAATGGAAGTGCCCGAAGCAACCGACTCCAGATGGCCGGAACGCCCGCAGGCGCAGGGAATGCCGGCGGCAGCCGAGCACTCGATGTGGCCCATATGGCCAGCAGCACCATGGAAGCCCTGCATCACGCGGCCGTTCTCGACATATGCGCCGCCGATACCCGTACCGATGCCAAGACACAAGACGGAGAACTTGCCCTTGCCGACACCCCAGTGGGCCTCGCCCAGAGCATGAGCCTGCACGTCGCCTACAACGGCAACGGGAAGACCGAGATCCTCGCGCAGACGCGGCCCCAACTGAACGCCGGACCAGCCGGGCATGATCTCATTGGCATACGCGATGGCGCCCGTCTTGGGGTCGACGACACCGGCGGCGCCAATACCGACGCCAAGGACCTCGACATCGGGATTCGCCTCGAGAGCAGCCTTGATGGATGCCTCGATACGCTGGAAGACGGCCTCGCCGCCCTCTTGGGCCGCTGTGGGAACCTCGGCCTCAAAAACGGGATGGGGCACGCTGCCATCAGCCGGATACTCCATAATGGCAGTCGCGATCTTAGTTCCGCCGATATCGACAGAGCAGACGTACTTGTTCTCCATGTCGTTCTCCTTCGGAGATAAAAAACAACTACAGGAAATGCGCCGTCAGGCTAGCCGTCACAGCGCGGGTAAAGGTTTTCCAGGTGCCCGAGATTTCCGAGAAACCGTGTGGCCATTGACCTAATGGGTCATGGCCACACGGTTGAACGGCGAGGTCGAGTGCCTGGGGAAGCTTTACAGGAGACCGTTGTCCTGGAGGACCTTCCTAATAGCCTCGACGTTCTCGCCGGTCATGGCCTTCACCGGGCGCGGCATGGTCGGGCTGTCGAAGATGCCCATGAGGTTCATAGCGGTCTTGAAGGCGCCGACGCCACCGGCATAGCCCTGGACGCCCGAGGTGACATCCCAGATGTGGGAGATCTCGTTGAGGCGATCCTGCTCGGCCTTGACGGTAGCCCAGTCACCGGCCTGAGCGGCCTTCCACTGGCGCACGTAGCCCTCGGGCTCAACGTTGGCAAGGCCCGGGACAGAACCGTCGGCGCCACCGAGGTAAGCGCCGTCGACAACAACCTCGTGACCGGTGAGGATGCTCATCGGATGGCCGTTCTTCTCGTTCTCCTGAACGAGATAGCGGAACGAGATGTCATCACCCGAGGAATCCTTGACGCCAGCAAGGACGCCCTCGGCGCCGAGCTTGGCAAGGAGCTTCCAGGGGAGCTTGGTGTGAACGCAGACGGGAATGTCATAGGCAAAGATGGGCAGGTCAAGCTCCTCGTGCAGGATTCGGAAGTGCTCCTCGACCTCGGTCATGCCCTGCAGGGCATAGAACGGGCAGGTGGCGACGAGGGCATCGGCGCCCAGCTCCTGAGCGACCTTGCCGTGCTCAATCATGCGCTCGGTCTCGGTATCGATGATGCCGACCAGAACAGGCACGCGGTGGTCGACGATGCGGACGGCCTCGGCGATGATCTGGCGACGACGCTCGTCGGTGGAGAAAACGACCTCACCCGAAGAGCCCAGGAAGAACAGGCCATCGACGCCGGCATCGATCATGCGGTTGATGCTGCGCTCAAAGGAGGCAACGTCGAGCTGGTGGTCTTCGGTATCGGGAACAACGACGGGAGGGATAACGCCGGTGAATTTCTGAGTTGCCACAAGAATCTCCTTAGTTGTCTGGCGGGCGGCCCTATGCCACCCACTCTTGTTGGCAGTGTCCAGGCCGTCTAGGCCAAAGAACACGAGTAGAACGTTTGGTTAAAAAAGTCTACGACTTCGTTTTCGAACGCATTTATGCGCTCGTGAGCGTATTTTGCATAGATGATATGCCTCCGGTCACACTCAAGACCGTTGAATACGGCAAACTGGCCCTTGGGATCGCTCACGGTATCCATAAGCGATGTGCCCATGAGCACCGATCCGCGCACCCGAGACGACAGCGCCTCGAGGCCGCCAGGAAGCGGATTGGCAACCGCCGTGCAGGCGAGGCCCCGCTCGTCCAGAGCGGAAACCGCCAGCGCGACTCCGCCGCCAAGACCCTCGCCCCATGCAAAGATGCGGTCGGGGTCAATGCCGTCAAGATTGCGTGCGACCTTCGCCAACGCGCAGCCCCAACGGACGCGCCTGACAAAAGCAGGCGAGGTAATCTCCTGCCGCAGATCGCCGGGTCCAATCGCCTCATCGTCCAGTGCAAGCACGGCATATCCCATGGCCGCAAACCTCGTCATGTGATGCCATCCCCGCACGGGTCGGTCGATGTCGTGAAAAATCAGACATAGCGGCACAAGCTCGGATGCCCGAGCGCGACCGGCAGGCTCGATCAAACGTGCGTGGACTACATCGCCACCAAGCTCAAAGGAAACCTCGGAGTAGCGCGCGCACGGATTGGCGAAATCAATCGCCGTTATAGTCGGCCCGCAAACCTCAAGGTCCGAAGCGGCTATCTCTAATTCGGAAACATCCGCAGAAGTGTCGCCGCGCCAATCCCGGAAATCAGAGAGCCTTGACGAGACCGTCCCGGGAATCCCCACAAGGTCGGGGACAATCAGCTCGCCAACATTGCTCTCGCACTTAGTCATGAGCCTCCCCTCCCTCGCAGAAAAACGGAATGATCATATCGTCAAAGTCCTGTATCTCTTCGTGGCCAAAGCCCTCAAAGAACTCATGACGCTTTTCACAGGTCAGGTTGTTATAGACCGCAAACTGCGTTGCCGGCGGACAGACGATATCCGCCGTGCCCGTACCAAACAGGACGGGGCACTTGACCATGGGGGCGAAGTTCTTGGAATCGAAGTACGCCAGTTTGGCATAGGCTTCGTCGATACGAGTCGAATCCTCGTCAAACCAACGCGACCAATAGCGCAGGCCCTCATAGGCGATATCGTCGGCATCCAAATCCCAGACCAGGCGGAAATCTGACAGGAAGGGATAGAGGATGGCGGCGCGATTGATAAGCTCGCTGTTAAGTGCACAGGTCGCAATGCCCAAACCGCCGCCCTGCGACGCGCCGTTCACAAACACACGGGCAAGATCGATGCCCTCAAGCTCGCGAACGATGCGGCACAGGATGCGAATATCTTGGTGCAAGCGGACATAGTAGAGGTTGGCCGGATCGCCGTCGATACCGGCGACGATATGGCCCGCGACCGTTGTGCCCTCAAATCCACCAATGTCCTCGGAGGGACCTCCTTGGCCGGGGCAGTCGAGGGCGATGAGTGCCATGCCCATGCCCGCAAACGACGCCTGCTCAAACCAGCTGCGGCTTGCACCCGGATACCCATGGAACTGAAGTACCAATGGCACGGGCTCGTCCGAGACGGGCTTAAGGTACTTGGCATGCAGGCGAGCGCCACACATGCCGGTATACCAGAGGTCGAAAAGCTGGCAGGTCACGGCATCGGAGACCGATGCCGTCTCGATCGCATAGTCAAGCCCGACGGCGTCGGCCTCGTCCATGCGATCCTTCCAAAAGAGGTCGAAATCTGATGGACGGGGCATGGCGCCTCGATATTCACCAAATTGATGTTGCAGCTCCTGAGCGCTTGGCATGGCTCGTGAACCCAACCTTTCGAAATCGCAACGGAGGTGCGCCCGGCAAGGGAACCGGGCGCACGAGAGGGAAAGCGAGGCTACTCGCCGAGCTTGGGATGCAGCAAGGACGGCGCAGCACCGAGCAGCATCTTGGTGTAAGGGTCCTGAGGGTGCTGGAAGACCTGCTTGGCCTCGCCCTGCTCGACGATCTTGCCGCCATTCATAACGATGATGTCGTCAGAGATATAGCGGACCGTCTGGATGTCATGGCTGATGAACACCATGGCCAGGCCGAGCTCCTTCTTAAGGTCGGTCAGCAGGTTCAGAATCTGCGCGCGGACCGAAACGTCCAGAGCCGAGGTGGGCTCGTCGGCGATGATGGCATCGGGGTTCAGCGACAGGGCACGGGCAATTGCGACGCGCTGGCGCTGACCGCCCGAAAGCTGGCCGGGAAGAACCTCGGCGGCGGAGCTGGGCAGACCGGTGAGCTCCAAGAGCTCCTTGACGCGCTTCTCCTGCTCGGCCTCGGTACCCAGGTTGTGGACGCGCATGGGGTCGAGCAGTTGCTCGCGAACGACCATGCGGGGGTTGAGCGCCGTGGCCGGGTTCTGGAACACGACCGAGATAACGCGACCCATGTGGCGACGGTCCTCGGCGGTACGCTTGGTAACGTCCTTGCCCTTAAAGTAGACCTTGCCGCTCGTGGGGGCCTGCAGGCCGCACATGACGTTGGCAGTGGTGGACTTACCGCAACCGGACTCGCCGACGAGGCCGATCGTCTGACCGGGCATGAGCTTAATCGTTACACCCTGGACGGCGTGAACCAGGTTAGGGTGGAGAATCGAACCGGTACGGGTCCTAAAGGTGACGTGGACGTCATCAAGGAAGATGATCGGCTCGACGCCGTTGACTGCGGTCTCGCTCATCTACATCACCTCCGCGTGAGGGGTCAAACCATTTGCCTTGAGCACCTCGTCGGGGAGCTCGGAATAGAAGTGCTCGGTGCCGGGAACGCGCTTGAAGACCGGACGAGTGTCCAGGCCAATACGCGGATGGCTCGAGCGGGGCGCGAAGCGATCGCCCTTGGGGAAATCGCGCGGGCTCGGAACGGCGCCGGGCACCTGGTGCAGGCGGCCCGAACCGCTCTCGATGGACAGAACGGAACCCAGAAGACCGCGGGTGTACTCGTGAATCGGGTTGGTGAGCAGCTCCTTGGTGGGTGCCTGCTCGATAACCTGACCGGCGTACATAACCGTGATGTTATGGGCGACCTCGGCGACCAGCGCCAGGTCGTGCGAGACGAAGATCATGGCAAAGCCGAGCTTGGCCTGAAGGTCGTTGAGCAGCTTGATGACCTGCTTCTGGACGGTAACGTCCAGAGCGGTCGTGGGCTCGTCACAGATGACCAGCTTGGGGTCGCGGGTAAGGGCCATAGCGATCAGAACACGCTGACGCTGGCCACCGGAAAGCTCATGCGGGTAGCTCTCGAGCGTACGCTTGGGGTCGAGGCCCACGAGCTCCAGGAGTTCCTCGGCGCTGCGGGTGCCGCCGCGCTTGGTGAGCTGCTTCATCTGGGCAGAGATGAGCATGGAGGGGTTGAGCGAGGACAGGGCGTCCTGATAGACCATAGCGATATCGGTACCGCGCAGGCCGAACCACTCCTTCTTGCTCATCTTGAGCAGGTCACGGCCCTCCCAGAGGACCTCGCCGGAAAGGTGCTCGTCCTCATCGGTCAGGCCCATGATGGCCAGCGTGGTGATGGACTTACCGCAACCGGACTCGCCCACCAGGCCCATAGTCTGGCCAGGACGGACGTCAAAGTTGACATGGTCGACGACGTTGATATCGCCGTGGTGCTCAAACTGGATGCAGAAATCGCGGACCGAAAGGATCGGTTCGACAGACTCGTCGGGCACATGGCGATCGTCACGCTTGAGCTCGACATCGCGCAGGGCGCCAAGGCGAGCGGAGAGGGACTGGGCTTGCTCCTTATAGGCGCGAACGGGGTCGGAGACCAGCAGGTCGGCCTCGCGGCGCTTGGAGGAATCGGTCGGATCCAGGGCGGCGGAGGGAGCAGCGGCCATGGCGTCGGTAATGCCCTCGGAGAGGATGTTGAGCGCCAGGCAGGTGATCATGATGGCCAGGCCCGGGAACAGCGCCTGCCACCAACGGCCGGCGAGCACGCCGCCGCGGGCGTCGGCGAGGATGTTGCCCCAGGTAGCGGTGGGCTCCTGGATACCAGCGCCGATGAAGGTCAGCGAGGCCTCGAAGATGATGGCGTCGGCGACCAGGGTAACGGTGAAGACCATGATCGGGGCGATGCAGTTACGCAGAACATGCTTGATCAAAATCCACGGAGCCTTGGCGCCGGAAACGATGACCGCGCGGACATAGTCCTCGCCGTACTCGGACACGATGTTGGCGCGCACGATACGGGCAATCTGCGGAGTGTACATAAAACCGATGGCGAAGATGATCGACGGAACGGAGTTGCCCAGGATGGAGACGAAGACGGCCGCGAGGGCGATGCCCGGGATGGACATGATGATGTCCAAGATACGCATGATCGTCTCGGAGACGGCCTTGCGCGAAACCGCTGCAAGGGCGCCCACGACCGAGCCGCAGACCAGAGCCATGGCAGTGGCGCCAAAGCCGATAATCAGCGAGTAACGACCACCGTAGAGCATACGCGACAGAATATCGCGACCCTTATCGTCGGTACCGAAGATAAATCCGTTGCCGGGAGCCTGGCGAGCCGTAAAGATCTCGACCGGGCTATAGGGGGCAAGAAGGGGCGCCAGAATCGCAGTCAGGGCGACCAGCACCAGCACGACGGCGGCAATCTTAGAAGACAGCGTCATCTTCTTCCAGCCACCGAGCTTGAGCCCCTTGGAGGCAGCCTTCTCGAGCTGCTCGGTTTGCTTCTCTCGAATCTTTACCATAATCTACACCGTCCTGATGCGCGGGTTGATGAGCAGGTAGAGCATGTCAACCACGATGTTGATGATGATGAAGGCAAGAGCAACGACGATAACGACGCCCTGAACCAGGTTCGCCTCGTTGCCCTGAACGCCCTGCAGAATCGCGGTGCCCATGCCGGGGAGGTTGAAGATAACCTCGATGACGACGGCGCCGCCCATGAGGTAACCGATCTTAAGACCGAGGGTGGTGACCGGGGTGATCAGCGCATTGCGAAGTACGTTGATGCCGACGACGACCTTCTCGGGAACGCCGGCGCCGCGAGCCATACGGACATAGTCCTTGTCGAGCTCCTCGACCATGGCCGTACGCACGATACGAGTCATCTGACCCGTCAGCGGGAAGGCAAGAGCAATGGCGGGCATGATCATACGTCCCAGATAGCCAACCGGATTCGTGGTGAAGTGAGGCAGAGCACCCGATGCCGGGAGCACCTTAAGGTAGGAAGAGAACAGCAGGATCAACAGAACGGCAAGCCAGAACGACGGGGTTGCCAAGCCGGCGATGGAAAAGACGCGGATCACTTGGTCCGGCCATTTATCGCGATACAGTGCCGCGATGACGCCGAGTAAAAACGAAACGACCGCACCGATGGCAAGACCGATGAAGGTCAGCTGCATCGTGACGGGCAGGGCCGTGGAGATGCGCTTGGCAACGGAGTTGCGAGCAGCACCATAGGTGCCCATGTCGCCATGAATCAGATCGCCCATATAGCGCACGTAGCGCACGGGCCAGGGGTCGTCCAGACCATACTTCTCATGGTACTCGGCAACCGCCTCGGGCGAGGCACCGTCACCCAACGCCGTGTAGGCGGGGTCGGTCTTGGAGAACGACATAAGGAAGAACACCAGGACGGTGACGCCCAATGCCATGATCGGCAGCGCCACAAGACGCCTTCCAATCAAACGTAGCAAGTTGTTCACGTTCTCTCCCCTTTCTTTTGTCGGTAGGACCAACTGGTATATGAGTACGGATACTCATTACAAGACCCGAGCGACATCGTTGCCGCCCGGGTCTTTGTTTCAACTATGAGGATACGGTCCCAACGACCGACATCCTGCATACAGACTCAAGCGAGTCTTACGCCTTGACGGTCGCAACGCCCCTGAAGGACATGCTCGTCGTGCCGATGCCCTTGAAGCCATCGAGGGCCTCGCCGTTGGGCGCAGTGGACGGATCGTCCCAGGAAGCGGAGACGGTCTTGACGTGGACAACGGGGTACAGAACGGCGTTGTCGGCAATGATGTCGAAGCACTCGTTCCACTTCTTCTGCTGCTCGTCGCCCTCGGCGGCAAGAGCCTCGTCCATGAGACTGTGGAGCTTCTGCCACTCAGCGGACTCCTTCCACGGGCAACGGGTCTGCATCCAGACGTTGTCGCCGTACCACCAGTTGAGCAGCAGGTCGGGGTCAGCGCCGAAGCAGGAAGGATCGCCAGGGGCAAGGAGGATATCGTAGGCCTCGCCGCCGTCGATGGCAGCGTAGGTGGCCGGCGAGGTATCGGTCTGGATGGTCACATCGAAGCCGAGAGCGTCGAGGTCGTTCTTGACCTGGGCGGCCATGCCCTTAATCTGCTCGTTGTCGGTGGTGCGCAGGGTGATAGCACCCGGGGTGATGCCAGACTCCTCGATGAGCTTCTTAGCCTTCTTGGCGTCGGTCTTGTACACCGTGGAAGCCTCATGATAGTTGGTGAAGCTCTTGGGCAGGTAGCAGCTGGCAGCGGTGGCAAGGCCGGCGAAGGTGTTGCTGACCATCTTCTCGGTGTCGAGCGCATACATGACAGCCTGACGGACCTTGACGTTGTTCCAAGGCTCCTTGGCGACGTTGAACATGATGAAGCGGGTGCCGAAACCCTGAACGTTATCGATCTTGCAGCCGGCGCTCTCGAGCTGGTCGACGGCGTCAGCGGTAACGAGCTCCATAACGAGCGTGGAGCCCTCCTGCTGAGCGGTAACGCGAGCGGTGGGGTCGGTCAGGATGCTGTACTGGATCTTCTTATCCTCGGCAGCATACTCACCGTTGTACTCGGGGTTGGGAACCAGGGTGATCTCGGTATCGGAGATAGAGTCGTACATCCAGGGGCCGGAGCCGATCGGCTGCTTGGCGCGATCCTCCTCGGTCTGGGTGGCCGGGGTAACGCGGACGATGGCCAAACGATCCTTGAGCAGGGAGAAGTTGGGGACCTTGGTCTTGACCGTCACGGTGCTGGCGTCCTTGGCCTCGATGGACTCGAAGGGCTGGAAGAACGGAGCATAGGTAGCGGAAGCGGCGCAAGCGGTGTAGGAGGCAACGACATCGTCAGCGGTGACCTCGGTGCCATCGGAGAACTTGGCGCCCTTGCGGATGGTGACCTCGAAAGTGGTGTCGTCCACAGACTTGGGATCGTCGGTGGCGAGCTCGTTGAAGGTGCTGTAGTCGTGGTAATCGATGCCGTAGAGGCCCTCGACGACGTGCCAGTTAGCACCCAGGCCCACAGCGGAGCCGGTGCTGGCGGGATCGAAGCTGGACGGAGCGTAAGCGGAACCAGCGGTGATCACGCCGCCGCCACGGTTGGCGGAATCGGTGGAACCGGAAGCGGAACCCTCGTCGCTGGAGTTGCCACCGCAGCCGGTGAGACCAAGCCCTGCGACAGCAGCGACGCTGCCGGTGAGGCCGAGGAACGAACGCCTGGACATACCCTTGTTGATGATGGCCATGTCTTCTCCTATCAATAGAGAATCTTACCCGGGAGCACCTAGACGTGCCCCCGCGCAACTTGCGGACGATATATACCTTACCTACCGACGAGCCCAACTGAGGTGCCGCGCTCGGCGACCGATACATACATACGCTTGAACGGTATTTACTACCGTTCACCGAATTCATTGACAAACGATTCGCCAGACAGTATGTATCGCCGAGGTGAGATATCAGTCTTCGTCAACCCGCAGGATAGCAGGGTTGTTCACCATGGCTAGTCAAACGTTTTAGCGTTAATAAAACCCGAAATCGGCTGGTAATCGCCGTGAAATAAATGATTGAAAATCACGCAATCATGTATATCAGTTGTTTAGAGGCGTGTTTAGTTTTCGGATTGCTTTGCCGCCGCCTCGGCGCGCTCGGCATTCCATGCAACGAGCGCCTCGTGGACCGCCTTGGCAACATCGGCAGGTATGCCGCGAACTTCCGCGATCTCTTGCTCGCTCGCCGCGCGCAAACGCTTCATCGAGCCAAAATGGCGCAAAAGGGCACGTTTTCTGGTGGGTCCCACGCCTGGAACGTCATCGAGTACCGAAACCGTCATGGCTTTATCGCGCAATTCGCGATGGAACGTGATGGCAAAACGGTGCGATTCATCGCGCACCTGTTTAATTAGATAGAGCGACGCGGACCCGGTCGGCAGCACGACGGGAGTCTCGTCCCAAGGCACGAAAACCTCCTCATCGGCCTTTGCCAAGCCACAAACTGGTATATCGAGCCCAAGAGCCTCAAGTTGCTTGATCGCAGCGGTCAATTGCGGCTTACCGCCATCGACAACGAGCAAATCGGGGCGCGAGCCAAAGCGCTCGTCGGCCATGCGCTCGGGAGCATAGCGTCGTCCCAAAACCTCGGACATCGACACGAAGTCGTTTGCCTCGTCCAATTCGGCCTGGATTTTAAAACGACGATACTGGCCCTTGTCGGCGCGCCCGTTGGTAAACACCACCATCGAGGCGACCGTAAAGGTGCCATGCAGTGTAGAGATATCGAAGCACTCGATACGCAACGGCGGCGATGGCAGCGCCAACGCACTTTCGAGCTCCAGGAGCGCTTGATTGGTGCGGTCGTCAGCGTACCCCGTTCGCATCATGTAGCGCATGAGGGCATGGCGCGCATTTTTGGATGCCATATCGAGCAGACGGTGCTTTTCGCCACGCTGCGGCCTATGGAGATGGCAGGAACGCTCACGCTTGCCCGCAAGCCACTCCCCCAGCGCCTCCGCATCCTCAAGCTCGACGGAAAGGTTGACATCAGCTGGAATATCAGCCGTCTCGTCGTAATAGCGCTTAAGAAAGCCCGACTGGAGCTCTTCCTCGTCAACATCAAGACCCTTGTCGAGAATGAACTCGCAGGTGCGAACTGTTCGGCCCTCGCGAACGACGAAGACGCAAGCGGCGGAGATGGTCTCCTCGCGATAGAAACCGATGACATCGATATCGACACTGGAGGGAAAAACGACTTGCTGACGATCGTCCAGACCCCTGATGACCTCCAAACGACGTTTGACGCGTGCCGCGCGCTCAAAGTCGAGCGCCTCAGCGGCATCCGCCATCTCGGAGGTCAGCTCATCGACGACATCCTTGCGATGGCCCGACAAAAAGCGCTCGACACGCTTGACGTTCTTGGCATAGTCTGCCGGGGAAATCGCGCCGACACACGCACCCGGGCCGCGCCCGACATGGTAGTCGAAGCAGGGGCGCCCGTTTTGCGCGCAAATCATATTGACGATGTCTTCCTCGCCCTTGTGGGACTCGACGATACGGCGACAACGACGCCACTCCGCACAGGATGCGGAACAAATGGGGATAACCTTGCGAAGCGTATCTATCGTCTCTCGTGCCGCACGGCTATCGGTATAGGGTCCAAAATAGCGCGTTCCCGGCTTATGACGCTCACGCGTGTATTTGATAGCGGGATACAGGTCACCCTTTGTAATGGCGATAAAGGGGTAGCTCTTGTCATCCTTGAGGTCGACGTTAAAGTACGGATGGTACTGACCAATCAAATTGCGCTCGAGCACCAACGCCTCGTGCTCGGTCTCCACCACGATATAGTCAAAGCTCGCCACCAGCTGCATCATCAGCGGGATCTTCTGGCGCTCGTCCTGCAGCGTCACGTACTGACGCATACGGGCGCGCAGGTTTTTCGCCTTGCCCACGTAGATGACATCGCCCTTGGCGTCTTTCCAAAGGTAGCAGCCGGGCTGCGTGGGAACGCGCGAAACCTGCTCGGCAAGCGTTGGAATGTTGTCGTGACCGGCCACGCGCACCTACTTGCGACGAAGCAGCGCCGAGACCTCGGGCATCTTAAGGACGACGGCAAGGCCAAAGGTAACAGCAAGCGAGACGACACCCGCAACGCAAACGTAGCCAAGAGTAATCAGAATCGAGCCGCCAAGTGCCCCGACAAAGTGCTCAAGCGCCCACATGACGCCGGCGCCTGCGGCAGCACCCAGGCCACCGAGCAAAAGGCCAAAGAAACCGCCATGCAGGATAGATTTAACCTGAAGACCACGCAGGCGACGACGCAGCCACCACAGCGAACAACCGACCAAGATCACGTAGTCGACGACATACGAAAGCGCGATTGCCGGCATACCGAAGCCCAGTACAACGCCAAACAGCAGAACTGAGCCGGCCTGGCCGATGGCAGAATACAGGCAATAGCGGCTATAGGGCTTCATGTCGAGCAAGGCAGAGAAGCTCTTCTGCATCAACACGACCACGCCGTAGAGCGGCAGGGAAAGTGCCAGGTAGATAAGGAACTCCGACACCAGCGCCACACCGGACTCATCGAACTTGCCAGCGCAGTAGATCATGTTGAGCGGACGCGCGAAGACAATCAGGTACAGCGCGAACGGAATCAGGAAGAACAGCATCTGGGCGACGCCACGCGAAATGCCCGTGCGAACGCTGCCGTAATCCTTCTCCTGTGCGTCGTGAGAGAGCTCGGTATAGAGCGCCGTCGAAAGCGAGGCGGCAATCAGCGCGTAGGGCAGCGTGTACCACAGGCGCGCATAGGCGATGACGGAAGGACCAGTCTCGGGCTGGACCACCAGTGCGGCAGCGTTGGTGATAGAAGTCGAGACAAACATGCACACCGTGGCGAGCAGCGTCGGGATACCGAGCGCAATCGTCTGGCGCAGTGCGGGGTCCTTAAAGTCGATATGGATATGGGGATGCACGCCGTGCTTGCCAAGCGCGGGGATCTGACATGCCATCTGAACAAAAACACCGAGGGTCGTACCGGCCGCAATCAAGATGATGCCGGCACGTTCGCCAAACTGTGCGGACACGGGCGCAAAACCCATAAAGCTCGCAATGACGATCACATTGTTGAGGACCGGGGCAAACGTCGACCAGAAGTAGTCGCGGTGCGCGTTGAGAACGCCCGAAAACACCGAGCCCAAACCATAAAACAAAATCTGGATAGCAAAGAAACGGAACATGAACGCAGCGGTATCCATGCTGCCGCCGTCACCCGAAAGGAACGATTGCGTCCAGATAAAGCCCGGGGCGAACACGGTCCCCAGCAACGAAATGCCACCCAGCACCAAAAGCAGAATGCCGAGCAGGTTGCCCACGTACTCGTTCGAGGCCTCGCGACCCTGCTCACGCCTCACGCCCATGTACACGGGCAAAAACGCCGTCACGAGCATGCCGCCCATCACGAGTTCGTAGAGCATATTGGGCAGGTTGTTGGCGACCTGATAGGAGGACGAGAGTAGCGACATGCCGATAGCGGCCGCCATTGCCCACGTGCGGATAAAACCGGTGACGCGAGACACGATAGTCAGGATAGTCATAAGCCCGGCGGAACGACCAACCGTGGAGTAGTCCGACGAGCCCATGTCGTCAGTGTTATCTCGCGACGAAGAAGCTTCGGATGAGGGTGTCTGAGGCGCAGATTCTTTTGCAAAATGAGCTCCGCGCTTCAATTCTTCCTGCGGCATCGCTCAGTCCTCTCTCGTAATCGCGGCAACCGTCGCCCCGCAAAATGCAATTAAATCATCGGGTGCAAGCTCGAGCTGATAACCACGCTTGCCTCCCGAAATAAAAATGGTATCCCAAAGGACACATGTCTCATCAATGAGCGTCCGGTAGCGTTTTTTCATACCGACCGGACTGCAGCCGCCGCGAACGTAGCCAGTCGCCGCAAGCAAATCCTTCACATGCATCATGGCCAAGGACTTCTCCCCCGCGGCACGCGCGGCGGACTTTAAATCGAGCTCGTCGGCAACAGGGATGCAGCACACGACGTGGTCGTTGGACGGCGTCACGCAGACCAAGGTCTTAAATCCTTGACCGGGCTCCTCGCCAAGCTGCTCCGAAATCGCGACCCCCAGGCCCGCCGACTCATCACCATCGTCTTCGTACGTATGTAGAACATAGGAAATGCCGGCGCTTTCCAGCTCGCGCATCGCATTGGTTTTTGGCGTCTTTACAGCCTTTGCCATGGCATATCCTTTCCCTCGCATTCGGACGCAAGGATTAAGTATATGTCCAATTCGGCTGCATACGTCACTTCGACACAGCAAGCGCCATCGAATCACAAGGAGTCGATGGCGCCCATAAACTGAATCGCCTATTTATTGAGCATCAAGTTGAGCCTGACGCTCCCGGTCACGCCTGAGCAACGGCGCCAAAAACTTGCCCGTATAACTCTGCGGACAGTCCGCAACCTGCTCCGGTGTGCCCGAAACCACGACGGTTCCGCCGCCGTTACCGCCCTCGGGGCCCATATCGATCAGGCGGTCGGCAACCTTGATGACATCAAGGTTGTGTTCAATCACCAGCACCGTGTTGCCCGCATCGACCAAGCGCTGCAGCACATCGAGCAGCTGGCGGACGTCCTCAAAATGAAGGCCGGTCGTCGGCTCGTCCAAAATATAGAACGTCTTGCCCGTCTGGCGTCGATGAAGTTCCTTGGCGAGCTTCACACGCTGCGCCTCGCCGCCCGAGAGCGTCGTGGCGGGCTGGCCCAGGCTCACGTAGCCCAAGCCTACATCGTACAGCGTCTGGAGCTTGCGCTTAATCTGCGGGATATTCCCAAAGAAGGCCAGCGCCTCGGTGACGCTCATGTCGAGCACGTCAGAGATGGTCTTACCACGGTAGGTGACCTCAAGCGTCTCGCGGTTATAGCGTTTGCCGCCGCAGACCTCACAGGGGACATAGATATCGGGAAGGAAGTGCATCTCGATCTTAATTTGTCCGTCGCCCTTGCATGCTTCGCAGCGACCGCCGCTCACGTTAAAGGAGAAACGTCCCGGCGAGTAGCCGCGCGCCTTCGACTCCGGCGTACTCGCAAACAGCGCGCGAAGATCATCCCACAGGCCAATGTACGTAGCAGGGTTGGAACGCGGCGTGCGGCCAATCGGCGACTGGTCGATATCGATAACCTTATCGATGCACTCGATGCCCTCGAGCTTTTTGTACGGGCCCACAGGACGCGTCGAACGGTGAATGGCATTCGTAAGGGCAGGCGCGATGGTGTCGGTAACCAGGGAGCTCTTGCCCGATCCCGACACGCCGGTAACAACCGTAAGCGTACCAAACTCGATCTTGGCGGTAACGTTTTTGAGGTTGTTGGCTCGAGCGCCCGTGATCTTAAGGCAGCCGCGACCGGGCTTGCGGCGTTCATCGGGAACCCGAATCATTCGCTTGCCGGTCAGGTAGGCACCCGTCATCGAATCGGGGCACGCCATGATATCGGCAGGCGTTCCCGCGGCGACCACGTGTCCGCCGTTCACGCCCGCACCGGGGCCCATGTCGATCACATAGTCGGCAGCACGAATCGTATCCTCATCATGCTCGACGACGATGACGGTATTGCCGATATCGCGTAGGCGCTCAAGCGTCTTGATCAGGCGCTCGTTATCGCGCTGATGGAGGCCGATCGACGGCTCGTCCAAAATATACAGCACACCCATGAGGCCGGCGCCGATCTGCGTTGCCAGGCGAATGCGCTGGGCCTCGCCTCCGGAAAGCGTCGCCGAGGCACGGTCGAGGGTCAGATAGTCGAGTCCGACATCGACCAGAAAGCGCAGGCGCTCCAGGATTTCCTTAACGATGCGCCCGCCGATAAATTGTTGGCGCTCGGTAAGCTCCAAGCCCTCAAAAAACTCGAGCGACTCGCGGCACGATAGGCAGCAGACCTCGTAAATGGACTTACCGCCTACGGTAACGGCGAGCATCTCGGGGCGCAGACGAGCACCATGGCAACTCGAGCACGGCTCCTCGCGGATGTACTTCTCCAAGCGCGCCTTGGTGTTCTCATTCGTCGTCTCGGTATAGCGCTCGTACAGGATATTGCGCACGCCCGAGAACTTGGTGTCCCACTGGCTGCGGCGCCCATCGAGCTTTTGATAGTCGACCGAAATCTTCTGGTCGCCCATGCCGTCTAAAAACGCGCGACGCACCCGCAGAGGCAGATCCTCCCACGGCGTATCGACGCTCACCTTGAAGTGCTTACAAACCGCAGCGAAAATCTGCGGATAGTAGTTAGAGTTGCCAAACAGGCTGCCAAAGACCCCGTCGGCGATCGACTTCGAGGGGTCTTCGATTATGGCCTCGGCATCGACCGTCTTCTTAAAACCCAGGCCATCGCACTCGGGGCACGCGCCATAGGGCGCGTTGAACGAGAAATCGCGCGGCTGCAGGTCATCGATGGAGTGTCCATGCTCCGGGCACGCTAACGCCAGCGAATACTCCAGCAACTCGCCTTCGGTCCCCTCGGGAGCGTCGCGGTCGGGCAGCAAGTATACGTTCACATTGCCGTGCGCCAGCGCAGTCGCCTGTTCAACGGACTCGGCGATACGGCCCAGCGAGTTCTCGCGAATCACGATGCGATCGACCACGACCTCGATATCGTGCTTGAACTTCTTGTCCAGATCGATCGGATCGTCGAGCGAGCGCACTTCACCGTCGACACGCACGCGGCTAAAGCCCTCGGCGCGAAGGTCCTCAAACAGTTTAGTGTACTCGCCTTTTCGCCCGCGTACCACCGGTGCCAGCACAAACGCGCGGCGGCCCTCCCCCGCCGCCAAGACCTTGTCGGCAACCTGATCGGTCGTCTGACGCTCAATGACACGGCCGCATTCGGGACAGTGCGGGGTGCCCACACGGGCGAACAGCAGGCGCAGATAGTCATAAATCTCGGTTACGGTGCCAACCGTCGAGCGCGGGTTCTTGGATGTCGTCTTTTGATCAATTGAGACAGCCGGCGAAAGGCCGTCGATTGAATCCAAGTCGGGTTTGTCCATCTGGCCCAAGAACTGGCGCGCATAACTCGAAAGGCTCTCGACGTATCGACGCTGGCCCTCGGCATAGATAGTGTCGAATGCCAGCGAACTCTTGCCCGAGCCAGAAAGACCGGTAATGACCACGAGTTGGTCACGCGGAATGGAAACATCGATATCACGGAGGTTGTGCTCACGAGCGCCGCGAATAACGATAGAAGAATCAGACATGGAAGCTCCTTGCCTCCTATTGCATCGAACCATACTGCCGATGAGTTTAGCGCACTCGACGCGCACAGATGTTCGTAATACAAGATTCGCAGACCTTTAGCTTTGCGTATCGGGCGCTTTGTTTCTCGAAATGCCGTGGAAAGGTTACAGTAATCTAATACTGAACTTAATTTGCTGTACCAGAGGAACGTCCATGACCGAAGATATCCCCCTTGAAATCACTTCGAGCGACATGGCCAATCTGCCCATATTCATCGCCGTCCTTATCGTAGCCGCCGTCGTCGTGCGCGTGTATTTTTCAATCAAACGCAACGAAAAGCCACCCATTGCCCGCGTCTTTTGGTGCGCGACGCTCCTCATCCCGCTCGGCGTGGTAGCTGCATGGGTTACGAATCAATTGCTCGTAAATGAGGGCAGCTCCCTATGGGTCCTTTCTTATTCGGCGCTCGGTGCTGCCGCCGTCATGCTTCTTGTCGAGCCCTTGGTTTCGGGACTTATCGACCAAACCGACCTTGCGACGGGAACAGTTGCCTGTATTTGCCGTGACATCCTTGTCATCGCCGCTGTTTCAGCGCTCTCGTTCGTTTCACTCGAAATTGCCTGCAACGAAACGTTCTATCGCATTCCCGCCAACTCCTTCGGGTTTTCCGTCGGGCTGCTCGCGACGGTTCTGCTCTCCCTTTATTTGCTGGGACAGCGTCATGGAGGCGTCATGGCCCTCGTGCCCGTCGTCTGTTGCATCCTTGGCATTGCCGAGCACTTCGTCATAACGTTTAAAGGCGAAGCCATCCTGCCAAGCGATATCTTGGCCCTTGGCACCGCAATGGAAGTGAGCGAGGGATACGAGTTTACCTTTACCGCCGGAATCGTAACCTCTCTCGCCCTGCTGGAGATTTCCCTGGGGCTTCTTTCGCTCATCCGACCGCGAAAGCTCCGTACGCCCACCCATGTCTTCCCCGCTATCGCCGCTAACCTCTGTGCTTTTCTGCTAGTGACCGTTGTGGGGCTCTCAGGCTTTTCCAACATCGACTTGGAGCAGGCGCTGGATTTTGGATTTGACCGTTGGCAGCCCATCACCACGTATGCGTCTCAGGGTTTTATCACTTCGTTCACCGAAATGGTCAACGAGTTGCCCATTGAGAAGCCCGAAGACTATACGCCCGATGAGGCGCAGAGCATCAAGCAGGAGCTCGCCGCCGTCTACGACAGCACATATGGCTCGAGCGAACAGCGCGCGGCGGCCGTTGCCCAGTTCAATGAAATCAAGCCGACGATTGTTGCCGTCATGAACGAGAGTTTTAGCGACCTTTCGTGCTTTGAGCAGCTCCAGACGGCCGGGTACACCGGCCCCGCATTCTACAACTCGCTTCCCGACACACTTG
This sequence comes from uncultured Collinsella sp., assembly GCA_958412345.1. Taxonomy (GTDB): domain Bacteria; phylum Actinomycetota; class Coriobacteriia; order Coriobacteriales; family Coriobacteriaceae; genus Collinsella. Next base: position 8,725 of record CATYSO010000019.1, on the reverse strand, counting down.
TTCGCGGCACCATGCTCGCTTCGGTCGCCGGTGGCGGAACGGCGAACTCCGAATTCGAATTTTTGACCGGAGCGACAACGGCCTTTGTCGGATTAGGCAAAATCCCCTATCAGCTGTATCAGATGAATGGCGTCAACAGCCTGGCAAAGGACCTTAAAGAGCTTGGGTATACCACTACCGCTATGCACCCGCAAAGCCCCGTCAACTACCATCGAGATAAGATCTATCAGCAGCTGGGCTTTGGAGACTTTCTTTCAATCGGCGATTTCGAAGGTGCGCCCTATTACCATGCCGGCGTATGCGACTACGCCACCTACGACAAGATACTCGACCTGCTTAGAACCGACGAAGCGCCGCAGTTCATCTTTGACGTCACGATGCAAAATCACGGCGGCTACGACTATGGCACCGTTCCCGCCGAAGAGCTGACAAACTATTGGGTCGAGGGAGCCAGCGAGGGCGCCAATAGCGCGCTCAACACCTATCTCACCTGCATCAACGCATCTGACCGGGACCTCGAGTACTTTATCAACGAACTCCGCAATATCGGCAGACCGGTTGTTCTTGTCTTTTTTGGCGACCATCAGCCGAGCGCCGCAACGACTCTCAACGACGAGCTGTACCCTCAGGAAGATACGGCAAGCCACGCTTTCCGTATCTATCAGTCGACATATCTCGTCTGGGCTAACTATGAGATCGCCGGCAATACCGAGCTCAACGTCTACGACACCGTCGGGGCAAACGAGATTGCAGCCATTACCCTTAATAAGATCGGCGCCCCGCTCACCAATTACCAAAAGGCCCTGCTTGCGACAAGGTCAGATGTGCCCACCATCAATGTCGCCGGCTATCTCGGTGCCGACGGGCTGCGCTACGACTTGGAATCGGAAGACAGCCCCTACGCCTCGACGATCGACAAGCTGCAGCGCATGCAATACCTCGAGTTCGCCAGCAAAGTTCAGTAAGCCCGCCCATTCGCTTGGGCCCATCGTATTGCAAGCACGCTCGGCCCAAACGCATCGCAAATGACTCCCGCTCGCAAACGAGGGTACAATGACGCTCGTGTCACATCGCGGGGCCCCGGCCCCAGCATATACAAAGGAGTCATACATGGGTTGCGAACACGCACAGGCCGCCGGCGGACAAACGTCGCCGTCGCAATTTGAGGAGAACACGCTGTCCGAGGTCAAGCGCGTCATCGCCGTGCTTTCCGGCAAGGGCGGTGTCGGCAAGTCATTTGTCACCGGTGCCATCGCCACCGAGCTTGCCCGTCACGGCCACAAGGTCGGCGTCCTCGATGCCGACATCACCGGTCCCTCTATCCCCAAGATGTTCGGTATGAGTGGACGCCACGTCCATGCCCTTGGCAACCTTATGCTGCCCGAAATCTCCGAGCACGGCGTCAAGGTCATGAGCTCCAACCTGCTGCTCCAAAACGAGACCGACCCCGTCCTTTGGCGCGGTCCGGTCATCGCAGGCGCCATTAGGCAGTTCTGGAGCGAGACCTCGTGGGGCCCCATCGACTACCTACTGGTCGACATGCCTCCGGGAACAGGCGACGTCGCGCTCACCGTCTTCCAGTCGCTGCCGGTCGACGGCATCGTCATCGTCACGAGCCCGCAGGATCTGGTCTCGATGATCGTCGCCAAGGCGGTCAACATGGCCGAGAAGATGAACGTCCCCATTCTGGGCATTGTCGAGAACATGAGCTATATTGAGTGCCCCGACTGCGGCAAGAAGATCGAGGTCTTTGGCAAGAGCAAGCTCCCCGAGGTCGCAGAGCGCTATAACCTCGACATCTTGGGCCAGCTTCCCATTAATCCGGCACTCGCCGAGGCCTGCGATAAGGGCGAGGTCGAGACCGCGCTGCCCGATGGCATGTTGCCCAAGGCAGTCTCTGCCGTCGAGGCTATTACCCCGCACGAGACCGACGAGGCCTAAGTGAACACGAGCGCCCTCTATGACGTCTTGGTAATCGGCGGCGGGGCTTCAGGCCTCGCCGCCGCCATTACGGCCGCACGCGCTGGCAAAAGCGTCTGCATCGTTGAGCGCGATGTCGCCTGCGGCCTCAAGCTCCTTGCGACCGGTAACGGCCGCTGCAACCTCTCCAACGAATCGATTGATCCTCAGCGGTATAACCACCCTGCATTCGTCGAATCCGTTATGGGCCCCCAGCCCGAACAAGAGCTTATGGGGTTCTTCTCCTCGCTGGGTATCATGACAACCTCCGAGGAAGGCCGGCTGTACCCGCGCTCCCTTCGCGCCGAATCGGTGCGCGACGCGCTTCTCAGCGTTTGCGACCGCCTAGGTATCACCTTAATCTGCGGAGCCAACGTTGCCTCGGCGCACAAAGCTTCCGAAGGCTGGGCACTCCAAATAGACCGTCCAGCGCGGGCGCTCAAGGCAAAAAAGCACGATGACCGAAAATCGGAGCTCCGCTCGCTTCGGAAAGCGCTCGCCGATGTCCCTCGCAAGAACGAGGCCCTGCAGGCACATGCCGTAATTATCGCTACGGGCGGCAACCCCACCGGTATCGCCGATACGTTTCGCCTCCCCCTCACTTCGCTGCGCCCCATCCTCTGCCCCATATCGGCAACGGTCGTTGGCGATCGGGCGGCACTCAAGACGCTGGATGGCCTGCGCGTCCGTGCCCGCTTGACGCTCGCCCACAATCATAATGAGCTCTGGCACGAAGACGGTGAAGTCCTGTTTCGAACCTTCGGTATCTCGGGCGTCGCTGTCTTCAACCTCTCTCGTCGTATCCAGTACGGCGATACGATCCTACTCGACGTTTTCCCCGACCTCTCCAAAGACGAGTTGCTCGATATGCTCAACCGGCGCGTTGAGCTGCTCGGCGGCTTTTCGCCCCGCGATCCCCGTTGGCTCGACGGCATGCTCGCCCCGCAACTCTCCCGCGTCGTCTGCACAGCGTTCGAGCAGTGCCATCCAGGCTCCAACGATGTCATCCACCTGGTCTCGATCCTCAAACACTTTAAGTTGCTCGTCGAGGGAACAGCCGAGGAGCGCTCAGCGCAGGTCACGCGTGGTGGCATATCTGTCGAGAGCATCTCAACACCCAGCCTACGCGCGCGCAGCGTTGTCGACGCCCCGCTTTACGTCTGCGGTGAAGCGCTCGACATCGACGCCGATTGCGGAGGCTTTAACCTTGCGTGGGCCTGGATCTCGGGCATTCGTGCTGCAAGCAGCCTGTAGCCGCGCAGTCTATAATCAAAAACGCATTCGGGCCGTCTGGGATACCGGACGGCCTCTTTCTTGCCTCTAAGGAGACCTCGATGATCGAAATCACCCAAGTCAAAGCGTCGCTCGATGAAGCCGGCGATGAAAATGCCTGTCTCATTGTTGGCAAGCGAGTCGCTAAGCGCGTCCTACGTTGCAAGGACTCCGAGATCAAGTCCATCGAGCTCCACCGCAAGTCAATCGACGCTCGCAAAAAACGAGACGTCCATTTTATCCTGAGCTTTCGTGTTGAGCTGACTAGTCCCCACCTCGAGCGAGAAGCGGTCGACAGCGTTGCCGAGCGTGACCGCTCGTGCGTACGCGCGATAGAAGACGATAAGCCTTCATTCCCCTCCCCCGTCTCCGACGCACCTCAAGAACGCCCTGTCGTTGTCGGCGCCGGATGCGCCGGCCTTTTCGCTGCGCTTACGCTCGCCGAAGCAGGTCTTAAGCCCTTGCTCATCGAGCGCGGCGACCCGGCATTTCGCCGCTCGCGGGCGATCGACCTCTTTCTAAAGGAGCGCATCCTCGACCCCGAGAGCAATATCCAGTTTGGCCTGGGCGGCGCGGGGACTTTCTCGGACGGCAAGCTCAATACGGGAACCAAAAATCCCGCCCATCGCCTTATCCTCGAAACCTTCGTCGAGGCGGGTGCGCCCCGCGATATTCTGTGGGATGCCAAGCCGCACATTGGCTCCGACATCCTTCCCACGGTTGTCACCGCTATATCCCAGCGCATCGAGCAGCTCGGAGGTGTCGTCCGTTATCGAACGAAGCTTGTCGACATTCGCATCGACGCGTCTGGCGCCATCACCGGTATTGATGTCCAATCGTCCCAAGACGCCGCTTACGAGCCAATCGAGACAAAGCACCTCATCCTCGCCTGCGGGCATTCTGCTCGCGATATTTTTAAGCTCCTTAAGGACCACAACGTGGCCCTCGCACAAAAGACCTTTGCCATGGGCGTTCGCATCGAGCATCCGCAGCGCGACATCGACCGAGCCCAATATGGAGCCTCGGCGGGACACCCTGCCCTCGGAGCAGCCCCCTACAAACTTGTTGCCCGTCTTTCCAACGGTCGCAGCGTGTTCTCGTTTTGTATGTGCCCCGGCGGACAGGTTGTTGCCGCCTCTTCAGAACCGTGCCATCTGTGCGTCAACGGGGCCAGTCTCAATGCCCGCGACGGACGCAACGCAAATGCCGCCCTGCTCGTTAACGTCACGCCAGAGGACCTTCCCAACGATGACCCGCTCGCCGGCATCGAGCTCCAGCGCGCCTGCGAGGCGGCCGCCTATCGCCTGGGCGGTTCCAACTGGAACGCACCGGCACAGCTCGTCGGAGATTTCCTCGCAGGACGTGCCAGCAAGGCGCCCGGAAAGGTAAAGCCCACCTATCCGCTCGGTGTGACCTGGACGGCAATTGACGAAGCCCTGCCGCAGCATATCGTCGAGTCGCTCCGCCTGGGACTTCCCCTACTCGGAAAAAAGCTACGCGGCTACGACCGCCCCGACGCCGTTCTTACCGGCGTGGAGACTCGTTCGAGCTCACCGGTCACTGTCGCCCGAGACCGAACGTGCCATGCCGTGTCGACCCCAGGCCTCTACCCTTGTGGTGAGGGAGCTGGATATGCCGGCGGCATCATGAGCGCGGCCACCGACGGCATCCGTTGTGCCGAAGCCCTGATCGCAGACCTCTAACGCACGAATTCCAGCGCGCAAAAGACGCATGCCCCGAGCTCCGCAGGGAACTCGGGGCATGTTCGCTATTTCTTAAACCGTGCACCTTGGCGTTTTCTGCCCGATGCGAACGTGGAACCCTTGCGGGCCTGCGAACGTAAGCGCTCAATCGTCTCGTCCTCAGACGCACCCTCGAGCATCGCCCGAATCTGAACGACGGCATCGCGCAGGCGCGCCGCCTCCTCAAAGTCCATGGCGGCAGAAGCGTTACGCATATCCTCTTCCATGGTTTCGACGATCCGCACAAGCTCGTCATGCGGCAGTTCTTCCAACTGCTCCGCAAGTGTCTGCTCGGGCGCCACCGTTTCCGGCACGCCACCCTCGCCCGACTCATCGGGCGTATAGAATGCGCCATGGCCAAGAGAGTCGCCCTTCGAGCGCCCCTTGGAACCCACGGTTTTTTCGGCCTCGGCAATAAACCTTGAGATGTCGTTGATGGCCTTGCGCACCGTCTTGGGCACAATGCCATGCTCTTCGTTATATGCCATCTGAATCTCGCGACGGCGTTGCGTCTCCTCGATGGCCTCTTTCATCGAATCGGTCACAACGTCCGCATACATGATGACTTCGCCATCGGCGTTACGGGCCGCGCGGCCAATCGTCTGAATCAGCGAACGGCGGTTGCGCAAGAAGCCTTCCTTGTCGGCATCGAGAATTGCCACCAGTGAGACCTCGGGAAGGTCTAGGCCCTCGCGAAGCAGGTTGATGCCAACGAGAACATCGATCTTGCCCTCGCGCAGCGTTCGCAGGATCTCGACACGGTCCATCGTCGCTGTATCGGAGTGCATGTAATTGACCTTAATGCCGGCATCAAGCAGATGGTCGGTCAGGTCCTCGGCCATGCGCTTGGTGAGCGTGGTCACCAGCACGCGCTCCTTGCGGGCAACGCGCTCGCGAATCTCGTCCTCAAGATCGTCAATCTGCCCACGAACCGGACGCACATCGATCTTGGGGTCGAGCAGACCGGTCGGACGAATAATCTGCTCCACGTCGTTTTGGCTCACCCGCAGCTCGTAGTCGCCCGGCGTGGCCGAAACATAGATAAACTGGGGTATCCTTGCCTCAAACTCATCGAAACGAAGCGGGCGATTATCGAGTGCCGAGGGCAGGCGAAAACCGTGTTCCACCAGCGTTACCTTACGCGAGCGGTCACCTTCGTGCATGCCGCGAATCTGCGGCACCGTCACATGGCTCTCATCGATGATACAGAGCATGTCCTTAGGAAAGTAATCGATCAGGGTAAACGGCGGCTCACCCGGCTTGCGACCGTCCAGATGACGCGAGTAGTTCTCGATGCCGTTGCAAAAGCCCATCGTCTCGAGCATCTCAAGATCATAATCGGTGCGCTGCTGCAGACGCTGCGCCTCGAGCAACTTGTCGGTCGCCTTGAGCTCCGCCACGCGCTTCTCGCACTCTTCGCTGATCGATTTCAGAGCCGCCTTGACCTTCGGCTTCTCGGTCACGTAGTGCGATGCCGGCCATACGGGGATGGCCTCGTACTCACGAAGCATCTCTCCGGTGACCTCATCGATCTCGGCAATCAGCTCGACCTCGTCGCCAAAGAACTCAAACCGCAACGGATGCTCGGCATAAGGCGGATACACGTCGACAACATCGCCGCGCACGCGGAATGTACCGCGTGCCAGGTCATAGTCATTGCGATCATATTGAATGTCGATAAGTGCATGGATAAAGTCATCGCGCTCGAGCGGCACCTTCTTGTCGACGTTTGGAGCCAGACCCGCATAGTCCTCAGGAGAGCCAATGCCATAGATACACGAGACCGATGCGACAACGATCACATCGCGTCGAGAGAGCAGTGACGCGGTCGCCTGATGGCGCAGCATCTCGACCTCTTCGTTAATCGAGGAGTCTTTCTCGATATATGTATCGCTTTGCGGCACATACGCCTCGGGCTGATAGTAGTCGTAGTACGAGACAAAGTAGACCACAGCGTTGTTGGGAAAGAACTCTTTGAGCTCGCTCGCAAGCTGAGCGGCGAGCGTTTTATTGGGAGCCATGACCAGCGTCGGCTTCCCCAGGGCCTCAATAGTCTTGGCCATCGTGAAGGTCTTGCCCGAACCAGTCACGCCCAGCAAAACCTGATAGCGATCTCCGTCCCTCATACCCTGCACAAGCGACTCAATGGCCTTAGGCTGAGAACCTGCAGGCTCATAAGGAGATACAACCTTAAATGGCACCTCAGAGCCCTCAACGCCAAAACGTTTGAGCTCTCCTCCAACACGCTCAACTTCAAATTCCGCCATGGATACTCCTAACTCATAATATCTGCAGTATACGCAGGCGGCAGGCATAGTCCTATACGAACCGATCGGGATAGAGGGTCTTGTAGCGAACCCAGGCATTATTGACACGAATCAGATACGCCTGCGTCTCGGGAAAGGTGATTGCATTATGAAGTGACGTGTTCTGCTGCGCCCATCCGTCGACATTGCCCATACCGGCGTTATAGGCGGCAATGGCACTATCCGTCGACCCGTTGAAATAGGTCAGAAGATACGAGAGGTATGCGCAGCCAAACTCGATGTTCGTAGCGGGATCGTTAAGGTTGTCGGCTGAATACTCGCTACCATCGACAAGACCTTTGGCAATCATATCCTGGGCAGTCACGGGCATCAGCTGCATCAATCCCTGAGCACCCTGATTCGATTCGGCCTTGGGATCCCAATTCGATTCCGACTTAATGACAGCGCACACCAGATACGGATCCAGATTATGCGAAATACTGGATTTTTTTACATATGCCTCGTAGTCAATCGGATACAGCGGCTTAAAGAAAGCGGCAGGAGCACACGAGTAAACGAATGAGATAAGGCCGAAGGCAAAAACGGCAGCCAGCGGTATAAGGCGATACCACGCAAAGAAACGTGTCTTAGGCATCGGCATCCTCCTTATTCGCGGTGTCTATAAACCCATGGAATGCAAGCCAAGAGTCAAGCTGCTCAAAGAGCGAATTATCGCCTGCGGCATTATCAATCACCGTTGTAGCGAGATTGCACAGCGCAGACTCAACGGGCTGGCAAGCAGAACGGGCATCGAAATCAGATGGCTCCATACCACGTTGAATAGCGCGCTCGCGACGAACTGACAAAGGGGCGCTGATGACCAGAATTTCATCAGCCAAACCAAATGCATCCTCAAAACCAGTCGGGGCAGAAACCTCGACAACCGCAAAGGGATAACGGGGGGACGAAACCGTGCAGCAAACCGGATCAAGAATCCTCAGTGACAGCTGCTCAATGAGAACGGGGTGCACAATGCTATTGAGCCTCGCGACCGCATCAGGAGAAACAAAAGCTCGAGAAGCGAGGATGTTACGGCGAACGCCGCCCTCCTCGTCCAAAATATCCCAGCCAAATTCTTCCGCGAGGGCATTGACGATATCGGAGCCTGGCACATACAGCGATTTGGCAAGCTCGTCCAGATCGATAAGCATGGCGCCATGAGATTCGAGATAGCGGCAGGCAGTCGACTTACCCGAAGCAATATTGCCCAAGACAAAAACGGTAAACATCAAGTCCTCCCTAACGCCAATGGGAGTTATTATCGCGCAAATACAAAAAAAGGACTCAAAATACAGCCAAACAGTAAGACAAGCTAAAAGAAGGCGAGTTCTTGTATTACAGCTCTCTATAAAACGCAAAAAAGGGGGAGGCCGCGAGGCCTCCCCCTTCTGCAGTTCAAGCGTACGGCTCGGTGCCGTCCACCGGTCAGCGGCGCCCTGGCCTCCC
>CATYSO010000018.1 GCA_958412345.1 uncultured Collinsella sp. | reverse complement strand
GCCGCGCGGCAAGGAGATATATTGCCAGACCGGAGGGGCGCCGGGGGCGGGAATCTGGGCGTACACATTTCCTACACATCTTGGGATCCGACTAACGTTTGCCAGCCGTTACCTACCGCTCGCCGAGCATCTCTTTATATAAGGCAATCTCATGGTTAGAGCGGATACGTCCCCCTAGCTAAAGCACAGCCAGCATCGAGCAACTCATCACGTTCTTCCACCGAGAACCCCTCGGCGTAGACGCGCACCACTGGTTCGGTCCCGCTAGGACGGACCAGCAGCCACGTGTCATCCTCGAATGCTAAACGCAAGCCATCCATATGACTAACGTTTTGCGGTACCTTGCCACAAATCGACTTGGGGTTTACGCCCGGCAGCAGGGTTCGTAACGTTTCGGCATCTTCGGCCTCAAGGCGCAAATCGCGTCGACCGTAACTCGTCTTACCAAATCTGTCCTCGAGTTGGTCGACCAGAACGCCCAAAGGCGCGTCCGTCTTTGCCATAAGCTCACACAGAATCAGACAGGCGAGGATTCCATCGCGCTCGGGCATATGCGCGGCGATGCCGATACCACCGGCTTCTTCGCCGCCTATGAGGACGCCACCCTTCTTCATCTCTGCCGCTATATATTTGAAACCGACTGGTTTGACGGTCACGCGGCAGCCAAGCGCCTCGGCAATGCGACGCACGAGCGTCGAGCACGAAAGATTGACGACGACGCGCCCCTCCAAATTACGAAATTGAACCAAGTCGCCCAAAACGAGCGCCATGATCTGATGCGGATGTATATATCTGCCGCGCTCGTCAACCGCGCCGATACGGTCGGCGTCGCCGTCGGTCACCAGGCCAGCGCAAGCTCCGTCCTCGATAACCGTATGCTCGCAAGCGTCCACCCACGGCTCAACGGGGTCGGGGCAGATATCTTCTTGGTCAGGCGCCTGCCCGGCGTGAATCTCGTGCACCTCAACGCCAAGCTCGCGCAGCAAGTCGGCTAGATAGCCCTGGGCTGCACCGCCCATGGGGTCAACAACCACGCGCAGGTGCGCGGCGCGGATGGCGTCGGCATCGACAAACGATGCCACCGCTTGCATATAGTCAGGAATGATATCCGCGGTGCGATATTGCCCCTCGATCCCCATTGGCTCGGGAGCCATGGTCTCTTCGAGCTCTTCGATGACATCCTGGTTGGCGGTCGAGCCGTCACCCATGCGAATCTTGAGACACAGATAACCCTGCGGATGATGGGACCCCGTCACCATGAGCGCGCCGCACGCCTCACCGTCATAAGCCGCCGCCCACGTAAGGGCAGGGGTCGGAACAGGTCGCGAAGCGAGCACGGCGTCTAGCCCGTGCGCTGCTAGCACACCCGCCGCAAGCTCAGCGAACTCGCGCGCCAGGGGCCGAGTGTCGAACCCTATATATACCGTTTTGCCCGGATTGGTCTTTTGCCACAACTCGCCGACGGCATCGGCGATACGGGCAACGTTATCGGCAGTGAAGTCCTCATCGACGCGAGCGCGCCAACCGTCAGTTCCAAAATGAATTATCGCGCACACGCGCAGACACCTCACAGTGTTTGGATCATGGTACGCATGAGGTATACCCGCGATACACACTCGGCAACCTGCCGGCACCAGCATTCACCATTTGGGCAAATGCTGCCGAGGACATGCAAGCAATAAAAAAAACCGCCCCGTATGGAGCGGTTTTGCCCTTTATATATCGAGCGCCTCGGCCATCGCTGCCGTAGTGATTGCCGTGGTTCCACAGCAACTGCCCACCATTGCGGCACCGGCATGTCTCCATTCGATGCATGCGCGCGCGAAAGCTTCGGGGTTCTCGTGCCATACGGGGCCATCCTGAGTCTGGACCGGATCGCCCACGTTGGGACGCACCGTGACGGGAGTAGTCGCCGATGCAACCATCCTGGGCACCGCCGCATTCGCGGCCGCAAGCGAACAGCAATTAACACCAACCGAGTTTGCGCCGTGTTTTTCGGCGTACAAAACGGCTGCCTCGATGTTGAGGCCATCGCCCAACAGGTCGCCCTTATCGTCAACGACAAAACTCACCAGAACAGGCATGCCGTCGGCGGCATCTCGGGCGCCGGCAAGCATGGGCTGCAAATTACGGATAGACGTCACCGTCTCGATCAGCAGACCGTCAACACCAGCATTGAGCAAGGCGTGCGTCTGTTCGCGCGCAATGCCTCGGATCTCACGAAACTCGGCCGAGTCCTCGGCAAACCACTCAATACCGATCGAACCCATCGAGCCCAGCAGCAGCTGAGGGTGCGCCTGGCGGGCATCGTCGACGGCCCCGCGATTGACCTCCGCCACGGACGGCGCAATCTGGTCGTGCTTGAGGGCATAGCTTGATGCCTGAAAGGTATTGGTAATGAGTACCTGCGCGCCGGCGGCGACATACAAGCGATGGATACGAGAAACGGTCTGCGGCTCTGCCAGATTCCAAAACGCCGGTGGAATATCGGCGGCATCGTACTCACTCAACAGAACACTGCCCATGGGGCCCTGCGCCAACAAGGTCTCGCTCGACAAGCGGCGCGTAAGCTCCTCGGCACCAAAGCGATTGTAATAACTCGTATCCATATATATCCCGCTATTCCTCGACGCTGATTCCCTGCTTTTCGAGATAGGCGAGCCAGCGGTTCATCGTGTCCTCGGATAGCGCATGCTCCATCATGCAGGCCTCGGAATCGGCTCGCTCAAATTCGACACCGAGCTCCTGAACCAAAAACGTGCGGACGAGGCGATGACGGTACCAGATAGCCGTGCCAACCTCGCGGCCGCGATCGGTCAGGACTACCTTGCCGTAGTGCGATTGCTCGACAAGCTCAGATGCCTTGAGCGCCGAAACCGCTTTATTGACCGATGCCTTGGAGACGCCAAGGCGCTGCGCGATGTCGACCGATCGCACGCCGTTGGTTTCCCCCTCTTCGCTTTCAATGCGAACCATGCACTCCAAGTAGTCTTCGTTCGCCACCGTCAGATGTAGTTCGCGCGAGCTATTTGTCGTATCCATGATCTTCCGTCCCTTCTGCATTCAATGGCTGATTCTACCCCATCCAAGCGTCGCGGTATGCCGTGGCATACCGTGCTAGAGTTCTTGTTGCACACGACGACCAAGATTGGAGCGGTCTTTATGGAAAACACCACCACGAGCCCCGATGTCCTCGAGCGCTTTTTGCGCTACGTCCAGATCAACACGCAGTCCGAGGATGCAAACTGCGACCAGGTACCCTCGAGCGCCGTTCAGTTTGACCTTGCCAACGTGCTGGCTGAAGAGCTGCGCGAGCTTGGTGCGGAAGATGCCCACGTGACCGAGCACGCCTATGTCTGCGCGCATATCCCCGCAAGTGCGGGCGCTGAGGACAAGCCCGCCCTGGGCCTGATCGCCCATCTCGACACCACCGAAGTTGCACCGGGCGCCGGCGTGAAGCCGCACATCGTACACTACGAAGGCGGCGACCTGGTCTGCGGCACGGTTGACGGTAAGCCCGTTGCCATGAGTACCGCCAAGCTTCCCGCCCTGAATGACCTCGCGGGTGAGGACCTGGTCTGCAGCGATGGCACCACGCTGCTGGGCGCGGACGACAAGGCAGGCGTCGCCGAGATCATGTCGCTTGTCGCGCGTATCGCTCAGGACCCTTCTCTGCCTCATCCCGCACTCGGCATTTGCTTCTGCCCTGACGAGGAGATCGGCCACGGAGCCGAGCTGTTGGATATCGATACCTTTGGCTGCAAGTACGCCTACACGGTCGACGGCGGCCCCATCGGCGAACTGGAGTGGGAGTGCTTTAACGCCGCCGAGGCGACCGTCTGCTTTGAGGGCCAGTCCATCCACCCGGGCGACGCTAAGGGCCGTATGGTCAACGCAGGCAATCTGTTCTGCGACTTCAACGCGTTGCTCCCCTACGTGCAGCGCCCGGAGTATACGGAAGGCTACGAGGGCTTTTATCACCTTGAGGGTGTATCTGCGACCGTCGATCACGCCACAGCGCGCTATATCGTCCGTGATCACGATGCCGCCAAGTTCCAGCAGAAACTCGACCTTATTGATGCCGCCGCCTCGATGCTCAACCAGCGTCTGGGTGAGGAGCGCGTGACGGTCGAGATTAAGCAGCAGTATCGAAATATGGCCGAGATCGTTCGTGACTATCCCGAGCTCATTGATGTTGCCAAGGAAGCCTACCTTGCCTGCGGCGTTGAGCCCCAAGTGCTGCCGATTCGCGGCGGCACCGACGGCGCGCAGCTGTCGTTCCGCGGTCTGCCCTGCCCCAACCTTTCCACCGGCGGCTATTGCTACCACGGCGTCAACGAGTTCGTCCCGGTCAGTTCGCTCGTCAAGATGACCGACGTGCTCCAGGAGCTCGTCGCCCGCTTTGCATAAGCCTGGCCGCTCAAGCCTAAAAGACAAACCGCCCCGTCCTCAACCGAGAACGGGGCGATTTTTTGCTGCAATGAGAACAGGTTGACGCGCGCCAGCCTCTTAACGCAAGGAGTGTCCCAAACTGCCGGCACATAAGGAACGTCCCCAAGTGCCAAGTGCATCAAGAGTGTCCCCTTTGACCAGTCGTTTAAGAACGTCCCCAATGACTAACGTCGCAGGTTGAGGACGGGCAGCGAGCGGGTCGCATTTGAGACAAGGTGACGTGAAACGAAAGGGCGCTGACCTTCTGGTCGCGCCCTTGAAGTTGAACGTCAGATTGTCCAAATGCGGCCCGCGCAGCGTCAAGCGGTTACGCGGTTTGGTAAAACCGCGTAACTCTAGTAGTTGGCTTCGTAGCCGTTGCCATCGCCGGTGGGCTCTTCGTAGTAGTCCGAATCGCTCGAATCGCTTGAGTCATCGGAATCGTCAGAGCTGACCGATGAGGTTGCGGTACCGTTTGCGTAATCGTCAGACGTGTTGTTGTTCAGGTCGCCGATCGTAGAGCTGGAACCGTCGGAAAGACCCATGGTGTTGGGACCCTTGGGATCCTTGCCAGCATCGACGCGCTCCATCATTTCCTTGAGCTCGTCCTCGTAGACAAAGACGTAGCTCACGCCGTCGATCATGGTGCTGTCGTCGGCGTACGAGGGCAGGTTGGCCGAGTAGATACCGTCGACATCCATACCGCGCATGGCATTGACCGTAGCCACGATATCCTGAACGCTCATATCGGTTACGAGCATATCGGACAGCGAATTAACCAGGCCAAAGATCTTCGTGGCATCGAAGTTATTGAGAATCTGGTTGGCAAGGGCGCCAAGCACCTGACGCTGGTGGCGCATGCGCGTGTAATCGCCGTCGGCATAGGTGTAGCGGCAGCGGGCATAGGTAAGGGCGGTGGCACCGTCCATATGCTGCTGGCCAGCGGTAATCTTAATATCCAGGTGCTCGGGGTCGTCAACATCATCGGTTGCGTTAATGTCGATACCGCCAACCGAATCAATCAGCGCCTGCATACCGTCGAAGCTGACCTCGGCATAGTGGGAGATCTGAACACCGCACAGCTCGTTGACCGCCTCGACCATGGCCTCGGCGCCGCCAACAGTATGGCAGGCGTTGATCTTCATGGTCTCGCCCTTGTACTCGACCTTGGTGTCGCGCGGAACGGAAATGAGCGTCGCCTGCTTTTGCGTGGGGTCGATGCGTGCCAGGATAATCGAGTCGGCACGATACGTATCCTCGCCCGGACGGCCGTCGGTGCCAAGAAGCAGCACGTAGAACGGATCCTTTGCCTCATCGGTGTCAACCAGAACCCGACGCAGATTGTCGGTAATGACATTAGAATCGCCGAGCTTGCCCATAATGGTGGCAAACCACAGGCCGGCAGCGGTAGTGGCACTCAACAGCACGCCAAGCACGACAATGAGCGCGACGTGACGAATCGTGTGGCTACGGCGACGTTGACGAGCGCGCTCGGAATAGCGAGCCACGTTATCGCGACTGTAGATCTTGGCCTGCGCACCGGGTGAGGGTCTTCGGGTGGTGGTATCCGCGAGGGGCTTTTTATTAAACATAGGCAACCTGTATTAGTAGATGACGGGATCGGGGACGGTAGCATGCTCGACATGCGCGCCGAGCGCCTGCAGCTTTTCGACAAACTGCTCGTAGCCGCGCTTGATGTGATGGATAGCCGAAACCTCGGTCGTCCCGTCGGCGATCAAGCCCGCTACGACGAGGGCCGCTCCGCCACGCAGATCGGGCGAGGTAACCTGTGCACCCGAGAAGCCCTTGACGCCATGAATCATGGCATGATGGCTCTCGATACGAATGTCGGCACCCATGCGTACCAGCTCAGAGGCAAACATAAAGCGATTCTCGAAGATGTTCTCGGTGATAACGGAGCTACCATCGGCAAGGGCGGAGAGTACCATAATCTGCGCCTGCATGTCCGTCGGGAAGCCGGGGAACGGAAGCGTCTGGATGTCGACCGGCTTGATACGCTCGGCACGGTTCACATGGACGCCATCCTCGACGCGCTCGCAGTCGATACCCATGAGCTCCATCTTCTTGAGCACCATGCCCAAGTGAATGGGGCAAAAGCCCGTGACATCGACACCGCGATCGTCGGCCATCAACGCACCGGCAACGATAAAGGTACCGGCCTCGATGCGGTCGCCCACCACGCGATGGGTAACGGGATGGAGCTCTTCCACGCCTTCGATAGTCACGACGGGCGTACCGGCGCCAACAATCTTGGCGCCCATCTCGTTGAGCATGTTAGCGAGATCGACGATCTCGGGCTCGCGGGCGGCATTGTCGATAACCGTGGTGCCCTGTGCGCGCACAGAGGCCATGATGAGGTTCTCGGTCGCACCGACGCTGGCGAACTCGAGCGTGACGGTGGTACCGCGCAGACCTTGGGGCGCATTAGCGTTGATGTAACCGTGGGCGGTATCGAACTCAACGCCCAGGGCCTCAAGACCAAGAATATGCATATCGATCTTGCGAGCACCCAGGTTGCAGCCGCCCGGCATGGCAATTTTGGCGCGATGGAAGCGGCCCAGCAGGGGTCCCATGACGGCGGTGGAAGCGCGCATCTTGGCAACGAGCTCGTAGGGGGCCTCCCATGAATCGACCTGAGAGGTATCAATCTCGAGCGTGTGCTCGTCGAGAACATCGATCGTAGCGCCCATGCCCTTGAGCACCTTGCCCATCACGTGGACATCGGAAATATCGGGCACGTTCTGCAGCGTCGTCTTGCCCGGCGCCAGAAGCGTTGCCGCCATGAGTTTGAGCGCGGAGTTCTTGGCGCCCGAGACGGGCACGGAGCCTCCGATGGCGTGGCCACCCTCAACGCGGATAATATCCAAGGTCTACCCTTTCAAAAAGCATGCCCGGGGTGGCTGGGCCATCCCGGGCATGATGTGTTCGCAAATGGTCGAACGCTAAATCGTTTGACTATTGGGCAAGCTTGAGCTTACACCATGCGATTTCATTATAGAGGTAGGCGCGGCGTGCATCATCCTCCGACAAATTACCCAGCTTCTCTTCAAAACCTTGAATATCAGCTTTAAGCTTGTCGGCATCGACGGTCGCCAAATCGCAAGCGCGCTCGGCGAGAACGGTCACGACATCGTCCGCAACCTGGGCATAGCCGCCGGCCACGGCAAACGTGTGGTCGACAGTGCCCATGGCCTTATCGGAAACGCGAACGTAACCGCGGTCGATCGTGCAGATCTCGCTGGAGTGAGCAGGCAGGACGCCAAACTCGCCATCCGTGGACGGAATCGACACAAACGCAGCGTCGCCCTCATAGGCGCAGCTCACGGGGCACACGATGCGGATACGCATAACCTACTTCTCCCCCATCTTGCGGGCGCGCTCGCGCACGTCCTCAATCGTGGAAGCATAGCGGAAAGCCTGCTCGGGCAGGTCATCGGCCTTGCCGTCGACAATCTCGGCGAAAGAGCGGACGGTATCCTCGACGCGGACGTAGACACCGGGGTTGCCGGTGAACTTCTCGGCGACGTGGAAGGACTGCGAGAGGAACTGCTGAATCTTACGGGCACGGTTGACCGTAAGGCGCTGCTCCTCGGACAGCTCGTCCATACCCAGAATGGCGATGATGTCCTGAAGGTCGGAGTACTCCTGCAGGAGCTCCTGGACCTTGACGGCGACACGGTAGTGCTCCTCGCCAACGATCGAGGGATCGAGAGCGTCGGAGGAAGATGCGAGCGGGTCGATAGCCGGGAACAGGCCAAGCGACGAAATGCTACGCGAAAGAACCGTGGTGGCGTCGAGGTGCGTAAACGTCGTGGCAGGCGCCGGGTCGGTCAGGTCGTCTGCGGGGACGTAGACAGCCTGGACGGAGGTAATGGAGCCCGTCTTGGTCGAGGTAATGCGCTCCTGGAGGTCGCCCATCTCGGTTGCCAGCGTGGGCTGGTAACCAACGGCGGACGGCATACGGCCCAGCAGTGCGGAAACCTCGGAACCTGCCTGGGAGAAGCGGAAGATGTTGTCGATGAACAGCAGAACGTCCTGGCCGCGATCGCGGAAGTACTCAGCGGTGGTAAGGCCGGCCAGACCGATGCGCAGACGCGCTCCGGGCGGCTCGTTCATCTGACCATAGACCAAGCAGGTCTTGTCGATAACGCCAGACTCGCTCATCTCGAGGAACAGGTCGGTGCCCTCGCGGGTACGCTCGCCGACGCCGGTGAACACCGAGGTGCCGCCGTGCTCCTGGGCGAGGTTGTTGATGAGCTCCTGAATCAGAACGGTCTTGCCGACGCCGGCGCCGCCGAACAGGCCCGTCTTGCCGCCACGGATGTAGGGCTCGAGCAGGTCAACAGCTTTGATGCCGGTCTCGAAGATCTCGGTCTTGGTGGTGAGCTCGTCGAAACGGGGCGCTGCATGGTGGATGGGGTAGAACTCCTCCACCTCAGGCATGGGCTTGCCGTCGACAGGCTTACCCATGACGTTCCAAATGCGGCCGAGCGTCTTGGGGCCAACGGGCATCTTCATGGGCTCACCGGTATCGGTGGCGATGAGGCCGCGCTGCAGGCCGTCGGTCGAGGACATGGCGACCGTGCGGACGACGCCGCCCGGAAGCTGGCTCTCGACCTCGAGGATCGTGCTCAGATGACCGATCGGGGTCTCGGCCTCGACCGTGAGCGCGTTGTAGATCGGGGGCACCGCGCCGTCAAACTTGACGTCGACGACAGGGCCGATGATACGCACGATGCGACCATCACCGGCAGTCGTCTTCTTGGTGGCTTCCTCGACCGCAAGCTTTACGGTGTTATTAGCCATTACTGTTCCTCCAATGCTGAGGCTCCGCCGACGATCTCGTTAATCTCGGTCGTGATCGAAGCCTGGCGCACGCGACTATACGTGCGGGTAAGGGTCGAGATGATCGCGGTGGCGTTTTCCGTCGCGGAGTGCATGGCCTTGCGGCGTGCACCCTGCTCGGCAGCCGCCGAATCGATCAGGGCCTGGTAGATGACCGTCAGGATATAAGACGGCACAAGCTTGCCGAGAACATGCTCGGGAGAGGGCACGAACTCGAACGTGGACGAGATGCGCTTAGGGGCGTCGGTCTCGTTCTTACGCGGACCGTGGGCCATAGCGATCATCTCGGGGTCGAGCGGCAACAGATGCTCGACGCGAAGCTCCTGATCCACGCGGTTCTTGGCGTGGTGGTAGACAAGCTCGACACGGTCAAGCTCACCGGCACGATACGCATCGCAGATATGAGAGGAGATCATGCGGGCCTGATTGAAATCGGGCTCAGAGGAGTTGCCCTCAAAGTGCATGACAACGTTTGCGCGGTCACGGAAATACGTGGCCGGCTTACGCCCGCACGCGATGATCTCGCACTCGATGCCGTCGTTCGCCCAAGAAGCGGCGAGCTTTTCGGCCGTGCGCTCCACCGTCGTATTGAAACCGCCGGCAAGGCCGCGGTCCGAGGCAATAACGACAATCAGGCCATGCTTGA
The DNA here is from genome assembly GCA_958412345.1 of uncultured Collinsella sp. Lineage (GTDB taxonomy): Bacteria > Actinomycetota > Coriobacteriia > Coriobacteriales > Coriobacteriaceae > Collinsella. Next base: position 38,438 of record CATYSO010000018.1, on the reverse strand, counting down.
CGCTCTCATGCTTCTGCAGCATGGGATCGGTGCCCGAACAGGAGGCGTCGCCGGCGACCGTCAACATGACGTCGGTCAGCGCCTCCTTATAGGGCTCGGCCTGCTTGGAGCGATCGAGGGCACGACGGATCTTGGCCGTAGAGACCATCTCCATCGTGCGCGTGATCTGCTTGGTCGTGGTAACCGAGGAGATTCGCTTCTTAATGTCGCGAAGGTTGGCCATGGGGCTTAGTTCTCCTCTGATCCAGAAACATCCGAATGGTGCTTGGCCATGAACTGCTGTTTGAAGTCGCCGATGACGCGCAAGAGCTCAGCCTTGGTGTCATCATCGATCTTCTTGGCGCGAACCTTGTCGAGCAGCGAACCAAAGCCATTGTCCATGTACTCGATGAGCTCGGCACGGAAGGGCAGCACGTCGGCGATCTCCAGGTCATCCAGGAAGCCCTCGTTGCCAGCGAACAGCGTAACGATCTGCTCGCCAACCTCAAACGGCTTGTAACGCGGCTGCTTCAGGAGCTCGGTCATGCGAGCACCATGGGTCAGCTGCTTCTGAGTAGCCTCGTCGAGGTCGGAGCCGAACTGCGTAAAGCCAGCGAGCTCCTGGTACGAAGCGAGGTCCAGGCGAAGGTTGCCGGCAACCTGCTTCATAGCCTTGGTCTGAGCGTCGCCACCGACGCGGGACACGGAGATGCCCACGTCGACTGCCGGGCGTTGGCCCTGGAAGAAGAGCTCGGACTGCAGGTAGATCTGACCATCGGTAATGGAAATGACGTTGGTCGGAATGTAGGCCGAGACGTCGCCGTCCTGGGTCTCGATGATCGGCAGTGCCGTCATAGAGCCGTAGCCGTTCTTCTTGGACATCTTGACAGCACGCTCGAGCAGACGAGAGTGCAGGTAGAAGATGTCGCCAGGATAGGCCTCGCGTCCGGGCGGACGATGCAGCGTCAGCGACATCTGACGGTATGCCACGGCCTGCTTGGACAGGTCATCGTAGATGACGAGCACGTGACCGCCGGGGTTGGTCTCGCTGGCGGGCTTGCCGTCCTCGCCGTTGTACATGAAGAACTCGCCGATAGCGGCACCGGCCATAGGCGCGATGTACTGCATAGGGGCAGAATCGGCAGCGGTGGCCGAAACGATGATGGTGTAGTCGAGCGCACCGTGCTGAGCGAGGGTCTCGCGGATGTTGGCAACCGTGGAGGCCTTCTGGCCGATGGCGACATAGATGCAGACCATGCCCTTGCCACGCTGGTTGAGGATAGCGTCGATGGCAATGGCGGTTTTACCGGTCTTACGGTCGCCGATGATAAGCTCGCGCTGGCCGCGGCCGATAGGCACCATGGAGTCGATAGCCAACAGGCCGGTCTGAACCGGCTCGCACACCGGGGTACGGTCGATAACGCCGGGGGCCTTGAACTCGATGGGACGACGGTGCGTGGCGACAATGTCGCCCAAACCGTCGATGGGCTGGCCGAGCGGATTGACGACGCGGCCGAGCATGGCACGGCTCACGGGGATATCCATAATGCGGCCAGTGGTGCGGCACTCGTCGCCTTCCTTGATGGAGTCGACGGCACCGAACAGAACGGCGCCGACCTCGTCGCGGTCAAGGTTCTGGGCGAGGCCGAAGACGGTCTCACCGGTATCGGAGCTCTTGAACTCCAGAAGCTCGCCTGCCATGGCGCTCTTGAGGCCGGAGACGCGCGCGATGCCGTCGCCTACCTCGTCGACCGTTGAAACCTCATGCGTATCGACCGTCGCGGAGAGGCTCGTGAGCTGCTCCTGCAGTTTCTTGGCGATATCCTGGGCATTGAGGGTTTCGGACATTAGGCTTCACCTCCGTACGAATTAGCAGAGTTTGCGAGGGTCTCCTGCGCGATGCGCAGCTGCGTCTTGACGGAAATGTCACGACGCTCGCCGCGGGCCTCGAGTACCAGGCCGCCCACGATAGACGGGTCGACCCGCTCGATAAGGAATACCTTGCGGCCGAAGTCCTGCTCGCATTTCTTAGTGATGGTTTGACGCAGCTCGTCGTCGAGCGGGATCGCCGTGGTGACGGTCACGCCCACTACATCCTCGTCTTCCTCGGCAACATACTTAAAGGCAGCTGCCACCTTGGGAAGAAGGTCGAGCTGGTCGCGCTTGGACATGGTGTCGAGCACGGCGATGATCTCGGGGCTGGCAGAAGCCAAGCGCTCGATCATCTCGAGGTCCTCGAACACATGGTTCTCGGCCTTAGCGGCTTCCAGAAGGGAGCGCGCGTAGGTCTCGAGCACCTTGTCCTGATAGCGGCTAGTCGGCATTCAGGCTACCTGCTTCCTGGATGTAGCGCTCGATGAGCTTCTTCTGCTCGGCATCGTCCTCGAGTGCCTCGCCCACGATCTTGGTGGCGACGGCAACGGACAGGTCGGCGATGGAGCTCGCGGCACCGGCGTAAATGGACTTGCGCTCGTCCTCGACGGTCGTATGGGCCTTGGCGATGATCTCCTCGGCCTCCTTGTGAGCAGCCTCGATGATACGGGCGCGCTCGGACTCGGCGTCCTTACGGGCCTCGAGAACGATGTCGGCAGCCTGACGACGGGCGTCGGTGACGATCGAGTCGGACTCAGCGCGCTTGGCGATAGCCTCCTGCTTGGTCTTCTCGGCCTCGTCGAGGCTCTCCTCGATCTTCTTGCCGCGCTCCTCCATGGTTTTGATGATGCCCGGCAGGGCGACCTTGGCCAGCACGATCCAGATAATCAGGAAGGCGATAAGCGCCGGGATGAACTCCGCCATCTTAGGGATGAGGATGTCCGCACCGGCAGCGCCGTCCTCAGCGAACGCGGAAACCGGCATGAGCAGCGCGGCCGCGGACGCGGAGAGTGCGATCGCGCTCTTCTGGGATGAAAGATTCATACTTGACGCTCCGTGCTATTTAACGATCAGCGCGACAACGAAGCCGATCAGAGCCAGAGCCTCGCCGAAGGCGGAGCCCATGATGAAGACGGTGAACACGCGGCCCTGGACCTCAGGCTGACGGGCCATAGCACCCGTAGCACCCAGAGCAGACAGGCCGATAGCAAGACCAGCGCCGATAACACCGAGACCGTAACCGATAACTCCCACGATTCCTCCTTTGTCGTGCGTGTCTTATTTCACGCAGGATAACCTTTTTATAACTGCCGGGCTCCATGGGTACGGGCACCGGCGGTTTAACGAATTGCTTACCTTTAAGGCGCGAGCGGAAGGCTACTCCTCCTCCGCGACCTCCTCTGCCTCGGAGACATACACGGCGGTAAGGACCGTGAAGACGTAAGCCTGGATGGCGCCGACCACAAGCTCGATCGCATAGATCAGGATGAGGATGGCAAGCCAGGCAAGCGAAGGCAGGGCGCCGACGGCGTGGGCCGCGGAAACCTGCTGAAGCAGCGGCTGCATGAACATGCTCGCCATGATGGCGAACGAGCCCATGACCACGTGTCCTGCGAACATGTTGCAGAACAGACGGACGGCGAGCGTGATGAGGCGCAGGAAGGTCGAGAAAAGCTCGACGACCCACACGAGCACGTTCATCGGGAAGCTCACGCCCTGCGGGGCGAGGCTCTTGATGTAGCCGATCACGCCGTGAGCCTTGCATCCGTAGTAGATGAAGTACACGAAGGCGAAGATGGCGAGTGCGGCGGTGGAGCCGATTGCGCCGGTGCCGGGCTTCATTCCCGGGATCAGGCCGATCATGTTATTGATCAGGATGAACAGGAAAAGCGAGCACAGGAACGGGAAGTGCTTCTTCCAGTTCTCACCCACGACACCCTTGCCGATATCGTTCTCGACGTACTCGATGATGTACTCGAAACCGTTGACGAAGAAGCCCTTGGGAACCAGGGTCTGCTTCTTCTTGAACACGGCCAGGACGATCAGGAGCACGATCGTGGAGACGATCAGCCAAAACGAGTACTGCGTGATGCCGCAGCTCAGATCGCCCACGACAGGGGTGGAGCTGAACTCGCTGACCAGATGATTAATCTCATCAGGCAGCTTTTCAAAAATTTCCACGACTTACCTTTCGACCTCATGAGGATCTCGCAGCGCCTTGGCGACGCGAACCGCGCAGGCGGCCATAAAGGCCACGAAGCCGATCGCCTCGCCCAGGAGGAACATGCGAAATGCCTCTCCGAACAACACAAACACAACCAAGGTAAAGACAAGCAACGCGATCGCCGAGACCGCGAGACTCACCATGCCCTTGAGCATGTCCGCATTCTGCTTATCGTCAAGAACCGGCTTGAGCGTAAAAACAAAGGGAAGAAAGGCGACCGCGCCCGCGATGGCGCCTGCAACGATAGCGAGCAGATCGGCTATCTGAAACACTGGCGTCCTCACTTTCCTTCTTTAACGCTTCCCAGAACAGTTCCCGCCAAACATTGGTGACTATTGTACGAGCCAATCGCTAAAGTACAACCGAAAAAGCATCGGTTAATACGCAGCTGTACGTTTTCTTAAGACCTTCTTTATCCCGCAGGTAGGTAATACGTTTTTCTCGAACCCCTCAGGGCTAAACGTCCGTTAACAGGAGTGCGCGTGGGCGTCTTTTGCTCGCCCGCGCGCACCATTTCTTCGTATTTGCGGCCGTGACCGACAAGGCTCAGTGACTAGAGCGTGCCGTAGATGCGGTCGCCGGCGTCGCCCAGGCCGGGAACGATGTAGGCGGCCTCGTTGAGATGGTCGTCGATAGCGCAGGTGTAAATGTGCACGTCGGGATCCTTCTCGGTGAGCGATTTGAGGCCCTCGGGCGCAGCGACGATGCACAGCATGCGGATATCCTTGACACCGCGCTCGCGCAGGTAGCTGATGGCCATCTCGGCCGAGCCGCCCGTGGCGAGCATGGGATCGACGACCAGGCAGATGCGCTGGTCGATGTCCTTGGGCATCTTGCAGTAATACTCATGCGGCTCATGGGTGACCTCGTCGCGTTCCATGCCGATGTGGCCCACGCGGGCAGAGGGTACCAGGTCGAGGATGCCGTCGACCATGCCAAGGCCCGCACGCAGGATGGGCACGATGGCGAGCTTTTTGCCGGCAAGCTGCTTAAACGTGGCGGTGGTGATGGGGGTCTCGACCTCGACGTCTTCCATGGGCAGGTCGCGCATGGCCTCGTAGCCGTCAAAAAGCGCGAGTTCGCGCACGAGCTGGCGGAACTGGTTGGTGCCGGTGTTTTTATCGCGCAGGATCGACAGCTTGTGCTGAACGAGCGGGTGATCGACAAGCGTCACACGGGACGCATCGTAGGTGACGGTCATGGGTTGATTGCCCCTTTCGTTGCGGCCGCAAAACGGCCTTGCTGACAAGGCGCGCAGCAATGTCGCCACCGCACGCCATGCATTAGTTTAGCGGTTTGTTGTATCGAGCAGCCCATCGCGGCCCTACTGTGCGGTACTGAGCGAGCGCCTGACCGCATCACGCCAGCCCGCAAGGTTTTGCTCGCGGCGCTCGGCGGACATGTGGGGAAGGAAGGTCCTAACGATCTGGGCATTTTGCTCCAGCTCTTCCAGGTCTTCCCAATAGCCGACGGCAAGACCCGCCAAGTACGCGGCACCGATTGCCGTGGTCTCCACCGTCTCGCATTGCAGCACGGGGATATCCAGCAGGTCGGCCTGGAATTGCATGATGAACTCGTTGCGCGAGGCACCGCCATCGACAGACAGGCGCTCGATCGAAAGCCCCACGTCCTGCTCCATGGCGCGCAGCACGTCGTAGCTCTGATATGCCATGGATTCGCAGGCGGCGCGCACGATGGTCGCACGGCTCGAGGCGCCGGTCAGACCGCACACGATACCGCGGGCATGCGGGTCCCACCAGGGAGCGCCCAAACCCGCAAAGGCGGGAATGAAGTAGCAGCCCTCGTTGTCGTTAATCGAAGCGGCGAGTTGTGCCGACTCGCTCACGCTCGAGATGATGCCCATGTTGTTACGAAGCCAGTTCATGGTGGAGCCGGCGGCAAAGATAGAACCCTCGAGCGCATAGCTGATCTTGCCGTCCGCGGCGATACCGATCGTGGAGACCAGGCCGTTCTTGGATTCGACGATCTCGTCGCCGGTGTTCATGAGCATAAAGCAACCCGTGCCATAGGTGTTTTTGGTCTGGCCGGGACGGAAACAGCAGTGGCCGAACAGCGACGCCTGCTGGTCGCCCGCCACGCCCATGATGGGCGGCATATTGGTCATGATGTCGCTCGCGACGCGGCCGTAGTCGCCCGAACTCCAGCGAACCTCGGGCATCATGGAGCGCGGAACGTCGAAGAGTGCCAGCAGGTCGTCGTCCCAATCCAAGGTATGGATATTGAAGAGTGCCGTGCGGCTGGCATTGGTGTAGTCGGTAGCGAAGACCTGGCCGCCGGTAAGGTTATAGATGAGCCAGGTGTCGATGGTGCCAAACATAAGGTCGCCCGCCGCCGCGCTCTCGCGCGCACCGTCAACGTTATCGAGGATCCACTGCACTTTGGAGGCCGAGAAATACGGATCGAGCGTAAGCCCCGTGCGGGAGCGCACCAGCTCTTCTGCGCCCTGATCGACCAGCTTGTCGATCAGGGGCGCGGTGCGACGACACTGCCATACGATGGCGTTGTAGATGGGCTGACCGCTCACGCGATCCCAGACCACCGTGGTCTCGCGCTGGTTGGAGATGCCGATGGCGGCGATGCGGTCGGAATGGATGCCACTCTTAAACTGGACCTCCATCATGACCGCGATCTGGCTGGCGAGGACCGCCATGGGGTCCTGCTCTACCCAACCGGGACGTGGAAAACTGGTTTTGACGCTGCGGCGCGCCTGGGCGACGATGCAACCGTACTCGTCGACAATGGTCGCGAGTACCGAGGTGGTGCCGCAGTCGAGCGCCATGATGTAGGAACCGCCAAAGCCAAACGAGGCATCTTCCATGCCCAGGCTACCTAGATTCAATGACATCGCTTGCACCTTTCTATTGCATCGGGTCGGACAGGACCCGTTCGATCTGGGATGCGGGAAGTGCGCCTTGGCGCAGGATCTGGAGCCCGCCGTGCTGAAACGAAACGATGGTCGAGGCGTCGCGGCACGGGGTCTCCCCTGCGTCGACGGCCACATCGACCCCCTCCAGGATGCGATCCTCAACGTCGGCAAAGCTTGCCGGCGAGGGCGCCCCGTGTGTGTTGGCGCTCGTGCAGGCAAGTGGACTGCCGCAGGCACGAATGAGCGATTGCACCACAGGCGAGGCCGAAGCGCGCAGAGCAACGGTGCCGTCAGCGGCGCGCATAAAGGTCGGCACGCAGGGCGCTGCCTTGACCACAATGGTCAGGGCGCCCGGCCAGCATCGTCGGGCAAGCACGCGGGCCTCATTAGGGATATCCACGCCATAGCGGTCGAGCGCCACGGCCCCATCGACCAGCCAGGCGACGGTTTGCGTGAGTTCGCGCTGTTTGAGGGTAAAGATACGGCGATAACCGGTACCGAGCGCGGGGACCGCGGCGCCGTTGACGGTGGCCTGCGGGTCGCGCGGCCACGGCAGGGATTCGCTTGTATCTTGGGGGACGGCATCCGAGAAGGCGTTGACCGCCACGGCGACACCGTAGACCGTCTCGGTCGGGATCAGCGCCAAGCCGCCGCGACCGAGCACCTCGGCCGTGCGCTCGACGGCGAGCCGATGCGGCTCACGCGCTCCCTCGTATACCCGATAGACCGTCTGCATGTGTATGCCAGCCCCTTACGCTCTGGTGCAAGTTTGTTTACTGAGGGGCATTCTCGCACGAAACGTTTAACCCATTTGCCCTGAGCGCATGTTGGTTTGGTGAGCGGCTGTAGTAGTCGGTGAAAGTGAGGGGGTTATTGGACCGCCACGAACTTCTTTGGCCTGCCGGCGTGGCGTTCTTGGGCGGCGTAACGCTCGATGCTGTCGATCGTAATCATCCGACGGCCGTCGACGAGTTCAACATCGAGCTTGCCGGCTTTGACCAGCGCGGTGATCCGCGGAGCGGAGACTTTGAGGTCCAGCGCTGCGTCTTTAAATGTCCGGCACGCCGCTTCCCGAGCGTCCTCGTGGTCGATTTCGACTGAAAGCGTCACGACTTCGGCCGAGCGTTCGTACCCTGCCGGAGTCAAACCGTTGTTGAGGTCGTCGGCCAAAAACGCCATCAGTGCCTCGCTTGCATGTGCTATTGCTTCTTCACGCGTGTCACCGTCGGCAAAGGCGCCAGGGATCTGTGGAAAGCTAGCGCAGTAACCGTCGTCTTCTTTTATGAGAACGCAGTCATAGGTAAATCGTTGCTTCATCATGGCCCCCAGCTGTCAACTGGAATAACTATAAACTAGTTAATAGTTTTTGATAAATCAGTTAATAAATATTACTGACGCTGTTTGGGCTCTGTGACGATGGCTCGGACGATGCGGGGGCGATCGGTGAGGTCGCGGACAATGCGCACGTCCGAAAGACCCGCTTGGCGGCAGAGCTCGGCGGCGGCGTCGAGGGCTCCCTCGTAGAGCTCGCAGGCAAAGAGGCCGCCGGCGCGCAACATGTAGGGCGCCGCGTTGAGCAGGCGGCGGAAGATGTCCAGGCCGTCGGCGCCGCCCTCGAGCGCTAGGTCGGGCTCAAAGTCCTTGACCTCGTGCGGCAGCGAACGCATGACATCGGTAGGGATGTAGGGCGGGTTGGAGACGAGCACGTCAAAGGTGCCCCACTCTTCGCGGGGAATGGAGCTTACCAGGTTGGTGAGGCTGAACGCGACCTCGTCCGCCGTGAGGCCAAGTGCGTCGCGGTTTTTGGTTGCCAGGTCGATGGCGCGCGGCTCGATATCGGTAGCGGTGCAGGTGACGTGCCCACGGCGTTCCCAGGCAAGCGAGAGCGAGATGCAGCCCGTGCCGCAGCCGACCTCGAGAACACGGGCGATGCGGGGCTCGACCGGAGCGGGCTCGGCGGCGTTCTGCGCGGAGATCGTCTCCTGGTCGTCACCTTCGATGGCGATGCCGTATTCGTCGAGCTCGGGCTCGGAGGCTTCCACGTCATCGGTATCTGCCACTTCGGCTTCGGCCGCCTGCGCGGCGGCTTCCTCGGCCTCGCGATCGGCCAGCTCCTCGGCGTAGGCGCGGCTACCGAGCACATCGCTGCCCAGCGCGGCTTCATCGGCAGCCGTTAAGTTTGCGGCACGGCGCTCGGCAGTCGCGCGCTCATCGGCCAATGCGGCTTCGGCTTTGCGCGCTTGCTCGACCTCGTCGTTCCAGGGCAGCTCGATACGCTGACGGACAGCGGCCTCGGGGCTCAGCACCTCGGCATCCAGGTAGTTGAGGACTTCCTCGACAAGCATCTCTGTCTCGGGGCGCGGGATGAGCACACCGGGGGCGCACGCGACGTCGATCATGCGGAACTGCGTGCTGCCGGTGATGTACTGCAGCGGTTCGCCCTTGGCGCGGCGAACGACCGCTGCATGCATGGTTTCGAGCTGCGCCGCGTCGAGCGTCTCGTCCATGCGCATATATAAGTCGATGCGCGCCAGGCCCGTGGCGGCGCACAGCAGCCACTCGGCAGAAAGACGGGGGTGCTCCTCGCCGCGCTCGGCCAGGTACTCCTTGGTCCACTCGAGACAACGCTTGATGGTCCAGATCTCGTTTGCCATGGGGTCCTCCCCTCTTAAGCGCCAGGCGGCGCGCGAATGTCGGAGCAGATTGTACGCGAGGGTGACACGCGGCAAGGGACGATTGGAAGCGATTATCGAGAATCAGCCCAGAATTTTGCTCAGGGCGCAATCGAAGTGTTCATTTGTCGACGTCTAAATTTGCATCCGTCAAGTTTTTGGCAAGGTTGCCCCAAACCTGACCAATATCTAACCAAACACTTGCCAAATCACTTGACGAACGACGCGTCAAAAAATGCACTGCGACTTCTTGAACGATATTTTGAGCAATATTTTCGATAGCGGACTTATGCCGTCAATTACCTTAAGCAGGTAAGCAGCTCAAATGCCATAACAGCCGACTGAATAACATCTCAAAGCAATGTACCCAACCTAGTCATTTAAGAACGTCCCCAATGACTACATCTAAGGCGCCGCAGGTTGAGCATAAGTCAGCGAAAACGCCCCTAAGCGAGCAAGGTGACGTGAAAGAGGAGGGAAGCGTACTTCGGTACGCGACCGACGATTGAACGTCAGATTGCCGCTTAGGGGCGTTTGCAGCGTCGACTCGTTACGCGGTTTGGTAAAACCGCGTAACCCGTTACACAGCCTGTGCCAGCTTCTCGGCACGCTCGGCGGCGGCGAGCGCCTCGATGACGGTGCCGAGCTGGTCGCCCAGGAGGACGCCATTGTAGGTGGAGTTGAAACCGATGCGGTGATCGGTCACGCGGTCCTGGGGCTGGTTGTAGGTACGGATCTTCTCGGAACGGTTGCCGTGGCCGATCTGGCTCTGGCGCTCGGCACCAAGCTCTGCCTGCTGCTTCTCGAGTTCCATCTCGTACAGACGGGCGCGCAGCATCTGCATGCAGACCTCGCGATTCTGAATCTGGGAGCGCTGCTCCTGCGACTGCACCACGGTGTTGGTGGGCAGGTGGGTGATGCGCACGGCGGAGTAGGTGGTGTTAACGCACTGACCGCCAGGGCCCGAAGCGCAGTAAGTGTCGATGCGCAGGTCAGACTGGTTGATCTGGACGTCGATCTCCTCGGCCTCGGGAAGCACGGCGACGGTTGCCGTGGAGGTCTGGATACGGCCCTGGGACTCGGTCTTGGGAACGCGCTGGACACGGTGTACGCCGGACTCAAACTTCATGACGGAGTAGACGCGGTCGCCCTCGACCTTGAACTCGATGGACTTAAAGCCGCCGGCCTCGCTGGGGCTGGAATCGAGCACGGTGGTCTTCCAGCCACGCGACTCGCAAAAGCGCTGATACATCTTGTACAGGTCGCCGGCGAAGATGGCCGCCTCGTCGCCACCGGCGGCGGAGCGAATCTCGACGATGGTGTTCTTGTCGTCGTTGGGGTCGCTCGGGATGAGCATGTACTTAATGTCTTCCTCGAGCTGGGGAAGCTTGGCCTCGTTTTCGGAGATGTCCATCTGGAGCATCTCCTTCTCATCGGCATCGGTAGTATCGTGGAGCATTTCCTTGGCAGCCTCGATGTCATCGAGCGCGCCGATGTACTCGCGCGAGGCGGCGATGAGGTCGGACTGGTGCGCGTACTCCTTGTTGAGACGCGTGAACTCCTTGATGTCGGAGGCAACGGCCGGGTCGGAAAGCTTCTTCTCGAGCTCCTCATAGGCCTTGATGATCTTTTCGAGCTTGTCGCGCATGGCGGGACTCCTTTATATGCGTGAAGGTGAAAATCGGCAGAATTGATGGGGCGCATGGCGCCACTGCGGGGGTAAGCCCGGCTAGAACATGTCGATCTTCAGATACATGCGCATCCCTTCGCGTATGGGGTACTTAGTTGCGGTCTAACCCATACATGATAGCGTGCGCAGGCAAACCTGCATATAACCCGCACGGAATGAGTGGACGTAGCCGTTGGGTACGTTCCTTAACGACTAGTCGTTTAAGAGCGTCCCCAACGGCTAACAAAGGGACTGTCGCTTTGTCAGATTCTAGAGCGTGTGGAGTAGGGCGATGAGGAAGCGTACGCCCTGGAGGTAGGCGCGGCGGGTGATGCGCTCGTTGGTGCCGTGGACGCCGCGGTCGCACTCGTCATCGTCGACCACAAACGCCGAAAAACGAATGCATTCGGAGCAAATGTGCTGGTAGTTGGCAGCGTCGGTCGCGCCGATCACGGTCGAGGGGACAATCGCCAACGGCTCGGATGATCCGTTTTCCTCCGTCCCCTTTGGATCGCGGAAATAGCGGGCGGCGATGGAGCGAACCGCCTCGAGGCCGGGACCACCGATGCGCGGGGACGGCGAGGGCTCGGAGCTGCCGGGGCCCAGCTCCACTTCGACACGACCGGCAAGGTCCGCCCCGGCAACCGCCTCACGGCAGCGCGCCACAACGTCGGCCACGCTCGTGCCCTCGAGCATGCGGAAGTTAATGTTGACCCACATATCCTGCGGCATTACGTTGGCGCCGGCGCTGCCTCCCTCGATCTGCGTGGGCGCGCAGGTGGTCGTCACCAGCGGATAGAGCTTTTTGCTGGCGAGGCACTCGCGCACGATGGCATCCCCGTTGGCGGCAATCTCATCCGCCGTGTAGAGCCCCAGCTCGACAAGCTGCGCGGCAAGCAGATCGGTCACGCGCGTCGGCCACTCGATATCGCAGATTGCGGCGATGGCACGGCTGAGCACCTCGAGCGACGTGCCGCCGTAGGGGTTAGACGAATGCCCGCCCGCGCTCTTCGTCTTGAGCACAATATCGGCGTAGCCCTTCTCGGCAAGGTCGGCATGCATAAGCCAGCCCTCGCCCGCGCCGTACTCGGCAGCCGAAACGATACGGTAGTCACCCTCGTCGATCAGGTATTCAAGTTCAATACCGCGCTCCTCGAGCACGCGACCGATCGCCCCCGCGCCGTACTGCGTGGTTTCCTCGTCCTGGCCAAAAGCCAGCAGCAGGGTGCGCTCGTGCTCCCAGCCGTGCGCCAACGCATACTCAACCGCCTCGAGAATACCTGCGACCTGGTCTTTCATGTCGATAGCGCCGCGACCCCAAATGTAGGTGTCGTCCACCTGTCCGCTAAAGGGAGCATGCGTCCAGTCGGCCTCGGTGCCCGGCACCACGGGGACCACGTCCATGTGGCCCATGAGCATGACGGGTTTGAGGGCGGGGTCGGAACCGTCAAGCGTCACCAACAGCGAATGGTCGACAAGCTCGACCTCGCCCGCCGCGAACACGCGCGGCCAGGCCTGCTGCATATAGGCGCGCAGGTCGTCGAAGGGCTGCCAATCCACCGCCTCGGCATCCATGCTCGAAATGGTCGGAAACGACAGCACGCGGCCCAAGCGCTCGCACGCGCCGGCCTCGTCTATATCGGCAAAATCGTCCTCATGCGCAAAGAAGCGCCAAACCTCGGCCATGACATCCTTTCGATTGTGACGACAAAGGCCGCCCCACGGGAGCGGCCCTGCAACGTAAGCGTTTGCGGTCGGTTATTTGTCCTCGAGATAGCGAGAGAGGAACTCACGAGTGCGCTGGTGTTTGGGGTTGCCGAAGAGCTCGGCCGGCGCGGCATCCTCGAGCACCACGCCCTTGTCCATAAAGACCACGCGGTCGGACACGGTTCGGGCAAAGGCCATCTCATGCGTGACGACGACCATGGTCATGCCGTCGGCAGCGAGCTTGCGCATGACCTCGAGCACCTCGCCCACGATCTCGGGGTCGAGCGCTGAGGTCGGCTCGTCAAACAGCATGATCTGCGGATTCATGCACAGGGCACGAGCGATGGCCACGCGCTGCTTTTGACCACCGGACAGGCGACCCACGGCGGCGTGCGCGAACTTTTCGAGTCCCACGCTGGTCAGATGCTCCATCGCGACCTTCTCGGCCTCGACCTTGCTCATCTTTTTGAGCGTGACGGGCGCGAGCGTGCAGTTGTCGAGCACGTCCATGTTGTTGAACAGGTTGAAGCCCTGGAACACCATGCCGATGTCCTCGCGCAGTTTATTGATATTGCAGCGCTCGGCAGTAAGGTCCTGACCGTGGAACCAGATATGGCCGGCATCCGGAGTCTCGAGCAGGTTAAGGCAGCGCAGAAACGTCGACTTGCCCGAGCCCGAGGCGCCGATGATGGTGACGACCTCGCCGGGATTGACGGACAAGTCGATGCCCTTGAGCACCTCGAGTGAGCCAAAGCTCTTGCGCAGGCCCTCGACGCGGATAAGCGGCTCTTGGTTTTGCACGGCTGCCGCAGTGCCGGTAGTGGCGGTATCTGCCATGATGATTCTCCTCGTCTTAAGCCTAGTTAGAGCTGGGCAGCGTGGCCGGAGCCTCGGCACCGAGCTTTTTGCCAAAGGCCTCGAGCAGGCGGCTCGCCACGAGCGTCAGGATCAGATAGACCACGAGCGCCACGCAGTAGACCTCCATCTGGCGGTAGTACACGCCGGCGACGGTGGTGGTGGCGTACATGAGGTCGAACACGCCGATGACCGAGAGCACCGACGAGTCCTTGATGTTGATGATGAGCTCGTTGGTGAGCGCCGGGATCGCGTTTTTAATACCCTGAGGGAACACGACCTTGCGCATAGCCTGCCACTGCGACAGGCCCAGCGAGCGCGCTGCCTCGGCCTGGCCGGGATCGATGGACTCGATGCCGCCGCGCAGGACCTCCATCATGTAGGCGGTGGAGTTGAGCGAGATGGTGACGAGGCCGGCGGTGAAGGTACTCCAGATCTGGTTGGCCTGGGCGGTCTCGAAGCCCATGCCGCGCAGAACGGTAAAGCCCGCGTAATAGATGAGCAGGCCCTGGACCATCATGGGCGTGCCGCGCACGACGGTGGAATAGACGGTCGCAAAGCCTCGGCCAATGCTCTTAAAGAAGCGCACCAGGTCGTTGTCGACGCGATCGAAGGTCTGGGTGCGCAAGAACACAAAGAGCAGCGCCAAGAAGAAGGCGATGACCGTGCCGAAGGTGGCAAGCGCGATGGTGATCTCGATACCGCGGATAAAGAAGTCGCCGCTCTTGTAGGTCATGTAGACCAAGCTCGACAGAAAGTCGCTGGGATTGGAGTCCGAGACAATGCTCACCTGCACCAGGTCGACAAACGACATGACGCAGCGGTCGATAAAGAAGATCGCCGCGATGGCAACCACGACATAGCTGCCCAGGCGCGCGCCGCGACGGCAACGCTCAGATGCAAACGGCGACGTTTCGCGATAGTCGTTCCAGTGTATGAGCTTGGTGACGAGCGCCGCCGCCGACACGACGAGCCAGGCCCAAAGGATTACCCAGAGGCAGTCTTGGAACACGCCCGTGGGCGCCAAGAAGCTCAGCGGCGTTGGGTTGCGCTGGCTAAACGCCAGACCGAGCGCCGCGATAGCGCTCGTGCCCAGGTACACATAACGGTGGTCGGCCTTGATAAAGGAGGCCAGACGATTGATGCCTTTCATGCTGCCTCCCTATGCCGGCTGACGGTCGAGGCACGCGTCCCACATTTGGTCGCGCTCCTCTTGGCTAATGCCCTTGAGTGTCTTGTCGATGAGCTTAAGCAGTTTGTCCGAGCCCTTGCGGCAACCGACATTTGCCGTAACCTCCTGCTTAAAGCCCTCGCCCTCGGCAAAGCGAATGGGCACGATGCCCGGGTTTTGGGCCATATAGCCCTTCTCGTTTTCGGTGTTGTAGGTCACAGCGTCACAAGTGCCCTGCAGCAGATTCGAGAACACCGTGGGGACCGAATCGACCGGGTTCTTGTGCACAACGCCCGGAATCTCGTCGATGACGGTATCGAGCATGGTGTCCTTTTGGCCGAGCACCGTGGCACCGCTGAAGTCGCCGAGCTTGGTGGCGTTTTGGTAGGGCGAGCCCTCTTTTACGAACAGGCCAAAGTAGCCAATGAAGTACGGGTCGGAAAAGCCGACGGACTCCTCGCGCTCGGGCGTGGCGCTCATGCCGGCAATGATGAGGTCGATCTGACCGTTGTTGAGCGAATCGATAAGGCCCGAGAAGCTCTGCTTGACGGCGACGGGCTCGCCGCCGAGGGCCTTGCAGACGATCTTGGCGATCTGCACGTCGTAGCCATCGGCATAGGCGCCCTGCACGTTGTCGATGGGGATGGTGTACTCGCTGGCTTCGGAAACTTGCCAGTTGTACGGGGCGTAGGCTGCCTCCATACCGATGCGGATCTTGTCCTTGCCGATAACGGAATCGGACAGGTCGTCGCGACCGCCGCCCGTCGTGGGCTGAACTACTTCCAGCGTGGAGGGGCGCTGGCAACCGGCAAGTGCGCCGGCGACGACAGAAGCGCTCGCAGCGAGAGCGCTACCCAAAAAGATGCGACGGCTGCATACCGGCTGTGGATGCGCGTCGCGTTGATGGGGAGAATGCATAATCTGCCTTCCCTGTTGAATCGTATGCTGACGACTTAACAGGATATACGCCAGCGACCAGCAGCGCAGCACAAGCTCGAAAAATTAATAGACACACGGTAGTCATTGGGAGCGTCGATGTTTTGGCAATGCCAGCGAGCGCCGCCCAGGGCGAACAAGTTGGCATGAAAAAGGCAAGGCATTGACCTTCTGGTCATGCCTTGCCTTTTGAATGACAAATTGTCGCTCTGGGCGGCGCGCAGCGTCGACCGGCCCGCCGTTCGTCAGAACGGCGGAACCTCTAGAGCAGGGTGACGCTAAAGGAACGGGTGTCGGTAGCGCCCGGCGCCAGCGTAATGGTGTTGACCTTGTGCTCAAAGACGTCGTCCTCGGTGTCCATGGTAGTGTGGCCGGTCCAAGGCTCGAGCGCCACAAACGGAGCATCGTTGGCGGCAGACCACACGCCGATGTACTTAAAGCCCTCAAAGTCGATCTTGACGCCATGGCCCGACTTGCGACCGCGCAGCGTGAGCGTGGAGCCCGGGGTATCGGTGAACATGATGGCGTCGTTATCGAAGCTGCGGTGCGTGATGGGCAGCACGTCCGAGTTATCGGGAGCCTTGTAGCTACCCTCGAACGTCATAAGGCCATCAGGCGTGATGATGGGGGCCTCGTTGGTCCAAGCCTCGGTAAACGCCAGCTCGTAATCCTCGAACGCCTCGTCTTCGGCACCGGGGGCGGGCACGTTGAATGCAGGATGACCGCCCACCGAGAACGGCAGGGCCACGTCGCCGGTGTTGGTGACGGCAAAGGTCTGCGTGAGCGTGGCGTCGCCGGTCAGGGCATAGGTCATGTTGAGCTTAAAGTGGAAGGGGAAAGCCTTGAGCGACTCGGGCGTATCGGTGATCTCGTAGGTGACGGACGAGCCGTCCTCGGAGACCTCGACGATCTTGTGCTCCACGATACGCGCGATGCCGTGGCGCGCCATCTCGCAGGTACCGGCCGCAGACGTCGCCGTGTTGTTGCGCAGCGAGCCCACGATCGGAAACAGGATGGGTGCGTGCTTGCCCCAAAAGGCGGGATCGCCCTGCCACAGATACTCGTTGCCGTTAAGGGCAAGGCTCGTGAGCTGGGCGCCCATGGAATCGATGGCAGCGGTGAGGCCGCCGCGCTTGATGGTGGTGACGGTGGACATGCTACTTCCTCCAAAAGTAAACAACAGTGTCGAGGGCTATTGTCCCACTCTTGGCGGCGGGACGGGACGGCAGGCGATTATTGAGTAGCCATAGCGGAATGAGCGGCGAGCGCCTACTGGGTATCCACGTAAAGGTCAAACCCGCCCTGCGGTGTGGTGTCGACCGTGTCGGGCGCCTGTGAGTTAAAGCTCGCGGGGACCATGCGCTTTGAGGCGCAGAAGCGCGTGCCGTCGGTGGCGACGGGCGGTTCGTCGACGGTGAGCTCGTAGTCGCCGGGCTTGAGCTCGATGCCGTCACCAGCGGAATTGACGTATTGATACTCGTCAATCGTCTGCCCTTTGAGCGTACGCCCCACGATGTGGATGAGCATTTGGCTGTCGCCACGCGCGGTGTCCCACGTCGCGCCGTCCTTGACCTCGACCGACACATGTACCGAGCGCGTGCGGCTGAGCGATTGCTCGACAGACATCTCGACCTTGGCGGCGTCTTGGCGCTGCTGCTCGACATGGCTCCAAACGCTACCGATTGCCGAGCAGGCGATAACGCCGGCCATGAAGGCGATGAGAATGGGGCCGAGCGGAGAGCGGCGGCCCGCGTCTTCCTCGCGAGCCAGGTCGGGGCGATGCGTGGGCGCAGGCGCCTGGGCACCCTGCGCGGGCACGTCGAGAATGCTGAAGGATGCCGTGCTGTCGGGGTCGATGGTGTGGCGCGGCTGCGGGGTCTTTGCCGGCGAGATGGACATGTCGGCTGGCTCGCCGAGCGTGGCCGTAGCGTCGGCCTTTGCCTCGTCTGCCTCGGCCTGGGCCCAGGCTTGTTCGAAGGTCAGGGGCTCGACGGGGTCGAGGGCGGCGTCCGAGTCGGCGGCGACGACGTTGCCGGTCTCGTCCTCGTCGCTCGACACGTCACGCGGCGTAGGCTCGTCCCACTCCTCGTCCGGAGCCTCACCCTCGCTATACCACCATTCAAAGTTATCGATATCCATACGGGGCGCCCCCTTGGCCTCGCAAATAAACACTTGCCAGCCTTATACCCCCAGATGGCACGGCGGCTCGCATGGAATGTAACAAAGGGACTATCCCTTTGTCACATTTTGCGTTTAGCCGTGGGCGATCTTGTTTCTCAGCAAGAAGTCGACCGCCCCTACGATTCTGATGCCGTCGATGTCTGTTGGATGCTCACCATCCCTGACGATCAGGATCTTCTCGTACGAATCAGGGATTTTTCCCAGCGTGTTTAGTTTGAGCGGTCGCAGCTCGCGCTCTCTGGTCGCCTCGGCATCGATCCGTTCGGTAACCTGGATATATTTACGGTCCGATCCCTCGCCGATTGCGACAAAGTCGATTTCCCCCGCGCGCAGATGGCCGCAAAACACTTCGTATCCTTCAAAGACAAGCTGGTTGTAGATAACGTTCTCGAGCATCCTTCCGCTATCGCTGCCTCTATATCCGTCAAGATAGCTGCGGATTCCCGTATCGGCTATGTAATATTTACCGCCTGTCTTGAGAAGCTCCCGCCCCTTGACGTCATACCTTTTTACCTTGGTAAACAGGTACGTCTCTTCCAGAGCGTCAATATACGCCGACACCGTCGATGCGTTGGTCTTACCGCCCGATGATTCGTTGAGCGTCCCTACGATTTTGTTGACCGAGGTTTGATTGGAGATGTTGTCTGCCAGATACGCACAGAGCCGCTCGAGAACGTCGCGCTTGGTGATAGCTCCGCGACCTCTACGCGTCGCGCGCAATAGGATATCGCGCGCGACAATCGTCTGATAGAGGCTGCGGATGTAGTCGCGGCACGGTTCGCGTCTTGGCTCGTCATGAGCCAGAAACGGCATGCCGCCATAGGTTATGTACTGCTCGAGCACGGTGTTTGAATTAAGGCGATCGCCCGTCTTGGAAACGAGCTCGGCCCTCTCGTCAAGCCCTTCGGCAACGACCGCATCGATCGAGCGAAAATCAAGATACTCGCCAAACGTGAGCGGCTGCATCTTGACCTCGATATACCGGCCCGAGATAAGCGTTGCAAGCTCGCTCGATAGCAAAAAAGCATTGGAGCCCGTGACATAGATATCGCACGGCAAATCGATTCGGAGCGAGTTAACCGCCTTTTCCCAGCCCTCGACATTCTGGAGCTCGTCAAAGAACAGATAGGGGCGATCGACACCGTCAACGCGCTCCCGAACCATGCGATAAAACGTCAGGTAATCTGTAATCCCCGCATACTCTAGAGATTCCATCTTAAAGGTCAGCAAACGCTCGGCCGGCACCCCCTGTTGCGCCAGGTGCTCCCTCATCATGTCCAATAACGTGGATTTGCCGCAACGGCGTATACCCGTCACGATTTTGATGAGGTCGGTATCCTGAAAAGCAATGAGTCGATCAAGATAGCGGCTTCGGCGAACGATGTTCATAGAGTCTCCCTAGCGCCCGGCCAGACGTAACATCTTATAAACTTGCAGATTTTACAAGTTTATAAGATGTTACCTTACAAACTTGCAAATAATGCGAGTTTATAAGAAATGAGCCGCCTCCTCCGCTTTAAAACAAACTCGCGGTGCCGCTCGTCAATGTGACAAAGGGACTATCTCTTTGTCACATCGAAGTTGCGGTGGAATAGTTCCCGTTTGTGCGATTACTCAGGCTATTTAGGAACTATTTCACCGCGAGTTATTTGAGGACAACGGGGACTTGGATGCAGCAGAAGTCTTCTTGGTGGGACTCGTCGTAGCTCGTGGTATCGAGGTAGCAAAAGTCGAAGGCGTTGCCGATGGGCTGGAGCGCGTGCTCGTCCATGCAGGCAACGATGGCGCGGATGCCCTCGGGCTCGTACGGCATACCCCAGCGGCTCATGCACAGATACGTGCCCTCGGGCAGCACTTCGATGCCGATCTCTGCCAGCTCGGCGGGATCGCTCGGCAGTAGCCCCTCGGCACCGCGCGGCAGCACGGCAAAGGAGCCGGCACCGGCGATGGGGTCGTCGGAATGCAGCGCCTCGCGACGTAGCATGGCGCCCCAGCCGCGCATGGGGCGCGTGCCCGTCAACGTACGCATGCGCAGAATCGCCCGCATGAGCGTGGGGTGAAGCATCGAGCGGCCACGCTCGATATCGCCCGGGAACTCCTCAAAGACCACGTAGCGGCGCTCAAACTGCTTGAGCTCCGGCCTGCCCTCGCGCTCGCGCCAGTAAACCGCCTCGTCGTAAAAGCTCAGGCGCTCCTGCACGCTCGCGCGCTCGGCTTTGAGCTCGGCGATCTGCTCATCGAGCGCCTGCACCCGTGAGCGCAGGTGATCGGTCATCTCGCCAATGTCGAACGTCGAGGTCAGACGGTCGATCTCGTCGAGTTCGAGCCCCAGGTCGCGCAGCATGCAGATCAGACGCATGAGCGGGATCTGCGTGGGCGAATAGAAACGGTAGCCCTTTTCGTTAACCACGGCGGGCTTAAACAGACCGATCTTGTCGTAATAGATGAGCGTTTGGCGCGAAACGTTAAACAAGCTCGCCATCTCGCTAATCGCATACATGCCCGTCTGCATAGATCCTCCCGACACACCAAAGCCCGCCGCCCACAGGGGCAGCGGGCTCAAACACTACTCGTATCCTACCCTAAAGACGCCTATGACCAGCGCTTATAGTTTGCGCATGACACGCCGACGGCCTCGAGTGCCTTGGCGGCGATGTGATGCACCGCGTCGTCGAGCGTGACGGGGCCGTTGTAAAACGTGAGCATGGGCGGCATGAGCATGACGCCCGGTACGCGCGCCAGGCGCGCCATGTTGTCGACGTGAATGGCGCTGAAGGGCGTCTCGCGCACCATGAGCACCAGGCGGCGCTGCTCTTTCATCTGCACGTCGGCCGCACGCAGCAACAGATTGTCGCTGTAGCCGCTCGCGATGCCGGCGAGCGTCTTCATGGAGCAGGGTGCCACGATCATGCCATCGACCGGATAGGTGCCGCTTGCGATGGCGGCGCCGATATTCTTGTTGTCGTAGACCACATCGGCATGCGTGGCATACTCGTCGAGCGTCATGCCGAGCTCCTGCTCGATGGTGATCTCTCCCCCGCGCGTGACGACAAGCGCCGACTCGGCACCGGCCTGACGCAGACATTTGAGGCACTCAAGGCCCAGCGCGGCACCGCTGGCGCCAGACACGCCAACGACAATGCGACGGGGACGGCCAGAAGACTCAGGCATGACAACTCCTTAACTACTTGGTAGGGCTACTTACTAGAAAGCAATCTCCTTGGCCCACTTGTCTGTGTCGATCTCCATGAACTGCGAGCGGATGAAGTTCTTCTTGAGGTCGAACGGGACCGTGCAGTCGAAGATGGCCTTGCAGGCGATGCCGTGCTCGCGGATCGAAGGATCGAACGCGGGGTCGTTGGACGGGTCGAGCACGTGGCAGTGGCAGCCGGGGATGGTGATGAGGTCGACGTCGGCCTGGAAGCGCGTGGTCATGGCCCACATCACGTCGCTCATATCGAAGATGTCGACATCCTCGTCGACCAGAATCACATGCTTGAGCTCGGAAAATGCCGAGAAGGCGAGCATGGCGGCGTTGCGCTGACGGCCCTCGTCATTTTTGCTCGACTTCTTGAACTGCATAATGGCAACGAACTTGCCGCCGCCGCAGGGAGCAGCATGGACGTTGAGCAGGCGGCCCGGGATAGCGGTCTCGACCATCTTGTAGATGGAAGCCTCGGTGGGAATACCGGCCATGGACACGTGCTCGTGCGAAGGGCCGATGCAGCTCTCCATAATGGGGTTGACACGCGTGGTGACGGCGGTGATCTTGATCACCGGGCAGACCTTGGCGCCGCCGGTGTAGCCGGGGAACTCGGGCATGGCGTAGCCGTGGCCGTTGACGTCCTCGTTGATGGTCTCGTCGTGCATGAGGTAGCCCTCGAGCACGTACTCGGCATTGGCGATGCACTTCTGCGGAACGGTGACGCAGTCGGCAAGCTCGACGGCGTGGCCGCGCAGGGCACCGGCGATCTGCAGCTCGTTAAAGCCGAGCGGCGTGGTGGGCGCCTCGAAGCCACAGCACATGTACACGGCGGGATCCAGGCCGATGGAGATGGAGATGGGCATGTCCTCGCCGCGCTGGCAGTACTCGTCAAAGAACGCGCCCAGGTGACGGCTGCCGGGGGTAATCCACATGGCAAGCTTATCCTTGTCGACGCAGGAGAAGCGGTGGATGGTCACGTCGGACTGGGAGCCGTCGGGGCTCGTGCCATAGGCGAGGCCCATGGTGATGTAGGGGCCGCCGTCGACGGGCGTGTTGGTGGGAGCGGGGACGATCTTGCGCAGGTCAAAGCCCTCGTCGGTCGCCTTGTACACGACCTCCTGGCAGTCGACGTGCGTACCCTCGGCAATCTGCTCGGGCGCGATCAGGTTCTCGAAGCGCTTGCCGATTTCGAGGCCCAGGTGCTCCTCGTCCAGGTTGAGCAGGGCGGCAACGCGCTTGCGGCTGGCAAGCATGCCGATGCAGACCTTGGCATCGTCAAAGCCCTTGACGTTGTTGAAGACCATCGCCGGGCCCTCTTTGGTCGGGCGCATAACGGTGCCGCCGGCACCGACGTGGCGATAGACGCCCGAGACCTCGGCATCGGGATCGACCTGGGTGTCGGTCTCGAGCAGCTGGCCCGGCATCTCGCGCAAAAAGTCGAGCGCGGAGCGCAGGTCGTGGATCTGGGAAGCATCGGTAGTGGACATAGCATGCTCCTTTCGGGAGAGTGCCCGGCGGCGAGGATGCCGCCGGGCTGGGTAACGTAGTGGGGCCGCGGCGCTCATAGATGGGACGCTCGGCCACTCGCAGTTCAAGCACTCGGCTGCTTACAGCCCAGCGCTCGACCGCTTACATCAGGCCAAAGAGATGGAACCAGGCGGCCTCGACCAGCACGACGATAAAGACGACCGCGGTGAGGGGAATACCCATGCGCATGGCCTCTTTGGAGGTGTAGCCGCCGGCGTCCTTGCCCTCGCCGATAAGGATCGGCAGGTTATGGAACGGCAGGATGTAGTGGATGTTGATGGACGTGAAGACGATGAGCGCCACGGCGAGCGGGCTCACGCTGGAGCCGGCCGCGAAGCTGATGAACGCCGGCACGCACACACCGAGCACGGCCATGACCGAGCCCATGAACATGTGGATGACCATGGAGAGCGCGGCGACAAGCAGGGCGAACAGGAAGATGTTCTCGGGCACGGAGCTGGGAAGCACGACATCGGCGATCCAGGCGTTCATGCCGGTGGCACCGCCCACGGAGCCCACGGCCATGGCAGCCGTCAGGAACATGAGGGACTTGATGTCGACAGCGCTCCAGCTGGCGGGGGTGAGGACCTCGCCGATGATGGGCATGGCGAGAGAAACGCCGATAGCCAGGGTAACCCAGCCGATGTAATCGCCCGAGACGGTGAGCCACAGCGCGATGGCGATGACAAGCCACACGATGGTGCGGATCTCCTTAACGGAGAGCTTGCCGAGCGCGGCCTGCTTGGCCACGATCTGCTCGCGATCGTAGACGAGCTCCTTGCTGGGCTTAAAGAGGAAGAGGCCCAGGAACAGGGTGCACAGCAGCGCAACCAGCATGGGCACGCTCATGTACAGGAACCAGTCGACGAAGGACGGGCTCATGCCGCCGGCCTCGGCGCTGTACTGCGCAACGAGCGGGTTGAGCGTGGAGTCGCCCGTCAGGAAGAACATGGAGCCCGGGGCGGCAGCGGCAAACACGAGGAAGCCGAGCTTGCCGCGGTCATCGTCACCGTAGCCGGCGGACTCGGCGATAACCGAGACGACGGCCAGGATGAGGAAGGCACGGGGGAACGGATGAGGGATCAGCAGCGACAGCACAAAGGTGAGCGCGAAGATCGAGATGATGAGCGACTTGGCGTCGCGCACGAACTTGAGCATGAACGCATAGGCGATGCGCTCGCCCAGGCCCGACTCCTTGACCGCGCTGGCGATGAGGTAGGCGCCGATGACGAGCCACATGGTGGCCCTGGTCCACGAGCTAAACGTGGAGGCGACCGTCGCCGAGATGCTCGCAGCACCCGTGTCGTCCACGCACACCTTGAACAGAACGAGCAGCGCGCAATAGAGCAGGCCCACAAAGCCCGGCTGTGCCACACCGCATGCCCAGAACACCACCGTGGCGAGCGTCAGTGCCAGACAGGTCTGACCGCCGACCGTGAGCTCGACCGTCGAGCTCAGCTCCGCCAAAGGAAGAAACTTCACCAGCAAAAAGACAACGATACCCAGCACAAAGCCAATTTCGCGTTTGGTGATCTTAAACGCCTTCTTTTCCGCTTCCATCTCCCCACCTTTCTTGTTGGGGGCGCTCCGGACTCGCGGCCACGCTGGCCGCTTAAAAAGGGGCACCCGTTATCGGACACCCCTTACGTTGCGCTGTGTTGCGGCAATACAGTCAAGCGGGATTTTTGGATGGGAAGCGATCCTCTGGACAAAAAGCGTCACAACATTCGACGGTTTTCTTCGTTTTCGAGATTTTCATCGAATGTTGTGACGGTTTGGATGTGGCAAAGGGACTGTCTTTTTCACATAGCGAGGGCCGTACGGATGGATGGATCGCTGAGAGCCTCGCGAAGCCAGGGGGCCAGCTGCTCGGGGTGACCCTGCAGGTAGCCTTTAAGCTCGGACGGGGCCACGCGGCGCACTTCCGAGATCTCCTCTTGGTTGATATGCAGCTCGCCCGGCTCAACATGGGCAAGGTAGACCTCGCACCATTCGCACTCGCAGCGGCCGTCGCCGTGGTCCTCGCGGTAGGTCACGTGACCGAGGTGTTTGAGCTGGTCGGGTGTGCGCGTGATGCCGAGCTCTTCGTTGATGCGGCGCGCCGTCGCGGCGACAACGTCCTCCCCGGGGAGCGGATGGCCGGCACAGCTATCGGCCAGCACCCCGCCCCACAGTCGTTTGAGCGGACTGCGGCGACAGAGCAGCAGGCGTGCGTCCTCGCCCTGGCCCTCGACCAGAAGCGTCAGAAATGCCTGATGCAGGATTCCCTCGCCGGTATGGGCCTCGATGCGGTCGACGGGGCCGAGCGCCTCGCCGGTCGCGGCATCGACCGCCACGACCTCGGCACCCGCGCCGCCCTCATCCCAGCCGGCGCGCAGAATACGGGCTGCGGCCTCCTCGAGCGCGGCGATGAGCTCTTTGGTGGTGTCGAGCACGCGCTGCAGGTCGTCCCCGCTCGCCTGTTCAACATGAAAACCCGTACTTGCAACGACCGGCGCGCCAAAGCGCGTGGCCAGCGCCGCCGCGATATCGTGCGCCGGGATCTCGTCTCGATGACACGGGACAGCCAAGATGCTCACCGTCGCCGTGCGGCCGGGCTCGGGGCGCGGAATGGCCTGCGCCGTGGCGCCCAGGTGCGCAAACTCCGGCGAGCAGGCGTACACCGCCATGCCTCGCGGCGTCACCGTCAACTGGGCCTCGAGCGCAAACTTGCCCTCGCCCACTACAACCTTTGTCGTGTGCATACCCATAGGATCTCCTGTCGCCCGCAATGTACCTGAGACTATCTTCACCTGTATTGCGACTATACAGGCAAGCGCAGCCTGCGACAAAGGAGGCAGGCACCTGACACATTCTGTTAGAGTTGCAGGGATTGAATCCTGCTTATTCATGCGACATTGGAGTGACAACCTTGACCGCCGCAACCACGCCTAAAAGTAAGTCAACCGCCGCCGCGCTCTCCCCCGCGCGCACCAGGCTCTGCCTGGCGCTGCTCGTGCTGCTGGGATTCTCGCTCGGCTGCTCCGAGTTCGTGGTCATCGGCATCGAAAGTGACTTGGCGACGGAACTCGGCATATCGCTTGCCACTGCGGGCCAGCTCATCAGCGTTTTTGCACTGGTCTACGCCATCGCGACGCCGGTGCTTGCGCTCAGCACGGGGCGCTTCCGTCGTTACCAGCTGCTCGTGTGCTACAGCATTATCTTTGTGCTCGGCAATCTGGTCATGGCGTTGGCGCCCAACTTCCAGGTACTGTTTATCTCGCGCATTGTCCTGGGATCCGTCTCGGGCGCACTGCTCGCCGTGGGCGTGACGTACATCCCCGAGCTGCTGTCCCCGCAGCAAACTTCGCTTGCCATCTCGGTGGTATATGGTGCGTTTTCCGTGGCAATGGTCTTTGTCACTTCGATCGGCAAGTTCGTGGCCGACACGCTCGATTGGCACGTGGCCATGTACGGCACGCTGACCTTTGCCGTTTTGATCTGCGGAGCGCTCGTGGCGTTTATGCCGCGCGCTGGGCAAACCGACGAGCCTGCCACCTTTCGCGAGCAGGCGGGGCTTCTACGCGAACCGAGCATCATCACCGGCATGCTCATCTTCTTGTTTGGCGTGGGATCGGTCTATGTGTTCTACGGCTACGTGACGCCTTATCTTGAGCAGGTGCTGGGCATGGGCACTGTTCAGGCGAGCACCACGCTTATGGCCTACGGCGTGTTCTGCCTGATCTCGAACATCCTGGGCGGATGGATCGACGCGCGCTTTGGCATGAAGGCACTGCTTGTGACGTTTGTGCTGCAGGCTGCGGCGTTGCTCGGGCTGTTTGCCGTGGGCGGCACCATGCCGCTCGCGCTGGTCTTTGTCTTTAGCTTGGCGCTGCTCATGTACCTGTTCTCAGTCTCGTGCATCACACACTTTATGGACGTGGCACGCAGCCGCCATCCCAAGTCGATGGTACTCGCAAGTTCGGTTGAGCCCATGGCGTTTAACGTCGGCATTTCGTTTGGCACCACAGTGGGCGGCGCCGTGGTAAGCAGCGTTGGCATTGCATACGTAGGCGCAGTGGGCGCCGCGTTCTCGCTTGTGGCCTGGGCGCTCACGCTGGTGACGATTAAGCTGGCTCGCTGGGAGCGCAAGCAGGCGAGAGCGTAGGCTTAGGCTTAGCTGCGATACTCGAGTTCGATGATGGCGATCGAAAGGAAACCGCATATGCAACGCGTACTGTTTATCTGCTATGGAAATATCTGTCGCTCGACGATGGCTGAGTCGGTGTTTACCGAGCTCGTGCGCCGCGCTGGGCGCGAGGCGGAGTTTGTCATCGATTCCGCAGCGACCTCAACCGAGGAGATCGGCAACCCGCCGCATCATGGCACGGTCGCCAAGCTGCGCGAGGTTGGGATTCCCGTGGTTGCGCACCGTGCGCGCCAGGTGCGCCGCGCGGAATATGGCGACTGGGATTACATCGTCTATATGGATGCCGAGAACGCGCGCGGCCTGCGCCGCATCTTCGGCGACGACCCCGATGGCAAGATTTCGCGCCTGCTCGATTGGACCGATCGCCCCGGCGACGTGGCCGACCCGTGGTACACCGGCAACTTTGATACCACGTACCGCGATGTGCTCGCTGGCTGCACGGCTATGCTCGAGCAGCTGTAGGTTCGCGGGCGCGCGAGGTGCGCCATTGGCATAAAACGAGCGTGGGTTTTCTCCCGCATACAAATTGAGCGTGGATTTTCTCCCACTTTGAGCGTTCAAGTGCGCCCTAAACGGGAGAAAATCCACGCTCATTTTCTCGGTGGGAGAAAATCCACGTTCAACTACTCGTCGACGATCTCGGCGAGCCAGACGTTGAGGGTGTCGACCTCGGGGCAGCAGAACTTTGCCGTACCAGGCTCGTTGCCAGGCACGGTTCCGCCATAGCGCAGGATATCAATATAGGGAAAGCCCACGTGGCAGGCCATGGCGCACATCTTGCCGCGGTCTCGGTCGAAGTCAAAGACGTCGCCCGGCTTGTGACCATGGTGACAGCGGCACGCACCCAGCTGGTCCACGCAGCTCACGCGGATACGCGGACGCTTGCCACGCGGCGCGCTGAGCGGCTTGTTCTCGCCCGCAGGCTTGACGCCGCCCTCGCCAGCGTTACTCATGGTCGATCACGTCCAGGCAGGCCTCGATGGGCAGGCCGGCCGACTTGTCCTCTTGGTCGGCATTGCGCTCGATAAGCTCGGCTACCACGCGCATGGCATCGGACGTCGCGCGCTGCAGACTCCAACCTGCCATAACGCGGCCGACGAGCACCGCCGAGAACGTGTCGCCCGTGCCCGGGAAATAGACCGGAATGAGCTCAAAGGGAATCGTGAAGTACTCCCCCGCTACATGGTCGTAACCGATAACCGCGTTCGTGCCATTGACCACGGCGCTCGTAATGACCACCGACTTGGCACCCAACTCGCGCACGGCGTCCACAAGGGCGCGGGCCTCATCGGGCGTGATCTGCCCTGCAATAGGCGTATCGGCGAGCAGACAGGCCTCGGTGTAGTTGGGCACCGCGTAGTCTGCGCACTCCAGCAGGTGCCGCATGAGGCCAATCGTGGACTCGGGCACGCCGGCATAGAGCTTGCCGTTGTCGCCCATGATGGGATCGACGAACACCTTGGTGCCCTTTTGCGCACGGCGGTGGCAAAAGTCCGAGATGATGCGCGTCTCTTCCTCGGTCACGATAAAGCCGGTCGAGATGGCGTCGAACTCAAAGCCGAGCTCCTCCCAGATAGCGAGGCTTTGGCGCACGTACTCGGTGGTGTCGTGGATGTAGAACTTGGGGTAGTTGAGCGTGTCGGACACAAGTGCCGTCGGCAGATTGTGGATACGGTAACCCATGTGCGACAGCACCGGCAGCATGGCGGAAAGCGCGACCTTGCCGTAGCCGCACATATCGTTAATCAGCAGCAGCTGAGTATTCTTCATGAGGGTCTCCCTTGCTTCGGGCGCGGCGCGCAGCGCCACAGTGCGACTAAGTGTAGCGCAGGGGACGTTGTGAACGGGCGCTGGCACCGCGGAGGACGAATTGTTGCGGAAAGGTTTCGGAAAATGATCCCTTTTCCTCCGTCCCCAAGGGATCACATGCACCGAAGCGGACCGTGGCGGAATCACAGGTTGAGGACGGACAGCGAAAACGTTCCTAAGCGAGCAAGGTGGCGCGAAAGAGGAGGGCATAGGCCTTGTGGCCATGCCCGACGATTGAACGCCAGATTGCCGCTTAGGAACGTTTGCAGCGTCGAGCCGTTACGCGGTTTGGTAAAACCGCGTAATCACTAGTTTGGTACCTTGACATTCATTTCTCATGCTCCTAGATTGGTTAGGCACAAAACAATTCCACTACCTAACTAAAGAAAGGAGCAACACTAATTCATGTGCGATGAACCTCTTAACCTTTGTTCGCACGAGCCCGGCGGCGACCCGTCACAGCCGGCGGATGCACCCGAAGCGGTTAGCTCAGAAGACAAGCTTGCCAAGCGCATCCTCAATGGCCTGGGCTTTTGCGGCCATTACATGCATTTTCATGGCGGAGGCGTGTCCGGCAAGGCGCCCATTATCTGCCTGCTGGCCAAGCAACCCGGCGGCGAGATGTCGCAGCAGGAACTCGGCATGCACTTCGACCTCAAGCCGGGGTCGCTTTCCGAGATCCTGTCCAAGCTCGAGCTCAACGGCCTCATCGAGCGCAGCCGTAACCCCAAAGATCGACGGCAACTCACCATTCGCCTGACCGAAACCGGCCGAGAAAACGCCCGCATCGATCAGGCGGCCCGCATTCGCTTTAGAGAGCAGGCCTTTAGCGCGCTCACCCACGACGAGCGCGAGGACCTCGCCGAAATGCTCGAGAAAATCCGCGTAACCTGGGAGGAACTGGATGATTAAAACCCTTATGGGCAGCATCCGCGATTACATGAAGGTCACGATCGCCACGCCGCTGCTGGTGCTTGGCGAGGTAATCTGCCAGATGATGATCCCGTTTATCACCGCCGACATGATCGACGCCATCAAGGACGGCACCGCCGTTACCGAGATGCTGCCCACCGCCGGCCTTCTCATACTCATCGCGCTGACGTCACTCGCCTTTGGCGCCGCCGCGGGCATCACCTGCAGCCATGCCAGCTGCGGCTTTGCCAAGAACCTGCGTCGCGACCTGTTCTACAAGATCCAGACGTTCAGCTTCGCCAACATCGACGAGTTCTCGAGCTCCTCGCTCGTCACCCGCCTCACCACCGACATCAACAACGTGCAGCAGGCCTTTATGATGCTCATTCGCATCGCCGTGCGCTCGCCGCTGGTGCTGGTCTTTGCCTTTACCATGGCATACGCCATGGGCGGCAGCGTCGCCATGGTCTACCTGGTCATCATTCCGCTGCTGGGCTTTGGCCTGTTCTTCATCATCCATAAGGTGCGCCCGATCTTTGCCCGCGTCTTCCACAAGTACGACGCGCTCAACGAATCCGTTGAGGAAAACGTCACCGGCATGCGCGTGGTCAAGAGTTACGTGCGCCAGGACTACGAGAAGGAGAAGTTCGCCACCGCCGCGCGCGACGTCCAGATGGACTTCACCCGCGCCGAGAAGCTGCTCGCCTTCAACAACCCCATGATGAACATTTGCGTCAACGGCGCGTTCGTCGTCATCATCTACCTGGGTTCCGAGCTCATCATCACGAGCCAGGGCACCCTGTTCGACGTGGGCCAGCTCTCCTCCATCTTTACCTACGGCTTCCAGATTCTGATGAGCCTAATGCAGCTGTCGATGATCTTTGTCATGGTAACCATGGCAGACGAGTCGGCGCACCGCATTACCGAGGTGCTGGCCGCCGAGCCCACGATCGCCAACCCGACCGAGCCCGTGCACGAGGTTGCCGACGGCTCCATCGACTTCGATCACGTGAGCTTTAAGTATTCCGAGCATGCCCGCCGCCAGGCGCTCGACGATATCGACCTGCATATTAAGAGCGGCGAGACCATCGGCATTATCGGTGGCACCGGCTCGGCCAAGTCGACGCTCGTAAACCTGATCGCCCGCCTGTACGATGTCACGGAGGGCACCGTGCGCGTCGGCGGCGTGGACGTGCGCGACTACGACCTGGACGCGCTGCGCCACCAGGTAGCCATGGTGCTGCAGAAAAACGTGCTGTTTAGCGGCACCATCGCCGAGAACCTGCGCTGGGGCGACCCGAACGCCACCGACGAGGAAGTCCGCGAGGCCGCACATCTGGCCTGCGCCGACGAGTTTGTCGACGGCTTCCCCAAGGGCTACGACACCTGGATTGAGCAGGGCGGCTCCAACGTTTCCGGCGGTCAGAAGCAGCGCCTTTGCATCGCGCGTGCCCTGCTGCGTCGCCCCAAGATCTTGATCCTGGACGACTCCACGAGCGCCGTCGACACCAAGACCGACGCCAAGATCCGCGAGGGCCTGGCGAGCTATCTGCCCAACACGACCAAGCTCATCATCGCCCAGCGTATTAGCTCCGTGCAGGATGCTGACCGCATCATCGTCATGGAGGGTGGCCGCATCAAGGACATCGGCAACCATGACGAGCTGCTCAAGACGAGCGAGATCTACCGCGAGACCTTTACCTCGCAAAACAAGATGAGTGCCGAGGGCGAGGAGGCGGCCGAGACCGTCGCAGCCGACACCGAGGCATCCGCACCGCAAGCTCAGACCCAGGAAGGAGGCGAGGCACATGAGTAAGGCAGCTACCGCCGAGCGCGCACGCAACCGCAAGGGTGGCACCATGACGCGCCTCATCAAGATGCTCTTTGGCTTCTACCCGGTGCTTTTGCCCCTCGTCGTCGCCGGCGTGGTGCTCTGCGCCATCATCAATTCCATCGGCGCGACGTTTCTCCAGAGCGCGCTGCAAGTCATCAGCGAATCATGGCAGTCGGGCGACTGGACGGCCGCGCAGCCCAAAATTCTGAAGCTTGTGACCACCCTCGGCTGCATCTACGCCGTGGGCGTCGCGTCTTCGCTCTTCTGGAACCGCGCCATGGCCGTCATCACGCAGGGCTCGCTCGAGAAGCTGCGCGAGAAGATGTTCAACCGCATGCAGGACCTGCCGATTCGCTACTTCGACACGCACCAGCGCGGCGACATCATGAGCCACTACACCAACGACATCGACACGCTGCGCCAGATGATCAGCCAGTCGCTGCCCAACCTGCTCATGACGATCATCGTCATCGTCACCGTGTTCTTCATCATGCTGTATTACAGCGTGTGGATGTGCCTGGTCATCATCGCCGGCGTCACCTTTATGGCCTTTATGACCAAGCTGCTCGGCTCCAACTCCGCGCGCTTCTTTATCGCGCAGCAGACCGAGCTCGGCGTGGTCGAGGGCCATATCGAGGAAGTCATGAACGGCCAGAAGGTCGTCAAGGCGTTCTGTCACGAGTCCGCCGCCGAGGCCGATTTTGACGAGCGCAACGAGAAGCTCTTCGAGGTCTCGCAGAAGGCCAACATGTACGCCAACATCCTCATGCCGATCCTCGGGAACCTGGGCGACCTGCTCTACGTGCTGGTCGCGCTGGCCGGCGGCATCTTCCTGGCGCTGGGCGTGCCCAACCTGAGCCTCTCGGGCATGGCGCTCTCCATTGCCGTCGTGGTGCCGTTCCTCAACATGACCAAGCAGTTCTGCGGCCAGATCGGCCAAATCTCGATGCAGATCAACGCCGTGGTCATGGGCCTTGCCGGCACCGAACGCATCTTTGAGCTGCTCGACGAGGAGCCCGAGGCCGACGAGGGCTACGTGACGCTTGTCAACGCGCAGGTGAACCCCGAGACCTGGGAGCTCGAGGAGGCCGACCACCACACCGGCATGTGGGCGTGGAAGCATCCGCACCGCGCGACCGGCGAGATCGAGTACGTGCCGCTGCGTGGCGACCTGGTCATGGACAACGTGGACTTTGGCTATACGCCCGACCACGAGGTGCTGCACGGCGTGTCCGTGTACGCCAAGCCGGGTCAGAAGGTCGCGTTTGTCGGCGCCACCGGTGCCGGTAAGACGACCATCACCAACCTCATCAACCGCTTCTACGACATTGCCGACGGCAAGATCCGCTACGACGGCATCAACGTCAACAAGATTCGCAAGTCCGACCTGCGCCGTTCGCTGGGCGTGGTACTGCAGGACGTGAACCTGTTCACCGGCACCGTGATGGACAACATCCGCTACGGCAACCTGGATGCGACCGACGAGGAGTGCATCGCGGCGGCAAAGCTCGCGGGCGCAGACGACTTTATCACCCGCCTGCCCGACGGCTACGACACCATGCTCACCGGCAACGGCGCCCAGCTGTCGCAGGGCCAGCGCCAGCTGATCTCGATCGCGCGCGCCGCCGTCGCCGATCCGCCGGCAATGATTCTGGACGAGGCCACGAGCTCCATCGACACCCGCACCGAAGCCATCGTGCAGGCGGGCATGGATAAGCTCATGGAGGGCCGCACGACGTTTGTCATCGCACACCGCCTGTCCACCGTGCGCAACTCCGACGCGATCATCTGTCTGGACCACGGCCGCATCATCGAGCGCGGCAACCACGACGAGCTGATCGCCAAGCGCGGATACTACTATCAGCTGTACACGGGTGCGTTTGAGCTGGAGTAGGCAGGTTTGTTCCACGGAGGTCTCCCAGGCGGGCCGGGGTGCAACCTCCGTGCTCAAACATTCTCGCTGCGCTGCGAAACTGCGCGCGGAGGTTGCACCCCGGCCCGCCTGGGAGACCTCCTGCACACAATCAACCCGTCATTTAGAACGGAATAAAGTTAGTGAGGCCCTGGCCGTTTGGCCAGGGCCTCGTTTTGTGTAAGCTACTTGAGGAGTTGGGCCATGGCGTTGACGAATTTTTGTACTTGGAGGGTTGGCTCGAGCGGATAGTGCAAAAAAACCGGCACCTCGCGGCCGCATAGGAACGGCACGCCTACAAAGGCCGGATGCACGCCCGACCATGCGCCGCAGGTGAGCACCGCGTCGCCCTTTTCCTCGGCTTCGTTAAAGAGCGCAAAGTCGAAGCTATCCACATCGATCACGTCCACGCCGCCATCGGCCAACAGGTCGATGCGCAGGCTGTCCATGGCGTCGTTGCCGTGGCGCAGTACGCGCAGACGCATACCCTCCAGGTCAGCAACCGTGATACGTGTCTTGCGCGCAAGCGGGCTCGTGCGCGGCACATCAATATAAAACGGTACGTTGACGATAAGGAGCTTTTGGCAGGCGTCGCCCCAGCGCGGGGTCGAAAAACTCGACTGCACTACATCCACTTCGCGACCAAGACTGCGCATGACGGTCTCGCGCTCATCGTAGAGGTCACTCACCGGCACAATCTCAAAGCGCAGCGACGGCTCCAGCTCGTGCACACTCGGCCACATCGACAGCGTCTGGCGCCCCGGGCACATCATCGACACGCCCAGGCACACGGCACCGCCATCGCCCGCCGCACGTCGGGCACGACGCAGTGCGTCCTCGGACTGGCGCATGATCGAGCGCGCGTCGTCCACCAGTAGTGCACCAGCCGGCGTCACCTTAACGCCCGAGTGCGACCGCTCGAACAGCGTGATGCCGAACTCGGCCTCGAAGCCCGAAACCTGCTTGACGAGTGCCGGCGTCGACACGCGCAGCTTTGCCGCGGCACGCGAGAAACTTCCCAGCTCCGCGGCGGCCGAAATAGCGTCAAGTCGTCGATCGTACACGTCAATCTCCCGTTTTCGCACGCGCGGGCCCACAGCACCGCAGGGGGTCGTTTTCGCAGGTCACGCGCTCAGCACAGGCAAACTGCAGCGCACGGTGTAAACCTACGGTTAACGCCATTCTAACAAATATGCAATTCACCTGCGCAAATGCAAAGCATACGATAACCAGCGAAAACCACGTGGGTCGGTTAATGGGAGCGACCCACCGGGAGGCACAAGAAGGGAAGTTCCTATGAGCAATTGGCTTAAGCTCGAGGGCGATGTCTGCGCCGTGACTGGAGCGCTCGGCGGTATGGGCGCCGAGATCTGCCGCGAGTTCGCCCGCAATGGCGCCAACGTCGTCATGCTCGACCTAGACGAGGAAAAGGTCAAGGCCGCAGCCGCCGACCTCGCCGCCGAGTTTGGCATCCACGCCGAGGGCTACAAGATGAACGCAACCGACGAGGCCGAGGTTCAGGCCGCCGTCGACGCCACCATCGCCGACTTCGGCCGCGTCGACGTTCTCGTCAACACCGCCGGCATCCTGCGCTTCGCAGCCATGGAGGACCTGCCGCTCTCCGACTGGAACGAGGCCATCAACGTCAACCTCACCGGCTACTTCATCACCTCGCAGCGCTTTGGTCGCGAGATGATCAAGGCCGGCCAGGGTCGCCTGGTGCACATCTCGACCGTCGCCAGCCACTCCCCCGAGACGTTCTCGGGCGTGTACAGCTCCACCAAGGCGGGCGTCAACATGATGTCCAAGATGCTGGCCGCCGAGTGGGGCCCCTACGGTGTGCGCTCCAACTGCGTCGAGCCCTGCTTTGTCAAGACCCCCATGTCGGCAAGCTTTTACGCCGACCCCGAGGTCGAGAAGAGCCGCAGCCGCCTTATCGCCACACGCCGTATCGGCAAGGTCAGCGATATCACCAACGCCGTCATGTTCCTGGCGTCCAAGCGCTCGGACTTTACCACCGGCGACGCCATCAAGGTCGATGGCGGCTTCTCCAATATGATGGGCGACCTCACCGCCAAGCCCGGCGGTCGCCGAGCCTTTGCCGACAACTACCTCAAGAACAAGGGTGTCGAGCTCTGGTCCGATGAGTCCGGCGTCGCAAAGCCGACTGACCAGTAAACCAGCCTGACAGGGAGGCCTCGCGGACACGCCCGCTCCTCCCCCGTATCGATTAGAAAGAGTCCAATGGCTTCCACCAACTCCAACAAGGGTCGCGCCGTCGTGCTTTCCGCCGCGTGCGTCACCATGTTCTTCATCAGCTCCATCGCGCTGTATTCCGTCGTGAGCAAGAACCTGCTCGCCGTCTACCCCGAGTGGTCGAGCGCCCTTACCTGGGCTTTCCCGGTCTTTCAGACCATCATGGCCGTGACGGGCATCTTCGCCGGCCGCATCTCCGATAAGATCGGCCCGCGCAACGTCGTAATCGCCGCCGCCGTGTGCTACGGCGTGGGCTGGTTCATGTCCGGCACCGTCACCGAGCCGTGGCAGTTCTACCTGTGGTTCTCGCTCGTCGCCGCCGTCGGCAACGGTCTGGGCTACAACCCGGCGCTCACCACCGGCCAAAAGTGGTTCATCGACAAGAAGGGCCTCGCCTCCGGCATCACCCTTGCCGCCTCGACCGCCGGCCCCGCCGTACTGTCCCCGGTGCTCGCCTCGCTGCTCATCCCGAGCCTGGGCATCTTTGGCGCCCTCAAGGCACTCGGCGTCATCTTCTTTGTGACGATTGCCGCCTCCGCCCTGTTCCTGAAGGCCCCCGAGGCCGGCTGGCTG
The DNA here is from genome assembly GCA_958412345.1 of uncultured Collinsella sp. Taxonomy (GTDB): domain Bacteria; phylum Actinomycetota; class Coriobacteriia; order Coriobacteriales; family Coriobacteriaceae; genus Collinsella. The sequence continues at coordinate 2,068 of CATYSO010000018.1, read as the reverse complement.
CCCGAGGGCTTCGAGGCCCCCAAGGGTGGCGCGCACGCCGGCACCTTCGGCGACCTCACCCCGGGCGAGATGGTCAAGACCCCGCGCTTCTGGGTCCTCATCATCACCTTCGCCTTTGCCGCCACCGCCGGCACCCTGCTCGTGGGCAAGGTTGCCTCCATCGCCGCCGTCCAGCTCTTCGCCGACCCCACGAGCGCCGCGGCAGTCGCCCTCGGCGGTGTGGTGGTCTCCGTCAATACCTGCGCCAACCTGGTCGGCCGTCTGTCCTTTGGCCAGATCATCGACAAGCTCGGCGCCTACAAGTCGCTGCTCATCAGCCTTGTCGTGACCATCGTCGCGCTCGTCATCATGTCGATGAGCTTTACGCAGAGCATGTTCTTCGTGGCGCTCGCCCTGCTCGGCTTTAGCTTTGGCGCCCTGCTCGTCATCTACCCGCCGCTCACCGGTGGCGCCTTCGGTACCAGCAACATCGGCGTCAACTACGGCATCATGTTCCTGGGCTATGCCGCTTCCACCTGGATCAGCCAGCCCATCACCGCCGTGCTGTATCACGCCGAGGCCGGCAGTGCCGCCTACCAGCAGTCCTTCTACGGCGCCATCGTGATCGCCGCCATCGCCGTCGTGCTCACCGTCTACATGATGGTCTCCGACAGCAAGAAGAAGTCCGCTTAGTTTTGCTTGATGCGGCAAGGGCCGCCCCCTTGCCGCATTCCACCGCCACCAGCATTAAGGAGTAGAAATGTCTGAGCTCAACCCCGTCCGCATTGCCGTCATCGGCGCCGGCGCCATGGGCCGCAACCACATCCGCTTTGTCACCGAGGAGCCCGAGGCCGAGCTCGTCGCCATCGCCGACGCCTTTGAGGGCGCCCGCGCCACGGCCGAGGCCGCCGGCGTGCCGTTCTTTACCGATCCCGCCCAGATGATGGACGAGGTCAAGCCCGAGGCCGTCATCATCGCCACGCCCAACGACCTGCACCTGGGCGTCGCCCGCGAGGCCGTCAAGCGCAACATCGTTCCGCTGGTCGAAAAGCCGATCTCCAACGACCTCGAGGACGCCCAGGCCTTCGCCGCCGAGGCCGAGACCGCCGGCGTGCCCGTGCTCGTGGGTCAGCACCGTCGCCACAACCCCTTCGTCAACAAGGCCAAGGAGATCATCGAGTCCGGCGAGCTGGGCAAGCTCACCGTGTCGAGCTTCCACTACATGATCTATAAGAACGACGAGTACTTCGACGTCGAGTGGCGCCGCAAGAAGGGTGCCGGCCCGATCCTGGTCAACCTGGTGCACGATGTCGACCTGCTCCGTTACCTGCTGGGCGAGCCCGTCGCCGTCCAGGGTATGCAGTCCAGCGCCGCCCGCGGTTTTGAGACCGAGGACTCCGCCGTGGTCAACGTCCGTTTTGCCGATGGCGCGCTTGCGAGCATGACCATCTCCGACGCCACCGCCAGCCCCTGGAACTGGGAGGCCACCGCTCGCGAGGATCCGCAGTACCGCCCCTTCGACGCCGACGCCTACTTTATCGGCGGAACCTTGGGTGCCCTGTCGCTGCCCCGCCTGCACCAGTTCTCCTACGACGGCGCCTCTAACTGGCACAAGCCGCTGCAGATGGAGATCCCGGCCGTGGACCCGGCGCTGCCGCACAAGATGCAGCTCAAGCACTTTGTGAAGGTCGTCCGCCGCGAGGCCGAGCCCGTCGTGACCCCCGCCGACAACGTCAAGACGCTCACGCTTCTCAACGCCGTCAAGGAGGCCGCCGAGACCGGCAACCTCGTCGAGCTGTAAAGCCCGAGTGGGCCGCGGCAAACCCTACGCCGAACCCCTCGGCCCGCCACAAATAAGCCCCTCTTCTTCGCCCTGCGAGCAGCCTCCTGCCCGCGGGGCTTTTTTGACTACGTTGGTTATGATTTTCTTGGCCCGGGGGCTATTTTGCGCCTCGGCTTGAATCGTTCGCCACGAAATGGGCCCATCTACTACGTTTAGCCGACTACCCTTGACCATGCCAAATTTCGCGAAATCAAAACCGACGCTCCTATAAGTTGTCAAGAGGCAGTTTGCGGGAGCGTTCTCTCC
>CATYSO010000017.1 GCA_958412345.1 uncultured Collinsella sp. | reverse complement strand
CTTTTCTCGAACCTTAATTTCAAAGTCCAAGAAATGGGATGCAGTTCAAATGACTAGTTGTTGGGGATCAGTCATTGGGGACAGACTTAAATGACTAGGTGTGGCTGCTTGGGCTAGGCTGTTAGGTCGAGTTCGTAGAGAAAGCTTTCACGCGGCATGTCGTGACGGCGCTCTTCGCGGTTGGCGCGGTGCGTGGCCGTGCGCTTAAAGCCGTGCAGCTCGTAGAACTTCCACGAGCAGTTGGAGTCGGTGTACAGGTGCGCCCTTGTCGCCCCGCGCGAGGACAGGTACGAGACCGCGGCATCGAGCAACACTGAGCCTACACCCAGGCCATGGACGTCGCGATCCACGGCAAGCAGCGTGACCTCGTTGTCGTGGGGCAACGGGCTGCTTTCGAGCAGGCGGTTGTTGGTTCGGATGGTTGCGCGCACAAACGAGAGATACTCGGCGCAGGCATCGGGCTCCAGCTCGCGCATTTGCGATAGCAGAGCGCGTTCGGTATCCATCCAATGTTCCTTAACGGTGGCGCCGGAGCTCTGTCCCGCGCGCGCGAGCGCAATGCCACGCGCCTCGCCGTCAATCACCGCAACCTGCGAAAACGTCGAGGACGAAAGGCAGTAGGCGAGGTCGCACGCGGCCTCAAGGCGGTTGTACTCATCGTTATCCGAATTGTTATGCCAAAGCTGCTGCAGAATCAGCGCGATGGCGTCGAAGTCTTCGGTATCAAACGGTCGGTAGAGAACCCGCGAGACCATGGTGCCTCTTTCTTTTGCGGATGCATATCGAGCACAGTTCTACCACGCCATTGGCATCTAATTATGGTGCCCCTGTGTTCCATGAACTCACCGTGCCCGGTGCCGTGCCCATCCCCTCTGCTCGCAAACTTTTTCTGCACATGCGCCCGTTGCGGGGTGCATCGATGCGCTCGATGCGCTACATTGAATCAGTATTTTCAATGCCGCTGCGCGAGCGCTGCAGATCGACGTATCACCGACTCACAGAGCACGGCGGCGTACCAGACAGGAGGACTGCATGGGATCTGATGTGAAGATCGCACGCGCGTTGATCTCGGTTACCGATAAGACGGGCGTCGTCGATTTCGCACGGACGCTGGTCGATGACTTTGGCGTCGAGATCATCTCTACGGGCGGCACGGCTCGTGCTATCGAGGACGCGGGCGTTCCCGTAACCCCCATCGAGGAGTTCACGGGCTATCCCGAGATGATGGACGGCCGCGTTAAGACCCTGCACCCTAAGGTTCACGGCGCGCTGTTGGCCCGCCGCGATTCCGAGCAGCACATGCAGGAGGCCGCTCAGCACGGCATTAAGCTGATCGACCTGGTCGTCGTCAACCTGTACGAGTTCGAGAAGACCGTTGCCAACCCCGAGGTCACCTTTGCGGATGCCATCGAGCACATCGACATCGGTGGCCCCTCCATGCTGCGCTCTGCCGCCAAGAACGCCGCGAGCGTTACCGTCATCTCCGACCCAGCCGACTACGACGCCGTCCTGGCCGAGATGCACGAGACCGGTGGCTGCACCACGCTTTCCACCCGTCGTCGCCTGCAGGTGAAGGTCTACCAGACCACCGCCGCCTACGACACGGCTATCTCCCGTTGGCTTGCCGCCCAGGCAAGCGACGTGGCGGACACCTCTGCCAAGCTCGAGATCTCGCTGGAGAAGGTCGACGACCTGCGCTATGGCGAGAACCCGCAGCAGAAGGCTACGGTCTATCGCTTTGCCGAGGGCTGCGAGAACACCGCGAGCTCGCAGTTCCCGCTCGTTGGCTCCGAGCAGATCCAGGGCAAGCCGCTCAGCTACAACAACTATCTGGATGCCGACGCCGCTTGGAACCTGGTCCGCGAGTTCGACGAGCCGGCCTGTGTGGTCCTCAAGCATCAGAACCCCTGCGGTTCCGCCGTTGCCGAGGACATCACGGCCGCCTACGACCGCGCCTTTGCCTGCGATCCCAAGAGTGCCTTTGGCGGCATCATCGCCTGCAACCGCGAGGTTCCCTATGAGCTGGTTGAGCACTTTGCCGATCAGAACAAGCAGTTCGTCGAGGTTATCATCGCCCCGAGCTACACTGCCGAGGCGCTCGAGCGCATGGCCAAGCGCCCCAACCTGCGCGTGCTGGCTACCGGCGGCGTGGACCACGGCGCCCAGGTGGAGCTGCGCTCCGTCGACGGCGGCATGCTGGTGCAGGAGGTCGACCACGTGACCGAGGACCCCGCGACCTTTACGTTCCCCACCGATCGCAAGCCCACCGATGCCGAGATGGCCGAGCTCGAGTTTGCCTGGAAGGTCTGCAAGGGCGTCAAGTCCAACGCCATCCTGGTCTCCAAGGGCAAGGCCGGCATTGGCATGGGCCCCGGTCAGCCCAACCGCGTTGACTCTGCGCTGCTTGCCTGCGAGCGCGCCGAGGACTTCTGCGAGCGTGAGGGCGTGGAGAAGGGTGGCTTTGCCTGTGCAAGCGACGCGTTCTTCCCGTTCCGCGACAACGTCGACGTGCTTGCTGCGCACGGCGTGACCTGCATCATCCAGCCCGGCGGCTCCAAGCGCGACGACGAGAGCATCCAGGCCTGCAACGAGCACAATATTGCTATGGTGTTTACAGGCGCCAGGCATTTTAGGCACTAAGTTTCGCCCTGGGACAAAATAATCTCTGCAAAAGACGGTCGCTCCGTTTGGAGGGCCGTCTTTTTGGTATAAGAGGACGGAATGACTAACACGAAAGGTATGACCATGCCCCAGATTGATGATGCCGAGCTGTTTGGCAATGCCGAGGATCAGCGTGCGTACGAGGACTTTTGCGCCAATCAGGAGGCGGTCGAGAAGTTTACGCTCGACAAGCCCGCGCTTGTCTGCCGTTGGCGCATGTCCAACAAAAAGGTGCCCATGCTCAACCGCCACATCCGCGCACTGTCCGAGCGCCTGGTGCAGGGCGAGCCGCTTACCCATAACATGCTCAGCTGGGCCAAACAGCACGTTGAGTGGTCACTTGCCGAGGGCGATTACACCGCACGCGACGGCGTGCTCATGCTGGTGATCGACATCAACGGCAACGCCGCCATGACGGTGGGGGAGTACGAGCCGCTCGCCGATACGTCGGCCAAGGCACTGCGTGCCCGCTCCGCCGAGGCCCGCTCCGAGGCCGACAAGACCGGCGTGGCGCCCGAGCTGCTCGCCGCCGTCAACAACGGCGAGCTTGCCTTTGTGGCGCCGGCGGACGAGTGCCTGTGCGGCACGGCGACGCTCATCGAGCAGCTGGCCCAGACCAAGGGCATCCCGGTCACGCGCGTAGACATTCCCGCGCAGCTTAAGGGTGCGCTGTTCCTGGTGAGCGACGAGCACGGCGTGGTCCCCGCAACCGAGGCGGACGCCGCCGAGGCCGACGCCGCGACGGTCGCCTTCTTCGCCGACGGCTACGAAAAGCTCCGTGCCCGCCGCTAAGTGATTTTTCTGGGACGGGGATTAAAGAATCATTTTGGTCCCCGCCACCGCTGCGAGTGCGAGGCGGACAAAATGCCCCCGCTCGCGAACAGTTCTGTCACCTTGGCACCGCGCGCGGTGCACACCTGCAGTTTCGCAGCCATAATGGTGGCAAGACAACCAAGAGGGGAGCGGAACCCATGCCGCTGATTTATGTCGTTGAGGACGACGAGCCCATTCGTCGCGAGCTTGCCGATATCCTTGCCCGTGCCGGTTTTGAGGTTGAGGCCTGCGAATCGTTCGAGCATGTCTCGCGTGACATCCTGGCCGCTGCACCCGACTTGGTACTGCTCGACCTGACGCTTCCCGTCAAAGACGGCCAGCACATCTGCCATGAGGTTCGTCGCGAATCCGAGGTCCCCATTATCGTTCTCACGTCGCGCACGACCGAGATTGACGAGGTCATGGCCATGACGCTCGGCGCGGACGACTTTGTGCCCAAGCCCTATAGCGCCCGTGTGCTCGTGGCGCGCATCAATGCCCTGCTGCGCCGCACCATGGCTGCCGGTGAGCGCAGCACGCTCGTCCACAAGGGACTGGAGCTCGACCTCGCTCGCTCCATGGTCACCAATACGGCATCCGGCGACAGTACCGAGCTCACCAAAAACGAGCTGCGTATTCTCTCGCTGCTCTTGGGTCGCGCGGGCAAGATCGTCTCGCGCTCGGCCATCATGCAGGACCTGTGGGACTCCGATGCCTTCGTGGACGACAATACGCTCACCGTCAACATCAACCGCCTGCGTACTACGCTCGAAAAAATCGGCATCAAGGGATATCTGACCACGCACCGCGGCCAGGGCTATTCGGTCTAGGGGCCGGTCATGTCGTTTGCCAAGTTTTTTAAAGATGCGCTGCTTCCCGTCGCCGTGTGGACGTGCGGCGTGCTGCTGAGCTGTTTTGTGCTGACGGTCGCTGGCGCTTCCGTTTCTATCGTGGTCGTGGCGATCTGCGTGTCCTTTGTCTTTGGCATGCTCGGCATTGTGATCGAGTATGCGCGCCGTCGTCGTTTTCTGCATCAGCTGGAGCGCGCGGCCGAGGAGCTGGAAAGTCCCGCATGGGTGCAGGAGATGGTCCAGTGCCCGACGTATGCCGAGGGCGAGCTCGAGTACGAGGTCTTGCGCCGGGTGGGCAAAGCCGCTTGCGACGAGGTTGCCGAAGGCCGGCGTCAGACCGATGACTATCGCGATTATATCGAGAGCTGGGTCCACGAGGCCAAGTTGCCTCTGGCAGCGGCCCATCTAATTTTGGAAAACCTGGATGGCGGCGCAGACGACCTGTCGCGCGTAGATGACCTCGGTCGCGAGCTTGCCCGCGTGGAGCGCTATATCGACCAGGCGCTCTACTATGCGCGCTCGGAGGTTGTGGAGCGCGATTACCTGATTCGACGTTGGAACCTCAAGGCCCTGGTGACGGGTGCGATTAAAGCCAACGCGCGCGAGCTCATTGCGGCGCACGTGGCGCCGGTGTGCGAGAACCTCGACTTTGAGGTCTTTACCGACGAGAAGTGGCTCGAGTTTATCTTGGGGCAACTCATCCAGAACAGCATTAAATACGCGCGCGAGGACGGCGCGAAGATCGTGTTTTCGGGTGCGTTGCTGGACGAGGGACTGGCGAGTGAGCACATTGAGCTCACTGTTGCCGATAACGGCTGCGGCGTGAGTGCGGCAGACCTGCCACGCGTGTTCGAGAAGGGCTTTACCGGCGACAACGGCCGCACCACCAAGCGCGCAACGGGCATCGGCCTCTACCTGGTGGCACGCCTGTGCTCCAAGATGGGCATCGACGTCACCGCGGCATCCGATTCCGGCGAAGGCTTTGTCGTAACATTCGCGTTTTCAACGAATAAGTTTCAATATTTCGAGTAACGCACGCGGCAGACGTCCGCCCAAACAAAACGTGCCGCCCCAAACGGGGCGGCACGCCATTTTTCTATCAGACAACTCGCTGAAGTAAGGCTGCGAAGGCCGCGGGGCCGGGAGGGGTTTCCTAAGGGCACATCCCGCAGCCGCAACGCGGCGAGGACGTGCCCGTGGAAACCCCGCAGGCCCCGCGGCCGGTGGGAGCAACGCTACTTCACGACCAAAATGTCGCAGTCGGTGTTGCGTAGCAGGAACGTCGAAATCGAGCCCAGGAGCGCATACTTGATCGAGGACAGGCCGCGAGCGCCGCAGAGCACCAGGTCGGGCTTGACCACGTCGAGCATCTCGTCTTTGAGCGTCTCGCGAATACGGCCGGCGCGAATCATGACCTCGACCTCGGGAATGTCGGGATTGGCCTTGGCCTCTTCGAGCTGCTTGGCGATGGAGTTCTTAAATGCCTCCTCTAGGCCGTTGACCAGGTCGACCGGATAGGAGCCGGCGCTCTCGAGTGCCGTGGAATCGATAACGTGGCCGATGATCAGCTTAGCGCCGTTGTTCGCGGCGACTTTGATGGCGCGTGCGAGCACAAAATCCTGCTGTTCAGTACCGTCGAGTGAAACAAATACCTTGGTGTAGCCCTCGTTCATGGTTTCCTCCTTGGTCTATCGCACGGGCGCGGGGCTCGTGCGTCGGGCGGGCGCGGGTGCGTTGACCGCCGGACACTTTATCTTGTTGCAGTTATACCCAAGGATTTCGGTTTAACTGCTCGCAATTCTGTGAACGGGCGAGTTTTTTGGTAAGGGTAGGCGCGGTCGCACCGCCAACGGTTGATAATGGGACATCGCCCGCATCGTCCGCAGAACATCTACCGGCGGGTGTCTAACGAGGGGGTCCCTTTGGATATTATCGAGCTTCTAAAGTCTGCCTTCATGGGCCTGGTCGAGGGCATCACCGAATGGCTGCCCGTTTCGTCGACGGGTCACATGATCTTGGTGGATGAGTTCGTCAAGATGAACGTGAGCGAGACGTTCTGGAACATGTTCCTGGTCGTGATTCAGCTCGGCGCCATTCTGGCCGTCTGCGTGCTGTTTTTCCACGAGCTCAACCCGTTCTCGCTCAGCAAGGGCAAGGAGGGCCGTCGCGACACCTGGGTGCTGTGGGGCAAGATTGTGCTCGGTTGCATTCCTGCGGCGGCGATCGGCCTGCCGCTCAACGACTGGATGGAGGAGCATTTCTACAATGCTCCCGTCGTGGCGCTGGCGCTCATTGTGTACGGCGTGCTGTTTATCGTGATCGAGAACTGGCGCGCAAGCAAGCGCGAGGAAATGGCCGTTGCCGGTTCGTTTGGTTCGCGTGCTGTGGTGTCGGGTGGACGTCCCGCCGGTGCGCACTTTGCGGCGCCCGCCGCGGCTACCGCTGAGGATGAGGACGATGACGAGAATCTGGACTTTGGTTCCATCGCCACGCTCGAGGATCTAAGCTGGAAGACTGCGCTGGGTATCGGCTGCTTCCAGGTGCTTTCGCTGGTGCCTGGTACGTCTCGCTCCGGTTCTACCATCATCGGCGGCCTGCTGCTGGGCTGCACGCGTTCGGTGGCGTCCAAGTTCACGTTCTTCCTGGCCATCCCTGTCATGTTTGGCGCGAGTGCGCTCAAGCTGGTCAAGTACTTCATCAAGGGCGGCACGTTCGGCACCAACGAGATCGCTATCTTGGGCGTGGGCTGCGTTGTTGCCTTTGTGGTTTCGCTCATCGCCATCAAGTGGCTCATGGGCTTCGTCCGCCGTCACGACTTTAAGTGCTTCGGTGTTTACCGCATCATCCTGGGCATCGTAGTGCTCGCATACTTCTTCGTTCTGGAGCCGATGCTCGGCCTCTAACTTAGTCGACGCTGCGCGGCGGCTAGAGCGACAACTTGTCATTCAAAGAGGGTGGTACGACCAAAAGGTCTATGCCGTCCTCTTTTTTGGGCGATGGGGTGGGCCTGACGGTGACGAACGGAGTCGTGGTGTGATTTGCGTCGGTGTCCGCGCGGCTCGGTATACTGGTACGGCTCAAACTATGGCGCCGCCCGCAGGCGCGCCGTCCGTCAGATGAGGAGTCGCCCATGACCCAGCCCTTGCCCTGGGAAAAGAATACCGCCGCGCCCGTCCCGCCCGCACCGGAGCCCGTGCCGCTCGATGCGTACACTGCTCCCGCCGCGCCGGAGCCCGAGCTCGTTCCGCTCGACATCTACGACGCGCCCGCGCCGGCGCCTAAGCCTGCCAAGCCGCTCGTCGACATCGACAGCCTTAATCCCGCCCAGCGCGAGGCGGTCCTGACCACTGAGGGCCCGCTGCTGGTCCTTGCCGGCGCCGGCTCAGGCAAGACTCGCGTCCTGACCTTCCGCATCGCCCATATGCTGGGCGACCTGGGTGTTAAGCCCTGGCAGGTCCTGGCCATCACGTTTACCAACAAGGCTGCGGCCGAGATGCGCGAGCGTCTGGCGGCACTCATTCCCAGCGGCACCCGTGGCATGTGGGTGTGCACCTTCCATGCTATGTGCGTGCGCATGCTGCGCGAGGATGCCGACCTGCTGGGCTACACCGGCCAGTTCACCATCTACGATGACGACGATTCCAAGCGCATGGTGCGTGACATTATGCAGGCGCTCGGCATCGAGCAAAAGCAGTTCCCCATCAACATGATCCGCAGCAAGATCAGCTCGGCCAAAAACGCCATGATCGGCCCCGAGGACATGCTCAAGAGCGCCGATAGCCCCAACGACAAAAAGGCCGCGCAGGTCTACCTGGAGCTGGAGCGCCGCCTGCGCGCCGCCAATGCGATGGACTTTGACGACCTGCTCGTGCGCGCGCTCGAGCTGCTGCGCACCCGCCCCGAGGTGCTCGACAAGTACCAAGAGCGCTTCCGCTACATTAGCGTCGACGAGTATCAGGACACCAACCACGTCCAGTACGAGATCGCCAACCTGCTGGCCGCCAAGTACCAAAACCTTATGGTCGTGGGCGACGACGACCAGTCCATTTATAGCTGGCGTGGCGCCGACATCACCAATATCCTGGACTTTGAGAAGGACTTTAAAAACTGCAAGACTGTCAAGCTGGAGCAGAACTACCGCTCCACGGGTCACATCTTGAGCGCCGCGAACGCCGTGGTGCGCCACAACTCTCAGCGCAAGGACAAGCGCCTGTTTACGGCCGAGGGCGACGGCGAGAAGATCCAGGCCTTCCAGGCGAGCGATGAGCGCGACGAGGGTCGCTGGATTGCCGGCGAGATCGAAAAGCTGCACTCCAAGGGTACGAGCTACGACGACATCGCCGTGTTCTACCGCACCAACGCCCAGTCGCGTATTCTCGAAGATATGTTCCTGCGTGCGGGTGTGCCCTACAAGATCGTCGGCGGCACGCGATTCTTCGACCGTGCCGAGATCCGCGACGTCATGGCCTACCTCAAGATGATCGTGAACCCGGCCGACGAGATGAGCGTCAAGCGCGTCATCAACACGCCGCGCCGCGGTATCGGCTCCACCTCGATCCAAAAGATCGAGCAGCTGGCGCGCGATAACCGCTGCTCGTTCTTCCAGGCTTGCGAGATCGCGTGCGCCGAGACCGGTATGTTTAGCGCCAAGGTGCGTAACGGCCTGTCGAGCTTTGTGTCGCTGGTGCGCGAAGGTCGCCGCATGGACGGCGAGCTCAAGGATGTCGTCGAGATGATTGTCGATAAGACAGGCCTTCTGCAGGCGTTTCGTGCCGAGGGCACCATGGAGTCCGAGAGCCGCGCCGAGAACATCCAGGAATTCCTGGGCGTCGCCGCCGAATTTGAGGAGACGCACGAGGATATCGAGGGTACGCTCGAGAGCCTAGAAGAGCTGCGCGCAGCCGGTGTTGCCGACGTGCCTGCCGGCTCCGAGCCCGAGCCCGTCGTGGTGAGCGCGCCTGCGCCCGAACCGGGGCCATCTGCCCCGGCATCCTCGTTTGAGGCACTCGTCGGCGCGCGCGATGCCGCAGGTTCCAATCCGCTCGATAGCCTAGCCGCCCCGGCGCTCTCACCGCAGGATGCCCTGGCCGCCGCCATCGCGGGCAACGCGTATGCCGCGCCGATGGAGATGCCGGCGGGTGCCGTGCATGCCGACGAGATTGAGCGCACCTACGGTCCGCTCATCTGTAAGGCGCTGCCGGCACTCATGGAGTGGCTGGCCCTGCGTTCCGACTTGGATTCCCTGGCCGGCGAGACACATGCCATCACCATGATGACCATCCACTCCGCCAAGGGCCTGGAGTTCCCGGCGGTGTTCGTGGCCGGCATGGAGGAGGGTATCTTTCCGCACGTGCACGACTTTGGCGGCAGCGATGACCCGGGCAAGCTCGAGGAGGAGCGTCGCCTGGCCTACGTTGCCATCACGCGTGCCCGTAAGCGCCTGTTCTTGACCTATGCGGCCACGCGTCGCACCTACGGCTCGACCTCTGCCAACCCGCGCTCGCGCTTCCTCAACGAGATTCCGTTTGAGGATATCGAGTTTAGCGGTATCGGTTCTGCCGGTTTTGAGGGCACGGGCTGGGAGAAGCGCGGCGACCGTCACGGCACCTTTGGCTCGGGCATGGGCTCGGATATGTATGGCGGCAAGGTGTTTGGCTCGCATACGCGTTCGACCGGCGGTTCCGGTTCGCGCGGCGGATCGAGCTTTGACGACTTCTTTGGCAGTAGCAGCTATGGGACCGAGCGCCATCGTGGGGTCTCGCCCGACGCTGGCCGTGTTACCTCGACCTTTGGTTCGGGCGCGCCGCGAGCTAAAAAACCGTCGTCCAAGGTGTCGCCGACGGTGGAGCGCAAGGTCGATCGCGCCAGCGCGTCGCAGGACTTTGCCGCGGGCGATACCGTGAGCCACAAGACCTTTGGCACGGGTACCGTGATCTCGGTCGCCGGAGACATGATCGAGGTTCAATTCGAAAAGACCGGCCAGACCAAAAAGCTGATGAAGGGCTTTGCGCCGATCGTCAAGCTGTCGTGATCCCGGCGGACCTGGGCGGACGTATAGGGCAACATCGCCTGCTCGGGCAGTCCTGCTCGCACGGAGAGCACATTAAGTGCTCTCCGGCTCGTGCGGAACTCGCGATCGATGTTGCCCTATACGCCCACCCAGGTCCTCAGGTAACGTTGCTTGCGAACGTCGCTCTACTCGTTCGCTTTTTGATCTGGAGAGCCGGGTGGGCTGAATACTTAGACATGGCAAGGGGCTCCCCCGTTAAAGAACGGGGGAGCCCCTTGTTGCGTTTTGAATGGTGCGCTTGGCTTTGATGATTGATGATTTTATACGATTCAGTATAATTTCAGATAGACACTAAAATGTAACTGAAATGAAAACGGTGAGTGGACATGCTGCTAAATTGTCTCCCTAAAAGACTCTTCTCTTTAGAGCTCGCCATCGACTCAGAGCCAGTTGAGATGCAGATTCCTCGCATGTATCTTGAGCGGTTTTCGCTTCGCTTGGCACGACTCGGCATGTCTGAGCAAGGCCGTTTTATTGTTGCGGAACCAAAAGAACCGCCCAGTGTCATTTCGGCGCGAAATCTCGTCAATGCCGTGCGCAAGGTAGACGCGCGCCCGGTGGCAATTTGCTGGGATGCCATGGATTTAGGCATTATGCGCGCGCTTTCTTCGGAGGGAATCGCATATATCCGAGATGAGCGAAATGCGTTTCTGCCGTTTATCGGAGCTGTTATTTCCGATGAGGTACTGGGTGCTTCCCCTGCTGCTCCGCTTTCGCCCCAATCTCAGCGAATCGTTCTAAATCTCATCGCGGGACGATGGGTTGACTGCTCTGCCGGCGACCTAGCGCGTCTGTGTGGCAAAAGTGCGGCAAGCGTAAGCGGCTATCTTTCGGAAATTGCCGCCATAGTCCCTGGATTGATTGTGCGAGATGGCAAAAAGCGTATATTGCGCGGCGCCGGGTTGTCGACCGAGACGTTGCTAGATGGATTTGAGGATTATCTTCGCACGCCAGTTATAGAGCGCATCCGGCTTAAGGGGACGGTCGACAGGGAAGAACTGCGAGCCGTTGATGCGCTGCTTTCCGGAGTGTCTGCCCTTAGCTATATGTCCGACCTTGCCCATGATGACTCCGCCCCAACCATTGCTCTCGAAAAGAATCAGCTAGAGGCCTTAAAAGAACATATGGGCGATAGGTGGCTGGAGGCCCGGTGGTACGATCCGGCCTCTGTCGAGATTGAAGTCTGGTCGTATCCCGTGGACGAGCCGTCCGATATTAGTTTTGACACGACGGGCTTGCAATGTGTTGACCCGTTTTCCCTATACGTTGCCTGTGCGAAAGCGGAATACAAAGACGATCGTCTACTCGATGCGGTCGAACAGCTCAGGAGGACGATATGCCAAAAGTAAGGGGAGTAGAGCGATTTGCCGATGCCATGAGCAATTGCGAGGGCAGCTATGTCCTTATTGGCGGAGGGGCCTGCAGCGTTCTATTTGACAGCGAAGGTGATTCATTTAGGGCTACCGAAGATCTGGATGTCGTCGTAATTGTTGATAGAAATTGTATTGAATTTGCCACTGCATTATGGGCATTTATCAAAAGCGTCGGATACGAAATTGGAAAAACCGCCGATGGAAAGTGTACTTACTATCGGTTTCGTATGCCCGAAGGATCAAGGCGGGCCTTAGATTATCCCGGCCAAATCGAGTTGTTTGCCCGGCACCCTGACTTTACGCTCGAAGACGAAACGAGCGAGGTGGCTCCCCTTTCCTTTGACGGGGCGATATCGAGCCTTTCCGCCATTATTCTCGATGATGGTTACTATGAGTTTATTCGTGATAGTGCTACGAATATCGGGGGTATTACGTTGCTCGATGCGCTCCATATCATTCCCCTCAAGATGCGTGCGCACATTGATATCAACAGGAGCTATGAAGAAGGGCGTCATTGCAACGATATAGACCGACGGAAGCATCGTTCAGATGTTGCTCGGCTTGCCGGCTTGTTGTCGTCCTCAGCGCGTTTGGAGCTAACGGGGCAAATGAGGGTTGATGCGGAGGATTTTCTTACGGACTTTACTTCGTATGTAAATCGGCAGACCAACCGTAAGGAAAGGGCTCGGCTTCAGGACACGTTATCGTTTCTCGAAAAGGTCTACCTATAGGCACCTTGATTCGTTATGTATAGCAGGGGCTCTTCCGTTGATGAACGGAAGAGCCCCTTGTTGCGTTTTGATTGTTGTTGCTAGTCGGAGGCTCGCCTGGATGGGGCGCGGGGTTTGGTCGATTGCGAGTTCCGTGCGAGCAGGACTGTCCGAGCAGGCGACCAAACCCCGCGCCCATCCCGGCGAGCGTTCGGGGATCGGTAGCTTACAGGTGGCTGATGATCAGTTCCATCTTGCCTTTGAGGTCAATGGAGCTGACGGTACTGGGTGCCAGCAGGTGGCTTCCCTTGTGGACGGGGTCGCCGCAGACGGTGCCTTCGCCGTCGATGACCGACAGGCACATGAAGGGCCAGCGCTGCTCGAGGGTCTTGCTGCCGTCGACGCGCACGCGATCGACGGTGTAGCAGGGGTTGGACTCGAGCTCGGTTACGCCATCGACCTCGGGCGCGGTCACGGTACCGTCGGTCGGTGCCTGCGCGTTAAAGTTGATGCAGTCGAGGCTCTGCTCAATATGCAGCGGGCGCAGCTTGCCGTCGGTGCCGGGGCGGTCGTAGTCGTACAGGCGATAGGTCACGTCGCTCGACTGCTGCGTCTCCAAAATGAGCGTGCCGGTCTTGATGGCGTGCACGGTACCGGAGTCAATCTGGAAAAAGTCACCCTTGTGAATCGGCAGCACGTTGAGCATCTCGTCCCAATGGCCCTCCTCGATCATCTGTGCGGCCTCGGCGCGGTCCTTGGCGCGCTGGCCGACGATGATCGTGGCACCGGGCTCGCAGTCCAGTACATACCAGCACTCGGTTTTGCCCAGGCTGCCGTTCTCGTGCTCGGCGGCGTACTCGTCGTTGGGGTGAATCTGGATCGAAAGGTCGTCCTTGGCGTCCAGGATCTTAATGAGCAGCGGGAACTCTTTGCCCTCGCAGTTGTCAAAGAGCTCGCGGTGCTCGGCCCACAGCCACGACAGCGTGTGGCCGGCATACGGGCCCTCAGCGATCTGGCAGTCGCCGTTGGGGTGTGCCGAGATGGCCCAGCACTCACCGATGGGACCCTCGGGAATGTCGTAACCAAATACGGTTTCGAGCTGGCGGCCGCCCCAGATCTTCTCGTGGAAGATCGGCGTCAGTTTAATCAAATCGGACATGTTCATACCCCCATGGTGTTGCGCGGCCGCCCGCTCTAATCGAGTCATAACGAGCGCCCGCATGACTACAAAAACCTATGCCAACGTTACGTTGTGCAGCTCAAAGCGGTCGCCGACGTTGCGCGAAATCGAGTACTCAAAGGCGTTGCCGCTATCCAAAAAGCCAATCTGGTTGAGTTCGAGCAGGGGAGAGCCGGGTTTGGTATCCAGGCGCTCAGCCTCTTCTTCAGTTGCCGCGACAGCGCGAATGGTGCGGTGGAAACTCGAGATCTTGAGTCCGCACTGCTCGCGGATGAAGCTGTAGATCGATGCGTACAGGTCTTTTTTCTTAAGACCCGGAATCAGCTCGAGTGGCATATAGGTGTACTCAATAACGATGGGCTGACCATCGACCTCGCGCACGCGCACGATGTGATAGGCAAAGTCGTCCTCGGCAATTCCCAGCTGAGTTGCGACGTCCGCTGGTGGATTGACGATCGAGAAATCGTAGACCACCGAGGTCACCTTCTCCCCGCGGTGCTCATACGAAAAGCCCTGGGCGCGGTCGTTTTTGCCCTGGAAAAACGCCTGGTCGGGAAGACCCGCCGTGTCCTTAACGTAGGTGCCCGACCCGCGACGGCTGGTAACAAGACCCTCCTCGGTGATCTGCTCGATCGCGCGCTTGACGGTGATCTTGGAAACGCTATACAGCTCGCAAAACTCTACGACGGTGGGCAGTTTATCGCCCGGCTTAAGGGCGCCGTCCTCGATGCTTCGACGGATATCTGCAGCTATCGCCTCGTATTTGGGAATCATGGAACCTCCTTTCCGGCTTGATTGAGTACAGAAGAAAGTATAGTCAACACCTAAGCATCCCTATTGCGTTTTTGAAAAGTTCGAGAAAGGTTTAATTAAAAAACGCTTCTCTTCAAAAACTAGAGCGCTCTAAATGAATATGCATTCGAATATGCATTCGAATAATGTGGTATTGAGCAAATTGATCGACTCGAGGATGGGGTTGAGCCGTTTTACCGCCCAACGAACCAAATTCCATGCCCTGCGTTTTCACAGATAAAACCTGCCAAAACAAACCTGTCCCTTTTTGGCAGGTTTTTGCCTTGGGAGCGGTACCATACAGGCAATGTTTAAACGAGAAAGGCGGGCTCCCATGGAACCTAAGCAGTATTACATCGGCATCGACGTCGGCGGCACTTCGGTTAAGGAGGGCCTGTTCGACGAGGACGGCAACCTGCTGGCCAAGGCCAGCGTGCCCACGCCGCCCATCGTTGACGCTGCGGGCTTTGCCGCGGTGACCGAGGCTATCGACCAGGTGGTCGCCAAGGCCCAGATTCCGCGCGCCTTTGTGGCGGGTATTGGCCTGGCCGTTCCGTGCCCCATCCCGGCATCGGGCGATGCCAAGGTCAAGGCCAACATTGCCATTAACCTGCCCGAGCTAAGAGTCGCCATTCAGGAGCACTGCCCCGACGCGGTTGTTAAATACGAGAACGATGCCAACGCCGCTGCCATGGGCGAGGCCTGGCTCGGCTCTGCCAAGGGCGTACAGAACGTGGTGATGGTCACCATTGGTACCGGCGTGGGTGGCGGCGTTATCGTCAACGGCGACGTGGTGTCGGGCGTTGTGGGTGCCGGCGGCGAGATTGGCCACATGTGCCTGAACCCGGCTGAGGAACGCACCTGCGGCTGTGGTGGCCATGGCCATCTGGAGCAGTATTCCAGCGCCACCGGCGTGGTGAGTAACTACCTTGCCGAGTGCAAGAAGGCGGGCGTCGAGCCCATCGAGCTCACCGGGCCTTCTGATTCCAAGGACGTGTTCCAGGCCTGCCGCGAGGGTGACAAGCTCGCGCTGGCAGCTGCCGATACCATGGCCGACTATCTCGGCCGCGCCCTGGCGCTTATTGCCAACGTGGTCGATCCCGAGATGTTCCTGATCGGCGGCGGTGCTTCCGCTTCGGCCGATGTCTACCTCGACAAGGTCCGCGAGCACTTTAAGCAGTACGCGCTCTCCGCCTCGCGCGAGACGCCCATCAAGGTCGCTTCGCTCGGAAACGACGCCGGCATCATCGGTGCCGCCTACGTAGCCCTGCGCGCCGCCGGTAAATAGCTGGTGCAAGGGGGCCAGGTTACTTTGCACCAACATGGTGCAAAAGGGACAGCCTTGGCCTCCATGCCTGCCCCAAAATATGCCGTGCCCCTTCCGTCTGCGAAGGCTCGGCATCGGCGTGCTACCATAGCTACGTCCAAGTACACATATCAAGTGGAGGATATCCATGGCAAACGTTCTTGTCTTTGGTCACCAGAACCCCGATAACGACGCCATCATGAGCGCCGTCGTCCTGTCCCAGCTGCTCAACCAGGTTGAGTATGCCGGCAACACCTACGAGGCCTGCGCCCTTGGTCAGCTTCCGGCAGAGTCCGCCAAGCTGCTTGCCGACGCCGGCATTGCCGAGCCCCGCGTGATCGAGTCCGTCGAGGCCGGTCAGCTCGTCGTTCTCACCGACCACAACGAGTCTGCCCAGTCCGTCGCCGGTCTTAAGGACGCCACGGTCTTTGGCGTTGTCGATCATCACCGCATCGGCGACTTCGAGACCGCCGGCCCGCTGCACTACATCTGCCTGCCCTGGGGCTCCAGCTGCACCATCGTCACCAAGCTCGCCGGCGTGCTCGGCGTTGAGCTTTCCGACGTCCAGGCTAAGCTGCTGCTCTCGGCTATGATGACCGATACGCTCATGCTCAAGAGCCCCACCACCACCGATGTCGACCGCGCCGTCGCCGCCAAGCTCGGCGAGCAGGTGGGCGTCGACCCGGTCAAGTTTGGCATGGAGGTCTTCCTCACCCGTCCGTCCGGCTCCTTCACCGCAGCCGAGATGGTCGGCAATGACATCAAGATGTTCGAGCCCGCTGGCAAGAAGCTGCTCATCGGCCAGTACGAGACCGTCGACAAGACCCGTGCACTCGGCATGATCGACGAGATTCGCGAGGCCATGCGCGCCTACGCCGCCGAGAAGGGTGCCGACGGCATTGTCCTGTGCATCACCGACATCATGGAGGAGGGCTCGCAGGTCCTGCTCGAGGGCGAGACCGAGGCTGCTCAGAAGGGCCTGGGCATTGCCGACGAGCACGACGGCGTCTGGATGCCGGGCGTCCTCTCCCGTAAGAAGCAGGTCGCTGCCCCCATCATGGCCGCCTGCTAGGTTTAGTTGACCGAACGCCACGACCGGATCGCGGACGCCCCGCGCTCCGGTCGTTTTTTGTGCACGGCGCCGCGTCGTCTCTTGGGCAGGCGCGCCCGTGCCGTTGAGCAAATAATGTTCAACCTGTGGTTCCGCTTTTCGGCCACGCCTGCGTGCTTGTCGTGCAGGGTAGGCTAGATGCAAGCGTAATACGTTAGAGCGCGGCGCCGCCACTTGGGCGGGCCGTGCTTTTTTAAGACGGGAGCTTTCCCGAGAAAGGAGCCGCCCATGGCAGCACCCGAGCAGCTGTTCAACGTTCGTGAACGCAAGCGCTTTGAACGTCACGACATTTGGGAGCGCATCGCCGAGAACGGCACGATTTCCGCCGCCGTCATGGTCTTTGCCGCTATCGCCGCCGTTATCTGCGCCAACACCGATGCCTACGAGGCCATCCATCACTTTTTGGAGACCCCGCTGTATGTGGGCCTGGGCAACCTTACGGCTGGTCTCACCGTTGAGCTTTTCGTCAACGACTTCCTCATGGCGATTTTCTTTTTGTTGGTGGGCATTGAGCTTAAGTACGAGATGACGGTCGGCGAGCTCAAGAATCCGCGTC
This sequence comes from uncultured Collinsella sp., assembly GCA_958412345.1. Lineage (GTDB taxonomy): Bacteria > Actinomycetota > Coriobacteriia > Coriobacteriales > Coriobacteriaceae > Collinsella. The sequence continues at coordinate 36,820 of CATYSO010000017.1, read as the reverse complement.
AGGCCATGCTTCCCATGCTGGCGGCCGTGGGCGGCGTCGTCGTTCCCGCCTGCATCTACCTGATCTTTAACCATGCCGGTGCCCGCAACGGTTGGGCCATTCCCATGGCAACCGATATTGCCTTTGCGCTGGGCGTGCTGTCGCTTTTGGGCAATCGCGTGCCCAACGGCGTGCGCGTGTTCTTCTCGACGCTCGCTATTGCCGACGACCTGATTTCCATCGCCGCCATCGCCATTTTCTACGGTCAGAGCCCCAATCCGTTTTGGTTGGGCGCCGCCGCGCTTGTGACCTGCGCGCTCGTGTGGCTTAACAAGACGCAGCATTACCGCCTTGCCCCGTATTCGGTACTGGGTCTGCTGTTGTGGTTCTGCATGTTCAAGAGCGGCGTGCACGCTACGCTTGCCGGCGTCATCCTGGCCTTCACCATTCCGGCCAAGTGCGGCGTCAAGCTCGATAGCCTTACCGATTGGCTGGGCGAGTGCCTGCCGTTGCTCGATGACCGCTACGACGACGAGGCGCACATCCTGGGCCAGCATGACTTTACCGTCTCGACAACCAAGGTCGAGCGCGTCATGCACCGCGTGACCCCGCCGCTTATCCGCATGGAGCGTCTGATCTCCACGCCGGTCAACTTTGTGATCCTGCCGATCTTTGCGTTCGTGAACGCGCAGGTTCGTCTGGTGGGCGTGGACATGAGCACGCTGCTCACCGACCCGGTGACGCTCGGCGTGTACTTTGGCATGCTGCTGGGCAAGCCGATCGGCATCTTTGGTATGACGTTTGCCCTGGTTAAGCTTAAGGCCTGCGAGCTGCCGCACAATGTCAACTGGCACATGATTGCCGGCGTGGGCATTCTGGGCGGTATCGGCTTTACCATGTCGATCCTCATCAGCGGCCTCGCCTTCCCGACGGCCCAGTTTGAGGTTCTTGCAGCCAAGGCCGCCATTCTTGCCGGTTCGGTCACCGCAGCCGTGCTTGGCATGATCTACATGAGCGTGGTCTGCAAGCACCCCGCGCCCAAAGACGAGTAAGAGCGCGAAAACCGGCTCCAGAACCGATTCGGGCGCGTTCAAAATGCGGATTCGGGCGGTGCTTGCCGCCTGCCAGACACGCCAGTGGTCAAAAAACGCCGTTTGTGAGTACTGTCACAAACGGCGTATCATTTTAGGTGCGGAAAATAATGAACAAAGTTATAAGAACTGTACGTTAATGAGTGACCATCGACTTCCAATTTGGCGCTAGCTGACGGTGATTAGGAAGTTTCAAGTCGAGTTTTGCCGATTTCGACCAAGAATCGCTGCTACTAAAAAGGTAACAGTACTCATATTTGCCCTTTTTTGGCCACAAGCCCTAAAACAAGCCTCGCCAAGGTCGGGAAGCGGGCCAAATCGCTGGCCTCGAGGCTTATTCCACGGTTCCGTAGACGGCGCCCCAGCCGTGGGCGGCTAGGGCAGAGTTGAGCTGATCGCAAAGTGACTGGCGGTCGTAATAGCCGGGCGGCAAAAGGTTGACGATCTCCATGAGATCGGGCGCCAGGTCCAAGATTTCGGCCTGTACGATTAGGTCCAGGCGGTCGATGGCGTGGCGGTCGTAAAACAGTCCGTCGACCAGGCGCTGCAGGTCGCCGAATTCCTCGGCCTGGAACGATCCATACTCCATAGTGCCTCCTTGGGCGCCCCACGCCGGCATGCGCGGCGATTCGTAATTTATTGCGATGGACTTAATCTATCACGGCTTCATAACGTTGCGGCGGTGGCGGTCTATACTTAGACGAACTGCAACGTACCGCTTCGCGAAAGGTCGCACCCCATGCAGACGATCTACCAGAAGATGGAAACCACCGAACTCGATGCCGCCATCGAGGCGCTCAAAGCCGAGGTCGCCGAGGTCAAGGCCAAGGGCCTGACGCTCGATATGGCGCGCGGCAAGCCGTCGCCCTCCCAGGTGGACATCTCGCGCCCCATGCTCGATATCCTCAACGCCGACGCCGATCTGCACGATGGCAACGTCGACTGCTCCAACTACGGCTGCTTTGAGGGCATTCCCTCGGCACGCAAGTTGGCAGGGGAGTTCCTGGGCTGCCCCGCCGAGCAGACGCTCGTGCTGGGTTCGTCGAGCCTGCTGATCGAGCACGATATCGCCGGCATGTTCTGGCGCTGCGGCTCGTGCGGTAGCGAGCCTTGGGAGGCTTATGAGGCCGCGCATGACGGCAAGAAGGTCAAGTTCCTGTGCCCCGTTCCCGGTTACGACCGACACTTTGGTATCACCGCCGACCTGGGCATCGAGAATGTCCCCGTTGCCATGACCGACAACGGCCCCGACATGGACGAGATCGAGCGCCTCGTTGCCGCCGACGATTCCATCAAGGGTATCTGGTGCGTGCCCAAGTATTCCAACCCCACGGGCATTACCTTTAGCGAGGACACCGTGCGCCGCCTGGTTGAGATGCCCACGGCCGCGCCCGATTTCCGCATCTTCTGGGACAACGCCTACTGCGTGCACGACCTGTACGACGAGACCGACGAGCTCGCCAACATCTTTGACCTCGCTCGCGCGGCGGGCACCGAGGATCGCGTGGTGGCCTTTGCCTCGACGTCCAAGATCACCTTCCCGGGCGCCGGCATCGGCTTTATCGGTGCGAGCCCCGCGGTCATCGCCGAGTTCTCCAAGCGCCTGAAGGCCGGCCTCATCAGCGCCGACAAGCTCAACCAGCTGCGTCACGTGCGCTTCCTTCCCACCATCGAGGCGGTCAAGGAGCACATGAAAAAGCATGCCGAGTTTTTGCGCCCGCGCTTTGAGGCCGTCGAGCGCAAGCTCACCGAGGGCTTGGGCGACACGGGCTGTGCCACCTGGACGCACCCCCGCGGTGGCTACTTTGTAAGCTTCGATGGTCCCGAGGGCTCGGCCCAGAAGGTCGCCGCGCTTTGCGCCGACCTGGGCGTCAAGCTCACGCCGGCCGGTGCTACCTGGCCCTATGGCAAGGACCCGCGCGACACCAACATCCGCATCGCGCCGAGCTATCCCACGGTCGAGGACCTGGAGGCCGCGCTCGATGTGCTGGTGCTGGCCGTAAAGCTTGTCGCTGCCGAGCTTGCGCGTGCCGAGCGCGCCTAACGCGCGGCTTCCCGTACTATCCGCACTTTCGATACGTAAAGGAGCGTATACATGGATTTGGGTATTTCCACCAACCCCACGCCAGAGCTCTACACTATTAAGGTAACCGGCGAGATCGATATCTCTAACGCCGATAGCCTGCGCAATGCCATCGACCTGGCGCTCGAGCAGCCCACTGAGGCTGTTGAGCTCGATTTTGCCCAGGTGAGCTACATCGATTCGACGGGCATTGGCGTGCTCGTGGGCGCCGCGCACCACGCGGTCGATCACGGCAAACGCTTTAGCTGCGCCAATGTGCAGCCCCCGGTGATGCGCGTGGTTCAGCTGTTGGGTGTCGACCAGGAGATTTCGATCACCGCTGCATAATCTCTGCCCCAAAAGGGTGTGCCGTTTGGCATATGTTTGTGATGCGCTCGGACGTTTTGGCGTCCGGGCGCTATACTTGACCGAATGAATAGACGAGTTCCGGCCGAATGGCGCGGTGCGGGCTCGACTCACATCGAGCCTTGGAGGTATGTGTGTTTGGTATTGGAGAGGGTGAGCTCGCGATCATCGTGGTCTTCGGCTTTTTGCTGTTTGGCCCGGATAAGCTCCCGCAGATGGGCCGTACGATCGGCCGTGCCATCCGTCAGTTCCGCGAGACGCAGGAAAAGATGACGGCCGTTGTTCAGTCCGAGATCATCGACCCGGTGACCGAGGCCGCGTCGGCGCCGGTCAAGCCCAAGAAGGCCGCAGCGGCCGATGACGATTCCGATGCGGACGAGGATGCCGCCGAGACGGCTGCGCCCGCCAAGAAGGAGACCTTTGCCGAGCGCCGTGCCCGCCTTGCCGCCGAGAAGGCCGCAAGTGAGGGTGCCGCCGAGGGCGAGGGTGCTTCCGAGGAGACTGAGGCTGAGGGCGCCGAGCCCGCCGCCGAGTCCGAGGCTGACGCCGCCGAGCCCGCTCCCGCTGCAGAGCCGGAGCCGGAGCCCGAGCCGGCAGAGCCCACGACGGCTGACCTCTATGCCCGTCGCCCCCGCAAGCGCAAGGCCGTTGTCGACCAGCTCGCCCGCGAGCTCGAGGCCGAGGACGAGGCCGCTGCCGCCGACGCCCCGAAGGGAGGCGATGAGTAATGCCTATCGGACCTGCGCGTATGCCGCTCTTCGATCACCTGGGAGAGCTCCGTCGCCGCCTGACCATCGTGGTCGTGTCGGTGTTTGCCGCAGCCATCGTGCTGTACTTCGCCACGCCCGTGGTGCTCGACATTTTGCAAGACCCCATCCGCTCCTTTGTGCCGGACGGTAAGTTCTACATCACCACCACGCTCGGCGGCTTTAGCTTGCGCTTCTCGCTGGCTCTCAAGATGGCCGTTGTTATGTGCACGCCCATGATCATCTGGCAGATTCTGGCATTTTTCCTTCCGGCATTGCGCCCCAACGAGCGCAAGTGGGTCGTGCCCACGGTGCTCGCCTCGACGCTGCTCTTCTTCCTGGGCGCCATCTTCTGCTACTTCATCATCATTCCGGCCGGTTTTGAGTGGCTCATCGGCGAGACCTCGGCCGTCGCCACGGCGCTGCCCGACCTGGAGAACTACGTCAACATGGAGCTGCTCTTTATGATCGGCTTTGGCGTGGCGTTTGAGCTGCCGCTCATCATCTTCTACCTGTCCGTTTTCCACATCGTGTCCTACGCCGCCTTCCGCAGCGCTTGGCGCTATGTGTACGTGGGCCTGCTCGTGGCTTCGGCCGTGATCACGCCCGACGGCTCGCCCGTCACCCTGGGCCTTATGTACGGCGCCCTGCTCTCGCTCTACGAGATCTCGCTCGCCGTCGCCCGTGTGGTCATCACCGCGCGCGAGGGCAAGGAGGGCCTGTTCGTGAGCCGTCTGGACCTGTTCTCGGACGACGAGGACGACGAGGAGTAAATCGGTATGCACGAGGTTGGCATTGTCAACGGCATACTCGATACAGTGATTCGCGCGGCGCGTGGGGCGGGGGCCTCGCGCGCCGTTTTGGTAACGCTGCGTATCGGGGATATGACCGAGGTCGTGCGCGAGGCGCTCGACTTTGCCTGGGAGACGTTTCGCGACGAGGATCCGCTCACGAAGGGCTGCGAGCTTGCCGTGGAGGAGATTCATCCGCAAAGTGAGTGCCTGGACTGCGGCGAGGTCTTCGATCATGACCGCTTCCATTGTCGCTGCCCCCAGTGCGGAGGCGCCAACGTGCGTCTGCTGCACGGCCGCGAGCTCGATATCGCGAGCATCGAGATCGAAACACCCGACGATTAGCCCGTCCAGCCATCTAGTGATGGAGTATAAAGGGGCAAAAGTAAGGAGCGCCGAGTATGGCTGAGAAAACGATTGATATCGCATCGCCGATCCTGTCGCGCAATGAGCGCCTGGCAGATCAGCTGCGTCAGCGATTTGCAGAGACAAACACCTACGTGATCAACGTGCTATCGAGCCCCGGCTCGGGCAAGACCACCACGATTCTGGGCACCAACGAGCGCCTGCGCGACAAGGCCGGCTTGCGCTGCGCCGTCATCGAAGGCGATATTGCCTCGGATGTCGACGCCATCACCATGAAGGAGGCCGGCATGCCCGCCATCCAGATCAACACGGGCGGCCTGTGCCATCTCGAGGGCAACATGATCATGGAGGCCGTCGATGCCTTCGACCGGGCTGTGGGCCTGGAAAATATCGATGTCATCTTTATCGAAAACGTGGGCAACCTGGTTTGCCCGGTCGACTTTGACCTGGGTGAAAACCTGTCCATCATGATCCTTTCGGTGCCCGAGGGCGACGACAAGCCCATCAAGTACCCGGGTATCTTCCAGCACGCCGGCGCACAGTTGCTCAACAAGGTCGACGTGGCCCCGGCTTTCGATTTTGACATGGATAGGTATACTAAGACACTCGATGACCTCAATCCGCAGGCGCCGCGGTTTGCCGTGAGCGCGCGCAAGGGCGAGGGCATGGATGCCTGGTGCGATTGGCTCATCGGGCAGATTGAGCAAGCAAGGGCGTAAGTCGGCCGCCATACGGGCGGGCGTAGCCGCAGAGATACGAGATAGGAGCCTCTTTTGAAGCTCATCATCGCCGAGAAAAACGATGCCGCGCGTCAGATCGCCGAGCGTCTGTCCACGGGCAAGCCTAAAAAGGACAAGGTGTACAACACCGCTATCTACCGTTTTGAGTGGAAGGGCGAGGAGTGCGTGACCATCGGTCTTGCCGGTCACATCCTGGCACCCGATTTTTGCGACAGCGTGCTGTTCGATAAAAAGCTGGGCTGGTATTCGGTGACCGAGGACGGCGAGATGCTGCCGGCCGACATGCCCGATGGTCTGGCCCGTCCGCCCTACGACACCAAGCGCAAGCCGTTCCTTGCCGACGGTATCTCCATCAAGGGCTGGAAGCTCGAGAGCCTGCCTTACCTCACCTGGGCGCCCGTCATTAAGCTGCCGGCCGAGAAGGAGCTCATTCGTTCACTCAAGAACCTCGCCAAAAAATCCGACAGTGTTATCATCGCCACGGACTTTGACCGCGAGGGCGAGCTCATTGGCTCGGACGCCCTCAACAAGGTGCGCGAGGTGGCGCCGGACCTGCCGGTTGCCCGCGCCCAGTATTCTTCGTTTACCAAGGCCGAGATCACGCAGGCCTTCGATAACCTCGTCTCGCTCGACCAGAACCTGGCCGACGCCGGCGAGAGCCGCCAGCATATCGACCTCATTTGGGGCGCGGTGCTCACGCGTTACCTGACGCTCGCCAAGTTCGGCGGCTTTGGCAACGTTCGCTCTGCCGGCCGCGTGCAGACGCCGACGCTTGCCCTGGTGGTCGAGCGCGAGCGCGAGCGCATGGCGTTTGTGCCCGAGGACTATTGGCAGATCCGAGGCATGGGCGCCGCGCAGGGTGCCGCCGAGGACGATCGCTTTAAGATCGCGCACAAGACGGCGCGCTTTACCGACAAAGATGCCGCCGAGACGGCGTACGGCCACGTCGACGGCGCCACGACGGCAACCGTCGCCGCGGTGACCAAGCGCTCCCGCAAGCAGCAGCCGCCCACGCCGTTCGCGACGACCTCGCTGCAGGCTGCCGCCGCGGCCGAGGGCATCTCGCCTGCGCGTACCATGCGCATCGCCGAGTCCCTCTACATGGCGGGCCTCATCAGCTACCCGCGTGTCGACAACACCGTGTACCCCGCGACGCTCGATCTGGGCGCCGTGGTGAGCGACCTGGCAAAGATCAACCCGGCGCTGGCGCCCGTGTGCAAAAAGGTGCTCGCCGGCCCCATGAAGCCCACGCGCGGCAAGGTCGAGACCACCGACCACCCGCCGATCTACCCCACGGGCGAGGGCGATCCGTCCACGCTCGACGGCGGTCAGCGCAAGCTCTACGACCTCATCGCCCGCCGCTTCCTGGCGACGCTCATGGGCCCCGCGACCATCGAGAACACCAAGCTCGAACTCGACGTCAACGGCGAGCCGTTCGTGGCCTCGGGCGACGTGCTCGTGACCCCGGGCTTCCGCGAGGCCTATCCGTACGGTCTTAAGCGCGACGAGCAGATGCCGCCGCTGGAGCAGGGCGATACGGTCGACGTGTTCGACATTAAGCTCGAGGCCAAGCAGACCGAGCCGCCCGCACGCTACAGCCAGGGCAAGCTCGTGCAGGAGATGGAGAAGCGCGGCCTGGGCACCAAGTCCACACGCGCGAGCATCATCGAGCGCCTGTACGCCGTGCGCTACCTCAAAAACGATCCCGTGGAGCCGAGCCAGCTGGGCATCGCCATCATCGACGCGCTGACACAGTTTGCCCCGCGCATCACGAGCCCCGATATGACCAGCGAGCTCGACGGCGACATGACCCGCGTGGAGCGCGGCGAGGATACCGAGGAGCATGTCGTGACGCACTCGCGCGCGCTGCTGGCCGGCGTGCTCGACGAGCTGCTCAAGCACACGCAGGAGCTGGGCGACGCCATTAGTGATGCTGTCACGGCCGATGCGCGCGTGGGTAGCTGCCCCAAGTGCGGCAAGGACCTGGTTATGAAGACGAGCGCCAAGACCCGCGGCAGCTTCATTGGCTGCATGGGTTGGCCCGACTGCGACGTGACCTATCCGGTGCCGAGCGGCGTCAAGGTAAGCCCGCTCGAGGGCGAGGCGGCCGTGTGCCCCGAGTGCGGTGCGCCGCGCATCAAGTGTCAGCCGTTCCGCCAGAAGGCCTTCGAGATTTGCGTGAACCCCACGTGTCCCACCAACTACGAGCCCGACCTTAAGGTGGGCGAGTGCAAGGTGTGCGCCGAGGCCGGACGTCATGGCGACCTGATCGCGCACAAGAGCGAGAAGAGCGGCAAGCGCTTTATCCGCTGCACCAACTACGACGATTGCGGTGTGAGCTATCCGCTGCCGGCGCGCGGCAAGCTCGAAGCGACGGGCGAGACCTGCCCCGAGTGCGGCGCTCCCATCGTGGTGGTCAACACGGCGCGCGGCCCGTGGCGCATCTGCGTCAACATGGACTGCCCGACCAAGGAAAAGAAGCCCGCCCGCGGCCGCAAGACCACGACCAAGGCGAGCACGGCGAAGAAGACGACGGCCGCGAAGAAGACCACGGCTGCGAAGAAGACGACGACGAAGAAGTCGACCGCCAAGAAGACGACGGCGAAGAAGACCGACAAGTAAAACCCAGGAACGTCCCCATCTGACAGTTAGTCATTGGGGACGTTCTTTAATGACTAGTCGTTTAAGAACGTCCCCAACGACTACCCAACGACTAGTTCACTTCGACGGGTTTGGCGCCAGGATAGCGGCTCTCAAAGTCCAGGCGGTACTTGTTGTCATTGGTGCCCGCTACGTTGTCGCGTGACAGCGGCGCCACGATCTCATTCTTGTGGTCCGCGGGCTTGGCGTATTTCAGGCTGATCTCCCAGGCATCGCAGATCGCGTCGATGCGGTGATCCAAGTCGTCGTACAGGGCGATGATGTCCTTCCAGGAGCTGTAGTTCTTGGAGCTCGTCGGGACGTCCAGGTCCTCGACGATGTCGTAATACTGCTCGATGGTGTCCTCCGTGCGCTCGGCAACATCGGCGAGATTCTGACGGGTGGTACGATCTTCTTCCAGATAGCTGCCGTTGAAGGCCTGCGCACAGGCGCGGACCTGGCTGTCGAGATCTTCGAGCAGATCGTAGTATTCGCTCAGTCGGCGGTAGAGGTTTTGCTCGGAGAGGGTCGCTTCAACGCCGTCCTCGTCGTCATCGTCATCATCGTCGTATAGGCTATTGGGATCGCCGAGGGGCTTAAGGTCATCGTCGTCGTCATTGTGGTGCAGCTTAGTTGCCTCAGCGGTCGTCTGCGTGGCGGCGTTGTCGAACGGCTTGATCACAAAGAAGATGACCAAGGCGACGATGATCGCAATCAGCACAACGATAACGGCGATAAGCGGCCCGGTGCCGCTCTTTTTGGGAGCGGGGGTCTGTGGCGAAGCGGGCGTATGCGCGGGAGCCGGCTGCTGTTGGGGCGAGGCGCCTGCGACAGGCATGCGCTGCGTCGTTTCGACCGCCGCGGGGCTTGCGGCGGGGTCGGGACGATAGGCGAGCGGGTCGTCCGCCTTGGCTTGCGGCGTATCAAGGGAGCCAGTCTGTTCAAAAGCGGGTTGGCTATCGCTTGCGGCTGTTTGCTCAACGGGTGCACCGCACGAGGTGCAGAACTTGGCATCATCTGCAAGAAGCTTGCCGCACGAGGCGCAATACCGAGACATTGCCACTCCTTTCGCCACATTTCAATGCAATACGACGATTATACCCAGCGTCCAAAACTCCCCATCATAAGTTGCGGTGAAATAGGGAGTGTTTGGTGGCCTCAGGGCTGTAGACAGTCCCTATTTCACCGCAACTTAGGAGGGGTTCTTGGGAGCTGGCAGTCCGGTTGTCGTGGCATGCGATTTGGGGCGCATCGAGTGCTGGGGTATCATGACTTGGTTGATGTATTCGCATTTTCGCGCCTTGTAGGAAGGGGCTGCGCCCATGGCTTTTGAGCCCGTTCAACATAGCTTTATCACGCTCGAGGGCGTCGATGGCGCCGGCAAGTCTACGCAGGCGCGCCTGCTTGCCCGCGCGCTCGACCTTGCCGGCTACCAGGTCGTGAGCCTGCGCGAGCCGGGCGGCACCGCCATCAGCGAAAAGATCCGCGCCCTGCTGCTCGACCCTGCCAACACGGCGATGGGCGATACCTGCGAGCTACTGCTCTACGAGGCCGCGCGCGCCCAGCTGGTGCACGAGGTCATCGCACCCGCCCTTGCGGCCGGCAAGGTGGTCCTGTGCGACCGCTTCTACGATTCCACGACGTGCTACCAGGCGTTTGCCGATGGCCTCGACCGTCAGATGGTACGCGACGCCAACAACCTGGCCGTTGCGGGTACGCACCCGGCGCTCACGCTCGTCTATCACATCACGCCCGAGCAGGCGGCGCTGCGTATGGCCGCCCGCGGCGCGGTAGATCGCATGGAGGCCAAGGGCATGGCCTTCCAGGAGCGCGTCTACCAGGGCTTTTGCGCCATCGCTGCCGAGGAGCCGGGGCGCGTAAAGCTCGTCGATGCCACCGCGCCCATCGCAGATGTCTTCGCGCAGACGGTCGAACAGGTTCGTGCGTACGGTCTCAATATCCCCCAGGATGTCGTCGCCGCCGCGCTTGCCCAGGAGGCTGAGTAGCATGGCCCCCGCTCAGGCAAGCCTGCTCGCCAAGCTTGACACTCAAGAACGCGTGCGCGATTTTTTGACCAACGCCGTCGCTAGCGGCCGCGCATCGCACGCGTACCTGTTTTTGGGCGCTCCCGGTGCCGGCAAGCTCGACGCCGCATGGGCGCTCGCCCAAGCCTTCCTGTGCGAGCGGGATGGCTGCGGATCGTGCGACAGCTGTGTGCGCGTCGCCCGCCATACGCATCCCGACGTGCACTACTACACGCCCGAGAGCGCTACGGGCTACCTTATCGCCCAAACCCGCGAACTACTCGACGACGTGTCCCTCGCGCCCATCCGCGCCAAGGCCAAAGTCTACATCATCGATCGCGCCGAGCAGCTGCGTGCCAACACCGCCAATGCGCTGCTTAAAACGCTTGAGGAGCCGCCCGAGGGCGTCATGTTCATCCTGCTGGGCACCTCGGCCGACGTAATGCTGCCCACTATTGTGAGCCGCTGTCAATGCGTGCCGTTTCGGCTGGTATCGCCCACCGTGGCCGCGCAGGCCGTGAGCCGTGCGACCGGCCAGGACCCCGCGCGTTGCCGCATGGCCGTCACCGTGGCGGGAAGCCCCACGCGCGGCATCGAGTTCCTTAAGAGCGCCGAGCGCCAGGATGCCCGCCGCCAGATGGTCCGTGCCATCGACTCGCTCGTTGCCGCCGACGAGGCCGACGTGCTCAGCCGCGCCAAGTCGCTCATCGTCGCCGTCAAGGCGCCGCTCGCCGAGGTCAAATCCACGCAGGAAAAGGTGCTCGAGCAAAATGCCGACTACCTATCGCGTGGAGCATTGAAGCAGCTTGAGGACCGCAACAAGCGCGAACTCAACGCGCGTGAGCGTTCGGGTATCATGGAAGCGCTGGCGAGCGCGCGGACGCTCATGCGCGACGTGCTGCTGACGCTTCAGGACGAGGCGGCCGACGTGGTGAACGAGGACGTGCGCGACACGATCGGGCGGCTTGCCGCCGCGACGAATGTTGCGGGTGCCACCCGGGCGCTCGAGGCGGTCGCGACCGCTGAGCGCAACATCGCCAGAAACGTTACTCCCCAGCTGGCCATCGAGGTCATGCTGTTCGATATCAGGAAGGCACTGAAATGCCGTTAGTCGTACCCGTTAAGTTTACCTACGCCTCGCGCGACCTGTGGTTCGACCCGCAGGATCTGGATATCCTCGAGGCAGATTACGCTATTTGCTCCACCGAGCGCGGAACCGAGATCGGCCTGGTCACGGCCGATCCCTTCGAGGTGCCGCAGGACGAGATCGGTCAGCCGCTCAAGCCCGTGTTGCGCGTGGCGAGCGACATCGATCTGCAGCTTGCCGACGACCTGGCCATCCAGGGCGACGAGGCTATGGTCGATTTCCGCCGTCTGGTCAAGGAGCTCGACCTCGAGATGAAGCCGGTGGGCGTCGAGTACCTGTTTGGCGGCGAGAAGGCCGTGTTCTACTTTGCGGCCGAGGAGCGCGTCGATTTTCGCCAGCTCGTCAAAGACCTGTCCTCGACGCTGCACATTCGCGTCGACATGCGCCAGATTGGCGTGCGCGACGAGACCCGCCTGGTGGGCGGCTATGCCCAGTGCGGCCAGGAGCTCTGCTGCACGCGCTTTGGCGGACAGTTTGAGCCCGTCTCGATCCGCATGGCAAAAGAGCAGGACCTGCCGCTCAACTCCTCCAAGATTAGCGGCGTGTGCGGTCGCCTGATGTGCTGCCTGCGCTACGAGTTCGAGGCCTACAAGGACTTTAAGAGCCGCGCGCCCAAAAAGAAGACGCTTATCGATACGCCGCTCGGCAAGGCACGTATCCAGGAATACGACACCCCGCGCGAGCAGCTGGTGCTGCGCCTGGAGAACGGCAAGGTCTTTAAGGTCAACCTGGCCGACATGACCTGCTCCGAGGGCTGCAAGAAGAAAGCCGCCGAGCAGGGCTGCAACTGCCGCCCCGATTGCGTGACGCGCGATGTGCTCGAGCGCATCGAGTCGCCCGAGATGCGCCTGGCGCTTATGGAGCTCGACCGCGAGAACGGCGTCGACGTGGGCGATGGCCTGTCGAGCGCCGACCGTCTGGCCGGCACGTCGATGCCCAAGCGCCGTCGCCGCGATGCCGATTCCGATGCCCGTGCCGCTCAGGGCCAGGGCGAGGGCCGTGGCCGCGGAAAGGGTCGCGGTAAGGCCGAGGCGCCCGAGGCCGAGGAGGCCGCCGGTGGCCGCCGCCGTCGCAAGCGTGCAGGCTCGGGCGATGTCAGCGAGACCGCGGCTGCAGGCAAGAATGCCTCACGCGAGCGCGAGGCTCAGCAGCCCCAGCAGCAAAACCGCGGCGGTGGCATGAACCCCACGCGCCGTCGTCGCCGTCATCTGTCGAGCGAGGAGCGCGAGGATGCTTTCCGCGCCGCAGCCGCTCGCGAGGCCGGTGCCGCTCCCAAGGGCGGCTCGGGTTCCGACGCACCTGCCGACAAGGGCGGCAAGCCGCGTGGCGAGGAGGAGCGCGCTCCGCGTCCGCGCCGTCGCCATTCCTCGGGCACGCAGCAGAAGCCTTCGGTGCCTTCCGTGGCCGATCAGGTTTCGGATGGCGAGGTCAAGGTCACGCGCCGTCGTCCCGGAGATGGCGGAGGAGCGGCTGCCAAGGCTTCGCACGGTGTCGCCCGCGACGAGCGCGAGCCGCGTGAGGATCGCGGTGGCGAGGGCTCTGCCGACCAGGGTCAAAAGCGTCGCCGTCGCCGTCGCTCCCGCAAGTCGCGTCAGGACGGTGGCGAGGGCTCGACCCCGAGCTCGTCCGCACCTCAACCGCCCGCCGGCGAATAGCGCCCGCGAGCGGATTTAACCTGCCTTGCCCCGAGCACATCGGGGTACCATAGTGCTGAATCAACAACCCTCCCTCTGCCTTTGCATAGGGAGGGTTGTGTCGTGAAGAGACATTTGAATGTGTTGGGTTGCCTGCAAGGTGCTGGCACCCTGCCGTTTACGGACGAATTACTACCGTTTGCCGAGCGCGCGGCGCACGAGGCGCTTGAGGCTTTGTCGCCCACGCGATGTGCCGGCTGCGAGCGCGCCGGCGCGCTTATTTGCCAGGACTGTCTGGCGGCACTAACGCTTATCGATCCGCGTCATAGCTGCACTCGATGCGGCGCCCCGTTTGGAGACCTGCTGTGCACCGAGTGTTCGGTCGAGGGTGCGTCCTCGGCAATGGCCGATGCGCTCGACCGGTGCCTGGCATGTGCCGCCTACACGCATCCGCTGCCGCGCATCATCAAGGCGTACAAGGATGCGGGCGAGCGCCGTCTGGCTCCGTATCTGGCAGAGCTGCTATACGACACCGCCCTGCATGCGCAGGTCGCAGCTCCCGATCGCTATGGCGGCGTGCTGTCCGGTGCGGACGCGGTGGTGTTTGTGCCTGCGACAGCGGCGGCGTTTCGGCGGCGCGGCTTTGATCACATGGAGGCCATTGCGCGTCCATTTTGCGAGCTGTCGGGTGTGCCGCTGCTCGATGCCCTTGTTAAGTACGGTCATGGTGACCAGCGTGAACTCGGTCGTGAGGAGCGCCGAGAGCGCGCCCGGGGCATGTACGAGACAGTCGAGGACGTGCGGGGCCGCCGCCTGCTGCTCATCGACGACGTTATTACCACGGGCGCGACGATGGCGGCGGCTTCAGCAGAACTCAAGCGCGCCGGTGCCGCGGCCGTCGATGGCCTCGCTATCGCACGCGTTTGGTAGGGGTGGTTCATGTGGCGGTTAAAATCAAGCAGCGCAGCAAGTTGACGAAAGAGCAGCTCGCGGCGTCCGTAATCCTGACGGGCGCTTCGGCGCTGCGCATGATTCGAGCCGAGCGTCGGCAGATGGGCTACATCGGCTGGAAGGACCTCGAGCCCGAGGAGGAGCGCCGTGTGCTGCGCACATCATCGCCCTCGGCCGAGGACATCTATCTTCCCGACCTGGTGAGGATCGGGGCCAAAAGCGGCGAGGTGCAAGAAGACTTGTGCCTGCTAGTGGGGTCCGCAGCGCAGCGCCGCCGTATGCCCGGCGTGAGTTGGTCTGTCTGTTCCGCGGGGTTGCCGGCCGGCTCGATTCTGGAGGTAGAGCCGGGGGTACACAGTCTTTCTCCCGAGGCCCTCTGCGTTGCCGTCGCGCGTGAAGTCGGCTGTATCCAGGCATTTGCCCTGGCCCAAGAGCTGTGCTCCAAGATTTCCCTCAGCGATCGTGGCAAGTTTCTGCCACCCTACAGCTCGCCTGTTGCGAACAAATTTGCAAAGGATAAGGACCAGCCGCCAGACGTGGGCTTCTTCGAAGTCGAACCGGTGCTGACGCCCGAGCAGCTGACGGACTATCTCGCGGCATGCAAGGGGAGCGATGCCAAACGGCTGCTACGCCTGTGCCCCTACCTGTCAGAAAACCTGCGCTCACCCATGGAGTGCATCATGCTTGCCATGTTTTCACTTCCGTTTTCCTATGGGGGATTTTCCTGTGGTCCTTTTAAGACCGATTACAAAATCGAGTTCAATGACCGTGCGCAGGCGATCTCGGGGATGCCTCATGCAGTCTGTGATGCCTATCAGGAAGCAGCCCGGTTTGACCTGGAATACAACGGTGAACAGGGCCATAGCTCCCGAAGCGGACGCATCCACGATGAAAAACGTAACACGGGCTTTCTAGCCATGGGGATCGAGGTCGCGACCGTCAACAACGAGATGCTTTGTGACATGGAAGCGATGGAAGCACTCGCATGGCGCATTCACCAGCGCATGGGCAAGCGGTACCAAAACCGCGTGGAGGCTCGTCGAAAGAAGCAAGATGTTCTGCTGAATACGCTCCGAGCGTGTTTTGGACTTAAACCAGCTTAGTTGTATGGCTTCAAAGGGGGTTCGTTCAGGGGCACTGTGCAAAAAATGGCAAATTTGAGTACTGCTACTAGATTAGTAGCAGCAAAATCACTGTTTATCGAACTGAGAACGGTCAAATAATGGAAAGATAATAAACAAATGTGGAGTATCTTGGCGCCAAGTAGGCTGTGCGGAGCTCAAAAAAGGCTTGTAAAGTGAAAATACGCTGCCACTAAATTGGTAACAGTACTCATATTTGATGTTTTTTGCACACGGCACCCGGGGACGGGTGCTTCGGAGCTCCCCGCAGGGGAGCGACGAGCTTCAAGGGGGGTATGAATGGTCCGCTCCGACCTGCGAAATCTGTGCTCACGGTGCGAATGACGCCCCTAACCTTAAACTTTAGCTTGAACTTAGCTATAATGCGCTACGTTCCTGCCAGGCTGTGGTTGCGGACGGACGAAATGTCCATCCTAGTCCAAGACAGACGCGGTCAAAGGGATCCACGTAAGCGACCGCGTGCGCGCGGCGCGATCATGGCGCGTCCTAGATGTAAGCCGCACCGTCCGTTCTACTTTCTTTGGGGCAATACCGCCTCGCGGGCGAGCGGGCCAGTCGTGAAGGTGGCTGCGGCCTCCCGAGCAAACACCCCGGTGCGCAAGTGTGGGGTCAAATACCAGGTCAGCTGGTGGGAACAACCCGATATTCCGCGCAACGCACGGATTGTATACGACACAGAAGGCAGGGTAGTGGACATGGTGAGGGGCAGCTTGATGCACGCGGCTCGGTTAGGTGCTGGGACCGCGGCGGTCATTGCCGTATTGGGCCTGAGTGGATGCGCACTCAACCCGTTGTCCTCGCTCACGACGCCCACGATTGACCAGATCGAGTACGAAGCGGTCACCCCCACGGTGTCGGACGACGCCCTGGTCACTCCCGGCACCCTGACAGTCGCCCTCGATACCTCCGATGCCCCGCAGGCCATGCAGGATACCGACGGCAACCTCACAGGCTATGCGGTCGATGCCGCCCGTGCCCTCGCAAGCCGCATGGGCCTCAAGGTCGCCTTCGTCGATGCGTCCTCGGCCGATTCCGCGCTCGGCGACAAGAAGGCCGATATCTTTATCGGCGAGATTAATTCCACAGACAACGACATCAATTCGCTTGGCACCTGCCTGTACGATGCCGCTTCCGTGTTCGGTAAAACCAGCGACGGTGGGTCGCTAAGCGTTTCCACCGATACGCTTAACACGTCCACCCTGGGCGTCCAGATGTCCTCGGCCTCGCAGGAGGCGCTTGCTAAGCAGAGCATCACCGCCAACCAAAAGACCTACTCCAACATCAACGAGTGCTTTGAGGCGCTCGAGTCCGGCGAGGTCGACTATGTGATCTGCGACTCCACGGCCGGCGGCTACCTTGCACGCCTGATGAGCGAGATCTCCTATGTCGGTGCGCTCGAGGCACCCTCGACGCTTGGTGTTGCGGGCCTCTCGTCCAATGACGAACTGTGCCGTGCCGTGAGCGATGCCCTCGACGGTATTACGGCCGACGGCACGCTCGAGGCGGTCCACTGCGTCTGGTACGGCACGATGCCCTACGACCTCACCACTAAGACGGTTTCGGGCGCTAACGTGTAGCCGGGCGACTCTGAGTCCAGTGAGACCACGTCCTCCGGCAGCGAGTCCTCCGATTCCAACAATGAGACCGCATCCTCCGAAGACAAATCGTCCAGCCAGGAAGACACCATCACCGACGACGACATTAACAAGCTTAATAGCTAGTTATTGCTAGGGGTGGCGTCTCCTATGCGCTAGGAGAGACGCCTCTTCACGGTTTCAACACGCACTGCCGGGCTTCCCCAATAGGGGAGCCCGGCTTTTTCATCTCTATAAAACCAGCAGGTCAAAGCCAATTTTCGGGACCAAATACAAAGTCGCCGGCTCTCTCCTATAGCGCACTTTGCCACAGAAAAGTGCGAGACTTCGGTATGCGGTATCAAGCAATCGTTATTCGGGTCTTTAGGAATCCGCGTGATTAAATGCACGGCAATGGGTACATAGCCAGTACAGTAAGTCCCCGAGGCAGATTGGAGCCACGTATGGATATCAAGGTTTCTGGACGCAAGACGACGGTAACCGATGCTCTGCGTGCGCATGTGGATGAGAAGATCGGCGAGGCGCTCAAGGTTTTCGATATCGAGCCCATGACGGTCGACGTTGTACTTCGCTATGAGAAGAACCCCTCGAACCCCAACCCGGCAATCGTCGAGGTTACGGTTCGTGCCCGCGGTTCGGTGATTCGCGTTGCCGAGCATGGTGCAGATATGTACGCCGCCATCGACCTCTCCGCCGATAAGGTCACCCGCCAGCTGCGCAAGTTCAAGACCAAGGTCGTGGACAACCGCCAGGGCGGTGCCAGCGCAGCGGATGTTGCACCGGTCGAGCGTGTCGAGGATCTGGCCGACCTGCTGCTGCCCGAGGAGGAGGACGACCTGCTCGTCCGCGAGAAGGTCATCGATGTCACCCCGATGACTGAGGAGCAGGCGCTGGTGCAGACCGATCTGCTCGGTCACGACTTCTACGTGTTCGAGAATGCGACGACTGGCCTCATCAATGTGGTGTATCACCGTAAGAATGGTGGATATGGCATCATCAAGCCCCGTATCGAAACACTTGACGAGTAAAATACGTTAACTTGCATGAGTTAACGGTTGGCGGCCATCCCATGCGGGTGGCCGCCTTTTTACGTAAGGAGTCGCTTTGATGGACAAGGCCGCATCCGCCGGTCATTCGGACCGTTGCCGCATCGTCGTCGATACCTGCTGCGACTTTAGCCCCGAGGTCGCCGCGAACCTCGATGTCGATATCTTGGGTTTCCCCTTCATTATCGATGGCGAGGAGCGTACGGACGACATCTGGTCGAGCATCACGCCCAAGGAGTTCTACGACCGCATGCGCGCCGGTGCCCGCGTGTCTACCTCCGCTGTGTCGCTCGGTCGTTATATCGAGTTCTTTACCGAGTGCGCCAAAGAGGGTACGCCCACGGTCTACCTGTGCTTTACCTCGGCGCTGTCGTCGAGCTACAACTCCGCGTGCCAGGCGGCAGATGCCGTGCGCGCCGAGTATCCCAACTTTGAGCTGTACGTGGTCGACAACGCTCTGCCCTGTGCGACCGGCGAGCTCTTGGCGCTTGAGGCCGTGCGCCAGCGTTCGGCGGGACTGACCGCCAAGCAGCTGGTCGACTGGGCAAACGAGGCCAAGACCTATGTCCACGGTTACTTTACGCTCGAGAGCTTTGACGCGCTGGCTGCCGGCGGCCGCATTCCGCCCGCGGCGGCACAGCTCACGGCAAAGCTCGACGTCAAACCCGAGCTGTCCTACGACCTGGCCGGCTCGCTGTCGCTGATCGGCGTCAACCGCGGTCGCAAGAAGGCGCTCAAGTCCATCCTCAAGTCGTTCCGCGAGAACTACGTGCCCGACCGCACCATGCCCATCGCCATCATGACGGCCGATGCCGAGAAGGATGGTGACTGGCTCGAGGCCGCCGTTCGCAAGGAGGAGGGCTGCGCCGACGTCACGATTATCCGTAGTTCCGTCGGTCCTACCATCGGCTCGCACGTGGGGCCCGGCATGGTGGCACTTGCGTTTTGGGGCAAGAACCGCGCCGAGAAAGCCTCGCTTTCCGACCGCATCGCGCGCCGTGTGCGCGGCGAGTAGACAGGCGCTACGACCGCAGGCGCCCCGCAGCTCAAACGCTGGCACCGAGTATTCAACCTGGTAATAACACCCAACCCAAAAGGAAAGGTTTCATGGCAAACAAGCTCTCTGTCGCATTTATCGGCACCGGAATTATGGGTGCCCCCATCGCCGGCCACATCCTGGATGCCGGCTATCCCGTCACGGTCAACAACCGTACCAAGTCCAAGGCCGCCGCGCTTATCGAGCGCGGTGCCGCCTGGGCCGATACGCCGGCAGATGCCGTGGCGAACGCCGACGTCGTCTTTACCATGGTGGGTTATCCCTCCGAGGTCGAGGAGCTCTACCTGGCGGGCGACGGCCTGCTCGCGTGCACTAAGCCCGGCGCGGTCCTGATCGACCTCACCACGAGCTCCCCCGAGCTGGCGCGCGACATTGCCGAGGCCGCCCAGGTCTCCGGTCGCATGGCGTTTGACTGCCCCGTCACCGGCGGCGAGTCGGGTGCTATCGCCGGCACGCTTACGGCTATCGTGGGCGCCACCGAGAACGACATTGCCCCGGTCCGCGATATCCTTTCCACCTTTGCGGCCAACATCTGCTGCTTCGACGGCGCCGGCAAGGGCCAGGCTGCCAAGCTCGCCAACCAGGTGTCGCTGGGCGCCTGCATGGTCGGCATGGCAGACGCCATGGCATTTGCCGAGCTGAGCGGCCTTGACCTGGAGAAGACCCGCCAGATGATCCTGGGCGGCACCGGCAAGTCCGGCGCCATGGAGAGCCTGGCCCCCAAGGCGCTCGACGGCGACTACAAGCCCGGCTTTATGGTCGAGCATTTCATTAAGGACCTGCGCCTGGCCCTTGCTTACGCCGACGACCGCGAGCTCGCGCTGCCCGGCGCCGACGTCGCCTTTACGCTCTACGACATGCTCGATGCCATCGGTGGCGCCAAGCTGGGCACCCAGGCCATCACGGTTCTCTACAAGGAGGAGGCCGACGCCATCGCCGCCGGTCTGGACTGGTCGCAGTATCGCCCCGAGGAGCATGGCGCTCACGAGGAAGGTTGCGGTTGCGGCGAGCACGGCGAGGACCATGAGTGCGGCTGTGGCCATCACCGTGGCGAGGACCACGAGTGCTGCGGCGGCCACGACCATGACGACGGCCACGAGTGCTGCTGCGGCCACCATCACGGGGAGTAGCGCCCATGAGCTGGACGTTCGTGGTGCTTGCGCTGGTGCTCTTTCTCTTTGCGATCTACATCGGCTTTTTGTGCGGCCAGTGGGCGTGCGAAAAGCGCGTGATCACCAAGCGCGACTACTGGATCGCCAACTTTGCAGGAGTGGCGGCAGTCGTCCTACTGACCTGGGTGTTCTCGCTGTTCCCGCTGGTGCAGTTTGCGCCGATCGGCTGGCTCGGCGGCTTTATCGCCGGTCTTAAGATGAGCTTTGGCGAGTCCGTCGGTCCGTGGCGCAAGCACGACGAGGTCTTTAACGTCAACAAGGCTCATCGCGCCGCCGCCGACGCGGGCGACGCCGAGGAGCGCCGCCGCGCACGTCGCAATGGCGCGGCCGACCGACAGCTCATCTCGGTCACCGATGACAGCAAGGGTGCTGGCAAGCACGCCAAGAAATAAAAAGAAGAGGTAACTATGGCAGAAAACAAAGACGAACAGCTCACCGACGAGGAGCTGGCACAGCTCCAGCTGGCAGAGGAGAACGAGAACGCCGTCGATCGCCTGGTCCAGGAGCTCGGCTGTCCCACGCGCCGCATCCGCCAGTTTGCCGCCCGCGTGCTGCACCTGCTTGCCGAGCGCGATCCGCAGCGCGTCGTGCCCTGCGTGCCCGCGTTGATCGAGGCGCTCGACCGCCCCGAGGCGCAGACCCGCTGGGAGGCCCTCGATGCCCTGACGGCGCTCGCCACCACCTGCCCCGAGCAGCTGGGCGATGCCTTTGAGGGCGCCGAGACCGCACTGTTCGACGAGATCTCCTCCACGCTGCGCTATGCTGCCTTCCGCCTGCTGTGCGTGTGGGGTGCCACGAGTGTCGAGCGTTCGCGCGAGGCTTGGCCCATCCTGGACGAGGCCATCCAGTGCTACCACGGCGACCTTGAGTACCGCGACATGCTCGGTTGCCTGTACGAGTTTTGCCAGGGCGAGATCGACGCCGAGGTTGCCGAGAAGCTTGCGCTGCGCCTTAAGTTCGATGCCGAGAACGGTAAGGGCAGCTATCTCAAGGCCCGTTCGAGCGAGATTTGCGAAATGCTTGTTAAACGTTTTGGCCTGGATCTCTCCAAAAAGAAGAAGCGTGCTAGCGTTAAAAAATCTGACGACGCCGAAGACGAGGAGTAACAGATTATGGCGCACGATGTAGTCCTGATTCCCGGTGACGGTATCGGTCCCGAGATTACGCAGGCCATGCGCCGCGTGGTCGAGGCCACCGGTGTCCAGATCAACTGGAACGTCCAGGAGGCCGGCGCCGGCGTCATGGACGAGTTTGGCACGCCGCTGCCCCAGCACGTCCTCGATGCGGTCGCCGAGACCAAGGTTGCCATCAAGGGCCCCATCACCACGCCGGTCGGCACGGGCTTCCGCAGCGTTAACGTCGCCCTGCGCAAGCACTTCGACCTGTACGCCTGCGTGCGCCCCTGCCTGTCGCAGCCGGGCGACGGCTCGCGCTTCCGCGACGTCGACCTGGTCATCGTGCGCGAGAACACCGAGGACCTCTACGCCGGCATCGAGTTCGATGAGGGCGCTGCCGAGGTCGAGGAGCTCTCACAGCTTGTCGAGCGTTCGGGCCAAAAGACCTTCGCCGCCGATTCCGCGATCTCGATCAAGCCGATCTCCATCGCCAAGAGCCGCCGCATTGTGGAGTATGCCTTTGAGTATGCCCGCCGCTGCGGCCGCAAAAAGGTGACGGCCGTGCATAAGGCCAACATCATGAAGGCGACCGACGGCCTGTTCCTGCGCGTGGCGCGCGAGGTGGCCGCCAACTATCCCGATATCGAGTTCAACGACAAGATCGTCGACGCCACCTGCATGGGCCTGGTCCAGAACCCCAACGACTTTGATGTCTTGGTGCTGCCCAACCTGTACGGCGACATCGTGAGCGACCTGTGCGCCGGCCTGGTGGGCGGCTTGGGCATGGCCCCCGGCTCCAACATCGGTGCCGACTGCGCCATCTTCGAGGCAACGCACGGCTCCGCGCCCGATATCGCGGGCCAGGATATTGCCAACCCCACGGCCGAGATCCTCTCTGCTGCGATGATGCTCGACCACCTGGGCGAGAACGATGTTGCCAACCGCATTCGTGCCGCCGTATCTGCCACGCTCGACGAGGGCGAGCAGGTTACCGGTGACGTACGTCGTGCCCAGACCGGCTCCGTTGAGGGCGCCGTGGGCACGCAGGCCTTTGCCGATGCCGTTATCGCGCACCTGGTCTAAGGTATGCACGCTGCAAACGCCTAAATAGTACTTAAGTGTTTGCGTATAACCTAAGAATCAATACACCCGGCGCCTCGTCGGGCGTATTCTATTGGGGACTATGTTTCCTAACAAGGAGTAATTGATATGGGTCTGATTCAAAAGAAGGACGAGAAGGACGAGATCGACGGCATCCAGATCATCGAGCGCGGCGAAGGCCCCGACGGTGACGAGGACGAGAAGATCGATCTGGTCGCCGGCACGTCTGCCGAACATATCGCCGCCGGCACGACCGCCGAGGAGGAAGACGCTCGCCTGGAGGCAAAGATCGCCGCGGACGCCGCCGACGAGAACCTCATGCCCGAGGAGCAGGACGAGGATGACTCCGATGCGGACGACCATGCATCCAAGCACAAGAAGATGATGATTGCCGCCTTTGTGGTCGCCGTCGTGATCGCTGCCGTGGTCGGCTTCTTTATCGGCAACGGTGGTTTTGGCGGCAAGGGCGTCGGTTCGTCGACCCTGACCGAGGACCAGCTCGATTCGACCGTGGCAAGCTATAGCTACAACGGCAAGAAGAGCGACATCACCGCGCGTGAGGCCATCGAGAGCCAGTACAGCCTTGATACCGTTAAGGACGACGACGGCAACTACACCGCTCCGTCTGCCGACGTTATCCTGTCCTACGTGCGCAACCAGATTCTGCTGGACGCTGCCGAGGACGAGGGCATTACCGTTTCTTCCAAGGAAATGAAGCAGTACGCCGAGGATTCCATCGGCACCTCCGACTACAAGACCATGGCCACGCAGTACGGCGTGTCCAAGGACCAGGCCAAGCAGATCGTCCGCCAGTCCGCGACGCTGCAGAAGCTCTACAAGAAGAAGGTGGGCGATAGCTCCGCAAGCATGCCGACCGCTCCGACCGAGCCTGCTGACGGCAACGAGGAGACCGCGAGCAAGGACTACGCCGACTACATCATCAACCTTGCCGGCGATGAGTGGGATAGCGAGAAGGGCACTTGGAAGGATGCCGACAGCACCTATGCTAAGGCGTTCGCCGACGATGCCTTTACGGCCGATAGCGCAACCTATAAGCAGGCCATGACCGCCTATTACACCGCCTACCAGCAGTACTCTTCGCAGGCTTCGAGCGCCAGCTCCAAGTGGACCGAGTATGCTAACGGCCTCTATGCCAAGGCCAACATCAGCATCTATGGCTTGTTTGCGTAAAGAGTTGCACGGCCCATCGAGCATCTAGCTGATAGAAAACAAATTGCCCGCCAGTACGGAAGTCGTTCTGGCGGGCAATTTGCGTTGAGGGCGTGATTGGCGGCTTAATTATGGCTATTCATCTTTAAGTCCAAAAAGGCTATCGGCTTCATCGTCGGATATATATTCCAGTACATCGCCCGGTTGGCAGTCGAGTGCCCGGCATATCGCGTCAAGAGTTGAAAAACGTATGGCAGAAACCTTGCCCGTCTTAATACGTGACATATTGACCTGGGAGATGCCCACGCGTTCCGCAAGCTCTTTGGATGAGATCTTGCGTTCGGCGAGCATGCGGTCAAGCCGCAGAATAATCATGGATCCCCCCTAGAGCAACTCGTCATCTTGTTTTTGCAGGATATACCCGTAGCGGAAGATGCTGGCAATCAGGCAAATAATCAGGCCTGCAAAGAGCATGGAGGGCTCGAATAGCTGGCCGACGAACGCATCCGTAAAGCTGCCGCCAAATCCTGAGAGTATCATTCCTGTGATTACGGCACCAAGAAGCCTCACGGCAACGCCGCCGATAAGGAATAAATGTCCTACTCGACGAAGTGTCTGGTTACATTCAAGGTCAAAGGGCCTGCCTTCCTTTTCAATGTTGAAGAAAAGCCTGCGCACGCTTATCGCGATGGTAAGCGCGAGACATGTCATCAAGAGGCTCCCTATGGCAGTGTGACCATCGTGTGCAACGAGCATAAGCGGGGCCTGCGCATCGGTACCGATGATGGCGAGGCACGGCCCTTCGCCGGCTTGAAGTTCTACGGATTGGAGACACGAGCCTTGGGAGAGGCCAGGCAATATGAGTAGAAGGTCAATCGCAATGACTGCGAGGAGTCCCAGAGCGAGCGCGGTGGTAATGCAGATCGTGGCCCATTTGCAGATGCGAGCGAGCTTCCTCAGTTTGGCTATCGTCTGTTCGCGGCTGATGGTTTCATTCGATATAGATGCGTTTCGATGGACCATAACCCCTCCAACCGGCGTTTTGGATGATACTTGTATCATATCAGAATTAACGACAAACGATAAATAATTACGGAACTGAGTAAGTAATGATTGAAAACGATTAACGTGACCTATTAGCTCATTTTGGATGCCGGAGTTTGGCGCGCGGGGGATGAGGGCAAATGCCAAAACTTCCCGTGATCGCACAAGTGCTTCATCGGGCTTCTCTAATTCATATGGGAAAACGGCTGAAAACGATTGCAAATGACCGGTGAACGGTCGAAAACTACCGTTCACCGATAATTGCAAAAGTGGTTCAAACTGGTATTAAGTAAAAAAGACCAATTCACAAATCTTCATAATGACCTGCATTTTTTCTACATGCGATTTTTAGCCACCCTACGTTGTTTAGACGTAGAGCAAGACCCGATCTGACGTCGAATCATTTCGAAACGGTTTCAAAACCGCAGGTAGAAGTGTTAACGAGCGGTAAACGGTCGATTTTTTGCCGTGAGCGGTGCAAAAACGTTTTACTGTATGAATCAACGAAAGCGACCTCTTCTGTGGTGATATAGTGACAACAACACGTCACGTGGTTACTACCAGTTGAGAGACCACTGGTCTTCAAAGAACGCTTTCAAAGAAGCTTTAAGGGCGCCCGCCCGCTGGCTTCCGAAAACCATCGAACTCAGATCGTACGCACCTTCGGAAGGGATATTTGAATGGTTGGCTTTATTCTTACCGGTCATGGACAGTTCGCACCCGGCCTTGCAAGCGCTATCGCAATGGTCGCTGGCGACCAGCCCGCTTTTACCGTCGTTCCTTTTGAGGGCGACCAGGCTGCCTCCTACGGTGAGGATCTCCGCGCCGCCATTACCGCTATGCGCGAGGAGTGCGATGGCGTGCTCGTCTTTACCGACCTGCTTGGCGGTACCCCCTTCAATCAGTCGATGATGATTGCCCAGGATGTCGACAACGTCGAGATCCTGACCGGCACCAACCTTCCCATGGTTATTGAGCTTCTGTTCCTCCGCGGTAATGCCACGCTTGCCGAGCTTGGCGAGCAGGCCGTGACCGTTGGCCAGACGGGCATCACCGCCCAGACGGTCGCCTCTGTCGCTGGTGCCGAGGAAGAGGATATCTTCGGCGACGAGGACGGCATCTAATGGCCGATTTCGGAGCCAGCATCCTGAGCTCTTCGATCGCTCTTTTGGGTCTGCTTGTCATCATGGGTGTTATTTACACCATCTGGTCTCAGATCAACATGAAGAAGAAGCAGAAGTACTTCAAGGAGCTGCACACCGAGCTCAAGCCGGGTCAGGAGGTTCTTTTCGCCGGCGGTATCTACGGAACCGTCAAAGGCATCGAAGGCGAAAAGGTCCAAATCAAAGTCCGATCCGGTGCCGTCGTAGATGTTTCGCGTTACGCGATTCAGGAGATCAAGTAACTGTCGTCAGCAATCAACGAAAGGAAGCTGATCAACATGGCAGAACCCAACATTCTTCTTACCCGCATCGATAACCGACTGGTTCATGGTCAGGTTGCCACCCAGTGGAACTCCACCCTGGGCTCCAACCTCATCCTCGTCGCCAACGACGACGTGTCGACCAACACCATGCGCCAGAACCTCATGAAGATGGCCGCTCCCACCGGCGTCGCTACGCGTTTCTTCTCCCTGCAGAAGACCATCGACGTCATTGGCAAGGCGAGCCCGCGCCAGAAGATCTTCATCGTGGCCGAAACACCGGAAGACGTGCTTACGCTCGTCAAGGGCGGTGTGCCTATAAAGAAGGTAAACATCGGCAACATGCACATGTCGGAAGGAAAGCGCCAAGTCGCCACCTCCGTCGCAGTTAACGACGAGGATGTCGCTGCGTTTAAAGAGCTGCAGGAATTGGGGGTGGAGTTGGAGATCAGGCGCGTTCCGAGCACGCCTGTTGAGGACACGAGCAAGCTCTTCTCGTAATCCTCGTGATCCACGTTGTCAGGAGTGAAACCCTGACATTCTGTACGTGAAATCCAAAGTGCGTACATACATTTTGAAAGGAGGAGCAAGATGGAATACTCGATCATCCAGGTCGCTCTGGTCTTCGTCGTCACGTTCATCGCGGCAATCGACCAGTTCAACTTCCTCGAGTCTCTCTATCAGCCCATCGTCACCGGCGCCGTCATCGGTCTTATCCTTGGCGACCTCAACACCGGTCTTCTCGTGGGTGGTACTTATCAGCTCATGACGATCGGCAACATGCCGATCGGAGGCGCTCAGCCGCCTAACCCCGTTATCGGCGGTATCATGGCAGCCATTCTCGCAATCGCCACGGGCCTCGAGCCCAACGCGGCTGTTGGCCTTGCCATCCCGTTCGCTCTGCTTGGTCAGCTCGGCGTTACCCTCGTCTTCACCCTTATGTCGCCGCTTATGTCCTCTGCGGACAACATGGCTCACAACGCTGACACCAAGGGTATCGAGCGTCTGAACTACTTCGCCATGGCCCTGCTCGGCCTGATCTTCGCTGTCGTCGTCACCCTGTTCTTCATCGCTGGCGCCACCATCGGTCAGACCATCGCCTCCGCCATCCCGGCTTGGCTGCAGACCGGTCTCTCCGCTGCAGGCGGCATGATGCGCTTCGTCGGCTTCGCCGTCCTGCTCAAGGTTATGATGAACCGCGATATGTGGGGCTTCTTCCTCATGGGCTTCGGCCTCGCGCTCATCACCGTTGCCAACGATTCTCTGGCAACCCCTGCCCTGCTCATCCTTGCTCTCATCGGCTTCGGCATCGCTTTCTGGGACTTCCAGCAGCAGACCGAGCTGAAGGGTGCAGCTGTTTCTGACGGAGGTGACTTCGAAGATGGCATCTAATGAGTATGTGATCCCGGAGCACTACGAGGATCTCACTCCTGCTCCGCAGCTCGACCAGAAGACCCTCAACAAGATGGCTTGGCGCTCCTGCTTCCTGCAGGCATCGTTCAACTACGAGCGTATGCAGGCCGCTGGCTGGCTCTACTCCATCATCCCCGGTCTGGAGAAGATCCACACCAACAAGAACGACCTCGCGGCTTCCATGAGCCACAACCTGGAGTTCTTCAACACCCACCCGTTCCTCGTCACCTTCGTTATGGGCATCGTGCTTTCGCTCGAGCAGAACAAGGTTGACATCCCCACGATCCGCGCCGTCCGCGTCGCCGCAATGGGCCCGCTCGGTGGTATCGGTGACGCCCTGTTCTGGCTGACGCTCGTGCCTATCACGGCCGGCATCACCTCCAACATGGCCATCAACGGCAACGCCGCTGCGCCGATCATCTTCCTGGTGATCTTCAACGCCGTCCAGTTCGCCTTGCGCTTCTGGCTCATGAACTGGTCCTACAAGCTTGGCACCAGCGCTATTGACGCTCTGACCGCCAACATGCAGGCCTTCACCCGCGCCGCTTCCATCATGGGCGTCTTCGTCGTCGGTTGCCTGGTCGTCACCATGGGTGGCACCCAGATCAACCTCCAGATCCCCAACGGCACCACCCGTGGCCTGTCCGCCACTACCGTGATCGTCTCCGAGAAGGAGGCTGAGAACTTCACCGGTATGGAGGGCATCGATACCGAGACCGCTGAGGCCGGTACCATCGCCATGACCGATGAGGACGGCAACGCCCTCACCGCTTCCGATGCTGACGGCAACGCTGTCGAGTGCGGCGTCACCGATCTGGGCAACGGCATGGAGTCCGTCACCTACGGCACCGTTACCGAGGATCCGGTCAACTTCTCTGTTGCCGACACCCTCAACACCATCGTCCCGAAGCTCGTTCCGCTTATGCTTACGCTGCTGCTTTACTACATGTTCGCTAAGCACAGCTGGACCCCGACCAAGGGCATTCTGCTGCTCTTCGTCCTGGGCATCCTGGGCGCTGGCCCGCTTGGTCTCTGGCCGAGCATCTGGTAAGGCTCTAGCTTGAGGGGTGTGTCCCTACGCGGCTCACACCCCGACCCCTTAAGCCATGTGTATGTTAAAAGCCGCGTGCTCGAAAGAGCGCGCGGCTTTTGTTTTCTTGATGATTCGGGTGTAGCAGTCAGATAATGCTAAACACCCTAGGTAGTAGCTGAATTCGAGCAAAAGGGAGGATAGGATGGCGATCGGAGCGCGTAAGCAACCGCTGTACGATCAGCTGGTCGATATTCTGACCGAAAAGATTGACCACGAATATCACGCCGGTGACATGATTCCTTCCGAGCGCGAACTTTCGGAGCGCTATGGTCTCTCGCGCACCACGGTGCGTCTGGCTCTGCAGGAGCTGGAGCGTTTGGGACTGGTGGTTCGGCAGCACGGTCGCGGCACCTTTGTGACCGACCGTTCGGCAAAAGCAACCAACCTAATGCAGTCCTACAGCTTTACAGAGCAGATGCGTGCGATGGGTCGCGATCCAGAGACTACGATTCTCGAGTTTTGCGAGATGGAGGCCGATAAGAATCTGGCCGAGCATATGGGATGCCGCATCGGCGACCGTATCTTTAAGCTCAAGCGCCTTCGTTCTGCCGACAACATGCCCATGATGGTCGAACGCAGCTATCTACCGGTCCGTCAATTTCTGTCCCTCAAGCGACCGCTCTTGGAGCGCAAGCCGCTTTACGATGTGATTGAACAAGACTTTCAGCAAAAGATACGCGTGGCCGAAGAGGAATTCTATGCGAGCATAGCTCGTCCCACCGACGCCCATCTCCTGGGCATCGTCGAGGGCTCGCCCGTGCTCGATTTGGTCCGTACAACGTATAACGAGTCAAACGAGGTTGTGGAGTATACGCTCTCAGTTGCTCGTGCCGATCAGTTTAAATACAAGGTTTATCACCAGCGCAACGTTTAGCGCCTCCAGTGTTTACATGTGATGATTCTTTGCATTTAACTGGTTACTACCAGATAACCAACCGAAGTGTATAATTGCACGTCAGAGGATTACTTCTAGAGAGAGGTATTAGAAATGTTCGAGAAGAGTGTCGAGGAGCTCACCGAGCTCGGCGCCCAGATCACCACGGCCGAGATTGCCCAGCAGCCCGAGCTTTGGCGTGATACGCTCAACATCTACCGCGAGAACAAGGAGGCCATCGAGGCCTTCCTGGCCGAGGCTCGCGCCATGGGCGAGGGCCGTCTGTCCGTTGTCTTCACTGGTGCCGGTACTTCTGACTACGTGGGCGATACCTGCGCTCCGTACCTGCGTCACGCTGGCAACACTGATCTCTACGACTTTAAACCCATCGCCACGACCGACATCGTGAGCGCTCCGCGCGACTTCCTGCGCGCCGAGGATCCCACGCTCGTGGTTTCCTTCGCCCGTTCTGGCAACAGCCCCGAGAGCCTTGCTGCCGTCGCCGTTGCCAAGGAGCTCGTCCACAACGTCAAGTTCCTCAACATCACCTGCGCTCCCGAGGGCAAGCTGGCCGTCGAGTCTGCCGATGATCCCAATGCGCTGACGCTGCTCATCCCGCGCGCCAACGACAAGGGCTTCGCCATGACCGGTTCTTACACCTGCATGACCCTGCTCTCCACCCTCATCTTTGACGAGGCTTCCGATGAGCAGAAGGCCGAGTGGGTCGAGACCATCGCCAAGATGGGCGAAGAGGTTATCGCTCGCGAGCCCGAGATCGCCGATTACCTTGCCGGCGACTTCAACCGTGTGACCTACCTGGGCTCCGGTTCCTTCGGTGGCCTTGCTCAGGAGAGCCAGCTCAAGATCCTCGAGCTTGCCCACGGCCTGGTTGCCACCTCTTACGACACCTCCATGGGCTATCGTCACGGACCCAAGTCCTTCGTCGACGACAAGACCCTCGTGTTCGTCTTCGTCAACAACGACGCCTACACCCGTCAGTACGACATCGACATCCTCAACGAGATCGGTGGCGACGAGATCGCTCAGCACACCGTCGCCGTTCAGCAGGAGGGTGCCACCGTCTACGAGGGCGAGTCCTTCACCTTCAAGGGCTACGAGGCACTCCCCGAGGGCTACCTTGCTCTGCCGTTCGTGATGTTTGCCCAGGCCATCAGCCTGCTCAACTCCGTCCGCGTGGGCAACACGCCCGATACGCCGAGCCCCACCGGCACGGTCAACCGCGTGGTCAAGGGCGTGACGATTCACCCCTTCACCGCTTAATCGCGTCCCCCTGTAAGGGCGCCCGTCCGCTCATAACGGCGGGCGGGCGCTTTTTGTTTTACGTGAGCTGGGTATAAACATCACCACAGTTAACTGCTTTTAGAAGCAAGGAGTGCATATGAGCACGTACGCAATCAAGGCTGACAAATTCTTCTTGCCGGCAGGCCCGCAGTTGGGCGGCTATCTTATGGTCGAGGACGGCGTCTTTGGCGCCTGGCAGGCCGACGAACCCTCCTGCGAGATTAAGGACTACACGGGATCGTGGATCGCGCCGGGCATGGTCGACACCCACATCCATGGCTTCTATAACCACTCGACTACCGATAACGACCCCGAGGGCATCGATATCAGCTCGACCGAGCTCGCCCGTCGCGGCACCACCAGCTGGCTGCCCACGACGTTTACCGACGGCGTTGAGCAGATCAAGGATGCCTGCGCCGCCATCGCCCAGGCCGACGAGGGCCGCGGCCCCGACTTCTGCGGCGCCCGTATCCAGGGCATCTACCTGGAGGGCCCCTTCTTTACCATGAAGCACGTGGGTGCGCAGAACCCCGCCTATCTGATCGATCCCTCCGAGGAGGTCTTCGACCAGTGGCAGGAGGCCGCCGGCGGACGCATCGTCAAGAGCGCTATGGCCGCCGAGCGTGCCGGTGCCGCCGCCTACGCTGCTGCCCTGAACGCCAAGGGCGTGGTGACTAGCATCGGTCACTCCGACGCTACCTACGATGAGTGCGTCGCCGCCATCAACGCCGGTGCCAGCTGCTTTACGCACACCTACAACGGCCAGCGCGGCCTGCACCATCGCGAGCCCGGTGTCGTGGGTGCCGCTATGACCACCCCCGAGACCTACGCCGAGATCATCTGCGACGGCAAGCATGTGAACCCTGCCGCCATCAAGGCGCTGCTGCAGGCAAAGGGCTGGCAGCACACGGTGCTTATCACCGACTGCCTGGGCTGCGGTGGCATGCCCGAGGGCAGCTACACCAGCGGTGGCATGGATGTCATCATGAAGGACAACCTGTGCTGGCTCGCCGACGGCAAGAGCATCGCCGGCTCGGTGCTCACGCTTGCCCAGGGCGTCAAGAACATCGTTGATTGGGGCATCGCCAGCGCCGATATCGCCATCCGCATGGCGACCGAGGTGCCGGCTCGTTCCGCGCACATCGAGGATAAGTGCGGCAGCATCATGCCGGGTCGCGACGCCGACTTTGTTGTGTTCGACCACGAGCTCACCCTCGTTGAGACCTACGTTGGCGGCCAGAGCGTCGGCAACGCATTTACCGAGTAACGACAGAAAAAGACGGCGGGCCCGAATTTGCTCGGACCCGCCGTATGGGTTAACGCTCAAAAGCACCTTAACAGTTACAGCTTGTTAGCGATCTTCTTTGCCGTGCGCTTGACGCCGGCTACCAGGCCTCCCGCAGGATGCTCCTTTTCGTACGCCAGACGCTTCTCGCGTTTGGCGTACTCTTCGACGATGATGTCGCCGTACTCATCTTCGATCTTATCGAAGAAATCGACAGCGCCCTTAATTTCCTCGGCGGTCGGGTGCCCCTTCTGAACGCCGCCCGTGAGTTTGAACGGACCCCACGTATCAAAGCCGGTGCAACCGTAGACACCCATAAAGATGGCCTGCCTCATGCGGCAGATGCCATCAATATCCTTGCCGTACCACTTGTTTTTGCCGCCGTAGGTCATAAGACCAAACACCTTGTCCTGCGGCTGCAGCACGTTAGTGAGCACGCGTGCCATGTCCTTGTCGATTTCGGAGTAATAGATGCCCGTGGCGACACCGATTAGATGATATTCGTGCAGGTCGGGGTACTCATTTTTACCGAGCGCCTTGACGTCGAGGGTATCGATCTCGGGGTGCGCCTCGACGATGGCGTCCACGAGCTTTTTCGTATTGCCGTGATGGCGCGAGGCGTAGAGGATGATGGTTCGCATAAGAAGGCCTTTCAGCTGTAATTGCATCAATGTCTGTATGGTACCCCGTTGCATGGCTGGGATACCGGACGCATCGATGAACGTGCGGGTTTGTCCTTTGGCCAGGGCCGAGACGGGTACTTGCGAGCAAAAAAGCAGTATTTCGAAAGGATGGGCAATGGAATACGCTCTCTCCAACGATTCGATTTCTATTAAGGTTTCCACGGCTGGCGGTTCGTTTACCTCGATCGAGGCTGGAGGTCGCGAGTATCTGTGGCAGGGCGATCCCGCCGTGTGGTCCGGCCAGGCACCGATTTGCTTCCCGATTTGCGGAGGCTTGCGCGACAACAGCGCCATGACGTTTGCCGGGCATCATGTGAAGCTCGCCCGTCACGGGTTTGCGCGCAAGCAGGAGTGGAAGCTGCTGAGCCAAGGCGAGAACGAGTTGGCGATGTGCCTGGCTTCGGAGGATAACGCCGCGCTGCTGAGCGATTATCCGTATCCGTTTAAACTTGTCGCCCGCTATACGCTCGAGGACGCCGCCGTGCGTGTCTCCTATGAGGTTACCAACGAGGGCACCGAGGACATGCCGTTCTTTATCGGTGGGCACCCCGGCTTTAGGTGCCCGCTCGATGAGGGCGAGGCCTATACGGACTACGAGTTGCGCTTCGAGAAAGACGAGGCTGCGGAGCTTTGCACCGCCGTACCCTCGACCGGATTGATTGATGTAGCTAACCGCTCCAAGAACCCCATGGTGGGAAAGACGCTGCCTCTGTCGCATGAGCTCTTCGATTTTGCGGAGACCATCTTTGACGTGCTCGAGAGCCGTCAGGTCACGCTTTCAAAGAGGGGCGAGGACAAGGGCGTTCGCTTGAGCTTTGAGGGTTTCCCGTATCTCATTGTGTGGAGTAAGCCTGAGGGCGATTTTGTGGCAGTTGAGCCCTGGGGCGGCCTTTCGACCTGTTCCGATGAGGACGACGTGCTTGAGCATAAGCGTGGCTGCCTTGTTGCCAAGCCCAAGGAGACCGTCGTTCGCTCGTTCACGATTGAGATTCTGTAATTCCGTTTTGTCGACTCGTATCGCGAGGCACAAGGAGCCTGCGAGATAAGGAGCTAAAAATGATCCTCACCGTTACGATGAACCCGTCTGTCGATACGCGCTATCAGCTCGATGAGCTCATTATCGACGACGTCAACCGCGTGACGCCCGAAAAGACCGCCGGCGGCAAGGGCCTCAACGTGGCCCGTGTGCTGGGCCAGCTGGGCGACGACGTTGTGGCAACCGGTCTGCTCGGCGGCCACATGGGCGCCTACATGGCCGAGCTCATGGACGCCAACGGCATTAAGAATGATTTTGTACCCATCAAGGGCGAGACTCGTATTTGCCTCAACATCCTTCACGCCGGCAACCAGACCGAGCTGCTCGAGAGCGGCCCGACGATTGCCCCCGAAGAGCTCGATGCCTTTACCGCCAAGTTTACCGAGCTTGCGGGCAAGGCCGACGTCGTCACCATCTCGGGTTCGCTGCCCCGTGGTGTCGAGGCGGACTACTACGCCAAGATCACGGGCATTGCCGAGAACGCCGGCGCCAAGGTGCTACTCGATACCTCGGGTGCTTCGCTCGAGGCAGCCCTTAAGTCTGAGGTCAAGCCCGAGCTGGTTAAGCCTAACCTGACCGAGATCAACGGCCTTCTGGGCACGAGCTTTACCACCGACGATGTGGAAGAGCTCCGCGCCGCGCTCGCCTCTGATGCCCGCTTCTCCGATATCCCCTGGGTCGTCGTGTCCATGGGCGCTGCCGGCTCCGTTGGCTTCCATAACGGCCGCGCGTTCCGCGCCAAGACCCCCGATATCCCCGCCGTTAACGCTACGGGCTCTGGCGATTCGACCATTGCCGGCTTCGCACATGCGATTGCTGCCGGCGCCGACGACGAGACGGTGCTGCGTACCGCCAACACCTGCGGCAAGCTCAACGCCATGGATCCCATGACCGGCCATCTGGTCATGGATCGTTGGGACGAGGTCTACAACGGCGTTGTCGTGACCGAGCTGTAGGAGTTTGGGCGTCGGCCCCGGCATCGCTTGCTAGCTCATGTCGACGACAAGTGCAGTAACATTATGCTGGGGCGCGACGCCGACTTTGTCGTGTTCAGTCCCGACCTTACCCTGGTCGAGACGTATGTGGGCGGCAACAGCTTTGGTAGTGCGTTTGCCGAGTAGCCGCCAAGGAAACGATCCGAGAGGGGATTTAGATGATTTACGGTGCACTGGGCGATATCGAGGAGTACCGCGGAATGCTCAAGGGCCTCGACGTGCTGATCGACTGGCTCGAGGAGAACGACCCGGCGGAGCTCGAGGTCGGCAGCCATCCGATTCTGGGCGACAAGGTCTTTGCGAACGTCATGGCCCCCACGACGCGTCCCGAGGTCGACGCTCACTACGAGACGCATCAGCGCTATCACGACCTGCAGATCGATGTTGAGGGTCGCGAGGCCTTTAAGGTCGCCACGGGCAGCCTGACGCTGGTCCAGGAGTTCGACGAGAAGGACGACTACGACTTGGTCGATTCCGACGCCTCGATCGCCGGCGATCTGGCCGACGACAAGTTTGCTCTGTTCGTTGCCGGCGAGCCTCACATGCCCACGCTCGAGTTCCCGGGCGACGGCGCGCAGCCGGTCAAGAAGATTTGCTTTAAGCTGCTTGCCGACGCCTACTGGGAGGAGTAGCGCCGCTCGGCTGAGCCGTTCGTGTTGTAAGCGTGATCCCTCGGGGGTCGCGCTTGAGCCCCGTTGATCGTGGTTTCCCGTTTGGGGAGCCATGGTCGGCGGGGTTTTGTTTTTGAACAGGGGAGTTGCCGACGGCGTGGTACTTGGATTGACGGGCGCGCGAGAAATCGGCAACAAAAAAGCCGCCCGAAGGCGGCTATCTTGTGCAATGGAGCCAGCGACCGGGCTCGAACCGGTGACCCCCGCTTTACGAGAGCGGTGCTCTACCAACTGAGCTACGCTGGCGGCCATGTGGTGACGCAACTGAGGCGTCAACGGCTGTCTATGATACGGGACATCGCAAATCCGCGCAAGTGTTCTGACGGCTTTTCTCACTTTAAATGCACTAATATTGGAGACGTGATGTCTTGCTCTTACGGGCCTCGAACAGAATGGGGCGGCGATGGCTCAACCCAAGATTCTTCTTACACGAATTGACGACCGCTTTATCTATGCACAAGACATTGAGCAGTGGAATGAGGCCGTAGGCTCCAACCTTGTCCTGATCGTCAACGACGGGATTGCGGCGGATTCGCGCAAGTGGGCACCCATGAGGGTCGCGGCGCCCGAGGGCGTGTGGACACGGTTCTTCTCAGTCCAAAGGACGATTGACGTCATACATACTGCAACGCCGCGCCAATGGATCCTGATCATGGTAGCGTCGCCCGCCGATGCGCTAGCACTGGTTAAAGGCGGCGTGCCTATCACCAAGATCAGTATCGGTCACATGCAGGCAGGGGAGGGTAAGCGTCCCGCAACGCCCGCAGTTGCCGTAGACGACGAGGATGTTGCCGCCCTCAAAGAGCTGCAAGAGCTCGGCATAGAGCTGGAAATCCGCTACCTCCCCAACTCCAACCCCGACCCCATCGACAATCTGCTCAACTGATCCCTTGGGGACGGAGGAAAACGGATCATTTTGCCCTCGCGAAGGATGCGCGCGATGCCGCCTGTCAAAAACTATGCCTGTTTACTACGTTTGATCGGCTATCGCCGAGCATGCCGAATTTGAGAAAAACAAAACCGACGCTCCTATAAGTTGTCAAGAGGCAGTTTGCGGGAGCGTTCT